>CAZHNU010000051.1:0-25841 GCA_964534145.1 uncultured Methanotrichaceae archaeon | reverse complement strand
TGTGGCTGGAGCAGGAGGAGATATTCGGGGAGCTGTATATCAGGAAGCATCCGTAATATGGATTTCTAATTCGTTGACACGATCATCAAACGCACAGTGCCCTGTTTTAGGATGAAAGCAGGGCTAATCCCCTCCAATTCATTGGATGGATATGTCTCGACTACGTCGAGACTGCCACCGACGCAGTCGCGGCACAGCCCGTACCTATTACTTTCTCTCTGTACCGCTAATCTACTTATATCTGTCTTGCCTACTATTACTCGTCTGACTCTTGCTGCTAGAAGTAGAATAGACTCAGGTAGGTCAGTCAGACTAGGTCTCAGAACTCCCTATATGAGGTGTTATCGCCTCGGCCACCACGGGGCAGCTAGCAAGATATCATTCGTCTTTTCTCTAAGTTGTGAGACTGCCGTGTTATCATCATGTAATTGACGACATAGCTGCTCATAGTTTGTAAAGTGATGCCGACCATAGCTAAGTAACTGCTGAATTGAAGGGCGTGGTGTGTTGTAGTGCCTAGCAACTTCATTATAGAAATCTCTGGGTATAGCTGTTATTTTGACATGGCAGTTATATGCTCGCATAAGGGATTTGGTGTCATATGATGGTTTCACAGGCATGTTTACCATCCTTTCTCGATTAGATATCTTGGAGCTACCGTGATTTTAAAGGTTCTGATTGCTTTAATCCTGTGAGGAATAATAAAAATTCGCTCCTATTTACGAGATTCCTTTATTTTTGCATCTTCAAAGCCAGAATGCTATTTTATAAATACTTTTTCGATTTCATGGTCGGGCTATGCGAGACAGATTATATTGGATACCTTCTATTTTGCTGATAGAAAAAACTGCAATCGGGCAATCGGCGATACTTTTTACCTATCGTCCTTGGAATTCAGCTGTTCCAGAATTAAGGCTTTCCTTTAATTGCGAGCTTCAGCCTTATTATCATTAAAGCAGCTACAACTTAGGATTTGAGGAATTAGAATTAAGTAGAAACAGATATATAAATATCTTAGAGCGCTAATCACAATATAAGTTAGCGGTGAGTGTAGAGGCATAAAGAATAGACTGCACCAGATGCAGAACTAGAGGTACTATTGAAAAATGAGGCGAAAATCATGAGCTTATTATCTTTAAGACATATATTGATGCTTGGAGTCTGTATGGTTCTTCTAGCAACAGTAGCCTTGACCCAGGGAGTCTATGCCGGGATTTATTTTCCCGATCGCTCCTCTTCAGAGGTTGATTCCGGTCCAAGCAGCTGGAATCTTATGCAAAATTTAGATGGCATTGATAGCGGAAATTATGATCAATATCAGGCTATTTCTAATTGGCCTGAGGGGCCCCAAGATGTGGGTGGGGTTATGATTTTTGGACGCCCGGAGGGTAGTACTAATGAGGAAATGCATGCACCTCAAGAAGGCATTAATCCAAAAACCACCCATCTTTATAGGAGCAACTCGATTAAGGGAATGCTGGTTCCTCTCAGTGAGATCTCCAGATCAGAGGTTTTATTGGATGTAAGTGAGAGCGTTAAGGAGCATTTACCTGGAGCCGTTGCTATTTCATATGAGGAATTCGTTCAAGACGACGGTGCGCTAAAACCCTGGTCTGAGATAGCCGGGATACTTGGCAGAGCAGGCATATCTCAGGATGATTCCATAGTTATTTATGGCGAATGTATGCCATGCGGTGGCGGCCCAGCATCTTCGACCTATGTCTACTGGCTGATGAAATCGCTAGGACATGAGAATGTCAGGGTCATGGATGGGACAATAGACGATTGGAAAGCATCCGGCATGCCTACGACCAGCGAGACTCTGATTAAGCCCGGTGTCTATTACCTTCCTGAGATTACATCGGAATATAACGCCACGTATGATTATTTGCTGAGGGATTTCCCTCAGGTGGTAGACGCCAGGTCTAAGGAGGATTTCGAATATGGATCCATTCCCGGAGCTATCAATATTCCCTATGAAAGTGTGCTGGAAGGCGATAAGATCAAGGATGAAGCCGCTTTGGAAAGGGCCTTTGCTATGTTGGGCCGAGATCGTCCGGTTGTAGTATTCACCCAAACAGGAATCAAGGCATCAGTCGTATGGTTTGCCCTGAAGTTGATGGGCTTTGATGCTAAGCTATATTCTTATCAGGATTGGCTGGCAAATCAAGGAGGTCCCAATTGAGGACAAGGGCCAGGTCACTATGGGACATATCTCTGACGATCTTGGTAGATTTAATCAATCGCTAAAGGCTTATGATAAGGAAGATAGCCTCCACTTTTAGAATGCCCTCAATTATGATTAAGAGCCTTTTGCAGTTCTGGATAGGGCAGCGCTCTAGACGCCGCCCAGGAATTCGGACCCCATGGTTTTCCCCTGCTCGGATGTCGCATATTTTGCTATGGCAGAGCTCGACATGCTATTGACATCATTCGTGGTATATTTTGCAGCGCCGTCTATTGTGTGGGGTATTCCGCTGTTTGTAGTGCCATTTCCGGCTGCAAAGTAGGGCTTCTGCAGATCGACAGGTCCCGTCATCTTTGCCATGAGCAAAGAAGTGTCGTTTCCAAGGTTCATTGCCACCCATGCATTCCACTGATCGACCAGAGCATTGAAGGCTGGGATATCCTGGCCCTGGATGGCCTTGCTGTACGCCTGGCCGATCTGGAATGACAGCCGCAGGCCGTCGATTGTTGTTTGCTGTTCGGGAGTATAGGCCGCGGCCAGAGAAACGGCCGCCAAGAGGCCAACAAGGATTATGATTGTCTTCATATGCTGTGATTCTCTGGTGGGAATATTAAAGCTTCCTGATCAAGGGTCGCAGGATCGCCATATGCTATTTTGATGCGTCTCTAGCCTCTACCTCTTGAACCGTTCCCACCTTATTGTCACCTGGTTATGGATGCTTATCTATTTAGGGTTAAGCTTAAAATCTTCTCCGGCGTTTGGGCCAGCGCAGCGTCCCGGCAAAGTCGCTGTATGGTCTTCCCACTGCGGCCAGGTAAATGAATATCCCCGCCCACGCCCAGGCGGCCAGGGCAAATAGGATCGGTAATATCAAAAAGAATGCGAGCATCAGGGCTAATCCAGTGAGGAAAAGCAGGATGGCTATGACGACGTATTTCACGCGGGTTGTGATGCTGATTTCATTGTACATGTCAGGCTTTGCTGTGCATTTCAGGCTTTGTTCTGCATATCAGGTTTTGTTCCGGATTCTGTCTCGCAGGTTTGGCGCAATGAGGTAAATATTTTGGTAGATAGATTAATCGAACACGGTATACCGCTCTTGATTCTCTTCCCTGCTCTCCGTCGCTCTTGCCCTCGCCACGGCCATTTTTTCCAGTCCATCCTCATCAAGTGCTGCCAATTCCCATACTTGTGCCTTCAAGGCAAGCGGGTAGACCTTGACACTTCTGCCGCCTTTACGGATGGACTCCGGTTTGAGATCCAGTCTGGAAAGAGCTTTGCCCAGCTGTCTGCTGTACATGCCAACTGCCTTAGATACTTGTATGGGGGTAGGCTCACGATTTGCCTCGAACTCAGAGAGTATGAAGGCTAATGCTCTTTTTACGGCTGCCGGATCCGTAATTTGGGCTTTGGCCGATCTGGCCGCCTTAGCATTATCCTGTGTTGCGCCAGTTGGTTGTATTGCCTGATCCTCCTGCATAGCGTCTCCGATTGTTGTGTCCTCTGAGGCGTTCCAGCGTCCTTCCGCCTCTCGTAGTGAGAAGATCATTGCCCGTCCGTGTATGTCTATCAGGATCTTGTTCTCGCGACCCAACCATCCAAGCGCACAGCAGATCTCTTCACGGCTGAGCGAAGTGGTCTTCACAAGATTGCCAATGGTGCTGGGACCATTATCGTTCAGTGCGTTCCAGATGATTCCGGCTTTTGTGCCAAATACAGATTCAACCGTTAGCTCATCCATGATAAATAAAAATCCGCAACTACTATAAAAAACAAATGGGAATATAGCTTTATTTTAACCTCTTTGCTACTCTCTTCGATCTAGAATCACAGTTTTTCGGTCATCTTTATATATAATTTGCTACTATCTATTTTTTATATATAATTAATATGATCAGCATATCTTTTTATTGCTTATCTAATCTTTCATAAGAAAATATATATGATAGGGTCCGAAATTAGCACTGATGCCCAGAGGATAAAAATTTATTCTGACAGTTACCTATCTTAACGCATGAGAACCATTTGGCTATTTATCGGTTTAATAGTCTCCATACTTGTGGCTGGCTTTATAGCAGGCGGACTGGCCGCAGCTGCAGTGCCCGACAGCACGGCTGGATTGGTGGGTAATGGAAACGGAACTTCAATAACGGAAAGTGGGGCCTCAATAACATTTGTGTTCGACCGCGATTTCGCTCCCTATACCTATGAGGAGAACGACTTCGCACAGGGCTTCGAGCTGGACCTGCTGAGGCTCATTGGCGAGGAGGAGGGCTTTTTGGTGTTCCCAAAGCCCATGATCTGGGCCGACGCCAGGCTCTCCTTCCAGCATGGAGATGCGGACGTGATCGGCGGATTGGTCAAGACTGAGGAGAGGCTTAGACAGTACAACTTCACAGCCCTCCCCCACGGAACCTTTGATATACTGACCTTTGTTTTGGAGGATAGCGATATCAAGTCCTCTGATATGCTCAAGGGGAGACGTGTGGCTGTAGAGGATGGGAGCATTTCCCTGGACCTCCTGAGGAACCGGACGGGCATCCAGGCGGTGGCATACGATTCAGAGGGCGAGGGCCTACGGGCCATGCTTCGGGGAGATGTCGATGCCTTTGTGGGCGGAGGCTCCACCACGTGGTATAGGATTAACCAGCAGAACATCTCAGGCGTCAGAGCGCTTGCTATTCCATGGGAGATGCATTCCGTCTACTTTGGCGCCAGAGATCCAGAGCTTCTGCAGTCCCTTGACCGGGGATTGGAGAAGATGGTGCAGAGCGGGAGGTACGACCAGCTTTACCGCAGATGGTTCGTTCGAGAGCTTAGCGGCGTGGAAGCTTTGGCTCTGGTGAACGCATCGCGTCAGGCTGGCGATGGAGCTTATGCCCCTTACTCCCGCTACACGGTGGGTTCAGCAGTGCTCACCGCATCGGGACGAATCTACACCGGCTGCAACGTCGAAAATGCTCTTTACGGCCTCACAGCCAGCGCTCTGGAGGTAGCAGTCTTCAAGGCGATATCAGAGGGCGACAGCAGCATCAGGGCAGTGGCCAACTACCTCCCTGACGGAAGGCTGGCTGCGCCGACAGGTGACGAGCGCCAGATACTCTACGAGTTCGGAAGAGGCATTCTGGTGATCCTGGGAGATGATGGAAACTATACGACAGAAATGGTGTCGGAGATATTCCCGTATCCATTCGAAATGAGAGATTGAGTTGACAGCGCATTCGCCAGCGGTTTCGACAGCGTCTCCTGCAGCGGCTGATGCAAGATTGAAAGCCCTCGTTCCTGGGCTTTCCTTTGTGTTCAAATCCCGACCTTGCTAATAGTTGCCTCCGTGGAATTGGCCGAATGTTCCCAGCCGAAATGAGTCGGAACCAGAGTAGTATGGATTGTAGTAATATGGATAGTAGTAAGGGTACGAAGCCCAATAATTGATCGGATAATAGCTCGGACTGTAAACCGGATAGTAATACCAATAATAAAACGGCGTATATCCGGGATAAGTGTTTAGAAATTTCTGGGTTCCTTCAGGAAGGTCGCTATTGGGAATGTAATATGGGCCCACATGCTTTACGGGACCTACGCTTAACCAATCCTCAGACGACCCTAGATTCCAGGACTCTTGACCTGATGCAGCACCTGCCAATAGGCCAAATAAAAGAATGCTCATGAACCATAATGTCTTCATAATTTTCACCATACAGTAGTTGCATCTTATTGTTTAAATCAGATTCCATAGTAATCGGCAATTGGTGGGGAAGCTAAACAATTATGGATTTTGCTGGTAGTCTAGCCAACATTCAGTCCTTCGGCAATCTTATAGAGTTTTCTGCGAAGCTCTTCCATCTGCACGGGCTTGCTTATGTAATCGTCCATGCCTGCACGAAGGCACTTGTCCCTATCCCCCTCAAGGGCATAGGCAGTGATTGCAATTATCCTCGGCCCATCTTGCCAGCGCTTGCGGATCCTTTTCGCGGCCTCTATGCCGTCCATGTCCGGCATCTGGATGTCCATTAGGATCACATCATAGGGCTGGCGCTCTAATGCCTCCAGCACCTCAAATCCATTGGCTGCAACGTCTGCGTCATACCCTATCTTTCCGAGCATTTTCAGGGCAACCTTTTGGTTAATTGCGTTGTCTTCAGCCAGCAATATTCTTAAGGGGATGCGACCGTGCAGCTCACGGCTTTCAGCTGCCTTTTCAGTCTCTCTGTCGGCTCTTGGGGCAGCCTGTTTTTCTGCATCAGCATCTACCGCATCTGCCTGTATGGTAAAGCGGAATGTCGAGCCTTTGCCTACCTTCGATTCTGCCCAGATCCTTCCTCCCATTAGCTCCACCAGTCTCTTGCTGATGACCAGGCCTAGGCCTGTCCCGCCATGCCTGCGTGAGGTTGATGCATCTACCTGACTGAAGGGTTGAAACAGCCTGCACATCTTCTCCTTTGGAATTCCAATTCCCGTATCCTTGACCGCAAAACATATCTCGTGCTTCATGCCTTCGAGCTTTCGGCCAAGGACGGAAACGGTTACCTCGCCTTTATCCGTGAATTTTACGGCATTGGTGAGCAGATTAATTAAAATTTGCCGCAGCCGCGTGGGATCGCCCTTAATCATCTCGGGAACGCTTTTGTCAATGGCGAACGTCAGCCTCAGAGATTTTTCCGATGCCCTTTGGGCCACCAGATCGATTGAATCGTCTATGCAGTCTCTCAGGCTGAAAGACTGAGCCTCCAGCTCCATTTTCTGGCTGTCTATCTTGGAAAAGTCCAAAATATCGTTGATAATTGATAACAGGGAGTCGCCACTGCTTCTTATTATCTCCACATACTCCCTCTGCTCTTCGCTAAGCTCAGTGTTTAAGAGAAGCCCGGTTAGTCCGATGACTGCGTTCATCGGAGTTCGGATCTCATGGCTCATGTTTGCCAGGAAGTTGGACTTGGCTTTGGCTGCCGATTCCGCGACCTCCTTTGCATCTCGAAGGTCGTCCTCTGCACGCCTCCTGGCAATCGCTCCTCCGATGGAGGCTGCAGCAGCCTGGAGAATTGATACATCTACGCCAGTCCATGCGCGCTCTCTTATGCAATCGTCAAAGCCTATGAAGCCCCAGAACTGTCCTTCAATTATTATTGGGATGGAGAGAAGTGATTTAACCTTCAAAGGCTCCAAGATCTTTCTCTCGGGCACCGGGAAGGCCTTAACCGGCCCCCTAATTGGATATCCTGCAGAAAGCGTCTCGTACCAGCGAGACATTGCGGGATAGTAGGGCATGTCCTGCAAATTGAGGAAATCCCTATAAGGTGTGACCGTCTCCTTCGTCCACTCATAACGCTCGCTTAGAAGGTGCTCATCATTTGCAGCGATTTTATTCTCAAAGACTATCACCCGATCCACATCGGCCGCCGACCCCAGAAGCTCGATGGTCTGGTTGATTGCGGAATCTATATCCGTCTCAGTCAGGAGGATATTGGTGGAAAGAGCCACGCTTCCTAGCAACCGGTCCTTATAATGCAGGTCTTCCTCAACCTGCTTTCTTTCAGTGATATCCCTTATTACTCCTACTATGAACTTCTCTCCAGCCTTATCTGTATAAAGCGTCTTCTTGGTGATTATCGTACGGGCGTGCCCCTGTGCATCGGTGATGGTCTCCTCATTCGCGTTCTCCTTTCCCGTCTCAAAGACAAGCTCGTCTTTTTCCCAAAACACGTCCACCTGTTCTTTTGGGAAGATGTCATAATCAGTTTTGCCGAGAATCTCCTCACGGCTGCGTCCGGCCAGTCTGCATTCGGCATCATTGACCATAACCAGCCTGTGCTGTCTATCCTTGACAAATACGGGATCCCCGATTGAATTTATTATTTTATCAAGGTAATCCTTGGATTCAACAAGAGCTTCTTCAGCGCGTCTTCGGGCAGTAATGTCCCTTATGGACTCAATTGAGCCTATTGGCCTGCCGTCGCTATCGTAAAGCGGAGACGCGGTAACCCATACATAAGCTCCTCTGCCGTTAAAAAGGGACGGCACATAGGCCTCGCCGCAGATTCTCCTCTCGCCTCTTTCAATGCTTAGGTATCTCGACTCAGTCTCTTCATCGCATTTATCTATCAGGTCTATGAGGAGCGGCCTGGGCTCTCCGTAGAATGGAATGCTGTATGCGTAATCTCCCTTGCCGATGATGTCCTCTTTGCCTACTCCCGTCATCTCCTCCATGGCTCGATTCCAGGAGATGACCTTCCTTTCGCGGTCTATCACAAAGGTGGCGTCGGGTAGGAAATCTATGATGCTCGATAGCTTGTCGTGCGCTGCCTTCAGTTTATTTTCTGAAATCCTTCGATTTGTGATATCGTGGACAACGCCGCGAAAGCCTTTGAGATCTCCATTGGCATCCCTGATTGGAGCGGTGATCAGCTCTCCAAGAATGGACCTTCCGTCCTTGCTTTTCATCATATATGTGTGCGGCTCGGGGGCCTTTCCTCTGGCAATCTCTGCTGAAGCCTTTATGACTTGTTCGTACTCGCCATCGGCGAACAACCGATCGGCTGGAATGCCTGCCTGTATATCTTTCTCAGAGTATCCGAAGGCCTTTAGGCCGGCAAGGTTGGCATAAATGACGCGAAGATTCGTGTCCATTTCGTATATTATGTCGGGCAGGAGCTTGGCCATCTCGCGGAAGCGCGCCTCGCTTATTTGTAAGGCAGAGTTAATTTCCGTGAGGGTTGCCGTCCTTTCAGCGACTCTTTTCTCCAGCTCCTCTTTTGTCCTCCTCAGTTCCTCTTCCATACTTTTTCGTTTGGTTATGTCCTTAGCCACGATGATGATTCTGGAAACTCTGCCCGATAAATCCAAAACAGGGTAGAGGGTATGAGAGAAATGTCTTCCATGGTTTTCATCCTCAAAGTAATGGCTTTGCTTGCTCTGCAAAACCTGGGTTAGATGTCTCATTCGTTCTGTGGCAGCGCTTATTGAAAGCATTTCCAGGACATTCTTTCCAATGAGATCAGAGGACGCTCTCCTTAATGCCTTGTATGCACTATCGTTAATTTGTAAAATAATCCCTTGCGGATTTATGATGAGTATCAGGTCTTGAGTAGAGTTCATGAGCGCGATGATGTCCTCATAGCTGTTTTGTAGGCTTATTTCTCTATTGGCAATATTCTCTGATAGTTCATCGCTTGTCATATTATCGCTCTTGCAACAACCAGCATCGGTAAAATAAATCTAAAATTTATACTATAAACGATCTTCGATTAAATAATTATTTCTGTTAGTATATTGATAGCAAGTCGGCCGGGCCCGCGAAGCAATTTAAAGTGCCAGTCCAGTAATTCAAAATATCCTCCGGCGGGCCTCATTTTCCAATCTACAGCCTTTAACTGCTAATTAAGCGATATACGATGCGCTGGACCTGTCGAAATCCTTTTCCAGCTCAATTCTGTAATCATCCGCCTTCCATGCAGCATCCGGATAGACCAGATTCGGAATGAAGCTCTCTGTGCCGGCTGCAATCTGTGTTGCAAGGTGCTCATCTCCGAGAGCATCCTTTGTAATTTCGTAAACCTTCGAATTGACAGTGCGCTCGTCAAGGTATCCTAGCGAGTGTATGTACTCATGAAGCAGAACGTGAAATGCATAGGGCTTATACAGCTCGGGCCTGGTCTCGGCGATTCTCTGCAGGGGAATCTTGTTCAGGACTATGACATTTGAGCCGACTGTAAAGAATCCGCCCAGAAAGCCCCTCGGATGGTTGCCGAGATCAGCCATCCCCAGCATCAGTCCGCCCCTGCTCTTTTTCATGCTCCGCAGCACTATTGCCTTGACCACCTCGAATATATCTGCCAAGGTCTTTGCACCATCAAGTCTGCTCTTGAAATCAACCATCTCTTTGATGTTGCAAGAATAAGTATATAATACTAACCTTAGGTTATTGAAGTTTCGCGAAGAGAGAGCTCACGACAAAGAATCCCCTGGCCTGCAGCCCCAGCATAGGGATATTATCTCCCTTTTCAGTCCTCGCTATCTGCCACAAGGTTAAAGCCTGATTCGCGCCGAAATATCGGCGCAAGTGATCTCTTTGACGGTGCAGGATGCAAAGGCAGTGGTCGAGGCGGCGCTATTTGCCGCAGGAAGGACTCTTTATCGAAAGGAGCTGGCGAGCCTTTCAGGCCTGCCTGAGGAGAATGCGGCTGCGGTGGCTGAGGAACTGTCAAGCGAGTATGCCTCTCGCGGCAGCGGCCTTGAGATCAGATGCGTTGGAGACGGATACTCAATGCAGGTCAGGTCCGCTTTAGCACCAAAAATAATCTCTGTAGCCCCCAAAGAGATAGATGCTCCTCTAATTAGAACTCTGGCCATTATCGCCTACAAGCAGCCGGTAAAACAGAGCGAGCTGGCCGAGATTCGGGGCAACAAAAGCTACGCCCATGTAAAAGAGCTGGAGCAGATGGGGCTTATCAGCGCTGTACGGCAGGGAAGGACAAAGGTCATCACCACCACAAGGGCCTTTGCCGATTACTTCGGGCTGAGCGGAACGGCCCCCGAGGCCGTTCGCCGGGCGATCATGCGGGGCAGGAGATCCCTGGGGGTAACTCCCATGTACGAGAGCCTGGGCCTGCGTCTGGGGCTGAACTACCTGGTTGTCAACCCCTATAAGCCCGATGAGACAGACCTTGAGAGATTAAAGGAAATAGATCTTCTGATAGCCTCCCCCGGATACAGCGAGAAAATTAAAGAGCATTATACGGGAGAGCTGATGGAGGCTTCGGCGCGCACCCTCTCGCAGCTGAAGGAAAGCGCTGAGGCGATTTGCACTGCCTGCAGAGATGGCGAGATCGAGCCTCTGGCGGCAGAAATTGATGCTCTGCTGCAGCAGTACCGCGAGAGGGGAAGGGCATCGCGGGCGATTAAGCCCCTGACGCCCATGATTGAGGAGATCGCCCGCGATCTGAGAATCCCGATTTCTGAGGACGGAGCAACGGCCGCACCCGATTACACCGGCGCATCAGCCCAGATAATCGTGCCCACGCACCAGCCGTATGACATGGACATACTTGAACGGATAAAGCAGCGATGCGAGGCGATCCTGGCGCGCTGATGAACTCCATGTTTCCTTTTTTCAAGCTAAGCCATTCTTAAGCCGTTCTCGTTTATAGCCACCCTTTTCTCTTGAAATAGATCAGCATTGTAAAGGCTGCAGCCAGCAGGATGGCGACGACAACGGGATATCCCCATGAGGCTCTCAGCTCAGGCATGTAATCGAAGTTCATGCCGTAAATCCCGGTGATAAATGTCAGCGGGATGAAAATGGTCGATATGATTGTGAGCACCTTCATGATCTCGTTTAGCCTGTTGCTCAAGGAGGAGAGATAGGTCTCGAGAAGGGAGGCGGACATATCCCTGAAGGTCTCTATGTTCTCGATTACCTGGATGGTGTGGTCGTACACGTCTCGCAGGTAAATCTTGGTAGCCTCCGAAATGAGGGGCGAGTCAAGCCTTTGCATCTTGCTGATGGCCTCTCTCAGGGGCCAGACGGATTTGCGCAGGAACAGCATGTCTCTTTTCAGATTGTATATTTCGGGGAGCGTCGATGGGTCCGGGTTGGCAACGACTGCATCCTCAATGTCCTCGAACCGCTCCCCCAGCTTCTCCATGATTATGAAGTAGTGGTCGACGATGGCATCGATCATCGAGTATGCGAGGTAGTCCGTCCCGAGCCGCCGTATCCTGCCTTTTCCCATGCGGAGCCTCTCCCTCATGGGATCGAACACGTCCACCTCCTTCTCTTTGAAGGATATGACGAAATTAGGGCCGAAAATCAGGCTCACCTGGTCGAAATCGATGGTATCCACTTCCTTCTTTTCATCATAGTAAACCATCTTGAGGACGATGAATATGTAGCTCTCGTAATCCTCGATCTTGGGTCGCTGATCGGTCAGGATGTCCTCCAGCACCAGAGGGTGGATGCCGTAGCATGCGCCCAGCTTTTCCAGTATGTCCACCTGCCGCAGGCCGTCAATGTTTATCCATGTGACTGTTGGCTTCTCCTTGAAGATGAAGCACTCGTTCACATCTTTGATCTCTGCCTCGTGATAGTGATACTCATCGTAGTCTATCACTGTGATCCTCGGCCCTTCTGGCCTATGCTCTCTCTCCTCTGGCAGAGGTGCCGGCGGGAGATCGGAAAGACGCGTGGCTCTGTTATTATGCTCTACCGTATAAAGTCCCCTTTTTCGGCTGACAGCTGGAAGCTGGCAATTTCGCGGGATTGAGTTCTTAACATAAATAGTCTCTTGAGGTCAGGCCGGGATGGAGGCGGAGATGAGGGGAAACGGTGCGAAGGAAGTATCCAGTTTATTAATATGAGCATCGGATATAACTTAATTAAATGATTCACCTATGAGCCGAACTTATCTTCTAAGTGGCAAATTTATGCTGATATCCGCCGCACTGCTGGTGGCCTTCTATCTCCTGCTAGCATCCTTTGGGGCGGCACGAGATGAGCTGGGGCTGTTCATCGAGAGCTCTGCGGAGGTTCTGCCGTTTGTCCTTCTCTGTGTGCTGGCATATTTGGGGGAAAAGGACGGCCGCGTTCGGCCCATTGCCGTCATCTGGTGTCTGCTGTTAATTGCATTGATAGCCGCTTTCTCCTTGGGCCTTGGTGCATTAAGCCTCTCTGGAACATCGGAGCTGGAAAGCCTTCCACTGGACGGCATGGCGCGAATGGCCGGGCTCTGTCTCATGGCTGCGCTCTTGAGCCTCCTGGGGTTCCTATTTAAATTCAGGCTCATCTGCGCAAGATGGGTCCCCATCGATCCTCAGTCCTTCGTTCACGCCCTGGCCCTGGTGATGGTGATTGCCGTCACCCTCTTTCCCCTGGTTCCTCTGATCGCCGCAGGGGCTCCACCCCTTCTTTCTCCCTATGTCCTGCAATCCCTGGATGAGATGCAAATGGGCACGGAGGAGACGATGAGGCTATTCGCTTATTCGCTGCTTTGGACCATATTCGGTTCCTTCATGATGGTGGGACTTTTTATAAAAAGGGACTTTAATCAGTCATTAAAGCGCCTGGCCTTCGTCATGCCGACGATTGGCCAGGTTTTAATTGCCGTGGCCTTTTCCCTTGTTATGGTCGTCTCTTTCGCCGTCATAGATGAGGGCATCAGGGCATTCTGGGAGATGATGGGCTGGAGGACGACAGATCCCGACCTTGTAATGCAGCTCTTCAGCACCGCTCTAACGCCTGCAGGCGCTCTCATTCTCTCCATATCGGCAGGGGTAGGTGAGGAGCTTGCCTTTCGTGGTGTGCTTCAGCCCAGATTCGGGATGATATGGCCTGCCGTTCTCTTTGCATCCCTGCATGCCTACCAGTACGGCTGGGATGCCCTGCTTTCCGTATTCTTGGCTGGCATTGCGTTTGCCTTCTTAAGAAAACGCACCAACACCTCCACATGCGCCATCGCTCACACCATCTACGATCTGTCTCTCTTTGTTCTGATAATCATGGGCGTTTCATGATGAGTTTTCAAACCCTAGTAGAACTCAAAGGACACGTCGCTCATCATAGCCTAAGGGCGCCTCCAAAAGGGTCACATTGATGCAGCGTTGATGTCGTCAAGCGGTCTTGATGGCGGGGCAGAGATTCCTCAAGGCCAATGCAGCAGCCAAAAATCAAGAGGGCCTTTTCTATTAGACAGCCTCTTAGGACAGATCGAATGAACGATTCGCTTTTTTAATATTAACAGGGCAACTGCTGTTTTGCCTAAGCCCGCCATCAATTAAAATGTTCCTAAACATTTTTGTAGATAATACGATTACTAAATCAAATACTTTATAAGTCATTATAATGTAATATTAGTATACTTACTTCCTCTGTCTTTATTAAAACTGGACATATGACCTTATTAAAAATCAGTGAGTTGTTTTTAATGATCAAATTAATATTGTTTTCGGTCATTATTATGCTTCTTATAGGGATGGATGGCGCAGCTGATGCGAACTTTATTTCAGGAGTCAACATCCCGTCCGGCGGCGGTTGTCCAACTAGTGCTAACTGTGTCACATGGTGCGACTGCCCGGGGAATCAGTGCGTGAGCAGCTGCAATTGCGTAACCCACATATGTGTTACAGGGTCCAGTTGTCCCACCGGCAGCAAATGCCCGACAGGGAGCGATTGCAGCACTGGCTCCAGCTGTCCAACGGGGTCCGGTTGCAGTACAGGCTCCGGCTGTCCGACGGGATCCGATTGCAGCACCGGATCTAGTTGCGCCACCGGGTCGGGCTGCACTACGGGCACGGGATGTACTACTGGATCTGGTTGTATTACCGGACCCGGCTGTACCACAGGGTCAGGTTGCACTACAGGGTCAGGTTGCGCTACGGGGTCTGGCTGTGCTACGCAGTCCGGCTGCACAACCGGTCCCTCCTGCCCCACAGGAACGGACTGTACAACTGGATCGACCTGTCCGTCGGGCGGCAGTTGTCTTACCGGGTCAGATTGCATAACCAACTCCCAGTGCCCCAGCAGCAGCGGCTGCATTACCCGCAGCGATTGCCCCACAGGAACAGGTTGCCTGACGGGATCGTCCTGCCCTACTGGATCAGGCTGCACGACAAACTCAGACTGCCCCAGCAGCAACGGCTGCGTAACCAGCGAGAGCTGCATAACCGGAGCGGGATGCACAACCGGAAGCGTCTGTGTCACGGGCGCTGAATGCACAACCGGGGCCGGCTGTCCGACTGGCGGCGGCTGCCCAACAGGTGAAAGCTGCATCACGGGGGCGGATTGTCCTACCGGCAGCGCGTGTCCTGTTGGCGGAGGATGCGAGGTCAATCCACAGTTTCCCACCGGCAACGGCATTATAACCGGCAGTACATGTCCAACGGGCAGCAACTGTCCTTCTGAGGGCTCCTGCCCTTCAGGCAGCGACTGCCCCACGGCACTGCTGTGCCCGACCTTTTCCAGCTGCACGACCAGCAGCTACTGCCCAACCAGCTCCGGCTGCGTAACCGGCGCGAGCTGTCCAACTGGGATCGGATGCAGCACAGGTTCTGAGTGCGATCCCTCCTGCCCGCAAAATCTCACCTGTCCGACCTGTGCTGTTGCCACACAAAGCAGCCATGCTGAGAATCTTCAGCGTTTGATGACCAGCTCGCTGGAAAATGTAGAAAGCTACAGCTACTCTGACGGCCTTGAAGCCAGCACCTCTTTTCTGAGCGATGCCGGGAACATGGCCCTGGAAGCATCTAACAGCGAGCAAAACGATGGATACCTGGACCTGGCCGACCTGGCCTATCGCATCTCCTCCAAATCCACAAGAATCGATTGTCAGGGCGGCTCAACAGAGTGCTTGGCAGAGGCCTTCCTCTTAGATGGATTCCTCTACGCCTGCGAGGACAATTTATGGACGAAGAGTGCCATATCTGACGAATCCAGGGCGATTGAGGAGAAGGATGAGCTTCAAAGGCTGACGAAAATGATCTCCGGGTCCAGGGTAGATATTTTGGGCAGCGAGCAGATAGACGGAGAGAGGTGCTATAAGCTCAGGGTTGCACCTAGTCCGGATGTCGGCCGGAGGATTATCGCGTCTCAGGCTTTGGAAGCCGTCTCCGGGTCCCCAATTGCGCTTCCCGATATCAACGCGGACTCCCTGGCAAATGACGATGGCCTGTCAAGCAGTGAGACCGTCTGGACCGCCTGGGTTTCTGCTGAAGATTACCTTCTCAGGCAGGTTTCATTGAATACAGCGTTCACATTAATGCCCGAATCCCTCCATCCTCCGCAGAACGTCCAGGATCTGCAAGCCGAATCGACATCGAATAAAACGACAACCTTTAGCGGTTTTAATGGGAAGAGGTTGATCATCCTTCCTGATGAGGCCCGCAGCGCCGAAATAATCCAGGGCTAGGACAGGAGAACGGGACTGGAAATGGGGGGATAGGCAGAAGAACGATTCAAAGAAGGCAAGAGCGGCGTCTCCCGTCCCTGCAATGCAGTGTTCAGTGTCCAGGAAATGCCTGCTCTTGCTGATGCCTTTTGCAGCTTATCCTGCTGCTGGTGGTGCTGGCATCTATGGTTTTTAAGTCTCCCATCAGGCGCTTGAGTTCAGGTTCTCTCTGACCTTTGCGAGCCTTGACTTCGAGGCCTTGATGGACCCTGCCAGGGTGTCGGGCGAGGCCTCCTCAGGCTGGTTGCAGCCCCCGTTGCCCTCATTTGATGCTCCGTAACTGGATCGAAGCCCTTTTTCAGAGTCGATGTCGATAGTGATCGTGCTGCTGTTGTTGTACCTGTAAGAAAGCTGCGCAGGCCTGCTGAGCGGAGACAGGTAGCTGAACAGTACGCTCGACCTTATGGTCTGGTTCGGGACCAATTCTACTGCGGGGAATCCCTCTCCGCTATACTTATTGTAGGCTTTGCTGTCGTATCTCCATCCCCATTGGTCTATAAGGCTGAAGTTCTTCCCGCTTAACGAGAGCCTTGATGTATCGTTATTGGATATGCCGATGTCGAACTCTACAGATCTGCGGTTGGACTCGCTCTTAGTGGAAAGAACGCCGTAATAGCGCAGCGTCGCTTTGCCGTTGCTGGAGTTGATCAGCTCCTCGAAGGGAATTGTGAACTGTTCGCCGTCCTCGGCTTTTATTGGGTCCACTATCAGGCTCTTGGCCACGGCCTCTTTTGGAACGACAAAGCCCAGGATCCATCTGCCGGGCTGCAGGTCTTTTGTGTAATCCTCTCTTGTTCCATAGGCCTTGTCGTTGCCGTCTATTAGCATGTAGGTAGCCTTAACGGCAGAGCTGTCGGATGCATTGGCTCTGACGAGGCCGACGTCCACATTGAAGATGGAGTTCTTGCCGGCATTCGCGTCCCCTGGATTAAACTGAGTCTTAAAGGCTCCAAAGACGGTGCAGTTCACAGCTCCATTGCTTCCTTGCAGGGGATATCCTTTCGCCAGGGCAAGGGCGAGGATCAATATCAGGATCAGGGCAGCGCATTTCATCTTCGATACTCCTCCAACATCCAAACCGTCATCTTCGGGATCCGACATGCGGAGTAGATTAATCTACTTCATAAGTCTTAGCCATAACTTACTAATATATTTTATTATGTCTGCCTCTTCAGGCCGACTGGTTGTTCGACTTCAGCCTTTCCCTGGCCTTCGCGAGCCTCTCCTTCGTCCCCTCAACGCTGGAGTTGATCTTCTTTCCTATAGTCGACTCCCCTTCAGAGGCGTCCTCCTCTCCCACGCCCTTCAGCCTGCTCTTGCTTGCGTTGATTTGATCCTTCAAGGAAAGGATCTTCTTCTCTGTCGTCATGTTTTGCGGTGTCTGGTTCAGCTGGTCACTTCCTGCAGGGCTCTGTACTGCTGCAGCTGATGCCGGGGAAGATGGCTGATTTGTAGTGGACTGGCTTTGAGTGGATTGGCTTGGAGACGTCTCGTTATCCGTCTCGGATGAGGCCTCTGTATCCCCGGCTGGAACGACGGAGGCAGCAGGCGAGGTTTTTGCTGAGGCAGTCCCGTTGCCGTAGACCAAATCATCTGAGAGCGGTCCCGCATCATTTTCCAGATCGATGATAATCTGGTTGGGTAGGCCGTAATCGTAGGCAATTTTCGCAGGCCTGCTCTGAAGCGATATGCCGCTAAATCCCACCTTCACTCGGCCTGTTGCCTTTTGAGGCTCTACCATAGTGGGCTCGAATCCCACAACCGGATAGTATATCCAGTCCCACTGGTCGAGCAACGTGAAGTTCTCCGGGCCCAAATAGAGCGGATCAGTGCCGTTATTGCCGATTCTCAGCTCGAACACTATCGCCTGCTGCTCCTGATCCCAAATCAGGTCGGTGATTCCGTAATATCTGATGATAAGATCTTCGTTGATGCCTTTGGGGGTTGCCCACCAGTTGATGTCGAAGGGCGTCCCCCCGATGGGTGCAATCTTTATGAGCTTGAACAAGTCGTCCTTGGGCGCGATGAAGTAGAGCAGCTGTCTCCCCGGCTGAAGGTTCTTATAAAGGAGCGGCGAAAAGCCGTAATTGTCATCGTCCACCAGCTCATAGGTGGCGTTTTGTGCGCCTGTGAGGCCTATATCGAGCTTCAAAATCTCCTCGGTGGCGTTTTGATCCTGCAGCGGAGCTCTGACGGCTCCAAAAAGCGTGGCCTTGACACTGCCGTCTCCGCCCTGTAGCGGATAGGCCTGGGACATGCCTATGGCCATTACAATCATGAAAACTAACGCAAGGTACCTCAAACTTACTACCCCCCTTTGAATTGCATAACCTCTGTATTAGAGATGGCTTATTTAATTTTTCTTAATTCCTGCGGTTATATACAGCTAATCCAAACGGCTGGATAATAAGCTTTTTCTTCAGGCCCTCCTGTTGAATACAATTTCCACATCTCTTCGGAAACCTATATCTGTCCCCTATATCATAGACGGAGGCGGTGTTCTCAATTGTCATCGGCTCCTATTCTGGTAACCTGCGGCCTGCCCTACGCCAACGGGCCTTGCCACTTAGGTCACCTCAGAACATATGTTCCTGCGGACATCTTCGTCAGAGGGCTTCGAAAGATGGGGAAGGATGTCCTGTTCGTCTGCGGCTCTGACGCCCACGGGACTCCGATAGTCGTGAACGCCGAGTCGCAGGGGATAACTCCTGAGGCCCTGGTGGCAAAATACCACCAGCACTTCGACTCTGTGTTCAAGGGCATGGGCATCAAATTCGACCACTTCGGAAGCACCCATAACCCCTCCAATTTTAACCGCACCCAGGAGATCGTGAAGGCGCTAATGGAAAGAGGCTATGTCTACCCTCAGGAGATAGAGCTGGCCTTCTGTCCCAAATGCGAGCGTTTTCTGCCTGACAGGTATGTCGAGGGCGAGTGCCCCTACTGCGGCAAGCCTGCTCGCGGCGACGAGTGCGACATGGGCTGCGGCCGACACCTGGAGCCGGGAGAGATCAAGAACGCAGTATGCAAGGTCTGCGGCGGCAAGGCGGACTACAGGAAGCAAACACACTACTTTTTCCGCCTTTCGGAGTTCAAGGACTTCCTGCTTGGCTATCTGGAAACCCTTGGGGGAACCGCCTCTGCCAGGAACTATGCCATGGAGTGGGTTCGCCAGGAGCTGAAGGACTGGTGCATAACCCGCAACATGTCCTGGGGAGTTCCCTTCCTGGGCCACGATAATCTGGTGGTCTACGTCTGGGTGGATGCGCCCATAGGCTACATCGCCTTCACGGAGGAGTGGTGCGCAGAGAATAACGTGGACTGGAGGCGCTACTGGAGGGAGGATGCCAGGGTAATTCACTTCATAGGAGGAGACATCGTCTACCACCACTGCATCTTCTGGCCCGCAATGCTCAAAGGGGCAGGGTACACCCTTCCAACAGCGGTCGTTGCCAGCGGCATGCTGAAGATCGATGACAAGAAGTTCTCCAAATCTCGCGGCTACGTCATCTGGGTGCAGGACGATTATCTGGATAAAGGACTTCATCCTGACCTTCTCCGCTACTATCTGGCCAGCTACACATCTCACAACAAGGAGGTCAACTTCGCCTGGAAGATCTTCGCCGATAAGGTGAACACCGAGCTGGTCGGAGCCTTCGGGAACTTCATCAATAGGGCATTGACCTTTACTGCCAAGAACTTCGACGGGAAGATGCCCGCCGGAGATATTGATGCCGAGGTCACGAAGAGGATAAATGAGACCCTGAACGATGTGGCCGCAGGCCTTGAAGAGTACGAGTTCAAGAAGGCGGCCGACAGCATCATGTCCCTGGCAGACTTCGGCAACACATACTTCCAGTCCCGCGAGCCCTGGAAGCTTGTCCGAAGCGATAAGGCGGCTGCAGGATCTGTGCTCTTGAGCTGCCTGCAGATAGCAAAGGCCCTTATAATTTTCATGCAGCCGGTCATGCCCGGAAAGATGGAGGCAGCCTGGGCGCAGCTCGGAATGTCGGGGAAGGTAGAGGATATGCCGTTCCAGGAGGCGCTTGTGCCCGTATCCTCAGGCCAGCCTCTGGGAAGGCCCGAGATCCTGTTCGGCAAGATGGAGGATGCTTTTGTGAAGGAGCTGGACAGGGTGTTTTCGGAGCGGATAGCGCAGGCTGAGTCAAAGGAAAAGGGCGCTAAGGCAGCAGAGGAAAAGGGAAAGAAGATTTCCTTTGAGGATTTCCAGTCATTGGACCTGCGAATAGGAGAAATAAAAGAGGCCGGGCCGATAAAGGGCTCAAATAAGCTCCTCAAGCTCATCGTCGATATAGGAAATGAGAATCGGCAGGTGGTTGCAGGAATTGCCCAGGCGTATCGGCCCGAGGATTTGGTCGGCATGCAGGTCGTCGTCCTTGCAAATCTTGTGCCGGCCAAGCTATTCGGTGTTGAATCCCAGGCCATGCTCCTGGCAGCAGATGTTTTGGGCAAGGCTGTTTTGCTTAAGCCCAAGGAAAGAGTTGAGACGGGAACCAAAGTTAGGTAGGAGGTATTTCTTAATGCTCCAGATCGAGAATCTATCCAAGACTTACAGGCTTGATAAAGGGGAGGTTGCGGCCCTTAAGGACGTCAGCTTCTCAGTTCGCCGGGGAGAAATATTAGGCCTGGTGGGCAAGAGCGGCGGAGGAAAGAGCACCCTGATGAAGATCCTGCGAGGCATGGAGGGTTTCGACTCTGGCAGGATAGTGTTGGACGGCCTGGTCGTGACTCCTGAGTCGGATGACGATGTTGCCAGGGAGATGATGTCCGTCACGGCCATTCATCTGCAGAGGGATTTTGCCCTGTGGACTGAGTCCGCCCTGAAAAACGTCGTTCGTAGGGTTTACTCCCGCACAACAGGCTACGAGGTGCTGCCCGTCCCTGAGAACCCTGATTATGATGCCATCTTCGAGGAGGCCATGTACTATCTGAAGCTTGTGGGTTTGGAGAAGAAGGCGTTGCAGCTGGCCACAATCCTCAGCGGCGGGGAGAAGCAGAGGCTTTTAATCGCCAGGCAGCTGGCCAAGAAGCCGAAGGTCCTTCTGCTGGATGAGCCTGCGACTATGGCATGTCCTGCCACCAAACAGGAGGTGCTGGACACCATCAAGAACGTCAACAAGGAGCTGGGCTTAACGATAATCGTGGTTTCCCATCTTCCCGATGTTCACAGATATCTGGCAGACAGGCTGATCTGGATGGAAAAGGGTCAGATCGTGGCTGAGGGAGCTACAAATGATGTGCTCGACTCGTTCCTCTCGGGAATTGGAAAGGTAGAGCCGCTGGCGGAAAGGGCGGACACCAGGCCGATCATAAAGGTGAGAGAGCTTTACCAGCGCAACTACCTGGTCGGTCCCGGCGAGGTTTTGAAGATGGAGAACCTCAACTTCGATATAAACGAGGGGGAGATAACATCCTTTATCGGCAACAGCGGAGGCGGCAAGACCACGCTTTTAAAGATCATGCAGGGTGTGAGGCTGCCGCACTCCGGCTCTGTGTATTACAGGTACGGGGATAAGTGGATAGACATGGTGACCTATTCGCCTGAGAGGATGCTTGTGAGAAGGGATCTGGCGATCATGTACCAGGAGTTCGCCCTCTACACAGGAGAGACAATCCTCGAGCAAATAGCCTATCAGCTGGGCGTGAAGGGCCAGGACGTGATAGAGTATGCTCGAGCTGTAGCGGAGGAGATGGGCATCAGCGATAAAGTGCTGGATGTGATCTACACGCTGACGGACATGTCCGAGGAGGATGCCAAGGCGGCCTTTGAGGCGCTGGGCTTAACAAGGGATATATTTAAGGATCTCTTCCCCAGGTTTCCAACAACAGAGGCCCGCAAGTTCGCCGAGCCAGTCTTCGATTTAATGTCTCTTGACAGGGATGTCATGTGGAAGCTTCCCGAGCAGCTGAGCGGAGGCGAGAGGGTCAGGGCATCTTTAGCCATTCTTCTGGCGGCAAAGCCTGGCATAATGATACTGGACGAGCCTTTCGGAGACATCGATCCGATAACCCTGAGAGAGGTGGCAAATGCCCTCAAGAAGATCAACCGCGAGTACGGGACAACGATAATCCTCGTCAGCCATCACGTGGACTTCGTAAAGGAGGTATCCCACAGGGCAGTTTTAATTGAGAGCGGCGAAATAGTTGATGACGGCAATCCGTTCCGCGTCTGCGATGAATTCATATCTCGCTGCGGTGCTTCCTACCTCCGGCTGGCAGAGAAATGCAAAGTTGCCGGATGATCGGGAATGGACCCTGATCTAGAGGAGATCTTTTTGCAGGTTGCAGATCAGATCTCGAGGGAGGAGTTTGAAGGCAGAATAGAGGAAAAGGTTGCCCTCATGGCGGGCCTCTGCGACAGAAGGACTGCTGCCATGCTCGTGGCCAGAGACCTGGGCGCATCGGAGGTCTTAATCAAGATCGGCAGCATTAAGCCTGAGACGGGATCGGTGATCTTTACTGGAAAGGTCCTCTCCATCTCGCCGGTCCGCGAGTTTTCACGCAGCGACGGCTCAACCGGCAGGGTGGCAAACCTCACAGTTGGGGACGAGACCGGCACAATCAGGGTGGCTCTTTGGGATGAGGTGACTGAGCTCATAAAATCCGGTGACATAAAAGCGGATCAGTGCCTGAAGATACGGGGGCTTGCAAAGGAGGGCTATACAGGCACGGAGGTAAGCCTCGGCCGAAGCGGTAGCCTTGAGGAGGTTGACCTGGACATAAAGCCCCGCGTTGAGCCCTTCAAGATCTCCGAGATCCAAAGAGACATGGGCGAGGTAAACCTTGTGGCGCTGGTCGTAGATCCGGGCGAGGCGAAGGAGTTTGTGAGAAAGGACGGCTCCAAGGGTTTTGTCAGGACTGTTCTCCTCGGAGATGAGACCGGAAAGATCCGGCTCAACCTCTGGAACGATCAGGCCGGGATGGCAATTGCCGGGGGCGATGTGATAGAGGTCATAAACGGATCGTCCCGGGAGCGTTACGGCCAGGTGGAGATCCAGACCGGCGGCTACACGGTCATTAGAAAAAGCAACCAGAAGGTGAGCTACTCCGAGAAAATCACCCCTATATCCGAGCTAAAAGCCGGAATGATCTGCAGCGTCTGCGGCTTTGTCACGGGTTTGGGCGAGGTCAGGGAGTTTCAGAGGGGAGACGGCACTCCCGGCCAGGTGGCAAACATCTACATCTCGGATGCCACCGGACGGGTGAAGGTGGCGCTCTGGGGAGATCACGTCCGCCTGATTGAGGGCCTGGACCTGGGGTATAGGGCGGATCTCGTCGATGCTCAGGTCAAAAGCGGATGGAATGAGGAGCTGGAAATAAGCTGCGGCTGGCGCACAAAGATTACTTTCGCCCCGCCCTAGTAAGTGAGTTAAATATGAAACGCAAATCACTTCCTGAGGTACAGATGCCAATTAAGTTATTAGAGGACCTTCCCGGCGTGGGGCCGGCAACGGCAGAGAAGCTCCGCGAGGCGGGCTTCAACTCAATTGAGGCCGTGGCCGTTGCCTCTCCGGGGGAGCTTGTATCTGCAGCAGAAGTGGGAGAGAGCACTGCTGCCAAGATAATAGCAGCCGCCAGAGAGGCTGCCGACATCGGCGGCTTTGAGACTGGGGATCAAATCCTTGAGAGACGAAAGCATGTCGGCAAGGTGACCACCGGCAGCAAAGGCTTTAACGATCTTTTAGGCGGCGGCATGGAGACGCAGTCGATAGTTGAGCTTTACGGCGAGTTCGGCTCCGGAAAGACTCAGGTTGCCCACCAGATGGCAGTGAACATACAGCTTCCAAGGGAGATGGGCGGCCTTGGGGGCTCGGCTATAATCATAGACACAGAGAACACCTTCCGTCCGGAGAGAATCGAGCAGATGGTTCGGGGCCTTCCGCCTGCCCCAGACGGCAGTGTCTGGGATGCGGCCGAGTTTTTGAAGAACATAAATGTGGCCAGGGCGTATAATTCAAACCACCAGATACTGCTGGCTGAAAGCGCCATGGACCTGGCGGAAAAGGTCAAAGATTCTGATCGGCCCGTCCGGTTGCTCATAGTTGACTCTGTGACGGCACACTTCCGGGCGGAGTACGTAGGCCGCGGAACGCTCGCCGACCGCCAGCAAAAGCTGAATAAGCACCTGCACGACTTGATGCGGTTTTCCGACTTAAACAATGCCGTGATACTGGTCACAAACCAGGTGATGTCCAAGCCCGATACCTTCTTCGGCGACCCGACAAAGCCTGTGGGTGGACACGTTTTAGGGCATACTGCCACCTTCCGGCTGTATCTGAGGAAGTCCAAGGGCGAGAAGCGCATTGCAAAGCTTGTGGATTCGCCCAACCTGCCGGACGGCGAGGCGGTATTCACAGTGACTACGGATGGTGTGAAGGATTGATTAAGGCCCTGGCAGTGGACATAGACGGGACCCTGACGGATGGAAACAGGGTCCTATGTCCGTCTGCCGTGGAGGCCGTGCGAAACTTAAAAGCGCCCGTGATTCTGGTCACGGGCAACACGCACTGTTTTACAAGAGCCGTGTCCGTTCTTTTGGGAACGCCCCGCATCTTCATAGCCGAGAACGGGGGCGTGGTTTCCCATTCAGAGAGCGACATGGAGATACTGGCGGACCCCGCCGTCTGCGAGAGGGCCTACCAGGAGCTTTCTAAGGCATTTCCCCTTGAGGTTTACAACTCCCATCGGTACAGGTTCACAGACATTGCATTGAAGCGCAACTTCGATGTCGAGGCTGCATCTCGCTATGCGAGGGAGCACGGCCTGGATGTTGACATAATCGATACAGTCTTTGCGGTTCACATTAAGGATAAAAGGGTGAACAAGGGAACGGGCCTTCGGCGGATTGCAAAGCGCATGGACATTGATTTGA
The DNA here is from genome assembly GCA_964534145.1 of uncultured Methanotrichaceae archaeon. GTDB lineage: Archaea > Halobacteriota > Methanosarcinia > Methanotrichales > Methanotrichaceae > CAWJYS01. The sequence continues at coordinate 826 of CAZHNU010000051.1, read as the reverse complement.
AGGAGTTTGCAGCGATAGGCGACAGCGGGAGCGATATGCCGATGTTCGAGATCGCGGGTTTTTGCGCCAGCGTGGGCAACTCCACTCCTGAGCTGATGGCAGCATCGGATTACGTTTCAAGCGCGAAGTACGGCGACGGCTTCTGCGAGATTGTCAATTACATGGTTGATATGGGTCTTCTCCAATGATTCTTTGAAGCATCTCTTCAAGTCTTCAAGGACAAATTATTTTAGCATAAGCATCTGTTATTTATTATGTCCCTAACGGCATAGTGAAAGCTGCGATGGCTGAGATGCCGTGCGGTGCCGTGATTGGCGTTAGAATATTGGAATTCCAATGACTATTTAACGAGTGGTTAGGACATGACCCTGCCTTCTTCGCCGGCGAAACCGTTTGGCGATTTGATGCAAATATTCGATTATGACCGCCAGTCTCCATTGGCGATTGATGACGCCATAATTGAAAATATGAACCGCGCTGAGGTTCACGATATTAGCTATTCCTCAGCTGGTGATGGACGAATTAAAGCGTATCTGGTGAAGCCAACAGGAATGCCTTCTGCAGGCATCATCTTCGTCCATCCCGCGCCCGGCGACAGGTCCAGCTTTTTAGATGAGGCAGCAGCGCTGGCGAACATGGGTGCGGTGTCCCTGCTCATCAACGCTACCTGGGCCTATCCCGAGTTCGGGAGTCGAGCGCCAGGCATGACTGCACGGGACATGCGCGATATGATTATCCAGACGACAAAGGACATACGGCGCGGTGCTGATCTGATCCTATCGCAGCCCGGCGTTGATAGGATAGAATGGTTGGCAAAGCAACTTAG
>CAZHNU010000050.1:0-25934 GCA_964534145.1 uncultured Methanotrichaceae archaeon | reverse complement strand
CTAGGAGCAGACTGCAGAAGTATCGGCTTACGCCTAAGGGCAAGGATATATTAGAAACACAAAAATAGTTGGTGAATATGGCAAAGATAGATTAGGTTCTATCCACCTCTGCCTTCACCAGCTTGTGAACTTCTCCCGGATCGGCCTTGCCGCGGGTCTTCTTCATCACCTGGCCGACGATGAAGTTCAGTGCCCTCTCGCTCCCGGCTCTGTAGTCGGCGATAGCCGCAGGCGACTCTGCCACCGCCTCCTTAACGGCCTTCAGTACTGCCTCGTCCTCGGCCTTGCCAAGGCCCCTTGACTTGACGATCTCCTGCGGCGACCCGCCCTTGTCCAGGATGGTGCGTATGATCTCCACTGCGCCGTCCTCGGTGATCTTGCCCTCCGAGAGCATGTCCACAATTTCCACCATATGGCCTGGAGAGAATCGATCGATTCCCTGATCGCGGTAATTCAGCTCCCCTTTCAGCACATCCGCCACCCAGACGGCGGCCATCCTGGGCGTGGTCTTTGTCTTTGCAGCCACCGCCTCGTAGAAGTTGGCAACCTTGATGTCCGAGGTCAGGGCCTTTGCGTGGTCGTCGGTCATGCCGTACTGCGACACGAACCTCTCCCGCTTGGCGTCGGGAAGCTCAGGCAGCGCAGCTCTGATCGCCGGGACCCAGTCGGAGATCCGCATGACCGCCAGATCGCACTCCGGGAAGTAGCGGTAGTCGTGAGCCCCCACCTTGCTTCGGATGGAGACTGTGAGGTTCCTGATCTCGTCGAAGTGCCTCGTCTCCTGGGTAACCTTGATGTTGCGCCTCTGCATGTTTTTCTGCCTGGTGATCTCGTAGGAGAGCGCCTTCTCGACGCCCTTGAACCCTGAGATGTTCTTGATCTCCGTCCTGTCTCCACCTTTCAGGGAAATGTTGGCGTCAACCCTCATTGCGCCCTCAAGCGAGCCGTCAAAGACATCCAGATACTCGAGAATGCTCTTGAGCTTGTCCAGGAATGCGCGCGCCTCTTTGGGTGATGTCAGGTCCGGCTCAGTCACGACCTCCAGCAGGGGCATGCCGCAGCGGTTGTAGTCAACCATCGTGTACTTGGCCTTGTCAATGGTCCCGGCATGCACGAGGCGCCCTGGGTCCTCCTCCATGTGAGCCCTGTTGATGCGAATGTTCCTCTCGGCTCCGTCATCCCCAAGGATCATTATGTGCCCCTGTGTGGCCAGCGGAAAGTCGTACTGGCTGATCTGGAACCCTTTCGGCAGGTCGGGGTAGTAGTAGTTCTTCCTGTAGAAGAACGTCTCATCCTCGATCCTGCAGCTCAAGGCCAATCCCACCTTGATGCCATACTCCACAGCCTTCCTGTTGATCACAGGCAGGGAGCCGGGAAGCCCTAGACAGACCGGACAGGTATGACTGTTCGGCGGAGAGTCATGGTAGGCCGTCGAGCAGCCGCAAAACATCTTGGACTGCAGTCTGTTCAGCTGAACGTGAATCTCCAGGCCGATGATGACATTTTCCATTCTAGATCACCTCCGGACGGGCATCGTGGAAGGGAGTGGCCGCCTCGTAGGCCTGAGCCGCTCGCAGAACCGTTGCCTCGTCGAAGTGCCTCCCGATCAGCTGGAGGCCGATTGGAAGATGCCCGGCAAACCCGCAGGGAACGGAGATCGCCGGCACGCCCGCCAGGTTGATGGGGACTGTGAAGACGTCAGCCAGATAAAGCGAGAGTGGATCGTTGATGCGCTCGCCTATTCTAAATGCGGGAATAGGCATTGTCGGGCCCGCAACGATATCGACATCCTTGAAGGCCCTGAGGAAATCCTCCTTGATCAGCGTTCTCACCTTCAGGGCCTTCAGGTAGTAGCGGCCGTAGTAGCCGGCTGAAAGCGCATAGGTTCCCAGAAGTATCCTCCTCTTGACCTCCGGCCCGAATCCCTGCGACCTGATGTCCGAGAAGGTGGTGTGCCAGTCCTTATCCTCGCCGACGCGAAGGCCGTACCGCAGGCCGTCGAAGCGGGCCAGGTTCGAGGATGCCTCGCTCATGGCTATGACGTAATAAGCCGCTAAAGCGTATTTGGTGTGAGGCAGGCTGACCTCCTTCCACGACGCTCCATGTTCCTCCAGAACGGATATCGCATCCCAGACGGCCTTTTCTACAGCAGGATCGACGCCCTCTCCGAAGTACTCCCTGGGCATGCCGATCTTCAGGCCCTGAACTCCATCTTTCAGCCCCTGCAGATAGCTCGCCTTTCCGTTCTCTGCAGACGTCGAGTCGCGCCGGTCGTGCCCGGCTATGACCTCCATCAAGAGGGCCGTGTCCTCGACGCTTTGCGTGAGCGGTCCGATCTGCTCCAGGGAGTTGGCGTAGGCGACCAGTCCGAACCTGGAGACGAGACCGTATGTCGGCTTTAGGCCCACGATGCCGCAGAAGGATGCGGGGCAGCGCACTGATCCTCCCGTATCAGATCCCAGAGCACAGGGAGCCTCCCCTCCGGCCACGCAGGCAGCGCTGCCTCCGCTGGAGCCGCCGGGCACGCAGTCCAGGTCCCACGGGTTTTTCGTCGGGCCAAAACAGCTGGTCTCCGTGGATGTGCCCATGGCAAACTCGTCCATGTTGGTCTTGCCCATGACGATTGCGCCCTCGCCCTTCAGACGCTCGATGACATGAGCATCGTAAGGCGGGACGTAGCCCCGCAGAATTCTGGAGCTGCAGTTGGTCTCTATGCCCTTGGTGGAGATGCACTCCTTGATCGCTATTGGCACTCCTGCCATGAGTCCCTTCCAGGGCTTCTTGTCGAACTCCCTCGCTCTGTCCAGGGCACTCTCCTTGGCGAGGGATGTGAAGGCGTTGAGCCGGCTCTTCTCTATTTTTTCAAAGAGCTTGCTTAGGTACTCCTCTGCGCCCTGTGATTGCATATCGCTTTTCAGCTTTGAAAGCATATTCACACGATCCTCGGGCTCTTGAAGTAGCCGTTCTCCCTGCGCGGCGCATTCTTCAGCGCCTCCTCCTGTGTCAGCGATTTGCAGGGCGCATCCTCTCTGAAAACGTTGGAGAGGTCCACGACCCTGTATGTGGGCTCCACGCCCTCGGTATCAACCTCGTCGAGCTGGTGGAAGTACTCCAGAATGGAGTTGAACTGCTCCACGAACTCGTCCTTTTCCTCATCGCCTATCTTGATGCTGGCAAGCCAGCTGATATGCTCCACATCTTCCCTGGTGATCATGAAATCCCACGCGATATTGGCAGCTTACGGGCCGTAGATGTCATTTTATTATCATTATAATATTGCCTGCCACTGGCATACAGGCTCGCTGCTGGCCTTTTTGCATTTGTCCACAAAACAGACCACCTCATGGGATATAAAATCTCTTTTGTGATGTCTTCTTACCGTTGGCCGCAGGTATATTTCAGTGAAACTAACGAGTGATGGGGAGAGCTGCCGCATCGTGGCTATTCGCTGTTCCTTTTGCAGCATCTTCTTACTTGCACTGCGCCTTTCAAGTAGGCCGGTGTCTCAGCGTAGCCACGATTGCCGCAATCAGCCCGAGGGCGACAATTCCCTGCACCCACAGAAAGGCCAGAAAATCGCTGTATGTGCCTATTGGAGGCGTTCCGGGAAGCGAGTTCCTCAGGCTGAAAAGTCCGAAGAGCAGGGCTGCAAACAGAGCAGGCATTCTGACGTTATACCAGCCGGTTGCCATCAGCAGTATCAGTGCCACAACTCCGATGCCTATCGCCCACATGACAACCATTCCTGCAAGGGAGGCCTTGATGACCGTGGCCGACCGGGTCACAGTCAGGTTCATGGCCCAGACACCGGATGGAAGGTCGATCAGCTCGGTCGCAGGACGAATGCTAATCGAGAATCCCGGCATGTTTCCCGTGAACCGGAGCACAAAAGGCACCGGACGATCCGGATTGGTCTGGTTTAGGGCAAGAGCGATGAGGGCGGTGTGGCAGTCAAAGGGGTAATCATTGGCCTGTCCCTCCAGAGAGTAGACGAGGTCTACCGGCGTCATCATCCTTCCCCTCTCAAAAACGGTCTCCCCCAGCCCATTTTCTTTGACCGCTCCGGGGGCCAGGAGCTTTAAGGTTTTAGTGCAGGAAAAACCCTGGCTGAAGTTCCCTTTGGGCTGGAGAACCAGCCTGAGCTTTCCCTCTTCTTCAATTGGGTTTAGTGAAATGATTCGCGCGTCTACATCAATTCTGTCTGGCTCTGTTTCATCGCCGATTACAAAGATTGAGCGCTGGTCCTCGCTCTCTATTTGATAGGCGCTCAGAGCCATAAAATAGGCGAATGCGAAGATCACAATCGTCAGCAATCCTGCTATCAAAACAATTGCTCTATTGGACAGGAGTTGGCACTTCACGCTTAGATATCTTATAGTTTACAAAAATAAAAGTTGCGTGAAGTCTATGAGTTGGCTGGATTGTAAGCGGACTTCTCTATCTTCTTTTCTTAAAATTTGAATGCCTGCCTGACACCCATATGCCGCCTTTAGCCCGCGAAGGATCAAAAAGGGGGGAATGCTCGCGAAACGGCGATGCGGCTCAGGTCTCATGTCCTTTAGTGCCTCGTTGATGGCACCAGCAGCACAGGGACCTTGGAGTGTCTTACCACCTTTTCGGCCACGCTCCCAAGGAGGAACTTGGATAGTCCGCTCTTCCCAATGCTTCCCATCACCAGAAGATCGGCTCCCATCTCCTGGGAGATTTTCAAAAGCTCGTCAGCAGGGTTTCCTCCTGCAACCTTTTTATGGCAGGCCACTCCCGCACTCTTGGCCATATCCTCGACATCTGCGACGGCCTTCTCGCTTTCATCTCCCATCAGGTCCATCAGGCTTTCCTTCATTCCCTGGACTGACATGTATCCTGGAAGCTGGGTCAGCCTGGCCGTGTCCACAACATAAACGGCCGTCACCTCTGCGCCTGAAAGCCGGGCCAGGTCGATGCCCATCTCTGCCGCATGCATGCTCTGCATCGATCCATCGACTGCAATCATTATCCTTTTCATCATACAATCACTGGTCACTTTGCAGTTGATCTGCCATTTGCCATCATGATCCTTTTATCCTCATCGCTCAGCAGGCATCCGCATGATTCCTTTTTGGCCATAGCGCAGTTGCATGGCTCAATATGAATGGTGACAGTGGTTCCAGGATAGTGCTGTTTGATTGAGCATGTGATCATATCGGCGATTCTGTGCGACTCGTCCACCGATAGGCCGGCATCGACCCTCACGTGAAACTCCACAAACCTGCTGGACCCGGACTTTCGCGTGCGCAGGCGATGATATCCCCTAATCGTGGGGGCAAAGGCGGTTATGTGCCTTCTTATGCCCTCCTCCTCCTCAAGGGGCAGGCTCACGTCCAGAAGGTCTCGGGCCGATTCAACGGTGAGGTGGTAGGCAGCCTTGATGATTAAAAGTGCCACGCCGATGGCCACAACAGGGTCCACCCACGTCAGGTCTATTCCCGGGAGGTATCGCCCTCCTAGGAAGATGATGCATAAACCAGCCACGACTCCAAGCGATGTATAGACGTCGGTCCTTAAGTGCCAGGCATCCGCCTGCAGTGCCTTGGAATCGGTTTCCCTGCCCACCCTAAAGAGCCTCTCAGATACAAAAACATTCACTGCCGCGGAGATCAGCATGACGATCAGGCCTAAGCCTATATCCCCCAGAGGCTCGGGGTGCTGCAGCTTCTTCACGGACTCGAATATGATCCATCCGGCGGCCAGAAAGATGAGCAGAGCCTCCAGCGTTCCGGATATGTTCTCCACCTTGCCGTGGCCAAAAGGGTGGTCCTCATCTGCCGGTTTGCCCGAAGTCCTGACCGCCAAAAAAGCAATCAGCGCTGCAAGGAGATCCATGCCTGAGTGGATCGCCTCGGATAGTATGGAGACAGATCCAACCGCCATACCTGCCGCTATTTTGAGCAGGGTCAAGGCGGCGTTCGAGGCAATAGATAGCAGCGCTGTTGAAGCCTTCCTTTTGTTTGTGGATTTTGCGTTGCTGTGGCTCTGCATGATTCACCTGCTGCGCAAATATCTGGCTGATAATCGGCCAGGTTTTGGTTTTATGGTATATCTGTCTTTTCCCAGCATCTTTTTGGATTTCCGTGACAGCTTAAATATTTCCGGGAGTGCTCAAATGGACCTTCTGAGCATGAGCAGGCAGGCAATAGCAGTTATGCCCGTCAGGGCGGAGATCATATCGAACCCCGGCTGTTCCATCTGGTCGGCCTGCTTTCTTACCTCCTCTATGGCCCTCTGGGAAACCTGCTGTGTTGTATTGTTTATCTCTTGCTCGATCTTGGCGACAGCTCTCGTTTTAAGCTCCTCTTTTGTGGCGTTTAGATCGTTCGAAATGCTCTCTTTCGAGATATTTCCCTCCGCAATGCGCTCGACCGCCCTTTGCGCAAGATCCTGTCCGGACTGCCCAACCTGCTCGTTTACCTGCGAGGCAATGGCATCCAGCGGTCCGGCGGATGCAGCTGTAGCGCAGAGGGTCAAAACCAGTGCAATTGCTGCTGCAATTTTTGTCTTCATCTCTAGAGCCTCTTTTGGAAATGACTAATTTGGCTGGAAATCATTCAAACTATCTTATATCAGGATTTGCTCTTTAAGTTCCGCATGTGGTATCTGCATATGTCTTCTCTATGATCTCACGGCCGGGAGCGACCTCGGCAAAGATCTGGGCCTCGAAGTGCTGGACCTCGGTCTCCTCGTCCAGCCATGCATCTGGCGGAAGTCCGGCCTTAAGGCTGGTCTGGCCTAAAAACTCAATTGGATCAAAGCCCCATTCGGGGGCAACCTGCGGCAAAAGCAGGCCCGAATGCATTCCTCTGGAGACTATGAGGCCGTCCTTGCCGATTCGCACGACCTCGGGAAGCTGGCTCTTGGGAACATCGTAGGGCTCCGGCGTTGTGAGGATCGTTACCTCCACCTCAATATTTTTCAGCTCGCTTTGCCTGACACAAGGGAAGCGCGGGTCGCGTGAGCAGGCGTTGACGGCCGAATCGACGATTGCCCGTCCCAGAGGCAGAATCGGTTGGGGATATCCGATGCAGCCACGAAGCTCTCCATCCTTATGAATGGTTACGAAAACTCCCCTCTTCTCGTCGAAAACGGGCGGCAGGCCTTTAGGCTCTATTTGCACCTTTTTCTCGATGTAGCCGGTTAAAGCGTCCCTGGCGAGCCTGACCGCCATCTTTCCCTCATCCAGTGTAAGCATAATAATTAGATGTATGTCGAAGATAATAAAATCTCGTTTTTAAAAAGAATACCGCCCAAGGGACCGCTTTTCAGGTCCAGTTGAGCCTGTTCCAGTACTCGTACTCGTGCTCCCAGTCGCTCTGGTGCATCTTCACGAGCCTCTTGAAGTACTCCCTGTTCTCCTCGAGCATCTCCCTCTGCTCGATGTAGTCGCGCTTGGCCGATATATCGCCTGCCAGAGACTTGCCAAGCTCAAACGCCCTCTTCTCTGCCACCTCCATGGCCTTCGGCCCTTCAGACATTTTTGCGCCTATGCATCCAGTCACGAAGCTTCCGAAGTTCAGGAGAATTCCGCTTAAATACTCTGTGACCTGGTCGGAGTTGCTGCCGCCGGTGGCAACACTGCAGCAATACTTTCCGGTCATAAGCTGGCAGTGGATGGCATCAGCCATGCGGTCGACGAGCGTCTTCATCTGCGCTGTCACGCTGTGGAGATAGTTGGGGGAGCCCCAGACCATGCCGTCAGCTGCCAGGATCTTATCGTAGACGCCCTGGAAGTCGTCCTTGTGGATGCAGACCCCTTTCTTGAAGCAGACCTGACACCCATTGCAGTACTCCAGCTTCAGCTTGCAGACGTCAATTAACTCCACCTCGGCCCCTACCGACTTGGCCCCGTTCAATACGGCCTCGACAAGGCGCAGAGTTTGGCTGTTGGAGCCCCGCGGGCTGGCGTTAATCCCAAGAATTTTCATGTCGACATCTCCTTTTCTAAGGGCAATTCTAGGGCTCCATCGATTATAAACCTTCCAGATAGTGGCCCTGGATGATGCTTAATTTCCATCACCGACTTCTGTCAATGCCTATAATCTATGCAGCAAAAAAATAATTTACGCAGGAATTTCCATATAGCATTAAAAGCATAATATGCGCTGTTATTGTTTTTAATAAGGAAATCTTTTTCAAATCAAGTAAAATTTAAATAGTTTGGTCAATCATTGTAAAAAGATTTAGATGATATTAGTATCAAGAGGTGATGTTGCATATAGGTATGAAAAGAATAACTATTAAGAACAAAAATTTTCAGCCGTGCCGCATTCATCTCCTGCAATGCAGACAAACGAGTGATGCGGAAATGAAACCATGATTAAAAATTGAAATTTATATATTCCTGAATATAGGAAAACCACGCTCAATAATTAAAAAAAACAAGAGGGAGCTATAAAATGAAGTTACTATTGGCATTCACAGCGCTCATAATCCTTACGGCGCTGGCCTTTGCCGACCCCGACGAGATATCGGCAGGCCCGTATAATGTATCCTTCGACCTGGACACCGAAATGGAATATAATGTGACCCTTCACCCTGAGGTCGAGGACAATGAGTCCTCCTGGTATCATATTGATATAATGTTCGAGGACGGCAGCGAGGCTGCCATCGGAGTCACGACCTATAAGGAGTGGCAGCCTGCCGACTTCCCGTGCGTGTATTGGGAGAACATGTATTTGCAAGCTGCAAAAGCGGCAGGAGAGATTCAAAACGGGAGCGCATCCGAGGCGACCATTGATGGGAATGCCGGATATATAATTCACCAGGAGATCTTAATGCCGGATACAGGCAAGGTCGTAAACAGCGCAATCGCGGAGTACTGGCTTGATGCGGAGGAGATCGAGGGATACGGCCTCTTGGCTGCGAAGACCCAGGTGGAGATGATCAGCCTTCTCCCGGAGAACTTGACCGAGGATCTGATTGGCACAATCCACGTTGAGCCAAGTCGGCAGGAAGGCACATTGACCACCCTCGCATATGAAGGCGAGCCGGGAATTATCATCAGGGACCAGACCAACGCCGATCCTGAAGGTGCTGTGGTAATCCCTGAGGTCGTCAGCCAGGGTCCTGCTTATGTTGTTGTGCTGGATAAGGCAGGAGATGTGCTGGGCTATCAGGCTATCGGGGATGGAACAAACAGCGATGTGGTCGTAGCGCTGAATGCCACGCCGCAGAGCCAGTGGCTCTATGTCACACTCAACAAAGGAGGGGCTGTCAGGTCCCCTTGGTGGAAGTTCCCATTCGTTCCGGATTCTGATTACACCTCCCCGCTGTTCTTCGATCCGCGGGCGGTATCCATTTCCAATCGGGGGTCAACGGCTTGGCTTGATGATGAGAGCAGCACACAGGCTGTGATGAACGGCCAGCCAAATCCCAACTATTCCAAACAGAAGTGTATGGAACAGATGAAGAAGAACGGCTACCCGCCATCGACGGCAAGCTTTTACTGCGATTGATGGGGCTTCAAAGCCCAGGAAAAAATAAAAGACCAGGTTGGGCGTTTTCTACGCCAGGAAAACGTCAATCCCAACAGCTCTTTTTTAATGTAGGTGAGAAGCGATCTAGCTAAGCAGCGATGCTACCAAGCAGCAGGCAACGCGGCCACATCAGGTCACCACGGCCTTCCTAAATACTCTCCAGGCAACCATGAACATGAGAATAGCGAAAATTACCAGGAGGATAAAGGCCAAAACGATCTGTCCCGGCGAATAGACGTAATGGATGCCCTGTGCGTAGAAGTCGCCTCCGATTGCAAAGTAGCGAACTCCTGTAATCATGTATGTCAGGGGATTTAGCATCGAGAGCATCCTGACAAAGCCGGGGAAGACCTCCACAGGATAAAGCGCATTGCTCGCAAAGAAAAGGGGAAGGCTCAGCAAAGTGATCACTGCCTGAAGTCCCTCGGGCGTATCCATGCTCATGGAAATGGCTGAGGAGAAGAACAGGAATCCTAAGGAAAATATGCCCACGAAGGCCAGGATGCCAATCACTGACAGGATTGTCTGCATCGGGGAATATCCGTGGAAGAACTCGACGCCTATCAGCAGCCCGAATACCATTATGACAAGAACCTGGAGTATGGACTTTGTAACGCCTGAGAGTCCGATTCCCATGATGATGTGGGTTCTGGGTGTAGGGCTGGCAAAGACCTCCCTCATCAGCCCCCAGTTCTTGTCGAACAGAAGAGAAACCCCTCCAAAGAGGCTGGTGAAAAGTGTAGTGAGGGCGATTACGCCTGCGCCAAGGAACGTCAGGTAGGATACGGACATCTCGCCAGCGGGGACGGGAATGCTGGAGGTGAACCTGGCGAAGTTGCTGGACATGGCTGCGCCGTACAGTGCCAGCCAGAGCGCGGGCTGGACCAAGGAGGAGAAGAGAAGTGCCCGGAAGCGAAAGAACCTGAGCATGTCTCGCCAGTAGACCGTCAAGAACTCAGTGCCCGTCATTTCGTCCCCTTGCCGAAGGTGCGGCTGGTCATCCTCTCTGCGCCTGAATCCCTCAGCTCTCGGCCGGTATGGTGCACGAAGACGTCGTCAAGGGTGGGCTTCTTTAAATTCACGGAGGTTACACCTATCCCATGGTCCTTAAGCCTGCTCATAATGGCCGGCAGACAGTGGGAGCCGTCGGCCGTGATGGTTATGACCAGGCCCTTTTGGGTCTTTTTCACGTCCCTTATGACCCGAAGTGCCCTGAGCATGGATGCTGCAGCCTCATCGTCGGAGGTCTCCAGGTAGATCATATCCTGGCCGAGATCGTTTTTAAGCTTCGAAGGCGTTCCTGAGGTTATGATTTTGCCGTGGTCTATGATATCTATCCAGTCGCTGACCAAATCGGCCTCGTCCATGTAGTGCGTTGTCAGGAATATGGTTGTGCCCGATTCGTTCACCTTTTTTATGTAGTCCCAAAGCCTCATGCGCGTCTGCGTGTCCAGTCCAATCGTGGGCTCGTCCAGGAATAGCACCTTCGGTCGGGTCATGAGGCCCCTGGCGATCTCAAGCCTCCTTTTCATGCCGCCGCTTAAGTGTCTGGTCCTCGTATTCCTTTTCTCCTCCAACTCCACCAGGCTGATCATCTCATCGATTCTCTCGCGGCGCGCGAGCTTTGGCAGCGAGTAGAGCCTCCCGTGGAACTCCAGCGTCTCCCAGACGGTCAGATCTCTGTCCAGCGTCTCGTCCTGAAAGACAATGCCTATTGACCTCCTTATCTCCTCGGGCTGTGTGGCCAGGTCATAGCCTGCGATCTGCACGCTGCCGCTTTGCATTGGCAGCAGTGTTATGAGGATATTGATGACTGTGCTCTTTCCTGCGCCGTTTGGGCCCAGGAACGAGAAGATCTCGCCCTCTTTTACCAAAAAGCAGACGTCGTCCACTGCCTTGAAATCGCCGTAGTTATGCTCCAGGTCCTTTACCTCGATGATGTTCCTCGGCATTATCTAATGTGTTTGGGAGCTTAGGGGATTTATAGATAGGCAAAGAGTTTATCGGCTTTAACAGCCCTAAACTAATTTGATCTTGAATAAGTTTAAGGAGTGTCGGAGATGACCAAAACAGATGATTCTTTAAAAGAGGCCTTTGCAGGAGAGTCTCAGGCGAACAGGAAGTACACGGCCTTCGCAGCCCAGGCAGAGAAGGAGGGATTCTCTCAGGCTGCAAGGCTGTTTCGGGCTGCAGCAGAGGCGGAGGCCATCCACGCCGCCAACCATCTCAAGGCCCTGAAGGCCGTCAGAGATACAAAGGAGAACCTCCGCGAGGCGATAGCCGGCGAGACCCACGAGTTCAAGGAGATGTACCCCGATATGATCTCGACGGCAAAGGCCGAAGGGGCCAGGGATGCAGAGAGGACGCTCAGCTATGCCAATGCGGTGGAGGAGTACCATGCCAGGCTCTATCACGATATGCTTGAGGGGCTTGATAAATCAAAGGGACAAAACTACCCATATTACGTATGCCCTGTCTGCGGCATGACTGTAGAAAAGGAACCTCCTGAGAAGTGCCCCGTCTGCGGCGTGAAGGGCAGCATGTTTCGAAAGATTGAGTGAGCCTTAAGCCCTCTCCTTTATTCTCTTCGGGATCCTGAAAATAAAGCACAAAGAATTTAACCTTTTTCGCTGATATTATCATCATGAGAAATTTGATGCTTTTTGCGCTGGCTCTGGCGATGTGCTCTTGCAGCGCCGTATGTCAGCTGAACGATTCTGCCACTTCAAATGACCTGAGCGCAGAAGAGCTTGCGGCATTGCTCGTGAACTCAACCGCTGATCTGGAATCGTACCGATTTGTAATGGATATGGACCAGCGGACCTCTCTTGTCAACCTCTCGGACCCAGAAGGCGCGGCACAGATTATCGACTCCCGCTCCATTGGCGTCGGGGCCATCAATATGACACAGCGCGCGCTAAAGCTGGTAATGGCCACAGTCGTCATTCCCGAGGGAGACGAGGGCAACGCTACGGCCATGGCGATAGACGAATACCTTATCAACGATACGCTTTACATGAGGCTTGATGGAAACTGGACCGCTCTTAATATTCCATTCACTGAGGACGTGTGGTCGCAGCAGAACACCCTCGAGCAGCAGGTCGAGATGCTGAACGGCTCAAACCTCACTCTCCTAGGATCTGAGGCAGTGGCCGGCGTGGACTGCTATAAGATCAAGGTAGACATCGATACACAGTCTCTTGCGGCCCAGCTCTCGCAGAGCAGCTCTCCTGTACCCTTGCAGTTCATCAACTACTCAGAACTCTTCAGTGATGCCGTGCTGGAGGCCTACTACTGGATAACCAAGGACACGCACCTGTTGAAGAGGAGCGATATCTTCGAGAGCTTCGTCATCAGGCCTGCTGATCTGGGACTTGAGCCCAAAGGCCCCGAGAACCTGGAGATGCGGGTTGATGCCGATATATCAATGACATTCGGCGGCTTCAACGAAAGTATAAATATCGAGCTGCCGGCCGAGGCGAGGACTGCAGAGGCCCTCATGCTGAACGCAACCCCGACGATGGAGGATATTTCGCCTGCGCAGTCGACCGAGCCCATCCCGCTGAATGCGACCCCTGTGATAGAGGATGCTTCGCCGACAGAGACGGCGGAGAACTCGACTCAGCCCTCTTCGTGAATCTGAAGGCGACAGCTCTTACTTTCTTTTTTTTGGCTCTTCGCTAAATTGTGTGGATAAAGCATTTGTGTGGGTAATGCATCGCAAAACGTTTTCCTCTGTGCCTCCGTATCTCTGCGGTGAGGTCTGAGCATCACGATTTCACCACGGAGGCACAGAGACAAGAGAGAGATTCAGGCCCAGGTTTGCCCATACGGGCCCGCGAAGAACCCTTTTTTAAGGCAATATCAATTAGTCTACGTCTCTTTTCTTTTAGTTCTGCCGGCCTCTCTTCACGCGCCATGCTGCGAACAGGAGACCAACTGCCAAAAACGCAGGGAATGCTCCCGGTCCGGGCGATTGCTGTTGCTCCTCTTGCTCCTCTTCAGTCTCGTTTTCAAAGATATCATCGTCAATGTGGGTCTTCTTCTTCGTGCTCTTACTTAGAAATGGAAGGGACGCAACTGCAGCTGTCTTAGAGGCACTGCTGTCGCCGGCAGAGGACGACTTAAATGAGATGCTCTTGCCGCCCGATCCTGACCTTCCCCCACCGCTCTTCCCTTTGGCGTCCACCGTCATCGCGCCAATTAACATCAATATTATTATGACTGCTATGATGACCTTCAGCTTCATATCCTGCTTGAAATTGCCTTGAAATATAAAGCTCTAGTGCCCTGCGTACCCTCCTGAACCGTCCTCTATAGGACCGGCGTCCTCGTAGCCCTGCCTCTGGCCCGTGCCGGCCATGCGGGTGAGCTTTTCAGGATAGTAAAGCAACCTTATCGCGTTTTGGGCATGCTCAGCCGCCCTCCGCTCAGCCAGCCATGCGAGCGTTCTCTCATCCGGGGCCTCGTCCTCGTGCACGAAGACCTCGATGATGTGCTTATTGGTCATCAGCTGGGCCATTATCAGGCCGGATGAGGCCTCGTGGGCACACATTTTGTCTTTTTCAGCGGCGCCAGGCATTCCTAGGGCCATAACTATCTCGCAGCCCTCCTCCTCCAGGAGCTTCTTGGCGGCAACGGGCAGGTCCTTGATTCCCGGGACTGTGTACCGGACGACCTCCAGGGATGCCTCGCCCTTCAGGGCTTTTATCGCCGCCCCGGCCATATCACAGCGCGCAAAGGTTGTGTCGGCAATGCCGATGCGTTTCATGCTTTTATGCGTTGCACCGATGAAGGTTTAGGGTTATCGGTGGCGCTTGCCCGTTACTAAGAAAGGTCGTCCCAGTAATTTCTCATAGACCTTTGAAACTCTATGGTGACCGCGAATCTGTCTCCTTCGCAGTTCACAATGACATCCATCACCCTCCCCATCTCAGCCGCGTTCCAGGTGATGCCTTTTTTGTTCCCGCAGCAATTGATTCTGTAATATGGATAATTGAAGATTCGCACGCGCTCCTGTACTTGACTTAGCCAATAGGTCGAGGCCAAATCCTTGCAGCTTTCTGCATTCTTCGGATTTGCTTTCGGTATGAAGTACCTTGATGGCCCGTGGCGGGTTTTTAAAATCACCTCGATCCCGTCCTTCGTTTCATTCCTCTTTGCGAATCTCCACCTGTTTGGAGCGATTGTCGGCAGAGCTATATATCCCAGGTTCTCTGGCTTACTGCTGCAGTACGACTTCAGTGCAGCACGCAACCCAAGGTCCAGGATATATCCTGCCCCAACCAGAAGAGAGGCCGTTATTAAGTCCACGAAATCGATTATCTTAAGGCTGATTGCCAGAAGAAAAACAAATGAAAGGAGTGAGTAGATGCCCAGAAGTGGGTTGGCTCCCACCTCCAGGTTCAGCCTGGCGTAGCTCTTTTGAAAAGGGTAGAAGGGACGCACCCCGCCGGTGCCGACAAAGTCCCAAAAAAGGTGTACGCAGCCGGTAAGATACATGAGCAGCAAAAGCCTGTAGTCCTGGAAGCCTGATATTGCTGTTATGATAGAATAAATAATAGTAGAACTTATAATTATAAATGGGATCGAATGGATTATGCCGTGGTGCATTACGTGAGGCAGCCGCCCCCAAATGGGTTTAAGGAAAACATCTATGTCGGGGAATATCGCCATAAAGGTGCCGAGGATCAGATAGAGGTTGTCTGGAGAGCCATTGATCGAAGGGTCGCTTGCCCAGTAGGATACAAGGTATCCGCTCAGCAGGTGGGTGAAGATGTCCATGAAATATACTAAAAGAGGTCATGAATTGATTTCTAGATTGCGATGGATGATTTAGCGCCGTTCAGCTGCCAAAAGGTGGGATATGGAGGAACCTAATTTTTCAAATAGTATGAGCGCGTAGGTAGTCGGTCAGCAATGAAGAATCGCTTATGAGGGATGACATTGAATCTCGAAAGGGATATTATGAGAAAGAGCATGCTTTGCTCCTTGGCGCTGATCTTAGCAATGCTCCTATGCTGCAGCTGCGTGGAGGGAACTGCCGGAAACCTCCTGCGGATAGATGGCCCTGACGGATGGACAAAGCATATTGAGGTCGACCAGGGCAAGGCAGTATCGCTTTTCGTTCTGGCAACAAAGGAGGGGTACGGCGTCCTTTATGATCAATACCCGGACGGCAGAGTGCATGACTGCGGCTATTACTTCCAGCGCTGCGATCACCTGCCGTACTATGCCGAGATGCCCGGACGGCATGTCCTGTCATACTTCGTCAACGGCCAGGAGAGCAATTCGGTTGTAGTAGACGTGAAATGCATTTATTCGCCAGGTCCCGTTTATCCATCGGTTGCGCCCCAAGCGCCTCAGGTGGTCGGCCAGGCGACATCCATAGCTATACAGCCCCGAATGCAGCCGGTGTACATAGGCAAAGCAACTCCTAGCGAGCGGGCAAATATCCAGCACGCTACCGTAGGATCCCACTTTACGTACTATCAAAGCGGGTAGCCGCTCTTCGATAATGGATATCAATAGCGTCTAGGCAGAAACCTCTCTTTAAGAGCGGAAAACGGCAACTGCAGCGGAAATGCCGTTTCCAAATCAATTTTTCGCCGATTCGCGGAAACGAAAAACCGGCGAGGATGGCGAAATTCGGCCAGCGGTTTTTTTTTTAAAAAAATAGCTAATGAATATATGGCATGCACCCCCTCCATTAAGCCTCATCGTTTAACTCGTTGTTTACCCGGGGGGGGGCGCAGTAAAATCTATATTCCATTCATTGCTGATCGCTGCCTATGTCTTGGCTACGTCGGCTGCCTCCTGCGAGAAATCCTCGATAATCATCGAAAGCGGATCCTTATCGAGCAAGTACAGAATCCACTCCGATACTTCATCGTTGTACTCCTCGGGTGATTCGTCTAATTCAAGGTCTGGTGGCTTGATAATGGGATCCGGGCCTTTGGTAGCGGTATCTTCCTCTGCAGGAGCCACACCATCCTTGTCAGTAATCTCCTTTTCCCCGCTTCCGGATATTTTAGCAGTTACAGATACTCCGGGAGACTCTTTTTCCTTAGTATAGGTGTTTATGACAGTATATGCAGGATCTTTATCTTCAGATGTTACGCTTTGCTTTACCGATACGCTTATCTTGTATGTGTTATCGGAAATGGCTATCGTACTTACCAGAATAAAAAGCAATAACAATAGGCCACTCATTTTTATAATTTCTAAATATTTCTTCACCTTGATCCCCCAACAATATGGGATTAGAGAATATGGTCTCCATAGTATATTTATTATCAATAAATAATTATTAGGATTTTAATTACTAACCTAAACGACCTTTATGGCTTCCAGATCCTGCGAGGTTTATGCGCGGTGGATAGGTCAGGATAGAAAACGAATATTGGAACAGATATTCCAGGACGCAAATCCATTGGATTTGAAAAGGGGAATGCTCTACTATAAAAAGGTGAAAATAAGATCACCTTTTGGCGAAAAGCTGCTTTTGGTCAAACCAGGCCTTCCCAAGGTTTCCTGCCAGGTTCCTGTACTTCTTCAGGCCGGGGTAGCCGTGGGCAGGAAACATTTCCGAATGTGTGTAAACGAAGACATCTGTGCCCTCCACCTGCTGCAGCAGCCGATCAAGGGCATAGAGGTCATGTCCTGTTACAAGGATTCCGTGGCCCTTCACAGTGCCTGTCATGACATTCGTGGGCTCTGGCTCCCCGAACTTCTCGATATGCGCCTTCTCTTCTTGAGAAGCTTCATGGTGCGGATATTCATCTCTCCGGCCTTCAGGGCGAGGTTGATGTATTCCTGGGGATCGAAGTTGACGTTTGTAAGAGTCGAAAAGAAGGCCCTCTCGATAAAGGCGTCAACCTCGGGATCTGTATAGCCCAGTTCGCGGGCATGGTAAAGGTAGGCGCTGATGCCCTTGATTGCGAAAAGCAGATTGTCCTCCAGTCGGGCAACTGTCGCTTCCTTTCCGCATACTCCTTCGAGGGTACAGCCAGTTCCTCTTGCAGTCTGGGAGCACTGGTAGCAAAACATTTCGGGGGATTCTTTTGCTGCCATTTTGATGCCTCTTCAGCTTTTATTTCTATAGATGATCTAATTTCAATTTTTCGTGAAGTATATTGCATTATTCACTTAAATAACCTCAGACCTGGCTTGTTGCCTTAGGGGCAGTTCGCTTCACGAGCGGTTTGCCGTCTTAGCAGCTTGCAGTCCGTGCTGTCAGTCTCTTGCCGGGGGCTCGCTACTTCACTGTGGTATACTAAGGATACCAAAGTATATAGACTGGAACGTTTCAAAAAGTATACCATGCAGGACGGATGCACCGTAAATCAGACTGTCCGGTATATTGCAAGGAAATGGACTCTGCTCATTCTTCTGGAGCTTTATAAGGGAACGGATCATACCAGGCGCTTTTCCGAGCTGAAAGGATGTCTTCCGGGGATTACCCAGAAGGTGCTCTCAGCGCGGCTAAAGGAGCTGGAGAGAGAAGGCCTGATCGAGAACAGGGTGGACAGCTCGTCCTTTCCGGTAAAAAGCGAGTATACCCTGACGAAAAGCGGCATTGAGATCATAGACATAATAAAGGGAATGAAACGCTGGGCCCTGAAGTGGAAGATCACCAACATCGAGTGCGGCTGCCAGGACTGCTGCGAGTGCGTGCTGTAGAGGCGATCTTCCAATTCAGGGACCAATGCCAATTGGCCTTTCACCCCACCTCTTCTGGAATGAATGAGGTACAGATGGGAGAGGAATAGCTTCCATCGCTGTCGGGTCCGCAGATGTTATTCGACAGATCGAAGCCCCAATCGTGCGGCTGCCATCTCTCGCCCGACGATTTGCTGCTCACAACCACACCTCCAACAGTGACCCCGGCGCTAACGTCCTCTGAGGCAGAGCCTGAGCTGTCGGTTGCATAGGAATCGATGTGGGCGTTGTTCACGAGGGGCTCATCTACCTTCCATTAAGGCTGATGGGAAAGGCCTCATCCCACTTGGATTCAAGGCGGAATGTGGCCTTCACTGCATCGACTATTTCTGCAAAGCCTCCACATCACTATGACCTAGGGTCTCTGTGGATAAATTCCCTCAAGGGCTATTATGAAGTTGATAGTCAGGTAAGGCTGAACGATGCTGACCGGCTGGCTTCCTCCTGCCGGGCTTATTGTACCGGTCGCCATCGTGGCTGCAGGCTGATCGCCATAGATGCTGGTCCTGCCTGTATTGGCGAGAACTTTTCCCTCTGGTGACCCGGTTGATGCTGCATCGTTGGAAGCCTGGATGTTATGGTTGTGAGATGGCATCTGGTTGACGCCGAGTGTAACCTGCTCTGCTCCTCCAGATTGACCTAGCCTATAAAGAGATGGGCTGGGTCTCACGTTCAGGTAGCCCTGGTTGATCGCTACACGTCCTCGCAGGTCTGGCAGGGCAAAGGTCGTCTTACCATCTCCGCCGTAGGTAGTGCCGATCAAAGAATATAAAGCAGCATACTGACCGATCGGAAGCAGTTGACCGTCGCACAAGGCCCATCCATATGGTGCCCAGTTGAATGGGATCATAGCTATTTCGCCAATAAAAGGTTCTTCCATAGAGAACGCTAACACATCAAGCTGTTAATAAGCTTTCCTGTTAACCCTAATTCATTTTATAATAAGCATTAACGGTCAATCAATTTGGTAACATTGATACAATTTATTTATAATACTAGGGTGCTTTTTATGGCTCAATGCGAACTTTCCCTCTAATGCGTGAATAACTGGATGATAGCCTGACAGCTAACGTGTATCTGAATTAATTTATCAAATTTCAAATGGGAAACTTCATTATTACGGAATTATAATCCACATTGCATAATCTATATGAGAAAATCTCTGAATTCATATTTCAATTAGTTCAGATCCATTGTTGGTCGATATGCCTCTATGTTTATCGATTCCTATGTCGCGATGGATATTGCTTAAAAAATTGCTGTTTAAAGGAATCTATTGAACCTATCTGCCAAGAAAATGCTGCACCCCTGCATCCACGTTTGGAAAAATGCACTCCTTTAAAAAGCCCCGAGGAAGCTCGAATTTGCGTACCATATTCAGCGCTGGCTGGTGAACGTGTGATAACATGACCAAAATGCCATCCCTTTCCAGCTCCTTCACCAGCTTGGCAAGCATTTCGGCACCGGTGATATCGAGACTATCATTGACAGCCATATCAAAGAGCAGCGCTTTTGCCGGCGGTTTGCTCTCCTTTATGAGAGTCTTCACCCTCTCCTTCACAAGTGAGGCGTTGGCGTAATAAAGAGGGGAGTCGAGCCGAAAGATCACAAGTCCCGGCACAGGCTGGTTTTCGGGATGCCTTTCCAGATCTGTGTAAACGCCCTTTGCTCCCGGAACCCTTCCCAGGAGAGCACCGTGTGGGCGGCTGGATTTATAGATGACATAAATGAGGGAAGTGATGACGGCGATCATCAGCCCTGGCAGGACGTCGATGAGGATTACACCCAGAAGCGCCGTCATCCCCAGCCAGAACTCCGTCTTTTGCAGACTATAGAACTGCTGCATCTCTGCTACCTTCATGAGGTGAGAAACAGCATGGATGATCAGTGCGGCCAGGACCGCCTCGGGTAGACTATAAAATAAAGAGGTAAGGGCAATTACCGTTACAAATCCCAGCGCTGCTGCCACAATGGTTGAGACTTCCGAGCGTGCTCCAGCGCCATCGTTTACAGCAGTCTGAGACATGCTGCCACCGGCCACAAGGCCGCCGAGCAGGCCTGATCCCAGGTTGGCCGCAGAGAAGGCGAATAGCTCTTGATCCGGTTTTATATCGTAATCATGCTTTTCCGCAAAGGCGTTGGCCGCACCCAGAGATTCGCTGAACACAACCAGGACGATTCCTACGGCACCCGGCAGAAGTACCCAGGTGTTGAGAGGGCCGATATGGGGGAGTCCTGGTGTTGGAAGGCCTGCAGGAATGCTGCCTACTATCTTGGCGCCGTAGCTGGAGAGGTTCAATAGCGAGCTTAGGACGATTCCGAGAAGGAGCGCTACGAGTCCGCCGGGAATGCGTTTGCGGGCCCTGTCCAGCCCGAAAAGCAAAATCAAAGCTGCAATCCCGACGGCAAAGGTTGCCCAGTTGGACTGATCTATATCGGTAACGATGTGTAAAAGCTGCTGTACTGTGTTTCCTTCCCCCTTCGTGAGCCCGAAGAGCTTCGGCATCTGGCCAACTGAAACGAATATGGCAAGTCCGAAGATGAAGCCCTCCATGACCGGCCGGGATAGAAACTGGGTGATGAATCCCAGGCGAAATATCCCTGCTACCAGGAACAGTAATCCAACAATCAGGATTAAGCCCGCTGCCAGGGCGTAGTAAGCACTTGGATCTGAAGGGTTTAGATCGGTGACGGTCGAGGCCAGGAGTACTGCGGAGGCAGATGTTCCGGCCACCACCATTTGTCTGCTCGTTCCAAAAATTGCATAAGCCGCTAAAGAGGCCAGGATGGTGTAAAGCCCGGCCTGCGGCGGCAGACCGGCGAGCCCGGCGTAGGCAATGGCTTCTGGAATGACAAGGCCGCAGACAGTTATTCCGGCGATTATATCCGGGCGCAGCCACTCCCGGTTGTATTTGGGCAGCCAGTCCAGAATGGGAATGGACCTGGCCAGGCCTGACAACTTCATCCTCGGTTGACCTGCCAATTTATCGCCTCTCTTGTATCTGTTAATCTATGTCCACAGCTCGGCGATTCCCCTTCCCACCAGGTCCACGCCCAGGATGAGGAGCAGGACGAACATCACCGTTGCATTGTTGTGAATCAGCCACTCCTTAATATTGTTGAGCGTCTTTGCCGCTTTGTTTCCCCTTATCAGATAGGTCAAACCCGGAATCGCTATGGTGATGCTTCCTATGGCGACAAAAACGCCAAGCAAAATGAGGCTGTAAAGGCTGCTCAGGTTGGCCTGGGCTATGCTCAGAGCTGCCGCCAGCGTTAGCGTGAGGTTCTTCGGGTTTGCTCCGGAGAGCAGCAGCGCGAGGCCTGAGGCCTTCACTGGAGTGAAGGAATCGATGGTCTTCATCCACTTGGGCATATCCGGCTCCTCGCCGGCTTTTGGCCGCTTTTTCCACTGCTTTATAGCCAGGAAAAGCAGCAGCAAACCCAGAAGGAGCTTGATCATCGAGGCGGCCGTTGACGGCCCGCTGTCGGGAGAGAGATCCTGCGTGCCGGCGATATAGAGCACAATTACCCCGACGATTGTCAGTCCCAGGACCCATCCCAGGAGGAACGCCAGGCTGTTGCTCTTTGCTCTCTTGGTAAACAGCATCAGCACTACGGCGATGATGGGCACGGGGCTGATCGCCACGCCCACCGCCGGTGCCAGAATATCGCCGATCGGATTTGTCATAAATCTTCCAGCTACTGCCGCGCCATCGCTATGCGCATGCGTTCCTCTGCCGTGATCAGGTGGTCATGATCATCTAAACCCTGGTCGAGTTGAATCCAGTTGATACTGCCGTTGAACCTGCAGGTTCTGGCAATGTAATCTTCTGAGACCATCGATCCTGTTTCGCAGCCGACATCGGTCGTCTCATCCATGGAGAATATCAGCGGCTGGGTCATATCGACATGCCCTTCTCCGACCTTATTTCCATCTACAAAGAGCGTGATGCTGCCGCCTTTCGCCAGTCCGCCGCCTTCATAGGCAAACTCCATGCGCAACTGGTGCTTTCCCGCTGGCAGGGGGGAGGTCGCTTCGATATAGAACCTCTGTACGCCCAGCAGGTTGTAGCAATATTTGAGTCGCCCGTCCTTCGCATACAGTGCCCAGCCCCCAAATTTACCCCCCCTGAGCGATGATCACACCGTTTGCGCTCCTCTCTGGCAGCGACACCTCCGCGGTCACTGCATGGGACTTATTTTTGAGGTTGAGCACCACATTTTCCTGCAGGCGCCCCATGCCCCTGAAGAGCAATTGAGATTTGCCCCGGATCAGCACTGGCCTGCCCGCCAGGTCGCTATTGAAACGCTCTGCAATGCGGTCGTCCAGCGGCAGCACGTTGTACCTAACAGCTTCGATCAGGAACAGGCGCTGAAGTTCGTGCAGCTTTTCGGGCATCTCTTTCGAGAGATCGTGCGCCTGCGTCCAGTCATCCGGTGCATACAGTTCCCACACATCATCGTCGTACAATGGCATTTGAATCGGCTCCCATGGGATGCTATGTCGTGTCACTGCCGTCCAACCCTTGTGATAGATGCCACGGTTGACGAACATCTCGAAGTACTGGGTCTCGTGGCGATCGTTTGCCTTAGCCTCCTCAAACGAATAGGCCATGCTCACCCCTTCTATGGGTTTTTGCTGTACGCCGTTGACCATGACGGGTTGGGGCAGGCCAGCGGCCTCCAAGATTGTTGGTGCCACATCGATCACATGATGGAACTGTGAGCGCACCTCGCCCTTGGACCTGATGCCCCCTGGCCAGTGGACGATCGTGCCGTTTCGCGTGCCGCCCCAGTGAGAGGCGACCTGCTTGGTCCACTGGTAGGGCGTGTCCATGGCAAGCGACCAACCCGCAGCATAGTGGTTGTAAGCGGAGGGCGTGCCGAATTGATCGATATGGGTGAGGAAGAATTCTGGTGTCATAATCCCGGCGATGCTCTCAACGATAGAATTTGCAGTGATCATTTCGTTGAAAGTGCCGTTGATCGTGCCCTCGGCGCTGGCGCCATTATCGCCGATGATGTAATATATCAGCGTATCGTCGATGATTTCCAGATCCTCAAGTGCATCGATCAACCGCCCAACATGATAGTCGGTATGTTCCAGGAAGCCGGCATAAACCTCCATCTGGCGCGCCAGCACTGGCCTCATGGCGACGGGCATCTCGTCCCAGGCAGGAATCTGGGCAGGGCGTTTCGTCAGTTTTGCGTCGTGCGGAATAATTCCCAGCTTCTTCTGGCGCGCAAAGGTTTCTTCGCGCAGCCAGTCCCAGCCATGATCGAACCTGCCCTTGTACTTATCAGACCATTCTTTCGGGACGTGATGCGGCGCGTGTGTCGCTCCGGGGACGAAGTAAACGAAGAAGGGCTTATCGGGCATCAGCGCCTTTTGCTGGCGCACCCAATTGATGGCGTGGTCGGTCAGATCCTCTGTGAGGTGGTAGCCTTCTTCAGGAGTTTTTTCCGGCTCTACCGCCTTGGTACCTTCGTAAAGGGCTGGATAATACTGGTTGGTCTCACCTCCGATAAAGCCGTAGAAATACTCGAAGCCGCTGCCGGTAGGCCAGCGATCGAAGGGCCCCATAGGACTTGTCTCCCACACGGGCACCTCATGGCACTTGCCAAACTGTGCCGTGCTGTAGCCGTTCAGTTTGAGCGTCTCGGCCAGAGGCGCACAGTTGTTGGGGCGGATCGAGCTGTAGCCGGGTGCGTCGGTGGCGAATTCGGTGACGCTGCCCATGCTGACAGTATGGTGGTTTCGTCCAGTCAGCAGCGCCTGCCTTGTGGGAGCGCACAGCGCCGTGGTGTGGAAGCGGTTGTAGCGCAGGCCATTTTTAGCCAGTCGCTCTGCAGTCGGGGTATTCACCGGGCCGCCAAAAGCGCTCGACGCCCCGAAGCCCACGTCGTCGAGCAGGATGATGAGCACATTGGGTGCACCTTTGGGAGGCCGGAGCGGCTCTATGGCTGGGAACTTGGATTCAGGGTCTTTTGCATCGTATTTAATCAGTCCCGTATACTGCCGATCGGGAATGGGCAGAATATCGCGCTGGATTTTTTCCGTATGGCTGAACATGTTCCAATCCACCTCCCTCTGGTCGGATGCTGTAGCATTTCTGGCAGCATATCCCTCCAGGTCCCCGATCATCTCGTAGAAGCAGTACTTCATTTGACTATTGTTTTTCCAGTAAACACTTCGGCATGAGCCCTTTGCAGATAAACAGACCATAAGCCAGCAATCTACAGCTTTATCCTTGCGTAACCATTAGGTCTCAGTTTGTATTGGATAATCGGTATGGTACAATTTCTTTACTTATGTTTAAGGATTTCCATCGAATTTGGTTCATTTGCACATTTTTTGATTACTCCACATCTCTGCTGCGGGATGACGAATACTCAGTAGAATAATAATATATTTGTGCTATTATCGTGAAAAAAATAAGTGGGGCATTCCTAAATGCCTCGTGCTGAAGATCACGATGATTTCGCCGTCCGACGAGACTGATGGCTCTCCGTCGGTCTCTGCGACAGTTTCCGCGCCATCGTTTTCATTGACATCGTTATCACTGCTGCCGTTCTCATAGCCATCGTTCTCATTTGCATAGTCCTCTTCGAGTGTTTCAGAATCATCGATCACTGTATCTCCGCTGGCATCAAAAGCCGTGCAGGATGCGACATTTCCATTAATCTCGTGAATTGTGAAATCGACGGTCATGCCGGCATTGGCAGAGGCCTCCCTTTCATTTGATACATTGCCGCTCTATTTTCAGATATTCTCCGATTAAAATCGATGCTGGATAGAAAACCTCTTCCTCCATCAGCGCGTGCTGCATGAGCTTCTCGGCAAATCTGATGGCCTCTGGCCTCCCCTCCTGCTTTGCCCTATCAGCCAGAACTGTCAGGGCCACAGCGATTTCTTTGTGCTCCTGGAGCATTTGACCGAGTTCTGCCCTTAGCCTGCTCGCCATCTCCGCTGCATCCATCATTTCCGGCGTTACCCTTCCGGAGGCAAGAGCCGGCAATAGTCCCAGCGGTGGCAAAGCATATTCCTCCTCTCTCTTCAAGTGGGGCTGCAGCACACACTCCACACCTCTTGCCGCCTCGCCGGCGGCTCCTCCTGCAGCTATGATGGCTCTAAGCTCGGCGTGAAGTTCTTCATGCTCTGCGGCTAGAGATCTGGGCGTTCCAATGTTCACAGCTCCTCCAGTTGGAAATTGAATTTGATAGTCCAAGGCTGTTAATAATAAAGTTTGATATGGCCGGATCAGTACCAGCCATAATTGTAGTACCTTGTGGTGTACGTGGGCGGATACCACCAGTAGTAGTTGTACGGGTATGGATAATAGCGATAGTTTGCATATGGGTAGTAATAATACGTATAATAATACGGGTAATTGTAGTAGCCATACGGATACCCCAGGTACGAGGGGTACAGCCAGTCATAGTACGGATATGTGTAGCCGCCGTAGGTTGCATATGTGGTTGCGCCGGTTGCATCATCCGCAGAATATGTGGATGTATACGTCTGTGCAACGCTGGGAATGCATAGCAGTCCGAGGACCAGAAGGAACAATATGGGTTTAATCACCTCAATAATTCCCCCGCTATATTTAGCTAGGTCAAAGTATAAAAAGTTAATTTTTATGCAAGTTACGGACCCGCCGGGATTCGAACCCGGGTCCGAGGCTCCGGAGGCCTCTATTCTAT
>CAZHNU010000049.1:0-26191 GCA_964534145.1 uncultured Methanotrichaceae archaeon | reverse complement strand
CACTAGCAGCATATCTCCCTTCATGGATATGTTCGGCAATCCGGGCCTCGTGCAGAGGGGCATGGCGCTTTTTATGCGCATCGACTGCAGGGCTGCTCTTCATGCCTTAGCACGCTCTTATCCACACTGTCTCCTCCAGCTCAATTGCATCGGTGACGCAAAAAGCCCTTCTATCAAAATGACTACCCCAATCCTTTCATTTATAAGCGAAAAATAGGCGTCCGGACCGCAAAGTCTTAGGCCGGACGGGTCTGCAGAGCAAACTTTACTCTGCTGCTGTCGCGTTTTCCAGAGTTGCGTTCTCAAGAGTTATGTTCTCAACCGACACGTTTTCTGTCTGGTTTATCGACTCATTGATGGTGTCGTTGATTTCGGTCTCTTCTACGGTCGTATTTTCAGCTGCCTCTTGCTCCGCAAATACCACTCCCAGAGAGAGTGCCATCAGTACGGAGAACAGAACAAGTCCGCTTCCTATCTTCATGCATATACCTCATTTCGGTTGTTTAGATAGCTGTTAAGGGGTCCTAAATATAAGCTTTTCTCTAAAAAAAAGAAATATATTGTGAAATGGGCAGGGCATTTGCCATTCGGTAAGTCATTGGAATAAATATTGGCCACTCGATACAAAAGCGCGGAAATTATTTTTGGCCAGGTGATTTACTGGTCAATCTTTCAGCTCCAGTGTCTCCCACTCGACCGATCCGGCAACGACCGCCTCTTTGACCTTCTTTTCTATGGGGCTTAGCTTCGCCTTGCCGGTCTTCACGTCCATCAGGACTATCCTTCGAATCTTTCCGTTTCCCTCTTTGGCCTCGGAGTAGCCGTCGAAGATAATGTAGTCTATGGGGCTTCCGAGGAACCTGGCATCGGCTGGATTGTACCTGAAACCGGGGAGCATGGGCGCCATCTGCTCGCCTATTTTTCCCTTGAGAACTGAGCGACTTTTCCATAAGGCATCCTGGCTTATTTTCCTTTTAGAGAGCCTGTACCGGAAATATGAGACCGCTGCCCCCAGAACCAGGCCGACCGCCAGCCCGGCCAGCTGAAATGTAAGGATATACCCTGCAAACTGGAAAACGCCGTCCACAATGCCAATGCCGTCAGCAGCTATTCCTGATTCATCTCCTTCTGTAGGCCCTGCAGCTGTCTATGAACTTGTCCACGGGATACGTGTAGAAATGAGCGTGCAGATATCCGCCAAGTGTATTATGCTCCAGCAGGCCGTCTCGACCGTTCCCTATGCCCTTGCCTCTTTTAAGGCTGTAGACGAACCTCGCGTCGCTGTCGCACTCCACCCTCGAATAGTGGAACTCGTGGCCGCGAACGGTCTTCCCCGTTTCCACGACAGGGTTTTCTCCCGTTACCTCCGCCTCCACATATCCGAGCCCCTGAAGCTTCCTGGTCATGATAGTAGTTGCCGGCAGCGCTCCCGTCATGCAGTGTCTTGAGTCCTCAAACACGATCTCCTTGCAGAGATAGATCAGGCCGCCGCATTCGCCGTAAATGGGCATTCCGTCCTCTGATGCCTCTTTTATCTGCCTTCGGGCCGGAGCAGCCTCTAAAGCCGCAGCATGAAGCTCAGGATATCCGCCGCCGATATAAAGGCCGTCAACATCGGGAAGGTCGTCCTTCAAGGGGCTGAAAAAGACCAGCTCAGCTCCCCTCCTTTCCAGTTCGCGCAGGTTTTCATGATAGTAAAAGCAGAATGCTTCGTCCCTGGCTATCCCTATTCTGACCATTTTTTCTTCTAAAGGATGCTGTTCTACAGAAGGTTGCTTTGCAGAAGGCTGTTTTGCAGGCTGTTTCTCTGCAGTGGGTCGTTTTGCAGGAGACTCTTCTGCAGGTGCATCGAAGCGGCCATTCCAGCTGCCGCAGCGCAGCTCCAGCATTTTGTCCAAATCAGCGTTTTCCTCCACAAAGGACGCCAGAGCATCCAGATCGTGCCTTCTCTCAAATCCCATCTCCAGGCCCAGATGCCTGCTCTTCATCTCTACGTCCTTTTGGCGCGGAAGTGCAGCAAATATAGGTAGCCTCAGCGAGTTCTTGAGCATGCTCCGGTGGCGCTCGCTTCCGACTCTATTGAGTATGGTCCCCGCAATCCTGACGCCGGGATCGTAGCTTGAGAAGCCAAGCTCCAATGCAGCAGCGCTGCGGGACATCCCGTGCACATTCAGGACCAGCAAAACGGGGATATCCAGGGCCTTGGCCACCTGTGCGGTGCTGCCTAGCTCAGTTGCATCCATGCCGTCGAAAAGCCCCATGACGCCCTCGACGACTGCGACATCCGCTCCTTCCAAAGCCGAGCAGAAGGAGCGCCGGACGCCGTCAAGTCCCATCATGAAGGGATCGAGGTTTCTGGAGTCCCTGCCGCAGATGGCAGTGTGATGCGAAGGATCGATGAAGTCCGGGCCGACCTTGAATGGCTGCACCACCAGGCCCCTTTGCCGCAAAGCGGCCATGAGTCCCAGGGTGACTGTGGTCTTGCCCACGCCGCTGTGGGTGCCGGCGATGAGGAAAGACGGAATCATGATTGTGAGGATAATCAAGGGCAGTTAAATATGCTTCTGTTATTATGAGGAGGGCAGAATGGCGAACATTGATGCAAACGATATCGGTCTACGAACGGCGACTGTCAACGGAATACCAGAAAGTTTAAATACGATAATTGACGTAATATTTTACGTCGATTGCAGATAAACGATATTAAATAAATGATATTGAGTCCCGTGGAAAAACGATATTGTGTTTATCAAAAGAAGAGAGATTAAGTCTTATGGCAGCAACAACTAAACCGTTAATATCCGGTTTCATGAAGTCCACTCAGGTAATGGAGCTGGACGGGTGCACGCGGTGTCAGGAATGCATGAAGGTCTGTCCGACCTTTGGTGTTCGGCCTGACAGGCCCAAGGTAGCGCCCATGCAAAAGGCAGCCAAATGGCGTGAGCTTCTGGGGAGCCAGAAAGGCCTTAAAGCGAAGATCTTCGGCGAGCAGCCTCTGAGCGAGGACGAGATCAAGCAGTTTACAGAGGACCTGTACTACTGCACCACCTGTGGAGCCTGCAGCACAGTCTGCGAGGCGGGCATCAACACCGTGGAACTCTGGGAGGCAGTCAGGCCAAACCTGGTCGCCAGAGGCGCTGGCCCCTATGGAAAGCAGTCCGCCTTCCCAAAGCTGCTGGCCGAGTACAGAAATCCGTACATGGCCAAGCAGGAGGACAGGCTCGCCTGGGTTCCAAAAGACATCAAGATCCCGGAGCTGGCAGAGATTGCCTACTTCACCGGCTGCACTGCAGCCTACAGGCAGCAGGCCCTGGGAGTGTCAACTGTCAGGATACTGGATAAGCTTGAGACCGATTTCTGCATGCTGGGCAAGGACGAGTGGTGCTGTGCCTCGGCGCTGGTGAGAACCGGCCAGAGGGACCTGATGAGGGAACATGCTCTGCACAACATTGAGGCGCTCAAGGACAGGGGCGTAAAGAAGGTCCTCTTCGCATGCGCAGGATGCCTCAGGGCTGCGACCATCGACTGGCCGCGCTGGTATGAGGGATACATTCCATTCAAGACCGTGCCGCTGTCGGCCTACCTGCGGGAGAAGATAAGAAAGGGGGAGGTCGAGTATAAGGTTCCCCTCAACTACACTGTGACATTCCACGATCCCTGCCACTCAGGGCGGCATCTGATGCATGTCAAGGGCAGGGACTTTGCATTTGAGGCCCCCAGAGACGTCCTGCAGTCGATCCCAGGCATCGACTTCAAGGAGATGGCCAGGAACAGAGAGCTGCAGAGATGCTGTGGTGCAGGCGGCGGCGTCAAGGCCGGCATTCCCGACCTGGCGCTGGACATGGCAAATGCCCGAGTAAAGGACGTGGAGGAGACGGGCTCCCAGATCGTCGCCAGCACATGTCCCTTCTGCCGCAGAAACATAATGGACGCGCGCACAGCGGCAGGATCGAGCGTAAAGGTCGTAGACGTGGTAGAGCTGATGGCGCAGTCCATGGGATTGGATACGACGATACCCGAGAATCCCTATGCGAAGTACCAGGAGCAGGACATAATCGTCTGCGATCCTGTATGCAGGCCTGCCGCGTCGAAGACGGGAAAAGGCCTTATAGGCTAAGGAAAAAATGAGGTGCAGACCCGCCTCAGGCACCTTATTTTAGGGCGGGCGGTTTCTGCCTCCCCCTAATCATTTCTTAAATTATATCAGGAGAGACCAAAAAATTTATATTCGATGATTGACGTAATATCCTGTCGTCAGAACTCCTCATCAGAGTTGTCCAGCATGTCCTGGAACTGACAAATTTGGAGGAAAAATTGTTCGGAATTGTCGACAACTTTGCAATTGACGATGCTCTTTGCATCCAGAACAGCATGAGACTTGGAATCTGGGATCTCCCCCAGGGGCCGGAACCTGGACCGGAAATGCCCAAGAAGAGAAAGCCGAAGGTCGTTTGAGGAAGATTTTAGCCCGGGCATGGTCGCGCCCGGACTGAAATCCCATAACGGGAACGTAGTACCATAAAATCGAAGCTTCTTTTCATCAACCATTGCCAATTGAAGCCAGACTATATAGGTGGAAGGACAGAACTTAGGTCCCTATGTCCATCCGCGATGAGAATCGTTATAGTTCAGCCATTTCGGCCATCGACCGCACCGATACCGGCATGTCATACTTAAATGATCACATACCCGCGAGGGAATATTTAAGTATTAGTTATCAGGTAAGTTGGTCACGAATGATGGCCGTATCGCTCCGATACATAAATAAATATAACGAGGAGGAAATGAGATGGCGTTCTATACGTTGGGCCTCACTTTTAACCTTGTGATTGTCCTTACAGTTATAGTACTGGGCATATGGATATATGGTATATATTTCAACTTTAAGAAATGGGGCATCGGGTCCACTGGCTATCACGACCAGCTGAGATACAGTTTCTGGCTCTTCCTGGCCACATGGATCCAAGAAGCCTTTAAAGACGGTGTATGGGTATTTCTAAGAACACTTGTACTGGATGTCCTTCTTCTCAGGAGGACGCTTGCCAGGAGCCCTGTTAGATGGGTCATGCACATGTCTATGTTCTACGGATTCCTGACTTTAGCGGCACTCTCAGGCCTTGGACTCATGATTGACATCATCGAGCACTTCAATATTCTCGGCCTGGCCCATGATGCGGAGATCTGGAAGGAGTGGCTTGCTTTGCCCTTTGACATATTCGGCTACCTGCTGCTTATCGGCGCCACCATCGCCATATCCAGAAGGATACTGCTCAAGTTCGTGAGGAATAATACCACGGCCTATGATGCATTCCTGATCGGTGCTGTATTTCTGATAACTATCACGGGATTCTACGCTGAGTGGATGCGCGGGAATGCATTCCTGGTCGGAAATGCCTTTGAGTATCCCATTTATGCACCTCACTTTGCCATGATACACACCATTTTGGCCCTGGGATTGTTCGCCTTTGTCTTCCCCTGGACCAAATACATACACATAATAGCGACGCCAATGACATTGATCGCAAACAGAGGAGGAGAATAAAATGGCTGAAGAGAAGTCAAAGCCTTTGATGACTGGTTATTTAATGTCCACACAGCTCCTGGAGGTCGACGGCTGCAATAGATGCCAGGAGTGCATGAAGTGGTGTCCTACCTTTGCAGTAAGACCTGATCGGCCCGGCATCACTCCAATGTATAAAAATGCGAAATGGAGAGAGCTGATGGCCAAGAACCATAGCCTTCGGGCGAAGGTCTTCGGCGGCAAGCCTCTTAATGAGGACGAAATGAAGCTCTTCACCGAAGACGCGTATTATTGCACCACCTGCGGCGTATGCGGAACGGTCTGCGAGGCGGGAATAAAGACCGTAGATCTCTGGGAGGCCATGAGGCCCAACCTCGTGGATCGCGGAAACGGCCCTTACGGCAAGCAATCGTTCTTCCCTAAGCTCGTTAAAGCAGATCGTAATCCGTATCAAGCCAAGCAAGAGGATAGGTTGTGCTGGGTTCCCAAGGATGCCAAGGTTAATGAGTCGGGAGAAATCGTCTATTTCGCAGGCTGCACTGCAGCTTACAGGCAGCAAGCCCTGGGAGTGGCCACGGTAAGGATCCTGAATAAATTGAATGTAGAATTCGCGATGCTGGGCAAGGACGAATGGTGCTGCGCCTCTGCAATGGTAAGAACAGGCCAGAGGGAGGTCATGGCCGAACATGCGGTGCATAACGTCGATGCCCTCAAGGATGCAGGAGCAAAGACTGTGCTCTTTGCCTGTGCTGGTTGCATCAGAAATTCCACAGTTGACTGGCCCAGGTGGTATGAGGGTTACATTCCCTACAAGAATGTGCCGCTCTCAGTATTCTTGAGAGAAAAGATCAAGAATGGCGAAGTAGAGTACAAGATCCCCTTAAACTACACAGTTACCTACCATGATCCCTGCCACAATGGTCGACACCTGATGCATGAGATTGGAAAAGATTGGGCCTTTGAAGCCTCTCGCGACTGCATCGAGTCTATCCCGGGAGTGAAATTCAAGGATATGGTGAGGAATAGAGAGCTTCAGAGATGCTGCGGTGCAGGCGGCGGCGTTAAGGCAGGAATTCCCGACCTGGCCCTGGACATGGCAAAGGCCCGAGTCAAGGATGGCGAGGAGGTTTCTGCAGATGTCATAGCATCCACCTGTCCGTTCTGCCGCAGGAACATCATGGACGGCAGAAACGATGCCAAATCCAGCATTAAAGTTCTGGACGTAGTGGAGCTCATGGCTGCATCTATGGGCCTTGATA
Source organism: uncultured Methanotrichaceae archaeon (assembly GCA_964534145.1). Classification (GTDB taxonomy): domain Archaea; phylum Halobacteriota; class Methanosarcinia; order Methanotrichales; family Methanotrichaceae; genus CAWJYS01. The sequence continues at coordinate 19,411 of CAZHNU010000049.1, read as the reverse complement.
CAACCATTCCGGAGAATCCGTACACCAAGTTCCAGGAGCAGGATGTCCTGGTTTGCGGGCCGACGACCTGCAAGGTAGAGACAGTCGAGCGCAAGGCGCCCGGCAAGGATCTGGTGGGCGAGGCTCACTAAAGAAATCATGTGCGGGCGAAAGCCCGACAATCCTTTCTTTTTTATTTCTAATTCTTAATAATTGGTTTTGACTTGAGTATTATAAGATCGAGGGCTTTGAGGAAATATGCGCCCAAAGGTTAACTAGCAGTCTATGCCTGCACAGTATTCATCCTCCTCCATCCGTTCCCCAATTGCCGCTGAACTTGCTCTTGGTATCGATGCCAGCTGTATGCACAGGGTCATTTACATGATCATTCAGAGGATATTCCTCGGAATCATGCAGCTATTTTGGCAGGAGGGATGTATCGCTCTTGGAATCGTCCCTTGTGGAAGAGCTGAAGGATATCTGATCCTGTTCATGGGAAAATAGAGGAGCATAGACTGTTGGAAGGTTCTTCCTCAAGCGCTCCTCTATACGGCTCTTCGGGTGGTATTTGATAGGGGCGACACTGCACCTGTTGCTGATGTATCGATTGAGCTCTGGAAGTCCATTTGCATGCCTGCAAAGTCGGGCGTGCTCAGGACATCTTTAACAAACGAATCAAAGGTGCTCTGTTGGTTCTCACCCGAGATATCCGTCAGGACAAGAACCGCGTGCTCTTCATCCCCATTCTGATGAGCGATGCTAAGCGATGGTATTCCGACATTTCCCGTCGACCCTGCAAAATCAAGCGAAATCCCGTCGTTTGGCCGCAGGGAAAGCCCAAGACTGTTGAAGGTGAAAGATTCGCCGCTCTTTTCATCTATGGAGCTCATTTGAAGCTGAAGAGTGCCCGGGCTCATGTTGCCAAGAGCTTTCATGCCGAAGATGCCGTCTTGTGGATTTAGGTTGATGCTGACCGATCCGTCGGGATCTACATTCAGGCCGCCAATGGTTATGGTTTGGAAGTTCGTATCCAGGGATATGCTCGATGCCAGCGCCTCATTATTGCCAAGGCTCACCGCATATCCCTCATCGGATTGTATCAGGTCTATGATCTGCTGCCGGCCCTTCTCCAGATCGGGAATCGAGGATAAAACCGAAAAGCCCGGCGCAATGATGGCAGCACGTACCTCATTTACAGATCCTTCGCTGCCGTTTGCCTTGCTGCTTATATTTACCGTTATATTGGAGACGTTCCCGGACTCAGTCGGCAAAAAGATTACAGGCGGGTGCTGCTCGCCTGGGCCGTTGCCGAACCTCAGATTCTTGAATTCAGCCCCTGGAATTTCATTTACGGGTTCTCCCGATTCAAGAAAGCCCACCCTCTGGCCGTGCTCATCGGTGACAAGCGTGTTCGCCCTGCCTTCCTGCCAGATCTGGACGTGGCCTTTGCCCTTGAGTTGGCCTTTGCCGCCGCTTTGGCTGGAACTATTGTCCGCCTCGCAAAAATCGCACTCCTGCCTTCCCAATCTCGAAGAAACCGATACTATTTCCAGGCTCTTTGTGCTGGCATTTCCGGCGTATACCTCAGACGGCTCATCCGGATTTATCGATGCCACATAGCTCCAGGTATTGGAGTTTCGATCAACATGGATTGCCCTATGTTCCTTTGGCCAGTTGTTATCGTATACCAGAATATTGAATGTGCCGTTGCCCATGTCTTCAACTGCAAAAGGTGTAATGGAGTGGCCTCCGCTGCCGTCAGGCAGGTATATCCCCATCACCCACCACTCCGTAGCATTCTGACCTTCGTTAAATGCCTTAATCAGGACATCGATAACTGAGTCTGGCGATTCGTTTACTCTATTGGACCCGCCGGGATTTGTGACCTGTGTGACCCACCAATAGCCGATCTCGCGCTGTAGCAGCTCGTTTTTAAGTGCAAGCTCAATTGTGATGTTGCCCCCAAATTTGTCCGGGCTGATCAGGTTATAATATATGAGATCGCTTAGAACTGCAATGCCTTCACAGTGCCCGTATCCCATGGCCTCAACTGCCATCTCCATCCATCTTCTGGCAGGATAAGTAAGAACGCATTTGCCGTCCGCAGTGCTGGCACATACCTCATCGCCGAACATGCGCTGCATCTCAACGGGGGTTAAATCCACAATCGATGGGTCTTCTCCATAGTTCTGGAAGGGAAAGCCATTGACTTCGGGACGAAAGCCACTGTCGTTTATCTCAGCTGCCTTCAACTGATCGCTGCTGTTATCGGCAGCTGCAGCTGGAGCTAGAATTGCGCTTAATGTTAATAATAATGCCACTACGAACAGGGGATGCGGTCTCATTTTCCCTCTCCAATGGATCGATCTCTTCGTCATTATCATATATAATACATATGCAACTTCCGCTTTCCTATGGTCTGACGAAAAACTTAAATTTAGACCAGACTAATTTGAAGCAAAAATATATAGTGGTGAAGAAATGAAGAATTCCATATCGATCGCAATAGTGCTCATTTTTGCATTCTCGGCCATTTCCTTTGGACTGGCCTTTGCAGAGGAAATTGCTGCAAACGCTACCGAGAATGCGGCCAATGAGACCGAAGGAAATAACTCGTCGATCAATGCAACCCTTGAAAATGCAACTCCGATCAACGAAACACTTGAGAATGCAACCCTTAACAACGAATCACTGGAGAACACGACCCTTAACAATGATACGCTCGACAATCTGACTGCGTCCGGGAACGATACAAATCCATTCGCAAATGTTAAGGGACGCCAGCCGACACATAGATAGCTATCTTGCCGATATCTTGGCAACAAATTTTTTGGAGCCCGATATTATAACGTTGGGGTGCGGGGGTAGAGAAAACCCCGGTCTTTAGGCCGGTCTCCTGGACTGTTGTCCGGGGGAGTGGCTGATGAAAATCAGCCACAGGATGAATCGTACCCCGCTGTTATGTTACTAACTTATTTATCCCATAACTGCATAACAAGTAATCGTGCTTAAGGCTTACAAGTTCAGGCTCTATCCAACGAAGTCTCTAAGAACCAGGATGGAGAAAATCCTGGACTTGTGCCGCTGGACATTTAACCAGACCCTAGCACATCGAAAGAACGCGTGGGAGAAAGAAGGTAAATCGGTCTCTAAGTACGAAACACATAACCTTCTCCCCGCATGGAAATCAGAGAAACCAGAGCTTAACGAGGTTTTCTCTCAGACTCTTCAAAATGTCCAGGAACGAGTAGATTTGGCCCTGAAAGCCTTCTTCCGAAAAGTTAAGGCTGGAGAGAAGCCTGGCTATCCTAGATTCAGGGGAAAAGGATGGTATGACTCCTTCACATATCCTCAAAAGGGGTTCAGGTTGGATGGTTCAAAGCTGATTCTATAAAAGATAGGTGATGCCACGATTACATCGATGGCAGCCTCGACGGAGTCGAGGCATATCAAGATCAAGCTTCATCGCCCGATAGAAGGTAAGATCAAACGCCTAACTATCAGAAGAGCTGCAACAGGTAAATGGTTTGCATGCTTTTCCGTAGAAATTGATGATGTGCCCCTGCCACCTTGGAAGGATGGCGCAATAGTAGGGATAGATGTTGGATTGGAGAGCTTCGCCACTCTGTCTAATGGTGAGAAGATCGCTAACCCGCGATTCTTCCTAGATGAAGAACATGAGCTTGCCAGAGTTCAGAGAAAGCTATCTAAGGCTTTTAGAGGTACGCCTGAGAGGAAGAAAGCTATTAAGGTAGTTCAGAGAGTCCATGAGAGGATAGCAAATAAACGATATGAGTTTGCCCATCAAGTTAGTCATAATCTGGTTGATAGATTTGGATTCATAGCCTTTGAAGATTTGAACATTAAAGGCATGTTGCGTAACCACTGCTTGGCAAAATCCATCTCCGATGTAGCCTGGAATATGCTGGTAACTGCAACATCGTACAAGGCTGCAAGTGCCGGTTCGATGGTAGTCCTGGTAGATCCGAGAAATACGTCTAAGATGTGCTCAAGATGTGGTCTTTTTGTTGAAAAGTCGCTATCCGATAGAGTCCATAACTGCCCTCAATGTGGGCTGTCAATGGACCGTGATTGGAACGCGGCCATAAACATTCTCAGATTGGGATTACAATCTGTTGGCATAGGAAGCCATAAAAGCCCCGACCTTCAGGGCGGGGAGTAGTCACCCAATCATTATCCTGCCGAGAGTTACCAGGAATAGCGCCATGAGCAGCCATCCAATTATCCCTTCGGCAATTCCCAAGTACCTGAAGTGGCCCTTTAGAGGCAGACCTTTTGAGTTCGCAGTGAAGGCAATTGTGCTGTAATAAAGCGATGCCATCATAAGCTGCACTCCGTGGAGATTGTGAAAGCCGTCCACGCCTCTTCCAAGGAGCAAAATCGCAGAGAAGATCAGGATTACAAATAGGCCGCAAAAGAGCGCATAATGGGGCCTGACGCCGTATCCGCAGGAGAGCCAGGCGATTGCATCAAGAAGCTTTGAGAGGCCTATTGGTTTGCTGTTCTGGTTTAAATATCTATATTCATAATAGCAATCATTGGCGTCGCTCCCCTGTCCAAGATCCTTGTAGTTCTTCACCAATGAAAGGTAAGCTGAGGTGTCAAAGCTGAGCCTGTCCTTGATCAGGCTCCAGCTGACCATCAGCTTATTGATATCGGCTTTAGCCAAAAATATCCGTGAGCTTTCATTAAAGGCCGATTCATCGAGCAGCATTTTATTTATATTGGTACCGTTCATCATCAGGTCTTTTTCGAATACTGCTCCAGTCATGTCGGTGGGTGCGAGGAATTGGGCGTTGTCAAAGACCGCATTTCCATGAAATTCGCTTTTGTCGAAGTATGTCGGCCCATCGAACTTGGCATTTTGGAAAGAGGCCGAATCATTGAAATGCGCCCCGGAATAGATCGAATCCTCTATAAAGTGAGACTTGTAAAAGATGGCTTCTCCAAGAAACTCAGTGCCGTAGAAGTTTGCTCCCCCGGAAAACTTTGATCCCAGGAAATCTGCTTTATCATCAAATGAAGCGCCTTCAAATGAGCTGTACGTGTTGAACTTGCATCCTGAGAAGTCGGCATTTTTTAGATATCTGGTCCATTCGAAGTTCGAGTAGGCTCCGTTGAACTCCGACAGATAAAATAGGGCATCCTCCATGAAGGTGGCATTATAGAAGGTCCCGAACTTGTCAAACCACGCATTTGCATAGTCCGCAAGGCCGCCAAAGTATGCGAAATCGAAGGTTCCGCCCTCCGGGAACCGGGACATATTAAAGCTCGTGGTTCCATAGAAACGGCTGCTATTGAAGTTCGCCTCTGCCATAAATTTGGTTCCGTTAAATATGGCATCTCTTTGGAATGATGTATTGCTGAAATCTACGTTTGCGTAGAAGGTAATCCCCTTGCAGGACACATTTCCGGCAATCGCCGAATTTGTTATCCTGATGGGATTATATTGAGGGCCATCCAGCTTCAAATCGCCAACTACGAGGATGCGATCGTAAATAACAGGACTGCTGTTGGCCTGAGCCATTATTTGCTTTGCAGGGACCTTTTCGCTTTGAAGGTAGGCCAGATCCGCTAAGTCTATTTCCGATGCGTTAGCCATTGATATAGTTGCCAGCGCCATAGCTACTAGGGCAATCGCTAGCACGAGCCAAATCCTCAGGATAGCACCCACCTCTCAAGCTAGCCCTCCTTCAAAGTATCTAAGTCTTTCTATATACCGTATTTAGCTGGATATTATAACAATAGATTTTAATTTTATAATATTACGCACTCTATTGATTTCCTCCAATTCCTGGTTCAGTTGGCCATGGAGGCTATATTTTTAAGGCAGGAGGATGATGATCGAGAGAGATGACTGAGATCCGCGACCCTGTGCACGGCTATGTTAAGCTGGAGGGCCTTGCCCTTGAGCTGGCCGACACTCCTCAAATGCAGCGGCTGCGCTGGATAAAGCAGCTGGGGCTGGCCAACCTTGTATACCCCGGAGCCAACCACACCAGATTTGAGCACAGCCTCGGCGTTTACCATCTCGCAGGAGTTCTGGCTGATCACCTGCGCCTGGGGGAGGAGGATAGGCTCAAGGTTACGGTGGCGGCATTGCTGCATGACGTAGGCCACGGCCCACTTTCTCATGCGACCGAGGCGGCCTTGGCTCATTACCTTCGAAAAGAGCACGAGAGCATCATCGACCTCCTGCGAAAGGGGGAGTTGCGGGACGTCCTGGACAGGCATGGCCTAAGGCCTTCTGAAATACAGTCGATAATCGATGGGAAAAAACTGGGCCAGATAATTAACAGCGAAATGGATGTCGACAGGATGGATTATCTCATCAGGGATGCACATTATACAGGTGTTGCCTACGGAGTCATAGACCATCAGAGGCTTGTTAAGAAGATGACCCTTCATTCCGGTCGGCTGGCCGTCGAGGCGGGCGGCGTTGTAGCTGCTACATCACTTCTCATCTCGCGCCTTTTGATGCACCCTGCCGTGTATTACCATCATGTCAGCCGCATCTCTGAGTGCATGGTCTCCAGCGGAATACGCTGCCTGATAGACGGGGGCGCAAAGCCGGATGAGATCAAATCAATGGATGATTTCCAGCTCTTTGCTGCAATGGCATCTTTTGGCGGCTATTCAAAAGAGATGGTGGAGCGCGTTAAATCAAGAAACCTTTTTAAGCGGGCTGTCTACATCGGTTGGGAGTTCATCGAGCCGTCCGTGCAAAAGATAAGCGATAGGAGGATCGCCCAGGAGATAGCTGACCAGGCTGGCGTGGATCCGATGTATGTGCTGGTGGATAATCCGGGCCTTCCTAATGCCTCAGAGGGGGCTTTTCCGGCTCTCGTAAACGGTGAGGTTATGCCGCTTCGCCAGGTGTCTCCCCTGGTGGCAATTCTTGAGAGGGCTCAGAGAGTTGCATGGCGATTTGGGATTTACTGCAGGAAAGAGGATCGAGAGATCGTATCTGCAGTTGCCGCCAAGTATCTCAACATTAAGAAGAACGCCATACAGCATACACTAACAGACATCGATTATGGTTACCTTTAAGTGGAAACAGGTCAGAAAAGAGCCCCAATGGCATTTTCAGGAGAAAGAAGGACAATAGACAAGAACGTGCTTGTAAAGACCATACAGACTTTAAATCAGCATTTGCCGGGCAAGCGTTTGACGCTCACAGACCTTCTCGGCATGGAAAAGCCCGGGATAAAGGGAAAAGATAACTCGTTTTTCATAATGGATAAGTCGGAACTGGAGCTTATCTCCCAGTCGCTTCCCAGATTTATGTGGAACCGCTTAAGGCTTCCGATGTTAATCGAGATGTCCCCGGACTTCGGCAGCGGCTCCGCCAGAGTTCAGGGAGAGGCCGAGGTCGAGGTCGTGAGCAAGATCCTCGGCAAGTCCCGGACATATGAGAAGCAGCTCATCATCTATATGCCCGAGGTGAGGGAACTCCGGAGAAAGCTGCCGACCACCACTCAATATGCCTTCATCACAAACCTCAGGGATAGAAGCATGGACGAGTGAGATCTTTTATATCTTTACTACCACAATATTACTATTGGTGTTTAAGATGCCCGAGAGCAATTTTGCTGAAGGGTTAAGGCTCTTTGCAGATAAGATGAACCAGGGGGCCTACCGGGAGGCAGCAAAGATAAAATCCGACTACGGCCTCCCAAATGATATGATTCAGGCATCGGTCAGGCAAGCTTACGATGCCAACATGAAAAAGGGAGATTATTCCATAGCCGCCGATCTGGCCAAGCAGTACGGCCTGCCTGCAGACCTGAGAAGCAATGCAGCCTTGAGGTCTTTTCAAAGAAAGGTGGATAGCGAGTTTTTCAGGGCAGCAGCGGACTATGCCAGGGAGTTCGATCTGCCTGAGGAGGAGATACGAGCGGCTGCAGTCCAGGCCTTCAACAAGAGCATGAGCTTCGGTCTGGTCAAGAATGCGGCCGAGATTGCAGAGGAGTTCAACCTCCCTGAGAAGATGAAACAGGAAGCGGCCACGAAATCATTCGAGCAGCATATGAATGCAGGCCTCTATAGAAAGGCCCTGAAGATCGCCCTGAAGTATAAGCTCCCCGAAGAGATGGTCCAGGCGGCAGAGAAGAAGATATCTTGATGGACGCCGATCAAAGCGTTTCATGCCAAAAGTCGTTCTGACTATCGGAGGATCAGATTCAGGAGGCGGGGCCGGCATACAGGCAGATATAAAGACGTTCTCCGTCCTGGGGCTGCACGGCACCTGCGCCATCACGGCCGTAACCGCACAAAATACCCTCGGGGTGCAGGGAGTTTTCGGGCTCCCGCCTGAGGTTATCTCCGCGCAGCTTCAGTCTATAACATGCGATTTTTGCGTAACCTTTGCCAAGACAGGCATGCTTTACTCACCCGAGATAGTATCCGTAGCGGCACAGCATCTTCGCGAGGAGAGAATACCGTTCGTCCTGGACCCGGTAATAGAGGCTGAGGCAGGAGGCAGGCTCCTGCGTCCTGAGGCGGTTGCAGCCGTAGAGGAGATGCTCATTCCGCTGGCAAAAGTCGTTACTCCTAACATCTTCGAGGCAGAGGCGCTGTCCGGCATACGCGTGACAGATGCTGCGAGCGCACAGAGTGCTGCCGAAAGGATCATGGAAATGGGGGCTGATGCAGTTGTGGTAAAGGGCGGGCATCTGGACTGCACCGACCTCCTGATGGCTGAGGGCAGGGTCCACCTGCTAAAGGGAGCACGGGCTGCGGGCGGAAACCACGGAGTCGGCTGCACCTATTCGGCAGCGCTGACATCATTTCTGGCCCTGGGACTTGATCTGAAGGAGGCTGCGATTTGTGCCAAGAGCTTCGCGGCCCAGGCGGTCTCTTACAGCATGGATGTGGGGAGGGGCGTATCCCCTGTGAATCAATCGGGAAGGCTGAGAGCTGACGCAAAGGCCCTCAGGACAACTGGAGGCATGAATAGGATTGAATAGGCCATGAAGCTAGGGCTTATAAGGCTCGCCCGGGTCGGCGGACGGGAAGATATAAATCAAAGGCAGATGCAAGCACGATGGATCGCTCTAGCTGGAGTGTTGATTATGGGAGCTGTAAAGCCTAGCTATATTAAAAATTTCGCAATGGATCTGTTGAAAACCCACGAGGGCTCATTTAGCCCCGACTTCGAGCAGAACAAGCTAAAGGTATCGGAATACACAGACATAAAGAACAAGACCATCCGCAACCGCGTTGCCGGCTACATAACTCGAGTACTAAGACAGAGAAGCACGCGTCGAGGAGAGGTCGAGGTTAATGTTTAAAGGCGTGTTTCCCGCTATTATCACGCCGTTTAAAGAAGATCTAAGCCTGGATGAGGAGGGATTGAGGAGAAACATAGAGTTCCTTGGCAAAGCGGGCGTTTCAGGCATCGTTCCCTGCGGGACCACCGGCGAATCGGCCACGCTAAGCTTCGAGGAGCATAAGCAGGTCGTTGAGATTGCAGTGGACTGCTCAAAAGTGCCTGTCATTGCGGGCACCGGGTCCAATAACACCCGCGAGGCCATAGAGCTGACCAAACATGCAGCCGATGCGGGCGCAGATGCGGCCCTTCTTATCACGCCTTACTATAACAAGCCCAACGATCGTGGCATGTTCGAGCACTACAAAACAATAGCTGAAAAATGCAATATACCGATTATTTTATACAACGTCCCCAAAAGAACTGGAATTGATCTCAAGCCTGATCTAGTCGCGAAGCTTTCCAAGGTAAAGAACATCGTCGGAGTAAAGGAGGCCAGCGGCAGCCTTTCTCAGGTCTCACAGATCATTGAGCAAACTCAAGGGACGGGATTTGCGCTGCTCTCCGGAGACGATGACTTAACACTGCCCATCATGTCCTTAGGAGGGCTTGGCGTAATCTCCGTTGTAGCCAACGTTGCCCCCAGGAAAACTGTAGAAATGGTGGATGCTGCATCCAGGGGAGATTGGGATCGAGCGAGGAGGCTTCACTTTGATCTGGCGCCCCTTGTCAGGTCGATGTTCATCGAGACCAATCCCATTCCCGTCAAGACCGCCGTCGGGCTGATGGGGCTGGCTGCGGGACCGCTGAGGCTTCCCCTGGCACCGATGTCCCCTGAGAAGGAGTCGGCCCTCAAAAATGTGATGGACAGGCTGGGCGAGCGCATATGATCAAGGTAGCTGTGGCAGGGGCCGCCGGCCGCATGGGCACTCTTGTCATACAGGAGATAGCGAAGTACGACGATATGTGCCTTGTTGCAGGACTGGATGTCGCAGGGATTGGCAAGCACCTTTTGGGAGACGTGACGGTCTCGGATGCCTCAATGCTTCGTGATGTTCTGGCATCGACCAGGCCGGACGTTCTCATAGACTTCACGGCTGCCGCTGCCTCGGTGCAAAATGTCATTACCGCTGCAGATCTTGGCGTCAACCTGGTTGTGGGAACGACGGGGTTCACGAAGGAACAGCATGCCAAAATGTCGAGGGCAATCGAAGGAAAGGTCTCGGCCGTCATATCCCCCAACTTCAGCGTGGGAGTCAACGTCTTCTGGAAGCTTATTGCAATGGCTGCAATGTCGCTAAAGGACTATGATATAGAGGTCATAGAGGCGCACCATAACCAGAAGAAGGATGCACCCAGCGGCACTGCCCTTGCGGCTGTAGACGCGCTTAAGGCGGCGGTTGGCGATGTGGAGGTCGTTCACGGCCGAGAAGGCATCAGGCTTCGGGGAAAGGAGATCGGCGTCCATGCTGTTAGAGCCGGCGATATTGTCGGCGACCACACAGTCCTCTTTGCCGGCCCCGGCGAGCGCCTGGAGATAAAGCACCAGGCACACAGCAGGGCAGCCTTTGCATCAGGTGCTGTGAGGGCAGCGCACTTCGTGGTTGGTAAGGAGCCCGGCGTATACAGCATGGCTGACGTCTTGAAATAAATAGGCAGACAGAAACGCTGAGATAAATGAACCGGCTGGAGCAGGGAAGTTTCGCTCTTCTCTTGGATGGCAGCAGGCTTGAACCCTTTTCGCTGGAAAGGAACATGGTCGGTTTTTGCTCTAGGTGCCAGTCCGAGCTGGAGAGCATCTCCTATTATCGATCTGATGAGGGCTGGCAGGTCTGCGCCTGCTGCAAGGGCCAGCACCTGGTGCTCATGCAGTATGACCTTGACTGGAAATGGATAGGCGATCAGGAGCTGGAGATGTTCGCCGAAAAAAAGGGCATCTCCGCTTTGCCCAGGGAAAGGCTGGAGGCAGTATTCACTGCTGCAGAGATCAGAGATATGGTGGCCTTTGAGCATGGAGAGCCCTACGTCCGGCAAAACCTGTATAGAGCCAGAGCCAAGTATGAGAAGTTTGAGAAGCTCTTTGGCATAAAAATAGATCTCTAACGAAAATAAAATTGCTATTTGCGAAGCTAACTTATGGCCATGAGTGCCCTAATATGGGCATATCATAGGCCATAAGCGCTTTATTGGTTTGCCCCCAAGTTCATAGCCTAGGCGGTTTTTGTGGTGTTATTTGCTGTTGTGCTATTTTCTGAATTGATGCAATTTAGGCATTCGCTTTTTCGCTGAATGGTCACGTTGATCAGCGACCTGACTTTTCCGGAGGCTGCGTCCGCACAATCAGGACAATTCTCAATAACCCCTTTTTCCGAAGAGCTTACGGGAACGCCGCCCTCATTCTTGGAGACAAGGGTTTGCATCTCTTCGTCCTGGTTCCTGGCGGCTGCCATATCGACCAGGTCCATGGTCTTCACAAAAACAGCCCCTCGGGATTGGGCATATTCCAGGAAGCTCTTATAGGCATCCAGATAATCGCTGTTTCCGGATACAAGGTTGCTGAAGATTACAACCATCGGCTCACCGGCGCCTGCGCTCTCGTCAAATTTTCCAATCAGCAGGTCGCCCCACTCTGAGCTGCTTAATTTCTTTTCATCCTTTGCATATTTGTCATAGAGGTATACCTGCTCACTCTCATAGGGATATGTGCTCACGGGCACTGCATAAAGCTTGAAGCCGTCTATGAGGTACGGCCAGGGATCATTTTCGTGATCGGGCGTGTAGATCAGGCCCTCCTGGAAGCCGGCATCGTAGATTATTCCTAAATTCTGCAGGATCGGGAAGGTATTCTCATCCTGATCGAATCCCTGAGGCCGGAATCCCTTTATATCCACATGCTTGCCTCCGCAGACGTAGCAATGATAAAGTATGTTTTTGGCTTTAGTAAGCACAGCCTCCTGATCGGCTGCAGAGAGGCTGGATAGGCTCTCCCCAGTGTTATTTCCATAGAGAGCAAGCTCGTGGTTGGACATTGTTCCCTGAAGCGTTATTCCCATTCTGTAGGCTGTTGCCATGTCTCCGTTCACGAAGATGGTGGCATTCAGGCCCTTGGGGTCTATTTCGTTTACCAATTTAATCAAGGAATCTCCCGCTAATTTGGTGTCCTCAGCGGTGGGCGAGGCTGGAATATCTGCATCGATCATAAGATTTACTATTGGAGCGCTCTCCTGTGAGAGGGCTGTCCCGATCAGTCCCAGGAACAGGACCAATAGGCCGCCCAATAAGGATATTTTATTTATCTTATTCATGTCTATGACCTCCTAAAATCAAGCATAATGGACCTTTATGCTCTTTTAATCTAACATCATCTTTTTCCTAATAACAGTTACGCTCAAAAGTTTTTTAAATATTCAAACGATAAATATAATAAAAAATATAAGCGAATTATATGGAGGATCTGCACAGATGATGCTTCTTATTTTTTCTATTTAATATGATGATATAAAAGTAGACATAGTTTGACTTAGAAAAAATTTAAATAGTAATAGCTGGGAAGTACCGTGTGGTGATAACCATGAGAATGTTTGGGCAAAGAATGGCGATTCTCTTTATAATTTGCCTATTGGGCATTGCCTCAACTGCAAGTGCAGTTGTGAACGTTGCATGTACGCCCACCGTGCGTGATCCGGTGGCGCCCGGCGATCAAATTGATCTCCGCGGCCCTGAGGTCCCGGCTGACCAGAAGGCTTTGGGCATCACCTGGTCTTATCAGTGGACTGTCAGGGAGAACGATGCTGGAGGCCAAATCGTTGCGCAGCAAATTGGAAACGAGAGGGCCTTTAGCTATGTAGTCCCCACTGAGAAATATGCAAAAAGCTATTATATCGATTTGATGGTCACTGCCGAACAGGCCGCTCTTTGTATCAATGAGGCCTGCATGCTGTTCCCGATTGAGAAGCCCGGACAGTGCGAAATCAAGAACGACGATCTGTCGAACCAGGTTTGCATAACAGATACGAATAAGCACAAATACGAGACAGTAGCCACGCCCGGCCAGGTAAACCAGCGCTGGTGGATCTTCCCCTCGGATAAGTTCCCCGAGCCTGCTCAGATTGCCTACAACGCCTATACAGAATACGCGGTTGGAAACGGCAATTCAATTGAGGTTAACTGGAACAGCCAGGCTCCGAAATCCGGCTTCTATATGGTATTCACAGGATACTACGCCAAGAAATCCCCCTATGCATACCAGGGCTCCTGTCAGAAGAGGATCACAATCGTAGATGTGCCATCTGCAGATTTCAAGATCGAGTGAAGAATAATGCACGACATCGAGGCTTCAGGCCTTGGTGCCGTTAATTATTTTTCATTCAGTAAGATACTCATGGACTATATATGCACGGCTAATCGATATGCAGAAGATGCTTGCGATAATCGGACCACGCTATAGAAATAATGAATTTAAAATAATCTTGTTTTCATCAATAATATGTATATTTATATTATCAAATTATTCGCTCTCAGCACAGTGGCCTTACTGCTCCTTCCAATGCAGGGCAGGGGATGTAGTGGTCAGGGAGGTCTGGCTTGGAGATTTCAAGGGCAATTCTCTTTCGCCCTGCAATCCAGAAAGCGATTCTATCACATATGTCTGGGCGAGATTCGAGAATAACGCCAATGCTCCGAGATACGCAGTGATCCTCCTGGGGGAGATATATGTCAATGAAGTCCTTCAGAGGTCCTTCTATGACCAGGGCCTCTGCGTCCTTGATTCGATACCCTCAAAGGCCATAAAGTCGGCGCCCCTTTGCAGCCTGACCTGGAAATGCGGCCAGAAGGTTGAGATCAAAAGGCTCGTGCTTAGCTGGGAAACTGCACACGGAGCGAGCTGCGAAGATGCCGGAAGAAAATGCAGCAACCGAAACACCAAATGCTTTGGTGGTCCGGAGTTTGAGATGGCTGTCTCCCTCCCCCTTGCAGCCGACTTTTACTCCGATGATAAGAAATGCTGCTGTGACGGGATAAGCCTGCAGGCCGGAGTCTCCGGAGGCGCGGGCCCTTATACGTATTTATGGGATTTCGGCGATGGATCAGATAGCATCAGCCTTGAAAATCCGCTTCATCTCTACGATCGGCCCGGCCGATATGAGGTCACCTTAAAGGTCGGCGACAGCAAGGGAAGCTATGCTGCGATAACCAAAGAAATCTCGGTCTTTCCAAGACCTTCGGCGCAGGCTGGCCCGGATTTAAGCATCAGGCCGGGAGGATCAGTCCGACTTGAAGGCAGCGCCATCGGAGGAACTCTGCCATATAGCTATTCCTGGTCTCCAAAAGGAGGGCTGGACGATCCTTTTTCATCAAGGCCCCTGGCCTCACCTGAAAAGACTACCATCTACAGCCTCTGGGTAGAGGATGCTTACAGCTGTAGCGGCTCTAATTCCACGACGGTGTATATCTCGGCGGTTAATATAACAAAAACTATTTTGAAGAATCCCGTTGAAAGGGGAAAAGAGGCCGTCTACAAATACATAGTTGAAAACTCTGGCGATTCTGATCTTCGAAACATAACGGTGGTCGATTCCGTTTTTGGAATAATATTCGGTCCGCTTGAAGGAGACCTGAATGCTGACGGAGTGCTCAATGCAGGGGAGGCCTGGATCTACCAGGCGGTTTTCCGCCCCCTTGCCAATGCTACCAGCAGCGCCAGAGCATCGGCCGTTGATCCTGCTGGAGCAACTATCTTTGTAGAATCTGCAAAAGTTGCAGTCAATGTAACAATGCCAGAGGAGCCGCTGCAGTGCCAGATCCTCGGCTTAAACATCGTTTGCGAGGACGTAATCGCCTTCTATTCACCAGCCATAAAGGGAGAGGATCTGTCAGACTTCAATTTCTCATGGAAAATCGACGGATCCGAGATAGGTGAGGCATCCGATGACAGCAAGATCCAGGTTGCCTGGAGCCGCTATGGTGGCGGATATCATATATTGCAGCTAAGGGCTTCGCGGGTATGCGAGGATGAAAAAGAGTGCAATGGCCGAAATGAGGATAAAACCGGAATTTGTGATATGAAGGTTCTCGTAGTTGAGGTTCCCAGCGCTGTAATAGAGATGGATAGCAATTGATTGAGGAAAAAATCCATGTCACGTGTCGACTCCATCCGGCCAAAAGGAAGCTTGGGGCAAGGGCGCTGTATAAAAAAAGGTCTATTAGCAGCGATGAGGGCTAGACTGATATTAATAATAGTATTCTCGTTAATAATAGTATTCTCATCGTCAATCATGGCTGGTGGATCTGATATACAGGTAATAGCCGGCAAGGATTACACCTTTTCAGCTTCCCTCCCTCCTGAAGGCCAAACCTACAGCTATGAATGGAGCGTGACTGATGGGTCGCCTCAAACTTCCAGCAATGCCTCCTTTAAATGGACGGCTCCGATGATCCTAACGCCCAAGGAGGTCGAGGTCAGATTGCAGGTTACAGGCAATCTCGGAGTATGCTCCAATCAAAGCTCTATTGACCTTTTGGTTGTTCCAGAAACAAAGGCTGAAATCAGGGTCAAAAAGGACTGCATCTTTTCTCCGCCGGTAATGGTGGGCGACAGTGTGGTCTATACCTACAACGTGACCAATACCGGAAGCGTTGATTTGTCGGATGTAACATTAACAGACGTCTATAACTGGGGCCCTAACTGCCAGCCGACCTTCGTTAGAGGTGATGGCGGAGATGGGAAACTGGCTCCCGGAGAGTCCTGGTGGTATGAATGCCGTTACGTTGTGCCCGACCCATCCGATTACCCCAGGCTATACATCATGGCCCAAAAGGACAGCTCGTCGAGGACTGTAGCCATTATCAGCAGGTTGACTGATATGAAGGAGCGCCTCGAGATAATGATGGATAACTTGAGGACTGCGCAAGAGGCCTTCGATGAGAAGGCGGCAGTCCTTGCTATAGAAAATAAAACCGTCAATGGATTGAACTTCACCTTTTATAACTACACTAACGAAGTTACAGGTGAGGCGCTAAGCAAAATAATCGATGGTAAAGGCCATCTTAACAGCTCAATGTATACAGATGCCGTATCCGGAACAGTTTTAGTCGCCAGATACGATGCCTTTGGCAAAAGAATATTCGAAGATTTACGAGATCCCCAAGCCAAGGAATCCTTAAGCGTGCAGTATGATGTGCCTGCGCTGGGCTATAGAACCTATACAGTGACCGATTACAATACCGGAGATACTCTGATCCTCGTGGTAGATCATGAGGGAACTGTTCTTCGAATGGAGTATCAGAAAACTCCCGGATATAGGCCCTATGAGGAACGATTTTTCCTCAAGAACACAGTCCAGGCGAAGGCAGTGGATCCCAGTGGATTTGAAGTAACCAACTCCGATTCATTCACGCTGGAGATCTTCAGGCCGCTTCCCATGCTGAAAGTAACAAAGACCGCAAACCCTGACCCTGTCAGGCCCGGAGCTATCTTAAACTACACGATAACATATGAAAACCTCGGAGGAAGCGATGCCCACGGAGTCGTCGTCAAAGAGAGCTACAATGACAGCCTTGAATTCATCTGGTCGGACCCTGCACCGGATCCTGGGAGTTTCAACATCTGGACTGTAGGCGATCTAGATAGAGGCGAATTGGGAACGATAAATATAATGACAAGAGTCAGTCCCTTGGCTGTTCAGGGGGATAAGATAGCTAATATCGTCGATCTGGAATGCGAGGAGAACTCAAGCGCACGAGCTGCCATCAATACCACTGTTGCAGGCTCCGGTTTGAGGATTATGAAAAGAGCTTCCTCAGATATTGTCGGACCGGGAGACTATTTTACATATACTATTGATTATATAAATGATGGTCCCCATAGCGAAAATGATGCTGTGGTCCACGATTACCTGGATTCACATGTCGATTTCGTCAGCTTTCAGTCCAATCCCCCTCTTTTAAATGGCAGCACTGACCGAGATCACTGGTGGTACGTCGGTGACCTGGATCCCGGTGAGGGAGGAACTATAGATATTCTTGTTAAAACAAAATCCAAGAGCTTATTTCGGGACAGCAGCACAATAGTTTACAATACATACAATATAAATTCATCCCAAACATCGGTCACAAATGCAACACTGAAAACCTATGTCGTCCATTCGCTCTGGATCACAAAGACTGCCAACATAACTACAGTTAAGAGAGATGAGGATATAGCCTATACCATTCACTACGGGAACTCGGAAAAAAAAACGGACGATCCTGACAACCCAACCGATGCAAAGAACGTAACGATTGTTGATATGCTTCCTGATGTGGAGCTATTAAGCGTTTCTCCCGGTCCCACAACGATTAAAGGAAACAATCTCACATGGTTTTTTCCGACCCTAGAGGCAGAGAAAAACGGGACAATTGAGATATTAGTCCACGTGCCAAAGCTGCCGAACATTGAGTACGATGAGACCTCGTCTGTGAAGGGAGAAGGCTACGCATACGTTAGAAGAGGCTTTTCCACAGCGGAAAAGAAGCCCGATCTTGTAAATTTTGCCTGGATACGAGGATTTTGCGGGTCGAAAAGCAATGTTAAAAGCGAGGCTCGTGCGTCTGCGTCTACCACCATCCTGGGAGCCCCGGGCACGGTGGTCCGCTCATCGGAGCACGGAAGCGGGTACTATGAAGGAGTCGTGCGCAGCCACCTGGAAATTGAGAACAAGAGCATTAGCCTGAAAAAGAGCATATTTGCTAAGCATAAAAAAACCTCGTTCTCTCTTCCGGGAAATAGAGGCATCGACTTTGATTCAATGTGGTCGGACCATACAGTCGCAGAGAACCGCATCTCAAACGAAAAGATATCTGAAAATTATATGTATACAGACACGCTGAGCAAGAATAGCACCTTTAAGGCGGATATGAACCAGACGGTTTATTCATCAGAGTCCGAGTTCAGCGATGGTCTGGCAAGAATTGATTATCAAAAGCATGCCGAAAACGGTCCGAAGATATTGATAGAATTGAGCGAAGACTACCACGGCAGCTTCAAGGTGCTGGAGTCTGTAGACGCCTACGGGAGCAATGTCAAATACGCCAAGTCGGCAAAAGGCAAAGGTTTCGTCTCATCTGACAAGAGGCCGAGCGAGTCCCAGAGATCCTTTGAACATGGAAGCGGCTACTATAATTCAGAGGAGACTATTCAGGGGGATTCCATGACGAAAAGCTCGAAGATGCAGTATACGCCTCTAAGCGAGGCTGCAGGCGCTATTAACCTCAGCTACGCATCTCTGTGGAATGAGGGGATGATGACCAGCGAATCGTCCAAAGGCCTCCACATAAGCGAGGAGGTGAAATACGCTACCAGGATTGAAAGGGAGGGCGGGATGGAGAGGTCATCCATTTCCTTCACAAGCGGCTTCAATGGGACGATGGAGCTTGCAGTCATGAGGGAGGATCTCACCAAAAATGTCCAACATGTTCTGGATCAGAGCTTTGCAGGCAATTTTAGAGTCAGCACAGCTCTAAGCGTTTATGCAAACCCTAAATATCTTTATCCCCATATAAGCATTAGAAAAAAGGCCGTCATGTTTGAAGAGCATACTGTGCTCTTCCTGATAAACATAACCAACGATGGGAATAAACCGCTTAAATCGGTTAACATATCGGACAATCTGCCAGAAGGCTTAATTTTCATCAACTCGAGCATAAGGCCCGAGGTCAACGGACAGGCCGTCAACTGGTCGGTTCCGTCTCTGGACATAAGCAGAACGCTTACCATAAAATTAAACGCCGGCATAGAATACCCGGATCGCGTTTACACAAATACGGCCAGCGTAGAGGCTAAGTGCGAGGAGCTAACTTTGCAGGCCTCAAACACAACTCGGGTTTACACCTATGACGGCTATTTGCCCTTATGCGTAGAAGGCAATTGCAGCATTAACGCCTCAGGCATCTTCAACATGTCCAGAAGCGACGGGTACTGGCAGGAGTGGCGTCCCGGACCATGCCTCAACGCCACGTCAGAGGTAACAGACTGCTTCAAGTACATCGAGGAATACTACAACGATCTTGATGCCACGGAAGGCACTGATAAAGCCAGGTCTTCTTACGATGTGCCTTAAGCAGGACAGGATTATGCCAGGGGACATGCAGAGAGCATGCCAG
>CAZHNU010000048.1:4568-26931 GCA_964534145.1 uncultured Methanotrichaceae archaeon | reverse complement strand
AACAGTCCAGGAGACCGGCCTAAAGACCGGGGTTTTCTCTACCCCCGCACCCCAATGTTATAATTGGGCGCTCATCAATTGCTTTACAGAGCGATTGTCCCCAACTATCTTGCATATCTAAATATTATAGCAATGATTGATCATTTGACGAGATTAGTATGAGTCTAATTCGACTTGATGGAAATTGCTTTTCGGCTACATTTCACAATCTTTATATGGCTTTCAATCAAAGGATACTTGTGACGTTATGCCTCCCGCAAATATCAATAAAGTAGTCTCCTCTTTATGTCCCGTCTGCCTCAAAGTAGTGCCTGCTCGCATCTACCAGGAAGGCTGCAAAATCTTCATGGAGAAGCGCTGTGAGGCCCACGGGGAGTTCAGGGATCTTTACTGGTCTGATGCGTCATTATATGCAAAATTCAATAAATACTGGTGCTATGGCCAGGGAATAGAAGATTCAAGGCCATCTGCCCAGGGATGCCCTTTCGACTGCGGCATTTGCTGCAACCACAAAACAGGCACCCTGCTGGCAAATATCGACATCACCAGCAGGTGCAACATGGCCTGCCCCGTATGCTTCGCAGACGCAGGCGATAGAGTTTACGAGCCGACGCTTGATCAGATAAGGACAATGATGCAAACTCTGAGATCTGAAAGGCCGGTAGCGTGTCCTGCAGTCCAGTTTTCAGGGGGAGAGCCGACGGTCAGAGACGACCTCCCAGAGATCGTGGCAATGGCCAGACAGATGGGGTTTTCTCAGATCCAGCTGGCGACGAACGGACTTCGCCTCGCTGCCAGCCTGGAGCTTTGCCGGTCACTGGAAAAACGCGGACTTAATACGGTCTATCTTCAATTCGACGGAGTCACGCCGGAGCCGTATTGTGCAGTCCGAGGCAGGGATTTTTTGCCGGTCAAGCTAAAGGCGATAGACAATTTTCGCATTGCAGGCCAGACGAGCGTGGTGCTCGTGCCGACGCTTGCAAGAGGCATAAACGACTCACAGGTGGGTGGAATCGTCCGTTTTGCATCCAAAAACCTGGACGTGGTAAAGGGCATAAACTTTCAGCCCGTATCCTTTGCAGGAAGGATAGACCCGCAGGAGAGAAGCGAAAAGAGGATAACAATACCCGACTTCTTGTCGCTTTTGGAGGAGCAAACGGAAAACGAGATCACGAGGGACGACTTTTATCCCGTGCCTTTCGTGGTTCCTATTTCAAGGCTCATAGCTGCGGAGACGGGCCGGCCCCAGCCCATTTTTTCCGTTCATCCCTGCTGCGGGGCAGCCACCTACATCTACTGCATCGACGGCCGGATGATACCCATCAACCGCTTCATCGATGTGGAGGGTCTAATGGAGAGAATCGCCCTTGAGGTGGAGAGCTTCAACAGCTCCAGGTCAGGCATTGCGAAGCTGAAGATGAAGGGAAAAATCCTGAGGGAAATTCCAAAGTTCGTGGACGAGGCGAAGGTTCCAGGCGGCCTGAACGTCACGCGCATGCTGCTGAAGGTGCTCTCCAGCGGCACTCGCGAATCGGTGCGTGAGTTCCATAACAGAACTCTGTTTTTGGGAGCGATGCACTTCCAGGACGCATATAACATGGACCTGGAGAGGCTTTCGCGATGCGGCGTGCATTACGCCACGCCTGACGGAAGGCTGATCCCGTTTTGCGCCTACAACGTCGTCCACCGCAAGGATGTTGAGGACCGCTTCTCCATTTAAAGTTCGCCTGATATTGGTCCCAATAAGGACCCCGATATGGTGCCCAATATGGATGCTTTATTATACCTTCAGCTCTGTCTTTTTCCGGCCAATGAAAGAAGATGCAAGCGGCCAATAAAAGGAGAGATCAGTGATCGAGTATCTGCAAATGCTTCGTATCGGCGATTGGATCCGGTTTTATCCGATAATTCCCCTCATCGGAGCGCTGCTGGCCGGAGCAGCGGTTGAGCAGATAGTCCTGATAGAGATCATCTACTTCTCCCTCATCGGATATGCCTTTGTGGTCAACAACTACTATGACGTAGAGATCGACAGGCAACACTTCAAGAAGATGGCGTCCGGCAAAAATCCTCTTGCCTCGGGGACTGCTGGCCAAAAGGGCGTCCTGATCACAATGGCGTTATTGGTCGGTGCTGCGCTTATTGGGTGCGCAGTCTTATCTTTTAAATCCGGATTTGCGGGATTTTCTCTGATACTTCTAAACCTGCTGCTGGTCACAGCCTACTCCGGGGGCCCCAGGCTGAAGGATGTGCCTGTCATCGATATCGTGACGCATGGGCTGATGTTCGGGGCAGTTCCATTTCTGGCAGGATTTGTCCTCGCGGGCGGCGTCATTTCTCAGGAGGTCCTCGTGCTTTCAGCGGTTCCTTTCCTGCTGGGCAGCGAGGCCCTGATCGCTCATCAGGTTGTAGAGTACGAGATGGACATCGACAGCACCAGGACCACAATCACCGCCCTTGGACAGAGAAAGGGCCTTTTGCTGCTGGGAATTTTGACAGTCGCCTCCATTGCGATGCTTCTTGTCGCAGCCACTGCGATGATGCCGTCTCCGCTAATCCTTGGTGCAGCCGGGCTGTATCTGCTGGCCTATCCTGTTTATTCCTGCAGAGGTGTTTACAATGATATCCGTCATTGTGCCGGCGCTCAATGAGGAAAAGGACCTCGGGGCGTGCCTTGAAAGGCTCCGCTTATCCTGCAGGATGGCGAAGCCTCTGGAAGACTGCGAGATAATTGTGGTCGACGGCGGCTCAGAGGACGGAACTGTCGATGTGGCAGAGGGGGTCGCGAACCTCGTCGTTTCACAAACCAGCAGGGGAATCGGCGGGGCCAGGAGAGACGGAGCTGCCGTAGCCTGCGGCGAGAAGCTGGCCTTTACAGATGCGGATACCATTGTGTCGCCCGACTGGCTGCGCCTCATATCGTCGAATCTGGAGGATTTCGATGCCTGCACCGGCCCTGTTGTTTACATGCAATCCGGAATAAAATCGGAGATCATCGAGAACTGGCGCAGCCTTTACAGATTATTGTCGGTATCCAACTTCCATTACATCATCGGCTCCAACATGGCCGTTAAAGCGAACGCCTACTGGCGGGCAGGCGGCCACAGCGAGATTTCGCTTCTGGACGACTACGACCTATCCAGAAGGCTTTTCCGAAAGGATACCGCGGTCAGATACGATCCAAGGCAGGCCGTGTACACATCCTCCAGGCGGGTGGAGAGGCTGTTTGCGTATGCGATAACCGTCGCCTTCGGCCATTACCATTATGTGACAGGAGACCACGAGAAGCTTCTGTACTATCCCAAGCCCGAGGCAATGAACATCGGCGCGCTGCAGCTGAACCTGCGCTCAACGCTTGATTCGGCGCAGTCGGTGCTGCAGGATAGGATCAAGAGGATAATCTAGGAGTGATCCTACACGATTTCCTACCGACATGTTTATCTGGCCCATCTGCTTAACTGGGGTGCTGCAAGGGCAGGTAGATCAGCTGGAAGATCGCTACCTTGGCATGGTAGAGGCCTCGGGTTCAAATCCCGACCTGTCCACTTTCTGTTCTTCGCTCTGTTTTAATCTGAATTTGACCTTCTCATTTTCTCCCAGTTTTCCTGCGAAGGTTATATTTCCCCGGCGAATATAGGCGAACCAATAAATGATCGGCGAGATCCTTGAAATAGTGGCAATGGCCTTTCTAATAGGCCTAACAGGCGCCCTTGCCCCGGGTCCCACACTGGTGGCGACAGTCAACTCATCCCTCAAGACCGGCTGGACTGCAGGGCCGAAAATCGCCGCCGGGCATGCTTTTGTCGAGCTGCTTTTGTTCCTGCTGATAGTCTTTGGGCTGGCTGCAGCCGCCGAACAGTTCTCTAAATACATCGCCATTGTGGGGGGCCTGGCGCTTGTTGCATTCGGAGCGCTGACGATCATGGGGAGCCGCAGTGCGTCTTTAGTCTCCAATGAAAAGAATAACGCCGGAAATGCCTACCTCGCGGGCATAGTCACCAGCGCCGCCAATCCGTATTTCTGGGTCTGGTGGCTGTCGGTTGGAAGTGCTCTCGTGATCGACGGCCTGCGCGGCGGCCTGATTATGGCATCCTTTTTTATGATAGGGCATTGGGGCGCTGATTTCGGCTGGTACACCGTTGTATCCACAAGCCTTGACAGGGGACGATCCATACTCTCGGAGGCCAGTTACCGGAGGATTCTTGCGGTCTGCGGCGCCTTCCTTGTCTTCTTCGGGCTTTACTACGTGATCAGGGCGTGAGGACGCTGCAGCTAAACGGCTCAGGTCTATTTCGAAACTCCTCTCTGGTATTCCTTTTCTCCATGATCCTCGGGCTGGTGGTTCCGGGCCCGGCGCAGTACATGGAGCAGCTGATAATCCCGGCCCTGCTGCTTATGATGTCCTTTTCCCTAACCGATGTGGACCTGAGGGCCAAAGGCGACCTGCACGGCGCTCTTGTGAACTTCGCCTTGAACTACGGCCTCCTCTCCGGGCTCATACTGCTGCTGTCCTTCTCACTGGAGGATGAGGCGCTGCGCTGTGGATTCATAGTCATGGCCGCGGTTCCGCCGGCAATCGCCGTTCTGCCGTTCAGCAGGCTCCTTTCCGGCGACATGCTTCTCTCCCTTTACAGCGAGGCCATCTGCTATCTGGCATCTCTCGTCCTGATGCCGGGCATAATCTTTCTGTTCACCAGCAAGACGGGGGTGAGCAGCGGCTATGTCGTCGAAATCGCCTTACTCATGATCCTCCTGCCCGTTGCGGCATCCAGAGCGCTTAGGTGGGTGAAGGCAGACCCTGTCCTTCCAATCAACCTGGGGTTCTTCCTCGTCAACTATATCGTCATAGGCCTGAACAGCGGCGTATTCTTCGGAGATCTTGGCGGGATTTCAGGCACGGCATCAATTGCGCTGGCCAGAACGTTTGGCATAGGAATGGCCGTTTACATCGCATCCTCTATCGCTGGAGCATCGCCTCCTCAGAGAATATCTTTCATGCTTTTTAGCTCTTACAAGAACCTGGGGCTGGCGGCAGCCGTCTCACTTGTGATCTTCGGGCCGAAGGCAGCGATACCATCAGCCGTCTGCATCCTCGCGGAGACAGGCTTCTACATTTTCCTGGCTGCAGCCTTCAGACCTGGCCTCAAACGACGCCAGTCTTAAATAAAGGCCGGAGGCTCTGGTTATTAGGAGATACTAATTGTCTTTGAAGGATGATTTGGCATATCTGTGGTCGATCCGCGTTTTCATAGGCCTGTCTGTTGCGATATTTGCCCTGACGGCCGTGATGGGCTACTTTGCCGCAGGCTCGAACTCGGAGCTGGCTTCAAGCATGCTGCAGGAGCTGGAAATGCTGAAGTGGATAATGGAGCAGCCTCCAATTCTTATAATGCTAATAATATTCCTAAAAAATTTCATGGCGTGCGCCATGTCCGTCCTGCTCGGATTGGGCCTCGGGCTGTTGCCGCTGCTGGTGGTCGTCACAAACGGGTTTATGCTCGGCATCGTCTCCTACAACGTCCTCCAGAAGGTAGGATCGCTCTATCTATTAGCCGGAATTTTGCCACATGGAATAATCGAGCTGCCGGTGGTGCTCGCGAGCATTGGGCTTGGCTTTCGGCTGGGGTACCTCGTAGCCCTGAGCATCCTGGAAGAGAAGGCCGATGTTGCCGGCGAGACCAAGGAAGCGATGCACCTGTTGGCCTTCATGATCATGCCGCTTCTATTCCTGGCAGCCTTCATTGAAACTTTTATCACCCCTCAAGCTATTTCGGTGGTTGCATGACCGATTCAAAGAACGCATCCAATACAAAATCCAAAGCAGATTCGAAGGCCGGTTCTAATGCCGCTTCCAAGGCAGATTCAAAGAAAAAGGCGGCTGATTTAAAGGAAAAGGCGCAGAGCAGCAAGCTCCCCTCCAAGGAAAACTTCAGCGAATGGTATCATGTGCTTCTCATGACGGCCGAGATCATCGATAACCGCTACCCTGTCAAAGGCATGTGTGTCTGGTTCCCGTTCGGCTTCGCAATTCGCAAGAACGCCTATGGAATAATCAGGGAGCTTCTCGACCCCGACCACGACGAGACCCAGTTCCCTCTCATGATCCCTGAGAACGAGTTCATGAAGGAGGCGCAGCACATCAAGGGCTTCGAGGATGAGGTTTACTGGGTAACCTGCGGCGGAACGTCGCCCCTGGAGGTCAAGCTGGCGCTTCGGCCCACCAGCGAGACCGCGATTTACCCCATGTTCAAGCTCTGGATCAGGTCTCATGCCGATCTGCCCTTAAGGATTTACCAGATAGTGAACACATTCCGCTACGAAACGAAGCATACAAGGCCTCTGATTCGCTTGAGGGAGATCACATCCTTTAAGGAGGCCCACACGGCGCACGCCACGTGGGATGAGGCAGCCGCACAGGTGGAGGTCGCCATCCAGAGGTACTCTGAGTTCTACCGGCGTCTGGCCGTTCCCTTCCTGATCAGCCGGCGCCCAAGCTGGGACAAGTTCCCCGGAGCGGACTACACAACGGCCATAGACGTTATAATGCCCGATGGAAGGACTCTCCAGGTGGGAACTGCTCATCATCTGGGATCGACGTTTGCCAAGACCTACGAGATCACCTACGAGGCTCCTGACGGCGAGCAGAGGCTGATCAACCAGACATGCTACGGCATCTCCGAGCGCTGCATAGCTGCGCTCATATCTGTGCACGGGGACGACAAGGGTCTTGCCCTGCCGTGGGAGGTGGCCCCGATACAGGTAGTAATAATACCCATACTGCTCGGCGACAAGGAGAAGGTATTGGAGGCCTGCCGGAGCCTGGAAAATGCCCTGGCCGGGGCCTGCGTGAGGGTAAGGCTTGATACTGCCGACGAGCGTCCCGGAGCCAAGTACTACAAGTGGGAGATGAAGGGCGTTCCCATTCGCCTGGAGGTCGGGCCTCGCGACATAGAGAAGGGCGTTGTTACATTAGCTCGGCGTGACGGCGTCAAGAAGACAGTGCCTGCAGGCGATCTGCTGACGGCGGTTGCAGGCGAGGCCAATGAGCTGTGGGCGGCTCTCTACGACAGGGCTATGCAGTTCAGGGACAGCAAGGTAAAGGAGGTCTCAAGCGTCGAGGAGGCAAAGGAGCAGACAATGGTAGGGGTGGCCCTGGTCCCGTGGTGCGGCTCTGAGGATTGCGGACACCAGCTGGAGGATCGGGTTGAGGCGAACATGCTAGGCGAGCCCCAGTACCAGACATTCCCGGATGCCCCCTGCGCGGTGTGTGGAAAGGTACGCGGTGGGCGCACCTACATGGCCAGGCAGTACTGAGCTGCCCGGCCTCAAGTCTTATTTTCCGCAAACCGGGCAGAGCGTCTTCCTCTCCACAGGAATTCTCATCATCTCTGAGAAGGTCAAATCATAGATCAGCCGCTTTCCAGCCATGGGCTCTCCAATTCCCGCCAGGCTCAAGATCGCGGCAGCAGCCATGGCCATTCCTATCATGCCCGTGGCCACTCCTATGACTGGTGTCATCTCCATCTCCGGAAAGCTCTCATCCATGGCGCATGCAAGGCAGGCGCTTTTCCCAGGCAGCGCAGTGAAGATCTCGCCGCTGAAGTTCTGGGCAAAGCCGTGCACCGCCGGTATGCTAAGGCGGACGCATTCTCTGTTGATTGCAAGGCGGTCAGCATTTCTGTCAAAGCAGTCCAAAACGAAATTGCTTCCCTTCAGGAAATGTTCCAGGTCGCGCTCATCGATCTTCTTTTCAATGGACACAACATTCAGCTCTGGATTCTGGCGGTTGAGGTTGCTGGCATGTTCTGCAGCCTGTACACCGGGATGGGTCTACCATCAGTGTCTTAAATATCGTAGTAATCACCGCTAATATCGTTATAAGGCATAGAACTATACTTTCATGTCCTTAATTGTACATAGTATTTAAGAATTGTTCGTTAATGAACAGTCAAACTAAAGGGTGGTTAAGTAAGCTAATGTGTTTGCATACGTCGCTTGCACAGCATCAGGTTAGTATAGCTAGGCTGCATGTTGCATGCAAAAGGGAAGGCGAACCTCTATGAGGATCATGGTTGCAGAATATGCCTCAGCCGTCGGTATGGGCGGCACATGTGAGGTCGAGGGCAGGGCCATGCTCTCGGCGCTTGCCGGCAGCTTTGAGCGGGCGGGGTATGAGGTTGTCTATCCAACTTCAGGGCCTGCAATCAAGTTTGGCAGACCTATAATGCTTGGGCGTTCCGAGGAGTTCGAGGATGCTCTGGCTTCTGAAAAAGTCGATGCCGGGCTGCTCATAGCGCCGGATGACATGCAGCCCCGTTTCCTTGAGGTCCTGGAAAAAAACACCGCCAACCTAGGCTGCAGCCCCGCTGCGGCCCGGCTTTGTGCTGATAAGCTTGAGTGCACGTCGAGGCTGAAGGAAAGCGGCGTCCCCGTGGTCGAAATCGTGGAGAAGCCCGAGCCATGCGAGAAGGGCTGCCACCGCTATGTGGTTAAGCCAAGATACGGCTGCGGCTCTGAGGGCGTACACATAACGTCTTTTGCCCGCGCCGGGCAGGGCGAGATCGTGACCCGCTACTACGAGGGCCTGCACCTCTCCGCCAGCTTCATCGTAGGCCAGGATGGATTTTTGCCGCTTACCATCAACAGGCAGCTGATCAGGTTCGAGGGGGACGGCATGAGCTACGAAGGAAGCCAGGTTCCATACAGGACGCCGCGCGCTGCGGAGATCTGGGAGGCGGCGGAGAGGGCTGCGGAGGTGCTGGGGCTGCGAGGTTATGGGGGGATTGATTTCGTTCTGGCGGATCTGCCGAGGGCCGTTGACGTAAACGCCAGGCCGACGACCTCGCTCATCGGAATAGCGAGGGTGATGCAAGAGGAGATCGGGGAATTGATCCTGAGGGCGAGGTTCGGGGGGATGCCTGCGAGCGTAAGGGTGGAGGAGGAGTGGACGTTTAGGAAGGAGGATCTTGCATAATTATATGGTTAGTTTTATCGATAATGTCGCGTCTCCCTCCTGAAGGCCTATGTTGCAATCAACTAAGAAGTTCTGCGGTGAATTAATAACCTAGCATTGAAATACCTCACCAGACAAAAAGCCCTTGCACATTCAGGTATCTTTCCAGCATTGCGATTCGCCATTTCTCTGGGCAATAAATACAAAAATTATAAAAATATATTAAATGTATTTCAGGTCGGAGGTTAAGCTTCTCCAGGCAGGTAAATTCCTGAGCCTATATACCAGTCGTCGTCTATTTTCTTGACGTAAACGAGCTTCAGTTCCTCCTTATTATCATGAGCAGGGTTGGCGAAGATATAATAAGTAAAGCCGCTGCCGGTCTCTGCGATTGCGATCATGTTCTTGATAAAGTTCACTCCATTGGCATCCTTTAAGTCCGTCTGGTCCTGGCCCACAAAGTCGGGCTTCATAGGGTGGGCAAGGCAAATGCCATCGAAATCGGTAGCGAAGATGTAGTGCTGCCCATCGACGAACTCTCCTTCTTTATCATTGAATTCCTCCAGGGCCGCTTCCTTTCCGTTCTCCTCGGCATATGCCGCCGCATCCTCTACGAAATTCTGGAGGTCTTCGGGAGATATGCCTTCAACATCACTGCTCTCGCTTTCAGCAGCGGCTATCACGACTGAGGCTGCCGCTGCCAGGAGAAATATAGTTAAATCGATTATATTTTTCCCCCTGAATATAATAAATTACTATGATATTTAAGAGTTGCGGAATCAGGAGTATGGTAGCTGGGCAAAAGGTATGAATCGCCAGTATAGCGACCTCGATGCATTGTTCAGAGCGGAAGTACGACCTTTTGAAAACGATCTGGCCAGGCTGCAAAGGGATCTCAGCCTGAAGACCAGAAGCGAGGTCGATTTGCTTGTTCTGACCCCTGAAAAGCTGGATAGGATCAAACGGGAAGATCCGCCTTTTTTGCAGCTCTCTGATCACGTGTCCAATGACATTGAAGGGTGAGCCATTTGAAGAATATCGATGACTGCTTTGAGCGCACCCTGCTGAGGATAATCGAATCCTCTAGAATCAAGAGCGAGCAATCTCTGCTTCAGGCTAAAGAATACAGTACTAAGGTTTCTGGTTGCTTTCACTTTCTTCTTTCACTATTCTGATTAGAACCGGTTTATAACTTGGAATCAATTTAGTGGCCGACTCCCATATGATGGATAGGTCCACACCGAAATACCCATGAATAACCTTGTCTCTTAGGCCAGCCATTTTCTTCCAGGGGATTTCAGGATACTTTTGCCTGACCTCTAGAGGGACGTTCTTTGTGGCTTCGCCCATGACTTCCATCGCCCTTATAACTGCAAAGTGGGCCATTTCGTCTTCTACAAAATCCTCTTGCATCATTCCGGCGGTGAAATCCTCGATCTTTTCCATCATCGCCAGGATATCTTGCAAATAATCGAGATAGTCTCTGTTTACCTTCAAACCGGAACTACCTCGCGAAGTATTCGGTCTCCTCTGTTGCCCTTGAGCGCTGGCCTCGTGACCAAGTCCACCTTCCTGCCGAGAAGCGCAGTCAGATCATCCTCAAGGTCCATGAACTTGAAGATGTCAGGTGTCTCGGAGAACTCGACCAGAAGATCCACATCGCTCGTACTTCTCGCCTCGCCACGCACGTAAGAGCCGAAGATGCCAAGTGACTTGATTTTATGGCGCTCTGTCAAGGCGGGCATATGTTCTTCCAAGGTCCGCCTGATGTCTTCCAGGGAGCGGACTTTTTCTGAAGGAGAATTAGCTTTTGAGGACCTGCTCTCGCTCTTTTGGATCATAGATGTAACCACATCCCTTATTATCTCTGTGAGATATCTGCTTATTAGATCTAGGATATTATCTAGTTTCGCCTCTCCGCCCCTCGACCTCTTGCTCGATCTCCTCCCAGCTCAGAAGGGGCTCGCCAGAGGCGACTTTCTTTGCGCGGATGGCAAGAAGCCTGCGGCCCAGGGCTGTTTTGGGCTGAGTGGGCGATTCTGCGTCAGCATATTCTGGTATCTTGCTCTCCAGGTGGGATAGCTCATCGCTTTCTGCTATTTCCTTGCCACGCTCAGGGCCTATCTTAATGGCGCCTCTTGTTCTGCAAACGGCACTGCTAATTTCCATCTTGACTCTCTATTTGTTTAAGATTTGGCTTTTTCATTGTCATTGGAGCCCATATGTGACAAGAAGGTGATTGCACATGCAGTCAATAGTATTTCACCTACCATTTAGGGGGACTCCTCACTACCCGCTAGCTTTTAACATCGAATAATTCGCGCCGGTTGGGATTAAATGCTTTGATCGGGTCAACCCTGATTTTATAATTATGGCGAATTGAGAGAATATACTGAAATTCAAATATTTTTATGGATTATCATTTATTTTTACCTCTTAGATATAATGTTGTTTCAAGTGCTGAGACAAATTGCCTTTGTGTAAAGCGAGTCCACCCGATATATGATTGTAAAAGATTAGGGAACAATCGAGAGAAATCATTACTCGGAACAGGTGCCGTTTCTTCCTTGAGCACCCTAATTATTCCTTTGGTTAATACTTCGATTTCAG
Source organism: uncultured Methanotrichaceae archaeon (assembly GCA_964534145.1). GTDB lineage: Archaea > Halobacteriota > Methanosarcinia > Methanotrichales > Methanotrichaceae > CAWJYS01. Next base: position 15,368 of record CAZHNU010000048.1, on the reverse strand, counting down.
TTGGGGAATAACTCATATCACCTAAAAGCTTTTTTATCTTATTGGTAGCATCAATCACTGCCATTTCGATCCCAAATATAATTAACGCTAGCATAAAGGGAAAAAAGCAATATTGGGCGTATCTGATGTAATATACAATATAACTGATAATATCAGAAAAGCAAACGGAATTATTAGCTTTTCTTTCAGGTCCATGCAACTACACCGTCAAATTCAGTCCACGTTCAGGTATAAATAATTTATCATATCAGTTTAAAAATTTTTATAATCATTTGCAATAAACCTTGTTCATTAGCTCCTTGCTTGACTCTATGCTGGAAGCGGGGCCTAGATTTAAGAATATAGGCCTTTGAGTGCCGTATCTCTGGCGATCTAGCTGTATCCAAGCATACCGTTTCTATGCAATCGGCATATTAATCTTGGAAGAGAACAGAAGCAAATCTGCAATTTAAAGGAGAACGTCGCCCATGTCCGAGCTTGAAGAAATCATCAAAGAGCTACCTCCGGATCTCCATCAAGAAGTGGCTGATTTCGCCAGGTTCCTAATGGAGAAGCATGCTAAAAAGCCCAAGGGCAAGATGAAGCTCGATTGGCGGGGTGCTCTTGAAGATATGAAGGATCAATAAGGCTTCAAGAAGGTTTAGACTTGATTATGATGATGCTTACCAATATGCTGTCGCTGAAAAATACAACCTTATCCTTGTAAGCCTCGATAGCGATTTCGATGAGACTGAACGTGGGAGGATAACTCCTGCAGAGATGCTGATTGCGAGATAAAACTAGGTGATGCCTAAGTCTCTATATAACACCCTTGCACAGCTCCCCGCTCTCCAGGTCCTCCCTGAAGAAGTCCTTCGGCGTCCTCCTTCCAATCGCCATATCCATCCTCCTTTTCGCATAGAAGGGCGCAAGCCTGCGTATCTCCCCGGCAAACCACCTGGGATAAATCCTCTTCACCTTGTTGTACCTGAACCACTCTAGGTCGTAATATTTGGCGTTCATCTCCCAGGTGATGTACTGCACCTCCTCGGCGCTCAGGTACTTGGTCCTGCAGTTGGCGTGCAGGCCGTCGTACTTCGTGAAGTCGTCGTTTACAACCATGCCCATATCCTGCAGCTCGGCGCGGTTCTGCGTCTTCGGGTATGGCGTGTTGATGTAGAAGATGGGGAAGTCCACCTTCAGCCTTCGGGCCAGATGGAAGTTGGCCCACAGGTCATCGGCATCGTCCTCGGGATTTCCGCCGATAAGCCCCGTGGATACGATGATGTTGTTATCGTGAAGATACTGAACGGCCCTCTCGGCCTCGTTCGACATATTTCCCTTGCCCAAAAACTGCAGGTTCCTCTTGTTCACGCTCTCGACGCCCAGGAAGCAGCCGTCGAAGCCCGCCTCGCCCATCTTGTCCACGAGCCGCTTGCTCGACGCAATGCCCGAAGCCGATGCCTGCGTCTTGTACCTCAGATGGGTCAGACCCGCATCGATGATGGCCTGGCATAGCTGCTCCAGCCGCTTCACATCAAGGGTGATGTTGTCGTCAGGGAAGAATATCGACCCCGCGCCGTGCGCCTCTGCATCGCGAATATCCTCTATTACCCGCTCTATGGAGAAGCGCCGGAAGCGCCGGCCGTACATGAGGTTGATGGAGCAGAACTTGCAGCCCTGCGTGCAGCCCCGGCTGGTCTCCACAGAGTCAATGGGCACATCGAAGCTGTTGAAGCCCTTTGTGACCAGGCGGGCATCCCTCAGGGGCATCCTGATCTCCTCCACCTTCAGGAGCGGCCTGGCAAGGTTGTGAACCATCCTCTCGCCCTGGCGCTGGCGATACGAGAGGCCCAGAACCTCTTTAGGCTCTCTGTCCTGCAGCTTTGCGGAAATTAGCTCCCTGAAGGTGGCCTCGCCCTCTCCGCGGATGATGTAGTCGATGAGCTTTGAGTCCTCGGACTCTGCAATCTCCTGGAAAGCCAATGTGGGATGGTAGCCGCCGAAAAGGGTCTCTGCGCCCGCGCTCTTTGCAATTCTCGCCAGCTCCAGGGCCTCTTGATACTGGAAGCTCATGGCCGTGAGGCCGACCAGATCGTAGCCGTTCACGATCTTGCGGACGTACTCACGATGGTCCTTCATTCCATGAATGTCTGCCACGTGCACTGCGCATAGGTCGTTTGCGTGGGCTGCCAGGGATACTAAGCCCAAGTTGGGCAGGCGGGCTATCCTGTCGAAGTCCTTCTGGACGATTGGGGAGGACAGCAGCAGTACTTTCACAGCTATGCCTTCATGTTTGCTCTTTGCTTTTTCCCTAAGCTTTTACTTTTACTCTTGCGCTTTTGGCTTTTACTCTTGCCATTTGCCCTTGACCTTGTCCTTTCAGCCCACCTTGAGCAGCCTCAGCCCCGCGTTCCAGTCGAACCTGTTCGCCCTGGTTATGTAGGCTGCGACCTCTCTCATTCCGGACAGGCCGCCGTACCTGTAGGCGTTTGCCCAAACACGGGCCGATGTGCGAAGCGGCGTCATCCAGGAGTAGGTCTGCTTGAAGGACCAGTCCAGTATCTTCGGAAACTCCTCTGGCTGGATACGGGGATGGTTCCAGACCATGTGCTTACCGTCATAGTTGTGATAGTCGTGGTCCCAGATGCCGTACTTCTCCTCGATCTCAGTCCAGAGGGGCGTCTGCGGCAGGGGCGTAATCACGCATATCTGGGTGATGTCCAGCTTTAAAGCAGCCAGCTTTGGTATGTCCACCTTAAGGCTTTCAGCGGTGTCGTCATCGAAGCCTATCATGTAGTAGCCCACGGTCCCAAGGCCGTGCTTTTGCAAAAGGCGAACGGTCTCCAGGATGTCCTCAGTCCCTTCCTTCTTCTTGATATCGTCCAGGCGCTCCTGATGAAGGTTCTCGATGCCGATGGCTGCGCCTCCGAAGCCTGCCACCTTGCGGCCGTTCCTTTTCCTCATCTCCGCCCAGTCGTCGATCTTCCTTCGCAGATAGTCGGCACGGGCCATGCACCCCCAGACCATCTGGTACTTGTCCAAAAGCTCGACCACCTGGTCGGCATGGCGGCGGTTGCATCCGAAGTTCTCATCCTCTATCAGGACTACGTTTATGCCGTTTTCCTTGTAGTAGGCCAAAACGCGCTCGATGCTCTTTAGCGATATGATGTTGGGCTTGTTGCAGAAGACCGGGGTCTGGCAGAACTTGCAGCCCACAGGGCAGCCGCGTGTGGTGAAGAGCACGCCGTAGATATTCAGCTTGATTCCCCATGGGGTGTTCAGATATTCGATCAGCGGCGGGTGAATGATATCCTTGATCTGCCGCTCGAAGTAGGGCGCCAGCTGGTGCTCGGAGTAGCCCACGAAGATCTTGTCGAACTTATCCTGAACGGCCGTAGTAAGGGCGCCGTAGTTGCCTGCCCAGACCTCCCCCGCGCCTGTCGCACGGGCGGCCTCGACCATCTCCAGCGCCTCATGGGTCTCGCTCAGGTAGAAGGAGAGGCCGACCACATCCCAGCCTTCCTCCAGCTTCTTTTGGTACTCATCCCACGTGGGGAACTCCAGGATCTCAAGCTCTGGGATGTTCTGCTTTAAGAAACGCAGGCCAAAGGACTGAATCCTGGGCCAGTAAAATCTGAACCAGCTTCTTGTGTTGGACCCGATGTAATCATAAGGCTCGGGGCCTTTCCTGTAAACAGTAGTGAAGAGAACCCTGGGGGCCATAAGTGGCTTTGTCGCGCCCCATGAGAGATTAAACTTGCGATTTGAACAAAACCGGCCTTTAACGTATCTGCCTCAGGCGTATATGCCTTAGGCATACCAGCCTCAGGCACTTACCTCAGGCGTATCCGTCAGTGCTGTATCTGCTCTCCCTCTCCCTTTCGGCCTTTTCAGCCTTCCCTTTCTCTATTTTATCCATCTCCCTTTGGACTACGCTGAAAACATCCGAGACGCCCGCGTACCTGCCGGCAAACCAGCCGCATGCGAATGCTTCAGCCTTTTCGGGGGCAATGCCGAACTCGTCCACCAGCATCTTTATCCACTCATCGGGACTGTCGGACTCTGAAAACGCCTCTCTAACCTTTTTGGCTATCTCCTCGGCTCGCTCCCTTGTAATTCCCAGAATTTCATAGAGGGTATATTCAGCCATATCACGTGCTCTGCTCTTCTTTAGGCCTTGACAAGAGGTTCTGGTAGGCCTCTGCAGCCAGGCCGCTTACATCGAGTCCCAGCTCTCTGGCCACGAGAAGGACCACCGCGTCCAGCTCGACCAGCTTTTGCAGGGAATCCTGTCTCTCATTGGCGAGAGCTATCACCTCTTTTCTGCTCATGCCCGTCTGGGATGTGATCAGGCGAATGCCCCTCTCAAGTATTCCCTCATCTGTGGTGGGCTTGAATCCTACGGGAATCTCTACGTCCTTCTCCTCGAAGACGGCATGCACCATATCACCCTCGACCCTCACCATGCCGTCTGCCTCAGCATCTCTTAAAAGGGAGCGCACCTTCTCTGGCGATCCCCATTTCAGGTCAAGCGACAAGGCAAAGATGAAATCGCTGACCTTTAAGCTCGATTTGCCTCGCTTCTTGAAGGGAGTTGCCACCAGATAGGCTTTTTCTTTATCCAATAGTCCACCAGCCTTGGACCTATAACACAGCAACACATATAAACTATCCCCGCCATCTTCGCCAATGGGATTACTTATCGCTTGGGGAATAGGGTTTTATATTTGAAAAAATAACTGTAGAAAAATCCGAAATGTGATATCGCGTGGTGTTAGATGAGGCCGATATACTTAGTCTTTGCTCTCTGCATTCTGGTGGGAGCCGCAGTGGGACAGCTGTCGCCGGACAGAGAGAGGTTCGACATAGTGCTCCATCCCGGTGAGGTGGAAAAGAAGGCATTGACCCTCACCAACAGCGGGGATGCGCCGATATTTAAAATTGACAGCACTCCTATTAGCGGAAGCGCGAAGGATCTAATACTCGTGAACATGCCTGAAATCGAGGCTCTCATGCCTGAGGAGACGGCAGAAGCATCCATTTATTTCGCCATTCCGCCCGAAACTAAGCCCGGTTCTTATACTGGATTTATATATTTACTGGACAGCACCCCTCCGTCAATGCCCATAAAGATAGAGTTCTTCATCGATGTCATAGAACCCGACAGCTACGGCCTCAGCATGACCGTAAATGATGCAAAATCAGCATCCACATTTGCCAAGGCAGATGAGCCTGCCGTCTTCGATTTGTCTCTCAGGAACCTGGGCAGGTTCAGAGACGTGATATCCATAGATGTTGCATCTCAGCCGGACGGCTGGACGCTCATACTTCTGGATGGGGAGGATGAGTTCCCCTTGCCCTATGAGCTCTCGCTTGACCCCGGAATTAGCCACCCGATGCAGCTTCAGGCTCTGCCGGCTTCCCCCGGGGATGACGGCGATCTCATTCTGACCGCTACATCGCTTGGCAACACGTCGAAGAACGACACCATTTCGGCTGATGCAAAGTTCGGCCTGGAGATTCGGGCCTATAACGTCAAGGCCAACCTGCCGGAAAGGATGGTTGCCAATAAAACTTTCAGCGGGACCTTTGTGGTAACGCTCGACGTTGATGAGGAGGTTTCAGTAGGCGTCATCACTCCGCCGGAGCTGATAGCAATCCCGCTGACGCAGGTCATTGAAGTCACTCCAGAGAGGCCCGGAAAAGCCAATTTCACAATGCTCGCCACCCGGAACGGGACGTATCCGGTCATCTTCAAGCTCATGGATTCACACGGCATGCCGATGCCCGATGAGATAGCTTCAGTCGAGGTGGTTGAGCCCGAGGGAGTGGCAATTCTCACAGGAGACGACTTCCTCTACAAGACCATAGCCTCTCTTTGCTGCCCGGAGAATGTGAGCGTGCCTGTCGCCACAACGCGTGCGGGCAAATTAGGCGAGAAAGACAGGGAGAGCCTGCAATCCTATTCCAAAGTGGTGATACTGGGCAACAAATCCATAGTGCCCGAGGATGCAGAGAGGGCATTGGACGGAACGGAGATTGAGCGCATAGAGGGAGACAGCCTATGCGATACAGCCTGGCGTTTCACGGCAGCCATGTGGCAAAACGGAACCGCAAAAGCTGTTCTATCCGGTGCAAAACAAACTGATATCTATAAGGCCTATCAGGAGGCCAGAATGCACAACCTTCCGCTAATAGTATGCGATGGTGAGATAACCAATTCCACGTTTTCGACAATCGCTGATCTGACAAAGCGCAATGTCAGTCTTTCCAGGATTTTGACAGTAGGCGAAATCCCCGGGGAGACGGCAAAACAGCTCGAAGGGCTGAACATCACCCTGGAAGAGGTGGCATAGTGAGACCGACCAATCTGCTCCTGGCGCTTTTGGCTGCCGTCATTCTTTCTACGGCGGCTGATGCGAGGCTGGAGAGAGGCGTTAAAGGTGATGTAGAGGATGTGATACTAATAAGCGCCGATGACTGGCACAGCTCAGTTGCCGCCACACCTCTGGCCGTCTGGCAGGAAGACAACCGGACGGTGGCAAATCCCCTTCTCATCCTGCCGAAAAGCGTTAATGCTGGAGTTCGCATGGGGTGGGTTGAGCAGTCCGATCTCGACAAGTATGGTGTGATGCCCGTCCTCCATACGCTGAAGTCGGCCAACATTTCAATAGTCACCATCCACGGCGAGGGCGATTTGGCCAAAGACCTCGTCGAGGCAGCCCACAAGGAGGGCATCAAGGCCTATATTACAGCATCACTGGAGCCGCCGAAGGAAAAGACGAAGCTGGACGCCGTGGGCATCGAGATCACAGCTTTGAGGGATGATCAGGCGATTGAGGCAGTCAAGGACACGTTCCTGGATGAGATCGACCTCGATGATCAAGGCCAGGAGAACTCGGTTGTAGAGGTCGACTGGCTGCAGCAGCCCCCGCCGGGAATGGGGGGCAATGCCAGCCTTTACTGTCCTGTCAATCCCGAGGCCAGAGAGAGCCTTTTCAACCACGTTGAGTCCTTAATCGGTGAGTACGAGGTGGACGGCGTTGTGCTCTATAACTTCGGCTTCGAGGACGATAACTATTGTTTCTGCGAAGACTGCAAGGAGGAGTTCTACAAGGATACGGGCATAGATCTCTCAAAGATCTACGCCAACAGCTATAATCTCGAGCGCTGGAGACAGTGGAAGCAGGATCAGGTCATGGAAATCGTCCGCGATGCAAAGAACATCACCGATGATTTGGGCCCTGTTGAGCTGGGTGTGGCTATGGGTGGCCCATTCGACCGCAGCCAGGGATACAATTATGCGGATATCTCCAAGGTTGCAGACTTCGTTTTGATATCGCCAGCTCCTGCACAAGACATCGGCCTTGCATCCGAGATGACGGAAAAACCGGTTTACATAAGGCTCAGCGATGACTATGTTGAATATGTCCTTTCCACCCAGAATGTGGATGGAACTGTAAGATACATCGAGGACCTTACGCGAAGGGGTGCGAGCGGCTTCGCCTTTGAATACGACGTGGTTTACACGCCTCTGTGGTCTGAGCTTGAGCCGCCATCGAAATCTGCGCAATGGCTGCTGGAGCAGCTGGGCGGAAGGACGCTTGGAATAGGCAATATTTCCTGGGAGAGCGACTCTCGAATATATGCCGACAACAGCTCGGATCTGGCCGGGCGATTAAGCGAGCGCTGGGTGAGTTCTCCAGGGGCCGTGATTGTGGGAGAAAACTACAGTGCTGGCCTTTCAGCGGCAACTCTGGCTTCATATCTGAATTGGCCGGTTCTCTTTACAGGAGACAGCCTGCCGGAGGAAACCATTTCAGCGCTTAAGCGGCTGGGATCCAGTCAGGTGGCGATAGTCGGTCCGATATCTGAGTCAGCCCGGAAAAATCTAAACGAGATGAACCTCTCGCTGATTGAGGACAGCAGCGACCTGCTCTTAAATGAGATGCAAAGCCGCAATGAGAGTCCGAATATGGTCGTTATGACAAACTCTCATGATATCTCTCTCTTGCCCCCTGCGCCGGCAACTGAGATAAAACGCGGGCTGATAGGCGATCTTCTGGTTCGCATAGAGGCCAGTCCAAGCGAGATACCGGCCGAGGAGTTCGGGCAGATCGTCAGGATGAATATTACGCTCTCAAATAGCGGATCTGAGGACCTGAAAGATATAATTCTCGTGGATATCTTCCCGAGCGGCCGGTTTATCTTATGGCCAAATCCCAAGGAAGGTGCAGTGGAGATCACGGACCCATTTTCAGGAAATGATTCCGACCTCACCAGTTCGTTCATCAACGGATCGATTCTCAAGTGGACGCTGGATAAGCTGGAACCGGGAAAATCTGAGAGCCTGGGCCTTGAGATCGAGATCCTCTACCCAATGGATAGCGGCTGGAAGAGGGAACTGGACTCCGGCGCCACCGCATCATATGAGGGGCTGACCTATAACCTGACTCTTGAGCAAAAGGATGATTGGCCTGTAGTCAACATCACCTATCCCTCCAAGATGTTTTCGGGAATGGCGAACATATCCTGGAATATAGACAGATCTGCTGCATTCACCATCCTTAACCTCTACAGCCCCGACGGCAGAAGCGGAAGCATCATGATCAATGACATGGAGCCCGGCAAGCTGTATTCAGTTAAAACTCCCCTCATAACTCCGGGGTCCTGGAAGTTCAACATCGAAGCGGGAGACGGGTACACCCATAAGACAAAGGACTACACCATAAAGGTCAGGTCTGCCATTGAACCATTGAATATCACGGCTTTCAGTCACACCAAGGTTCCCAGGACCTCGCTGGTGGCACCCTTTGCGGCGGCTGCAAGGAAAGCACTGCTGATTGATATTGCAAAGGACCCCCAAAAGATCGATCCCTTAAGGGAGGAGGAGGCATTGGGGCAGAAGGTAGATGATCTGAAGATTTTGCCCCAGTACTTGATGGTCGTGGGCGATCCGGGATCAATGCCCTTTATCTCCACCGGGCTCATGCAAAAGTATGAGGAGACAAAGCCGTTTGAGTACGAGGTTTACAGGGATTACAGAATTGATCTGGACGAGGACAACTTCACCGAGGTGGCGACGGGACGGATTGTGGGGCAGAGCGTCTACGATGCTTCACAGCTCATGGCCCGAACATTGGCCTATGACCGGCTGACAGGCTCATGGAAGAACAATGCCCTGGTGATATCATCTCCTCCGCTCACGTTCCCCCAGGACCCGACAGCAATGAGCGTCAGGGATTACCTAGAGGAGGCGGGCTTAAATGTCAGGGACCTGCGATACGAGGAGGCGAGCTACCAGCTGGTGGCATCGCAGATGGACAACGGCCAGAATCTGGTTCACTTCAGCAGCCACGGCTCTGAGAATTCATGGGGCCTATCGGCTTCATCAAGGATGGACCCGGCGCTTGATGAAACTCACGTGAAGCAGCTGACTCTTGCTCCTCAAAGCACTATGGCCGCCTCGTGCGTGACCTCAAACCTCAACGGATACACTCTGAACGTCAGCGGCATGCAAATGCATGTTCCCATAAAGCTGGACGACTCCATGGCCCTGGCCTTTATTAAAGCGGGAGCCGTGAACTATGTGGGATCCAACGCTCTTTCATGGGTTTTCGTGTCTGATGACTACGCCAAGAGGTTCTACCAGGCACTTGTCTACGAGAATGCGAGCATCGGTCAGGCTTTAGCCGATGCCGATAACCTGTACCGCATGAAGCTGGAAGGAGCAGAGAATGTAAAGAAGACATCTGAATATAATGAAATGCTCCCTTCATGGGAACCATCTGTCCAGGATATTCTCAACCAGACGGCCAGTATGAATATAATCATCGGCGATCCAAGCTTTAAGCCTTACCTGCCCAGGACGCCGTCTCTGCCTTATTCGCAGGAGACAGCGCAGAGCGATAAGGCCGGAGAAAACGACACTTCAGTGGAGACGCGGATCACAGCCAAATCGGACATGGCAACCGACTGGATTTATTGGGTTGAGACCGATACAACAGACGGCCAACTGAGCCTCAATGCGCCTCCCGCAATCATCGGGGAGGTCTTGCTGCCCAAAGATGCAGACAAAATCGTCGTGAAGGAAAACGGCAGGGCAGTCTGGCACGACGAGGACATCATAGGCAATGAAAAGAGAGTGATGTGGCCCATTGTGCGTCCCAGGCTTAACGATACGAGAACATTCCGGATAGAGTATGTTCTTGTGCCGGGGGTTGTGCAGGTGATAAATATTACTGCCGGCTGGAATCCCGTCTCCATCTACATGGAGCCCAAGGATCCTGCAATCAGCAAGTACATGAAGAATAAGCCTTACAGGAGCGTGTTCTCTGCCATGGGCGGCGATTGGGACTTCAGCATGAAGGATGCAGGCGTAAACAATGTGACAAAGTTCGAGCCTGGAAGAGGCTATCTGATTGACAGCTCTGAGAACTTCACAATTGAGCTGGAGGGGAAGCCGGTCGAGTTCCCATACCGCATGAAGCTCCAGAAGGGATGGAACATGATAGGCGTACCTGTAAACAGGACCGTTGATATGAACAACATCACTGTAAATGCAGAGCACAAGAGGTATAGCTATCCCGAGGCCGTTGTGAAGGGAATCATATCCGCCTTCATCTGGAGCTATGACGATGGGCTGGGCTGGAGCCACCTGGGAGAGAACGATTCTCTGGAGCCGGGCAAGGCTTATCTGGTTGAGGCCATGAGCGAGTGCCGGCTGGAATATCAAGAATGAAATAAAGGAAGAACAAAGGAAGAATGAGATAGAGAAACGGCCTCTGCCACTGTATCCTTCGCAACCCTTGGGATGGA
>CAZHNU010000048.1:0-4468 GCA_964534145.1 uncultured Methanotrichaceae archaeon | reverse complement strand
CCTTGGGATGGATCTTGCCTTTGGCGCGGTGGATGCAGGGCAATCCATTTTTATTTGAACATCAATGCCTTGGCAAATTTAAAAGAGGAAGATGAATGGGTAAATGGACTGCTGCGGTCTTATCTTTGCTGATAATGGGACTCGGGCAATTCTATGCGGGCCATTTTTGGAGGGCGTTTGTATGGTTTTTTGGAAGTATAACAATCGTTGCGGCAATAACAGTGCTCACAGGATTTGGGGGTTTGATTGTCGGACCGATCCTCTGGATAGGATGTGCATGGGATGCCTACAACCTTGCAAAATGATGGCCGACTTTTCAGTTCTTGGTTAGGGATCAAGGAATGAGCGATTCCGATAGGCTGCATGATGCTAAAACGGAGAGAAAAATGCTCGGACGGATTTTGCGCTGGACGGCTTTTGGGTTGGCCTTAGCGGTGGTTTTGGTTTTTGCAGCATATTCTTGGGATATGAACCAGGCCTATGAGCGGATCTCAGGAAAGAGCACTGTCATTCCTTCGCCATACGGGGATATCGAGTTCACTGAAGGTGGATCAGGTCCCGATGTGCTGATTATCCACGGCAGCGGTGGCGGCTATGATCAGGGATAACTGCTTGCGGAGGCTGTGCTGGGCGATCAATTCCACTGGATTACTCCTTCACGATTTGGATATCTGCGCTCGACCTTTCAAGAGAATGCCACATTCGATGACCAGGCGCATGCCTATGCGTATTTACTGGACCAGATGGGAATTGAAAAGGTGGCTGTCATAGCGCTATCTCACGGCGGCCCTTCGGCTCTGCTATTTGCCGCATTGTACCCTGGACGGGTATCTTCTCTCACGCTCATCTCCTGCGGCGTCGCCTCTTCAGCCTCAGAGGACCAAGTGCAGGCTAATGAGAAGGGCGATATGCTGACGACCATTTACAGGTATGACCCGCTTTACTGGGCCATGACCAAGATGTTCAGGAAGCAGTTTATTGAGCTGATGGGCGCAAACGACGAGGTCATTGCAGGACTTACCCCCGGCCAGCGGGAAGTGATCGATAAGATCATTGATTACATGAACCCGGTCTCGAAGCGATCCGCCGGTGTAGCTTTCGATAATAAGGCCGCGATGCCAAATGAGAGAATAGCCGCAATCAGGGCTCCAACCATAATATTTCATGCCAAAGATGATACGCTGCAGCTCTACCACAATGCGGAGTTTGCCGCTTCAACCATTCCTGGCGCAAAGCTGTTCAGTTTCGATAACGGGGGCCATTTGCTTGTGAGCGTCGAGCAGCCTGCAATCCGGTCGGCCGTGAAAAAGCATATCCTCGACCACATAAGCGAATAGTCGCCAAACGGCTTTTACTCAATAAACAAATTCCAATTTTGGAATATCTAATCTTTTATTATATATTTTTTGTTACTGGTGAATACTACCAGAGTACATTCGCATATCTTTTAATCGTTTTGGGATGTATGACTACCAAAGTGCTTATAAACTTAGACTTCATTTCTTATTGAAGTACACATCTCTTAGAATTGCAAAATAACTCAAAACTTGGATTAAATCAATTGATCAAAATCCAAGCAGTGATGCTACTGCAAACGAGGTGAACGATGTCTCAAGTTCAGGTCGCAGCAAGCGAACAAGCCGTGATTCCCCCCCAGGAGTCGGTTGTGCTCCTGTGCGAAAACGTATGGGACGGCCAGGCAGATGAGACTCTGGGTCCCATGGAGATCCTGGTTCAGGATGGAAAGATTGCTGATATGGACAGGAAGGTAGCGAGGCCGGATGGCGCCAGAATAGTCTCTCTGCCAAATCGGACGGTAACCCCTGGGTTCACCGACTGCCATGCGCATATGACCTTCGGCAGAATGGGATTTATGGGATTTTTTGCTTTATCCCAAGCCCAGGTATTATTGAAATCCCTGAAGTGGCTCAGGCAGACGCTCCTGGAAGGATTTACCACAGTGAGGGATATAGCCTCCTCATCCATGTGGAACTTCGTGACCGTTGATATAAGGAATGCCATAAATCAAGGGATAATTGCTGGTCCCAGGATGATAGTTGCACCCCATGCACTTACTTCCACAGGGGGGCATGGCGATATGGGCAACTCCATGTCCTACGAGGTCTACAGCTCTTTGAGGTTGGGCTCCGTTGTAGACGGCCCTGATGCAATTCAGAAGGCAGTCCGAGAGAATATCAAGGCTGGTGCAGACTGGATTAAATGTACAGGGACCGGCGGATTCGTGTCTCCCACCTCGGACCCCGGAGTGCCAACCTTCACCCAGGAGGAGATGAACATCCTGGTTGCGACCGCCCATGACCAGAGAATACCAGTCGCCGTTCACGCCTACGGCGATGAGGGCGTGAAGAGGGCAGTCATAGCAAGAGCAGATTCCATTGAGCACGGCAACATGGCTTCCCCCGAGGCCCTGAGGATGATGGAGAAGAAGGGCACCTTTATGGTCCCCACTCAGTTCTGCTTCGAGGATGCCCTTGTAAACCTCAACAACAAAGCTTACTGGGATGTACAGCCGATATGGGTGTACCAAAAGACGGCGAAATACGCGCCGGCTATCATAGAATGCGCGAGGAATCTGGCTGAGAGCGATGTGAAGATCGCCTTCGGAACCGATGCAGGAACCTTCCCCACACCTCCAGACTCCACTTGTACCTGGAAGGAGTTCCCTACAATGGTCAAGAACGGAATCGATCCGCTTCGTGCCCTTAAAGCTGCCACAAGTACAGCAGCCGAGCTTCTAAGGAGGCCTGACCTGGGCACCCTGGCTGTGGGCAAAACCGCCGATATCATCGCCATGCCGGGAGATCCATTCAAGGACATCAACGTCACCGGCAAGGTGGACTTCGTCATGAAGGAAGGCAGAATCTACAGAGGATTTCAACAGTTCAAGGCCTAAAGTTTGTTGACTTTTGAAGGAGAATGCAATCATGGCTGGCAAACCCGATATCTATGTAGATTACGAGTACGGCGATCTGAAAGAGGTCATCATCGGAGTACCTTTTAATATCTATCCAGATATAAAAATGTCAAGCTGGGTTAAGGAAGGCCTCAAGATATTTCCGGAGAGCGAGCAGAGGAAGATCATAGAGAGGTCAGGCAAGTCCTCCCTGGAAATAGGCAAATACGATGCTATGGAGAAGGAGAACCAGGAGCTTATATCTATCTTTCATAAGTATGGAGTCAAGGTCTGGCGGATTGAACTCCTGACTAGAGAGCGCTTGGTCTTGAACCTGGGAGAGGAGGTCATAAAGAACTGGGGAGTATCCTTTCAGTACTCCAGAGATCCCATATTGGTGGTGGGCAATAACGTAATTGAACTTACTCCCGGTTCCCTGTTCCGTACCGGCGACCTTCTTGCCTACCGCAAGCTCTTTGTCGAAAGAGTGCTCGGCTCTGATGCTTTCTGGTTTGCCATGCCAAAGCTGGACTACAGCCAGATGTTTGAGAATGGCAGATACAGCAAAAATGGATTTCCCGTTCTAGAAGGCGGCGATATCCACGTCCTTGGAAAGAAGATTTTAGTGGGAACATCTCTAAATCCCACCGTGGGATCGAGCGAGCGCGGATTCATGTGGCTTAAATCCATCCTTGGGCCCCAGGGTTATGATGTGGAGAGGGTGACCATCAAGGATGAGTTTCTTCATCTGGACGTGGCCTTATCGGTCGTAAGGCCAGGACTGGCGGTGGTTTGTCCTGATGCCTTCGCTGAGGGAATCCCATCGTACTTCGACGGCTGGAAGCTCATTGAGGTCTCCAGGGATGAGGCACAGCGGCTGGCTACAAACGGCCTGCCTATCGATCCTGACCACTATATACTGAGCTACAATGAGCACTACGATGGGAGGCGAGTCCAGAATGCCCTAGAGGCAGAGGGCATAACTGTTCATCGAATCGCCTTTGACAACCACAATGAAGATGGCGGCTCTGTGAGATGTGCCACTCACCCGCTGGTGAGGAGATTGAACCCGACGGCATAAGCGATCTTATAGCGCGTCAGAGGTTTTGGGATAACATAATCTGCTCAATTTAGTCCGCTCAATGTCTTTAGGGGGATCGCATGGACATAAGCTTTAGCGTGGCATTCATAGCACTATTTACGATCATTGATCCCATCGGCACTATACCCATATTTCTAGCTTTGACCAGAGGTCAGACGCATCATGAGCAGAAGCGCACTGCTCTGGTGGCTTCAGCGGCCATGATGGTCACGCTACTGGTGGCGCTCTTTGCCGGGGATGATATCCTTAAGCTGTTTGGGATCAACCTCAATGCTTTTCGCCTGGCAGGCATGATCGTGATCGCCTCTCTGGCCTGGTCGATGCTGAACGCCAGGATGAGCCAGATACAGCATACCCAGGCTGAGGATCAGGAGGCTGAGCAGAAGGATTCAGTGGCCATAGTTCCCCTGGCCTTTCCAATCCTCGCCGGAGCTGGCGCAATAGGCCTAGTG
>CAZHNU010000047.1:0-27394 GCA_964534145.1 uncultured Methanotrichaceae archaeon | reverse complement strand
CTGCTGGTTCTATTGCTGGTAAATTCTTATTACATCTACAGCCTAAGCGAACGGATCTCGAGTCTAGATGATGCGGTCAAAAGCATGCCTGCAAGGGATGCTGTCTCTATGCAAGGTGTGCCGCGAGTGTCAGACTTTAGCATAGTCGAGAAGAGCATTCCAATCGTAGCTGTTTCTAATGACGAGTCTGGCATAGTGGATGAAATGAACCTCAAGTTGATTCCTGGCAGCAACGACATCCTGATAAACACCAATCCCTTTTTGGAGCCTGATGTCCAGTATGCGGTAAAAACGGCAGTGACCTACGCTATATCGCGCGCTCCCGGCTACAGCTTCGATAAAGACTTCATATTCAATTTCTCCTCGACCGATGCACAGCTCATCGGTGGGGAAAGCGCTGGAGCTGCAACGGCAATCTTAGCCATAGCAGGACTTGAGAATAAGGAACTCAAAAAAGATTCAGTTATCACCGGGACCATAAACGAGGATGGGTCTATTGGCGAGATTGGCGGCGTGCTGGAAAAGGCTAAAGCAGTGGCTGATGCCGGATACAGGTATTTCCTCGTGCCTGATGGCCAATCGGAGATTACCTACTACGAGCGGCAGGTAGAGCGTCAATCGACCGATATGGGCTTCGATATCTTGAGGTCAAGATATGTGCCCAAAACGCTGGACCTGGCCGAGGCTGCAAAGGATGAATGGGGGATAAACATAATCGAGGTATCCAGTATCGACGAGGCTCTGCCGTATTTCGTCGATGAATGACGGGATGATTTGATGTTTGGCACTCCGTCCACTCCGGCCGATTTGGTCTGCAATTCATGCGGCATATGCTGCCAGGTGATGTACAACCGTGCGCCACTGGAGGAGGATGAAAGGCTTTTATTCGGGGGCGACTACCTGGAGCTGCCCTGCGAGTGCTCAAGCGGCGGATGCCTGATTTATTCCAATCGGCCCAGAATCTGCGCTGATTACAAGTGCAATCTCGCAGGCAGATTGGAGCGGGGCGAAATAGGGCTGCTGCAGGGCTTAACTATCGTCCTTGAGGCCAGGAACCTCATCTCATCGATCGAGATCCTGCTGATGCCGCGCTGCGCGAATCCGCTAAAGCTTGTAAATATGATGATAACCGGGCTTCTTATTGGGTGCGGAAGACCGCCGCTGAGCTGGTAATTGGATATGAGGGCGGCAAATTTAGGGATATTCCAGCTCTTGCCCTGCTAAACATCGATAGGCTCTACGACCTGATTTCGGCCTATTTTTACAGTGATGGAGAGCTGAATGAGCGTGGAATAAAAAGAGAGCAAGTTTTTGACAGATAAAGTGCCCAACTTTCGCGGCTCAGGCCGTTGAGCGATGGCCATCAATTGGATGATATGGGTATCGCGCTGGGGAAGAATGGCGAAGGGGGTTGAGGTCGTATCTCTAATAATCCTGAATAATGACGTTCAGGTGGTAAGGAATATCCCATTCGCCTAAAATAAAATATTGCCTATAGGCTAAATAGGTTGAGTAAACTTCGGTTTGGATTTATAATTCGAAACATTGAGTCATTTCGGAGTTCTCTTTCAAGCGGTCATCCGCCGTGAACTATTCGGATGATCATCATCTCGTCCTCGTTCCCAACTCTGTCCAGCTCGGATACCACTTTGCCGTTTCTGGCGACGACGACCTCGACAGAGTTTATTTTGAGATCCTTTAAAATGTCTTCGATTATCGATTCTGAGATTTGCAGCTCTTTATGGCTTTTATCGGGCAGGATTATCCTCATGTCTATATCCCTGCCTTGGCGAAGGTGAATAAATGTTTGGCCGCGCTGAGGCGGATAATATAAGATCACTCCAGAAACGTGATAGATGAAATGAATGTGAACCCAATTGGCTAAGCCTCATCGGTAAATCCAAAAATATGAGAAAAGGGATCTATTCCAGATCTCATATTTGACTATGCATCCAGCGCTATTCAGTTCGTCCCTCAGCAGGATCCGCAGCCGCCTGATACTCTGCAGCCGCTCCTGGATTGCAGCTCTCCGCAAGCAGATTTTGCTGCAACGTACTTAGCATCCCAGCTTCTGCAGCAGGCAGCACAGACAGTTCCGCAGCAGGCCTGACAACCGCCTGTAGCATCTCATTCATTTGATTAAAGCCCAGCTCTCTCCACGATCACATCCGCGACCTGTTTGGCATCATTGAAGGGGAAATCGCTTTCCTTCAATACCTTTCCTGCATCGCCTGCAGTAAGCTCAACATCTCCTGCTTTGCATTTGGTGGCCGCCCCCTGGGGCAATGCCGCCAGGAGTTCTTGCGGGGAATTTATGGGAAACTTGGCATTCTTCAGCGCGCCTTCGATCTGTGCATGTATCGCGTCTTTTACGCTCATGGTATCTCACCAGTACACCTATCTCTTTAGTTATCAATATATACTTTAGCGTCATGATAATATACAAGATACAGTCTAATGTACAATTGTGACTTTAAAATACAAAATAGAAACCTTTTTACTCTTAGCGGTTCTGAGACCTATTATGGAAAACGGCCTTCAAAGCAACCTCCAAAGCGATGTAGCCGCTATCAAGTCGAAGCTCGATGATATGCATGAGGACATGAAGAGGTTCATGGAATGTTCGAATCAGCAGCATCTCCCGTCTATCCTCAACGATTGCAGGAGCGATTTTTCAGAGGTTGTCATTGGATACGCGACAGGCGAGATAGACCGCGGACTGGAAAGCCAAATGGCGAAGGACTGCCACATGAAGGCCGCCTGCAAAGCCCTGTTTTGCGAGCTTCTGAAAACCAATCTCGGCCAGATCAGAGTGGGAAGGGTATCTGAGGAATCCATCGAAAGCGCCCGATCGAAGATGAGGCAGATGAGGGAGAAAGCCCCTTACGACCAATGCAGCAACTGCTTCTCCGAGGCTGCCAGGCTCTTCGACAAGCAGGTAGGTCTCATGCGCTCTCTTAAAATTTACCGGGATGGGGGTGCAATTAGGGAGTCGATGAGGGATCTGCCTGAGGAGGATGCAGTTGCCGGGATCCTTGAGCCGCTTAGCAATAAGCAAAGGCTGCAGATGTTGAAGGCCCTCACTTCTGAGACAATGACGTTTTCGGCACTTTCAGCTCTCACGGGACTTAGGGGCGGCAATCTGCTCTTCCACCTGCAAAAGCTGCTGGAAAGCGGGATGATACTGCAGAGGCATGAGCGGGGGGACTATATGATTACAGAGAAGGGGTTCATGGCGTTGAGGGGAGTATCAGAGCTATATGCAGAGCTGGGCGATGGTGCGAAGGATGGCATTGCGGCGGTCTCTAAGGTTATGAGTGTTTAGAGGGCCAGCAAGGTTAATCTACTTTGAACCAATGAAATAATTGGTCTTCCATGCCAAGATTTTGTCTCCTAATTGCCGCACTTCTGGTCAGTGCCTCTGCCTTTGCTCCCGTTTCGGGAAAAGAGCCTCTGCTGATCGGGACTTCGCCATCATCCGGCAGCAACAATGCCGGGACCTCTGCCTGGCAGGTTAACTCAGCCGGCAACGTGGTTTCCCCTGCGGGATCAGTCTCCGGACAGCAGGGCTACCGCCTGTGGATAGTCCAGGGATCGGCAGATGCCGGGAGCGCCTATGTAAAGGCGGCTCTTGGGAGCACAGTTGAGCTGAAAACCTACTCTCCCTCCGGCGGTCCCGTCAAGCTCTGCGATGTCTGGGAATCGGGCATTGGGATTACCGGAATCATGAGCGATCTCAACCTGCCTGCAGGCAATTCCCAGGGGACCTACCAGGTAACATCTCCCGGCGTCCACACCCTCTGGCTGGCAGCCGGAAATTCAGCGAGCAATGCGGTTATCGTGGACGTAGGCACGGGTGCGGGCAGCCAGGGAAAATGGTCGGTATCGGGCTCGACCGTCGCCTCAGGCTCTTCCGCCGTATCAGGGTCATCAGGGTCATCAGGTTCATCAGGCCCGTCACAGCCTGCGAGAACCTCAGGGGGTTCAGGCTCCTTTGGGAAGGACTCGGGCGGCTTGTCTGAATCCGAGCGGATTCAAGGTTTGACTGCAGTGCCTCTGGCAAGGGTTCAGGCCGTAGGGCCCACAGAGATAACCAGTCCATACGATGAGGTGGCCGACACCGTCACTCCTGAGGAGGGTGGCGAGATAAAGAATGCCGGAGCATCTCTCTCAGTCCCTCCGGGAGCAGTGTCGACAGATACGGAGATCGCTGTCAAGAGGCTTACTGGAGAGCCACCACAAGGAGACATCCCCGAATCAGAGGCCGAGCAGGTTGTTTTGATCAGTGATGCATTCGACTTTGGGCCGGACGGCATCCAGTTCAATAAGCCTGTGCGAATTACTCTGTCCTATCAGGATGATATGCTTCCCGAGGGTTCAGACGAGAGCGACATAATGTTCGCCTACTTCGACGGACGCGGCTGGAAGGCAACCCGCGGGCTGGTCGATGCTGAAAGGAACACCGCCAGCATAGAGCTAAACGAGTTCCCGGGAATTATCATTGAGCTGATCTTGGGGACGATCATCGCCGGTACTGCATATGTGATTGGGAAAAAGCTGGCCGGTCACGTGGAGGGCGACCTGATCACCAAGGGGGTGGCCAATAATTATGTCACGCCCAGCGATCCGGCGGTTAAGGCTCAATCAAAACGGGCTGTATTGAAAGGCACGAAGACAAACGAGGAGATGCATCTTGATGATCCATTGCTCGGAGAGATGCTCGATAGAAACAGCGGCGAGGCTGATTTGATCTTCGTGCACGATGACGGCAGGAGGAGCAAGACCAGGTACCCTGAGGAGGGCGAGCTGGAATCCGGAAGCTATGGAAAGATCAAGCCCAAGGACTTCCTTACAAAGCTCGAACCTCCATCAGGCGATAATCCCTACTGGAGCAATCCTGGGGATTGTGTGGATGTGACGGACGCAGGCGTGAGCCTATTCCTGGCCAACGACCTGCCTGCGAAGGGCGTCTCAGGATACCAGACGCTTCAGGACTATGATAAAAAGACAAAAAAGAATTTTGTAACAAAGAAGCCTCACGCCTGGGGGGAGGTTTTGATAGATAACAAAGCATACCTCCTTGATGAGAATGGCAAAATCGCTCCGCTTGAGAGCACCATGAAGCGGATGAACCTTGAGCGCCCGTCAGCCGACGATAGGCGATACCGGATGTGGGATGACAAGTCAATTACGAAGTACGATCCCGACTGGTTTAAAAAGTATATGACGACAAATTCAAACCTGAAGGTTGAGCAGCTGGGTCCATACTGCTGTGCCGGGAAGGACTGCGTCGTTTTGACGACATCCTCAGTCCCAAGCGCTGCTAAATTCCAGTGGTCCTTCGATGAGGGATTGGACCAGGAATACGATAACTCAAATGACGGCGGACAGGTTCATAACATCTGGAGCACAGCTGGCGACCATACGGCCCATCTGACTGTGACCGCTCCCGGATTCTACGGGGAAGGCACCGGGACTATAAGGATTGAAAGCTGCAAGACCTGGGAAGATATCGCCAGGGAAAACCAGCAGAATCAGCAGAACCAGGAATAATTAAGAGGGGTGTTACAAATTGAATATTGATATGCCGAGATCGGCGCGCTGGTGGAAGACAGGCTTTGCTCTGTTGATTTCTTTAATTCTTTCCTTGATTCTTTTTACCCCTGCGGTCATATATTCCGCATCCGGGCAGATCGAATGGACTATAAATACGCAGTATACAGGCTCTTCGGGAAGCGACTGGGCGACCGGAGGTTCATCAGCGACAAGTCCATACGGGACAGGCTCGTATTTGCCCGGCTCATATGGTTCATATGGGACCTCCTCTGGGTCAGGATCCGCGACATCATCGGCCGCTCAGGTGGATCAGAGCAGCTTTGGTCTCTGGATAGGAGGCAATGCAGGAAAGACAAAGGTCAGCTACATCAGCGTTCCCGAGGGAAGCAGTGTTCCTCTCGTCTCCTATTCGCCCGCTGGAGGGTCCTCCAAGCTTTACGACGTCTGGGAGGCAGCAGGCGGCCTGAAGGGGACAATTACCTCGCTGAATCTGCCGTCAGGCACATCTCAGGGGGACTACCAGGCCGGAGAAACGGGACGCCACACGCTCCTCCTGCATTCTGGGACGACGGCTAGCAACCTCGTGATAATCGACGTCGGCCTTCCAGGCGCAGGGAGCAGCCAGTTTCAGGGCCAGTCTGCAGCAGGGTCGTATTCTGGCCAGAGCACCGGCAGTCGCTCTGTAAGCATAAATACAGGGTACTCCGGGCAGGGAGTCTATTCAGATGACGGCCTTATCCAGATCATCGGAATCGACAGCGGCTTTGGTTCCGGCACACCTTCGCAGGACGATTACGGTTGGGGTTCTCTTTATGGAGATATTCTGATCGATAGTGCTGACAGCGGTTTCATGTCCGATGTGCCAGCGGGCTCGCCCATATGATCCCAAGATATAAAATCAGCATTCAAATTTAAAATTCTTAACAAAGATAAGTAATAGATCTTCTTATTTATTTATCTTACTTTCAGTACTATATCCAAAACTGCATGATGTGTGTCGCATATGCCCCTCTAATCAATGCCATTATCACAATCAGCGTCGCCGTTCTATTCCTCTCTTCAATTGGCCTTTGCGGGATCGAAGAGGCGGCTCCAGGCCAGAGCGTCGAATGTCGTCTGCTCCTGGAAAGCGGCGGTGGTGCTGACATCTTCCTCGAAGCCCCCGCCTCGATTGACGACTGGGTGCTCGTTCCCTCGGCATCTCAAAATGTCAGGCAGAACGCCCTGAGGATTTGGGCCAGTACAGACTGGCAGATGGCTGTGTCCTGCGACAGGGAAGATGGAAGGATGGCCGAATACGATGTGGCCGCATCGAAGTATATCCCGGATGGAAAGGTTCTTGATAGTCCCATGAGGGTTGCGTCATCAGGGATGAAGGACGGCGCTGTCCCGACGGAGGTGGACCTTCCAGTGGGTGGGCTGATATGCCGGGGAGGTGAGACCTCGGCAGACGGCCAGGAGATACTGGTGGCCTTGCTGCAGAAGGTAGCCTGGACAGATGAGCCGCTCGAGGATGGACAGGCCTATAGAATAGCGCTGACATTTACAGTCTCACCTGGCGGGTAGCTCGCATGGCCGATATCATACCCCAGCTTCGATCTCCGGGCCGATATCTGTACCGATCTCTGCCCAGTTCTCTGGCAGTTCGGTTTATCTTAATAGCCGTCCTGGCGACATCGGACGTAGCCCTGGCCGACATAGGAGGACCGTCGGAGGACCTCGTCGTCATAGAGGTTGATCTTCCCTCAAAGGTCGTCTACGGGGTCGAGATTATTGGGCTGCTGCCGCAGGGATTGGTTTATCGGGGGGAA
Organism: uncultured Methanotrichaceae archaeon; assembly: GCA_964534145.1. GTDB lineage: Archaea > Halobacteriota > Methanosarcinia > Methanotrichales > Methanotrichaceae > CAWJYS01. Next base: position 20,027 of record CAZHNU010000047.1, on the reverse strand, counting down.
AGCCTTCAAATTTTGGGGGCTGCATCGTCTGCATCCTCGATCTCAGTTGATGGTGCAAACGACGGGAGCGGGGAGACGGCAGTAACCTGGAGCTTCGATGAAATCGACAATCGGAACGGAGAGGATTTTAAGATATCATTTCAGGCCGTAATGGCTGATGTGCCCGACAATCGGGAGGATGAAGTTCTATCTCCCATCGTGGCCTCCATCAGCTGGAGAGACAGGGGCGGCGCAGCCTATTCCGGATCTGACGAGTCGGACGGATTCAGGGTCGTTGAGCCTGATCTGTTTCTGGAAAGAGATACAATCGCCGACATTGTCGAAGAGGGAGAGGTCGCGACCTTTGACCTCTACTTCGGCCATTCAATAATAAGCAGCTCCACGGCCTTTGATGTCTGCGTGGAAGAGTCGCTACCGGGTGGATTGGAATACATGCCGGGTTCTATGGAGATTCTCCTCGGGCCTGCGGGAACCGTGGACGCATCCGATCCCTCTCGACTTATATGGCGCTTCGATGAGGTAGGCCGGCAATGGGATCGAACCGGAAGCGCAGTTGTCCGGTACAGGGCCAGGGTGCGGGATGAAGGCGACCGGGGACGCCTTGCAGGCAGGGCGCTTCTCACCTGGAGCAGCGCCTCCGGGGAAAATCCGGAAGAGCGGGAGTACTTCGCATCTTCTCAAAGCTCTTTTGGACAGTCGTCGGGCAGTGGCCTGACAGTCTCCCTGAAGGACAGCCCTGATCCCGTCTCTCCCGGAGACCTTCTCAACTACACCATCGATTTCGAGAGCACCGGGCAGGGTGCCTGCGATGTCGTCATAAAGGAGGTCTATGATGAGAATGTTGTTTTTCTCTCCTCCTCTCCGCTGCCGGATGAGGGCACTACCGACCGCTGGAGCTTGGGCGATCTCCTGCAGGGCGAGTCCGGCTCCATCTCGCTGACAGTTCGGGTAAAGCCGTCTGCAAAACCGGGGACCAGGCTTGAGAGCATGGTCGAGATTCGTTCCTCCGACGGCCTCAACTCCTCTGACATCTGCACAACGACTGTAACGGGGAGGACGCATCTATCGATAGAGAATAAGGCCTCCAGCGACCTGCTTTTCCCAGGCGGATCGCTCAACTACACCATCTTTTTCAGGAATGGCGGAGATATGGATGCCACCAATGTGACAGTTACCGATATCATCGACGGCAAACTGGAGTTTCGCCCGGATGAGGACGCAGTTCCGAGGCCTTCCATTGTCTGGAAGGACGCAGAGGGCACTCACCTCCTTTGGCTCTCAGAGGCGCTGGGCCTGGATGCATTGAGGCCGGGAGAGACTGGGAGGATTGATATTTCTGTCAGGCTTCCTTTTAGAACCGAAAAGCCAGCCAATGACAGGATTTTCAACCTTTTTAAAATAGACAGCGATCAGTATGCGGGGGAGTTTAAGTCGCTGGAGACATTTATTGTGCAGTCGCTTTATGTCAGGAAAAAGGCCGATAAGGATGTTTGCAGGGGAGGAGACATTGTGAATTATACCATTCTCTACGGCAACCAGCTGAGCTCTCCTGCAAAGGATGCGGAGATCGTGGATAGGCTGCCGGATGTGGAGTTCTTATCAGCGTCTCCAAAGCCCGATTACATTAAAGATAGCCTTCTGGCCTGGCGAATCGGCACGATTTCACCCCACAAGAGCGGCTCTATAAACCTCTCAGTCAAAGTGCGGAGGCTTCCTGAAATCAGCTACGTTGAATCTGTGGACATCAGCGGACAGGGACGAATGTCCGCCAGGCAGAGGCTGTCCACGGCGAAGAAGGTTTCCACTCTCACCAACTATGTAAATATTACTGCTTATTACCAAAACGGTGAGGCACGCGATTCGAGCTACTCAAATACCAGGCTTAGCGACGCTCTGGGCGTGGATTTGGCGGCGACCATGCATGGAAGCGGCTGCTATGAGGAGGAGCGCCTCATCAACTTCAGCGAGAAAAGCATAAGCATTGACAGACATGTCAACGTCAGCTCAAATCATGCAGATTTCGGCCCGGCGCTCTCCTCCTCATGGGCGGACAGAATTTCAGCCAAGAACAACCTGCGCGAGGAGTCCCTCGCCAAGAGCCATTTGTATACAGACGGCATGCAAAAGGATGATTTCCTGCTGCTCGACCAAAACCAGACGGTTTTCTCATCGATTGGAGACTACGGCGGTGGAATAGCACGCTTTGATTATATCAAGCGGTCGGCATCAGGAAATGATCCGTTTATGGAAGTCGCCGAGGACTATCGCGGAGGCTTCAAGTCAGAGGTCCATCTCGACTCCTATGGCCGCAGAGTATTCTATGATAGGAATGCAGCCGGAAAAGGCTTCGTTTCTGCAGATATGCGGCTATCGGGCGAGCGGGTGAAGCAGCGTTCCTACGAACATGGAAGCGGCTCCTACAGGATCGACGATCTCATCACGTCCGGCTCGACCATCTATAAGGATGTGCTGGTGAACAGCTCTATCGGCTATGCTGCAAATCAGTCCTATGGAAGCTTTAGCGCCATCTATGGTTCTATGTGGGCCGAGGGGATGTTCACTGAGGATATGGAGTACGGCTCATCAATCGGCACATATATTCGTCAGGGCGACTATATCTTCAAGGAGGCGCTGATGGATTCCGCTTCCTTGTCAATGACGAGCCGGTTTTCAGGAAGGCTCTCGATCGAGTCTGCGGCGGGAAAGGAAAGGGCCAGAAAATGGAAGCTTGACGAGGCATTTATCGGCAGATACTGCCTGGATCTGATGCTCGGCATAGGCCGAATGCCGGAGTATTTCTATCCTCATTTGAACATGACCAAAAGGGTCGTCCGGTTGGACGGAGATCGTGTCCTCTTCAAGATAAACGTCACCAACGACGGCAATAAGAATATAGCTCCCCTGGTGGTCACGGATGATCTTCCATTCGGGCTGACATATGTGGATTCAAGCATGCGGCCAAAAATCAATGGCCAAAGCGTTGTCTGGCAGATTCTATCGCTGCCAATGGGTGAGACGGTGACAATTGACCTTCAGGCTGGATGGAATGCAGCCCGTCCGGCCGTCATAAACGAGGCAAATGCATTGGGCTACTATAGCAACAGGACGATAACTGCCGAGGCAGCTTGTGCCTTTCCTGGCGGGTATTTCAGTCCAAAGATCGAGAGCGGAATGCAGGCCCTGGCGAACGCCTCCGGATTTCAAAGTGGTCAATGGAGACCGCCTTCTTGGGTGGACGCCTCGGCCAACCTCAGCGGCTGCAGCCTGGATGAGGACTGCAGCAGCCAAAAGGGATCGCCGTTTGAGTGCAGCTGCGATCTTGACTGCGATCTTTAAAAGGTAAAAGCAGGCAAATGCATTTTGAAGCGTTTTAACAGTCATATCCGATCGATCGGGACTGACATATTGCGGTGGTACTCGAAGAGCTTCATCCCCCACTCCCTGGCCTTATCGCCATAGCAGTTGAGATCACAGCCCACGTCGTAGCCACCATCGATTCTAAACAATCCCAAAGACAAATACGAGTCCGTAACCGTATATGCAATTTTGACATCCCGTTCGATTCGATATAGCCTGAAATTTTCTTTAGCGAGGAATGATTTCAGCATGTCCCTATAGTCCTTCAGGACAATGTCCAGGATGGCATTGGTGAGCACCAGCTCAACATTTGCTCCATTCTCCAGGGCCTTTGCTATGGCCTGTGGGTGCATCGGCATGATTATTGGGGACACTCCGACAACTGTTTTGGATTTAATTACCTCTGAGTACCAGTACTCCTGCGTCTTGAGTATGGCCGCCTGATCTCCTGCCAGGATCTCCGATTGCCCCAGCATGCCTATCTTTGCCAGGAGATCATACGGAATATCCTCCACGGTGTGTGTCTGCCAGAAGCTCTTATGTTGATCCAGGACAACGATGGCGCTCACCAGTTCGTCGATTAAAATTGCCTGGACTCTCCCGATGTTGGTCAAAGCATAGCCTTTATTGCCTTTTCTGACCAAGCCCGCTTTTACCATATCCTTTACGGAGTGGAGAATGGTGGATGCCCTTATGCAAATCTCCGCCTCCAGGTCTCCCGAGTCTTTTTCCCCTCCCTGAAGAGAAAGGAGGGTCTTCGTACGGACGGCAGATCTTGTAAACGCCTTCAACTGGCTCTCGGCCAGGTCATATTTATTTTGTTCCTGCATATAAATCTCAATTTCCAATATAATGGTCTGAATCTTTGTGACTGCGATCTTCTGAATCATTCCTAGTTATTATATTAACTCTAATGCTGTCTCCCTTCTTAATCCTTTTTTCGATGTTTTTTTGGCGGGCTTTTCAGTAGTATGTAGCAATACTAATAGTTAACTATGCCATAATTATCTATAATTGACTTATTAATCCCGAAAAAAGTATTTCTAAGCGCTCAACTCATCGCTTATTGGGCCCTTTTAGGATGGCCTTCTCTCCTGCACAGGAATATATGTCTAATCAGGCTTCTATGAACTCTGTCCGTATGATGCTGCAAAATCTCGAAAGCCGCTGAACGGACAAATTCGTCGATTGGCCTGTCCGCCACTATGACCATCTGCCGGCCTGGTTTTAGAACTCTGTGAAGCTCAACCAGGCTCTCCTCCAGGAGGTTATCCTTGGATTTCGCCTCGATCAAGGCAGATCTTCCGTAGGGTGTATCGAGGACAGCAGCATCGATCGATTCTCCTTTAAAGGGAAGATGCTTTGCATCTCCCGTCATGAGGCTGCAGTCAAGTCCTGATATGTTGGCTCTTGCACCATTGATCAGCCTCTTTTGAACATCTACTCCTATGCCGTTTATGCCCATCAAACAGGCCTCCACGAGTATGCCTCCTGTGCCTGCAAAGGGATCAAGCAGCTGCTCTCCGGGCATTGCCTGAGACAGGTTTACAAGGGCACGAGCCATGCGGGGCATGAGGACGCCCGGATGAAAGAATGGCTTTAGGTGAGGGCGGCGGGCCTCAAAGGAACTGCGATCGGGACATGCGACCTCCTGGCCGATAATTGCTCTGTCGCCGGTAATCACTGCCTTAAGCTCGATCTCCGGATTTTTAAGGTCTGCGCGGTAGCCCCTGCGAAATAGAGCGCGTCCTATCTCCCTCTCCGCGATATTTCCTGGCATTGCGGCATGCTTGATCCTTTTGGCGCGGATGCGATAACTTTTCCTCGGCAAATCGATCATCGAGACTATCTCCGCCAGAGAATCCGGATCGGCGCCGCATTCTGCAAGCACTTCTATTACACGATGGGTCATGGCCAGCCGCAGCTCCAGGGCAGGTGCATTGAGTTTATCTGCCTCGACCAAAAGGCACTGGTCGAGGCAGCACATCTCCCTGAAGCCCTCTGCATAGATCTCCAGAAGGGCCAGTGCCTCGCTTCGGGGAAGGGTATCATGCTCCCCCGAAAGCTCGAAGGCGTAGATTTTCTTATCCATCAGGCAAGGTAGCTGTTTACGTCTCTGTAGTTGAACTTCTTGGAGCCGAGCATGTTCTCCAGGAAGTTGAAAAGCGTTCTCCTGGTGTCGTCGGTTAGCAGCGGATACCAAGTCGGGCTGGCAACAACCATGGCTCTAAAGGCAAAGAACGGGGCTATGACCTCGAGCAGCTCCTCGTCGCCGCTCTTCTCCAGGTAGTTCTCGAAGAAAAGCTCAAAGATGTCCTTGAGGTCGCCTGTAAGCCGAAGGCTCCTTTGAACCGAGTAGAAGATGTAGTTCATGGCCATAGCGGTTATGTCGTCTGCTGCCTCGCCCCATTCACCCCTGCTCCTGTCAAGAACTGTAAAGTCCGTTCCCTCCCGAAACATCACATTCCAGGGATGGAAATCGCCGTGAACCTGGCACAGCCGGTGAGCCTTATCACGCAGCTTCCACCGCCACTCTACGCAGAGCTTCTCTATATCGCAAAGCTCTCCGGGATCGAGGAAGCCGGGATTCTCAGGATAGTCGTCCAGAATTCCGAAGATGCACTCGCCATCGCCTACGGTTTCACGAATCTTTCGCTGGTACAGCGGCGGCAAATCCATTTTGGCCTTGTGAATCTCTGCAAGGTAGTCCGAAAGGGCGACTGCCCTATCGAAGTCCAGGTCTGTTGCTCCATTCTCCTTGACCCTCTCCAGGTCAAAGAAGTACTCCCGCCCCTCCACCTTTTCCATAAGCAGGAAATACTCCCTGGCAGCACCAGCCGAGACAAGCTTGCCCTTATCTGTGAAGTAGCCCACATCCAGCGAAGGAACGTGCTTGGGGAGCCTTCCGAATGTCGCGTTCTGCCAGATGAGAATCCTTGCCCTGTCCGAAAAATGGTCGTGGCCGAAGCCGTGCTGCACCCGCATGGTGGAAATGACGGCAGAGCCCTTCTTTCCTTTAACATCGTACTCTACCAGGAGGGGAGAGCCGTACCCAAAGCCCTTGACGTCCTCGGTCGTGGGTATGGTCTCGCCCATCTTGCGCATGCTTAGAAGCTTCAGGTCTTTTCCATAGAGGCTCTGCAGGTAGGCCTCTAGGTTCTCCTTTTTAAGGTCCAAGGCCAGACACCTCAGGTTCCCATCTGCCAGCTGTGCAGGTATTTGTCCTGTTCAGGGGTAAGTTTCTCGATTTTAAGGCCCATGGAGGCAAGTTTCAGCTCTGCGACTCTGCGGTCGATCTCCACGGGGACCGCATAAACCTTCTTCTCCAGACGGCGTCCGTTTTCCACGATATGGCGAACGGCCAGGGCCTGGTTGGCAAAGGACATATCCATGACCTCCGGCGGGTGGCCGTAGGCTGCGGCCAGGTTGATGAGCCTGCCCTCAGCGAGCAGGTAGAGCCGTCTGCCGTCTTTCAATTTGTATTCAGTCACATTATTTTGGACCTCTGCCTTCTCCGCCGCCATTTTCTCAAGGGCCGGGATGTCGATCTCCACGTTGAAGTGGCCGCTGTTGGCGAGAATTGCCTGGTCCTTCATGAGAACGAAGTGCTCCTCTCGAATTACGTTGATGTCGCCTGTAAGTGTGACGAACAGGTCGCCCAAAGGTGCCGCCTCGCTCATCGGCATGACGCGGTAGCCGTCCATTGCCGCCTCCAGAGCCTTCCTCGGCTCGATCTCGATTACTATCACGTTTGCGCCAAGTCCCTTGGCCCGCATGGCAAAGCCCCGGCCGCACCAGCCGTAGCCTCCCACGACCACTGTCTTGCCTGCAAACAGGAAGTTGGTTGCGTTCATGATGCCGTGCAGAGTGCTCTGGCCTGTTCCGTAGCGGTTGTCGAACATCATCTTGGTTTCGGCATCGTTGACGGCTATGACCGGGTATAAAAGCGCATTGTCGTCAGCCATGGCCCGGAGCCGCACGACTCCTGTCGTCGTCTCCTCGCAGCCGCCGAACATCTCCTTGGCCAGCTCCGGCTGCTCCTTGTGGACGATGGCTATCGTGTCCGCTCCGTCGTCAAGAGTAACGTTCGGCCTGATTTCCAGAGCCTTTTTGATGCAGTCGTAGTACTCCTTCTCGTTCTCTCCGCGGAAGGCGTAGACGTTCAGTCCGCGGGCCGCCAGGGCCGCGGCCACGTCATCCTGCGTTGAAAGCGGATTTGAGCCTGTTACCGCCACCTCTGCGCCGCCGGCTACAAGAGCATCGATTAAGTTGGCGGTCTCCACCGTGACATGCAGGCATGCCACTATCCTTGCCCCTTTCAGAGGCTTGGACTTCGCGAACTCTTCTTTTATCAGCTGCAGGACGGGCATGTGCCTGCGGGCCCATTCTATTCGCTTTTCTCCTGATGCCGCCAGCCCTAAGTCCTTCACAACGCTCTTTTGCACCATATCACCTTGAAATTTCCTTGAGTCTATTACGGCGTTTGAAACCATCTGCAGATACTTAAACCCAACCCCGGATTTTCCGCATTTCCGCATTCATGCCTGGGCGTCCCGACTCTGCGCCCGCCGCTGCGATGCCTGCTTTGCCTTTTTTGCTTTCGGGCGGACTGCCGCCGCTCGAGGAAGGCTCAGGGATTCCTGGACGATCACAGCGAGCTTTGGCCCTATTCCGCTGCAGTCTGTCAGGTACGTATTGGGCGTTTTGGGCTCAAGCGTCAGGCTGAACTTTTCCAGAATGCTTTGTGCTCTAGTAGGGCCGATTCCGTTTCCAATCACCAGGGATAGCCCCACATTTTTTCTTTCTCCGTCTGCCGGGCGGGGGCGAAAGCCGGACAGATCGCCGCCCTCCAGAATCCTTCGAACCCTAAGAAGCATGCGCCCAAAGGGGTCCGCCTTCAGCCTCCATATGCGGATATTGCAGCCCTCGCAGCAGGCCTCGAAGTCCTCTATCATTTTGGCATATTCGGTGATCTTCTCCTCGGCCTCCAGGCCCCGAAATCCTCTTGAGTATACTGCCTTTTCAATTGAGGACGTCACCTCGGCATCTCCGCCAAGGATGACGATTATCAGAGGGTCCCGGATCTCTCTGCCTGCCAGGACTTGCTGATACAGATGACCTTCCTGATTGATGATCGAGGCGAAATAGTCGCTGTTGCGGTCGCCGGTGAAGTCTTTAAGCTCCACGTTTAGAGTCAGTCCTTCCCGCTGGAACCGCAGGTCGTGAGAGAGGCTCTTGGATTTTCCCAAAAGAAAATGTCCGTCGGCCGCAAGGGCTTTCCGAAGTCGCACAGCTCTTGGGCGGCGAGCCTCATCTGAATCGATGGATACAAGAATTGGAAACGGCTTATCCATTTGCGCCTTCGCTTTTATGCCTGAAATTAGTTGTCATAGCGGCCTTTTCACCTTAACGGTGGATACGTCAGAGCTTCGAGATATTATGCCCTCATCTAGTGCTAAAAGTTTACGATGTTAATAAGGGCCGAAATTGGCTGCAAGGAGGCCTTCAAGCCCCTCAAGGATCTGGCCGAGGGCGAGGAGGCGGTGGTCGTGGTCTTTGCGGTCGATCCCGACCAGCTTTCTGCCCTTGTGGGCCTGGCCAACTTCGACCGGCCCGGCGTTGAAAACGTCTTCGCGCCCATGGGCGCGGGCTGCTACCAGATAGGCATCTACGCCTTCAGGGAGGCACAAAAGGAGATGCCGAGAGCTGTGTATCGGTCTGACCGAACTTTCAGCAAGAAAGAACGTCCGGCATCTCCTGGGCAGGGACGCCCTCACCTTCGCTGTGCCTTGCCGACGCTTTCTGGAAATGGAGGAAACGTGGACGGGAGCTTCCTGAAGAGAGACCTATGGAGGAGCTTGGCAGAAGAAAATGGGGAAGAGGTGGCTTTAGGCTTTCTGATTCATCTGCAAAAGAGCCGATCTGCTGAAAAAAATCGCCGGCCTGCAGATTACTTCCAGTCCTGCAGACTTTGCCATCTCCAGGGTCTCCTCGAAGGAGGACTTTGAAACGTGATACTTCGGCTCGACAATCAAAAATCGACCCTGCGGTTTGAGGAGCGAGGCGACCTCTGCCAGGAAGCCGTCTTTGTCGGGGACCTCGTGGACCATGTAGAATGCCAGAGCAAAATCCGCCTTTTCATTGATGCCTATCTTGTCAGGCATGGATTTTTGAAGGACGATGCGAGAATCAAGCCCCGCATCCTCGCTCTTTTGCCTTAAAAACTGCAGCATCTCCTCCTGTATGTCCACTGAAATTACCTTTCCTCCTTCACCAACCATTCTTGCCATGGCCAACGAAAACATCCCTGGACCGCACCCCAGGTCCAGAACAGTCTGGCCTTTCTCTAAATATTTCCCAACAATCTTATCCGGATTTTGAAGAAGTTTTCGAGCCCAATTGTCGAGGGACCATGCGTGCTGCCATGGACATACCCTTGCAGTCTCATCTGCATTTTCCTTATGATCATTTCCACCTTCCATACGACCATCTCCAGCGGCTTCAATTCTCACTGGCCTTCAATCGATGCTTGGTATTGCGTTTAGGAGAAAGCCGTTTGTTGAGCATTGATGCAATCCAGTGCCAGTGCATCACCATGTGAACGACCACTAAGGCTACAAAGGTCCAGCCTATCAGGTTGTGGAGGTGCATCCACTCCAAATAAGGCAACCCCCAGAGCAGATCTCCATTAATCATAGCCGCATTTGTTCTGTATTCTAATGGATGGATGCGCATAAGCGCCATCCCCGAGATCGCAGTTACCAGGAATGTCAGGAAGGCCAAAGCATCAATCCAAAAATTGACGCGAGCTTTGCACACTAAAGAGCCGTTTCTGACACGATTGTCTATGTTCGCTGCATCTTTCGCTGATGCGGCATGAATTTTTTCGTCTTTTTTTAAATCCATCTTTCAATCCCTCGCAGTTTTGGTTTCTTGCAGCAATTTTATCCATCAGGACTCTGCCTCTAGCTCTATTTTTCTGATTGACTGTCAATCAACAATGTAACGAAGGGGCCTCTTTTGATATTGGTAGGGATGATTAAAACTCCAGGTGGAACTGATATCCGCAGACTCCCATCACTCTTGCCATGATCTTCTCCAAAGCGTCGCGCATTTTCTCGCGTCCCTCCTGGTCTGACGAGAAGTGATGGGATAGGAAGAGCGCTGAAGAGAGCAGAAATATGACGGACTCCTCAGGGCATTCTGTATTGAAATACCGCTCTCTATTGCCCTTAAAGGCAACATCAACCATTAACGGCAGCACCTTCTCCTCGATGATCTCCTCCTTCTTCTGGTGAAGGAGATAGTTCCCCTTTTGGTGAAGCAGCTCCATGAGACCGGCTTTAGAATCATTTGCTCTAACAAAGCTGTTCATCATGAGGTTGAGCTTATGCGCCGGATTGGCATCGCTTTTAGCGATATTGCCTATTTCCTCTGCGAGCGGAGCCACCTGTTTCTCTGCCACTGCGCAAAGGATGTCCTCTTTTGATCTGAAATAATGGTAGAATGTCCCCTGGCCAACGCCTATATCCTTTACTATATCGCTTACAGCCGTGTTCTCATAGCCCTTATCTGCAAAGAGCCTTTCCGCGACGGCTATCAGCTCTTGCCTCCTTTCCTCCGGGTTTTTCACAGTCCTCGTCATCTCTGGATCTAATCCGATTGATTGACAATCAATCATATAGACTGCTGACTATAAAAGCATTTCCGGACTATACAGGATTATACAGAATTCTACGGGGCTGTGCAGGGCAATAGATGACAGAGGACGTGTAGCAAGAGGAACGATCATATTATGAATAGTATTATTAACTACTGGGCCGAAATGGAACAGCATGAGCCTCAAGGTTACCTTCCTTGGAACAGGTGTCGGAATTCCGCAGCCTGGGCGCTCTCAGTCCGCTATTCTGGTGGAGAACGAGTCGCCTCTGCTCTTCGACTGTGGGGCGGGCACCTTGCTTCGCCTGACGGATGCAGGACTTGGCATGCAGGATCTGGACACCGTGATTCTCACGCACCTGCACCTGGACCACTGTGCAGATGTCCTGGCCCTGGCCAACGCTAGATATCTTCTGGGGCTCCCGTGCCTTCTGGTCTACGGTCCTGCTGGGACGTCTCAGTGGCTCGAGACCCAACGGTCCGCCTACCCGTATCTCGAAAGAATGGAGATCTGTGCTCACGAGTTGAATCCCATGGATTCTATAACTCTCAAAGGCTGCGACATTTTTGCGGAAGAGGCCAGGCACAGCGTGACGGCTCTGGCCTACAGGGTGGACTCCGGGGACAGGGTGGTGGTCTACTCCGGCGACACAGAGCCTTCGCAGCGCGTGGCTGCCCTGGCCGAGGGGGCAGACCTGCTCATCCACGAGTGCTCATTCCCCGAGCCCTTTGACGTGACCAACCACACCACTCCAAGAAAGCTCGGGAGGATGCTTAAAAATGTGGGCCGCGTTGTGCTGACCCACTTTTATCCCGAGGCTCAGGGTCATGAGGAGGAGATGGCGCAAAATGTGAGCGAGCTGTCCGGAGTGCCGGCGCTCTCCAGCTGGGACATGATGATTTTAACCCTTTGATGTATTCATTAATAAAAAAAATGAAAAGATGGAAAATCCAGCGCTAGCGCTACACCGTAAAGGGCGTCTGGGCCTCGAATTTGCTGTCCTTGAGGCCCGTTTGATAGTAGTTCGGCGTCTGATCCGGAGGCATGCGCCTCACGATATCCCTGTAAAACTTTCTATAATTGCCCTTGAAGGCCCCGTCCTTCCATACTGCCAGCAGCTGTGAGGTGAACAGCCCATTGGCAACGCCGTCGGACGACAGCTGGTTGTCCTGGCATCCAGATATCAGCAGAACTGATGCCTTGACTGCCCCTTTCGCCTCCTTGAGGGTTGGGTCTTCCAGTATTTTGTTGTAGAATGCCCTGTTTTTCCTGTACACCTTCAAGGCGACATCCGGCGGCATGGCCCTGAAGCGGATCGGCTGTGAGCAATCTGAGGGGTTTTGCGCCCTGCTGATCCTTGAATAATAGGCAACCTTTGCAACAGTTCCGCTGTGGCAGCTGTCGGAAAAGACCAGAATCCTCACGCCTTTTAAAAAAGCCTTGAACTGGGCATAAAGCTCATCGTCGACCAACTCTCCATCGTATAGACACCATGTCTCATCTGCGGCATCTATTTCATCTCTATTCATGTCGGGCAGCTGGCCGCCGTGGCCGGAATAGCTCAACATGAATATGTCCCCGGCCTTCAACTCCTTTGCTGCATTTGAGATCTCTTTGAGGACGTTTGCCCTTGTTGCATCCTTGGTCATCAGAGTTTTTGCCTTGAATCCTTTGGCGGTCCCGATATCGGTCATATCCTCGGCATCGGCCTCGCAGGCGTTCAGCTCGCCGTCCCAGCCGCCATAATGCTCTGGATCGACTGCATTAAGGCCAATTGCCAGCGCTAATCCTTTTGCCATATCATCGCCTCATATAACAAGCCTAAAATTCTTTTGCTATTGCCTGGCAGCTGTATTAAAAGATTTTGGTACTGGATAATTTTTAAATTATTTACAAAGCATGATAAATATCTTTTAGGAAATAAAAAACAATGAAAACGGATCAAAGTGGCTATGCTATCTTCTTCCCAGCCCCCGGCCCCCACATGGCATCATAAATCTCATCGATTTTCACCATCAAGCAGCCCTTTGCAGGAAGCTTGGGATTGACGCCCTGTACCCATTTTTTCATCTGCTCGTAGTTGCCTCCCTCTTTGCACATGTTTGTGCTTCCCTTGATCTGGAAGGATTTCTTCGTCTCGCCGTTGTAGCAGAGGATGGATATCTTGGGATTTTCTTCCAGGTTCTGAGCTGTCTTGTTGAAGAAGTTGTCCACGAGCATCAGGTTTTCATCGTCCAGTATCTTCAAGAGCCCAACGTATACGACATTTGGCGTCCCGTCTTTGCTGGCGGTGGCGATTGGAACGGGCTTCTGCTTCTCCAGGGTTTCCCTCACTTCAGGCGGCATCTTCACCATTTACATCACCTGATGGTTGAATATGTCGCAATTTATTTAGCCTTTGTGTTTTTGCAGGCGGCGATGAACTCCTTCGGGAATCCCCTGTAAGACGCGCTGTGGACGTGCGAGTAGCTTGCCACCATGTTACCCTCGCATACGCCATCCCATCCACCCTCGATGCCTGTTCCTCTCTCAAGCCGGATGGCGTATTCTGTTTCACTGTCCATTATCATCTCTGAATGGTGAAACTCATGCCCCATGATGGGCGAGCCCGCAGGTCCCAAAATGCAGTCCTTGGCCAAGCGGCCGTGAACGTAGCTCACGACTCTGATGCTGCCGCGCCGCGTCTTTCCGGGAACAAGGCCCGCCATCTCGTGCCTCTCTCCGTCCCACTCGATCTCCCTGGCGAGGTACATCAGGCCCCCGCACTCGGCGTAGATGGGCAGGTCCTTTTCATGTGCCCTTTCAAGCGATGAGAGCATCCCCCGGTTTTCCGACAGCTCACGGGAATAAAGCTCTGGATATCCTCCGCCGATGTAAATGCCGTCCACATCCGGCAGTGCGCTGTCGTGCACGGGGCTGAAGGGTACGACCTTTGCACCCGATAGCTCCATCATCTCCAGGTTGTCTTTGTAGTAAAAGTTGAAGGCCTCGTCCATTGCGACTCCGATACTGACGCCCTTACCCAGATTATTCTCCTTGTAGAGATCTGGCTTTGCCTCCGGCAGCGGCTCTGTCTCGCGGGCAATCTCCAGGATTCGGTCGATGTCGAGCCCCTCTTCCACGATCTGGCGTATCCTGTTCAGCCTCTCCTCAAAGCCCTCATGCCTGGTTTTCCCCTCAAGCACGGGCACGAGGCCTAAGTGCCGCATGGCCAGGTGCATTGAATCGTTGCGCCGGATCTCGCCTACAACCTCCACGCCCGCATAGCGCTCGATCTCCTTTCGGGCTTTTGAGGCATGTCTATCGCTTCCCACCTTGTTGAGTATTACTCCCTTGATCTGCACATGCGGGTCGAAGTCCATGTAGCCCTTCACTAGGGCCGCTGCGCTGCGGGTGATGCTGCGGGCATCCACGACGAATATCACGGGAACATCGAGCATCTTGGCAATCTGAGCAGTGCTTCCGAGGTCTCCGTCGTATCCCTCGTAGAGGCCCCGTACGCCCTCGATCACGGCGATGTCGGAGCCCGCGGCAGCATGAGAATAGATCTCTCTGACGGCCTTTTCGGACATCAGGTAGCCGTCGAGGTTCCGGCACGACCGCCCGGTGATCCAGGTATGGTAGCTCGGGTCGATGTAGTCCATGGCCACCTTGAAGCTCTGCACATTTTGGCCGCGGCCGCGAAGAGCAGAGAGAAGGCCCGCCACAATTGTGGTCTTGCCGCTGGAGCTTCTGTCTCCGGCCAGCAGGATCCTCGGGCAGTCGGTGCTCATACTTCCGATAGCTCCCTGAGTCGCTCGTCGCTTAGTGGCTCCGGAATCTTGGGATCCGCCCCTTCCAGGATGGACTTGGCAAGCCGGCGGTAGACGTCCGCAATCTCCGAGTTGGGAGCACCCTCGATAACCGTAACTGCCTTTCTCTCGCACTTCTGGACCAGCGGGTCCTTCGGGATGAACGCCACCATATGGCTTCCAAGCTCCCTGGCAAAGCTCTCCACAATCTGGCGCTCTCCAGCAGCCTCCCTCGAGTTGCAGATGACTCCGGCAAGCGGCGTCCCGAGGCGGCGCAGGCCCTTGCAGATATTGTTTCCGGCGTACATGGGCATGTACTCCCCGGAGGTAATAACGTAAGCCTGGCTCACCAGCCCCTTTCTGATAGGCGCAGAAAAACCTCCGCAGACTATGTCTCCGGGGACGTCGTAAAGAACCAGGTCCACGTCGTCCATGACCTTGGAAACCTTCCGGAGGAAATCTATGGCAACAATTATTCCCCTGCCTGCACACCCAACTCCCGGCTCCGGTCCTCCCACCTCAATGCATCTTACATCCTTGTAACCCCTGAAGACCACATCCTTCTCGGCGATCTCTCCGCCCCGCTGGATCAAATCCATCATGGTGGGGATCCTCCTGCCAACCAATGTAATGCTCGAATCGCTTTTTGGATCGCAGCCCACTACCAGTACCCTGTTCCCTTCCTCGGCACAGGCGGCCGCAATGTTTGATGCGGTGCATGACTTGCCGATTCCGCCTTTGCCGTATATCGCAATGTGTTTAACGGATGACATCCATTGACTCCGATGACTTTAAGCTCGGCCATAGAATATACAGGTTATCCAGACATGATGTACACTCAAATCCAGAAGAGCTCTGAAAGGAATCCGAGGGGTCGGAAATTCCTCCTTTCAGCCCTATCTCTTCTATTTCTGTTCTTAACAGTGCTGCCTGCAGCCCATGCACAGGCTTCTGAGGTGGCGCTGGTTAGGGGACATTTCAGCGGCGGAGACGGAACATGGAATCCGAGGGATTTCGGATGGTTTTATTACGACCTTGACGAGGATCAGGGCAGTGAGAGCCTGTCCGTGGACGTGGATGAAAGGCTGGCCAAGGAAGGCCACATCATCTACAAAAGCGATATCATCTCCCGCGATTTCGAATACGATCCATGGGGATGGTATGATGCCGTTGCGTTCTTAGGCAAGCTCTACCTGGCGGGATATCCTGAAAGCTCCTTCACGGAGGAGGTCAGTTCGCTGGAGAACGGCGATTTGAGGGAGATTCTCCTGGATGCCGACGAGGCGCATACCATCACCTATGACGAGCCTCTTGACCTGCTGGACGGCTACCAGCTGGCGGTAAAGGAGATCTCAGAGAGCAATGACGAGGTCAACTTCATCCTTTTCAAAAATGGCGGCTTCGTAGATGCCAAGCTGGTGACTGTTGGAGATACGTATGTCTTCAAGAGAGACGATGTCCCGATTATCATGGTACATGTGGCCGATGCCATGTGCGGCCAGGACTGCGGAATAGTCGAGGTCGACGGAGCATTTCAGGTGAGCGATGATCCATCGTTCAAGCTTGTTCAGGGAGGGCGTCTGGATAGTATGAAGCTCACCGATTTATCCGAGGACGGATTTGAGTTTCGCACAGACAAGGACTTGACCCTTAAAAGAGATAGCGTGGTGCCGCTGATAGACGGTCAACTCGCGCTTGTCGTCCTCGACACATCCGGGCTTGTTTATTATCCACGGGGTGGCATATTCGATTACGGAGTTCACGAGATTAGGGGCCCTGTGTACGAAGAGAACTCCACTTTGCCTCTCTACCGCTCGTCAACTAAGGAGTTGGCTGGACAGATAAAGGCGAGATGGGACAGCGAAAACTTCTCGGGCTTCTTCTTCGACCCGAAAAACCAGCTGGGAAGCGAGGGCCTAGTTATCAACAACCTCTCAGGCCGGAACATAATGCCCTTCAGGTCCAAGGTCGAAGATGGGTTCTTGATCGGCACTGCAGGCATGCAGTATACATCCTTTGCTCAGCGGAAGGACTTCGAGTTTGAGCCCTGGGGCAGCTACATGGTCATAAGCCTCTTTGGCCAGATGTGGTTTGCGGGATACGGCGAAAAAACGAGCCCTGAGATAGACCGCGTCGATCCGATTGCCGAGGAGCAAATAGTCCAACCCCTTCTCGATTCCGATGAGACCGTGATACTCAATAGCGGAAGGTCATTGTCCTTGAGGGACGGCTACGACCTGCTGCTCATGTCTGTATCGAACGATAAGGCCTTCGTCTATCTGAGAAAGAACGGCGCTATGGTCAACAGTGCAGTGTTGACTCCAAATTCCACCTATACATATGAGGCGGATGTGGGCGATTCAAGCGACCTGCCGATAATTGCGGTTCACGTCCAAAATGTCTTTGAAAGCGACCCGGAAAGGGGCATGCAGGGAATGGTCGTAGACGGAGTTTTCCAGATATCGGACAGATACTTCCTGCCGGTGGACCAGAATAGGGACTTCGGCGAGTTCACCATTGCGGCATCCAACCCTACCTTCATATTTATGGCCAATCCGGATGTTGTGAGCCTTGACCGCGATTCATCCCAGGGCCTGTGGTACGGCATGGACATCAGGGTAGCAGACAATGATACGCTGCGCTATTACCTGTACAACCGGCAATATGTTGTGCCCAGTCCCGAACTGGCAGGGATTAACTATCCAAAGGAAATTCCATCATCAAGCGATGCGAACTTCACCATAGCCGTAAAGGCTGCGGAAATTCAAAGGGTTAGCGCGGATATCCTGGATCCAGACGGCAGAACCATTTTCGGTCGTGACCTTACAGACCGCGGAATGGGCGCAGAGGACAGCTGGATCTTCTCATGGGGCTGGAATGCCACTGCCCTGAGACTGAGCGATGACGGCGGCATTCTCCTGGATGCCAATCAGCCGGTTCCAGCCATGCTCTACCGCAATGTGTCGAGTGAGCCGGTTAAGGTCTGGATCCTTTTCGATTCGGCCGGCAGAATAGCTAGCATACTGGAGGAAGAGACCTCCTATTATCTA
This sequence comes from uncultured Methanotrichaceae archaeon, assembly GCA_964534145.1. Lineage (GTDB taxonomy): Archaea > Halobacteriota > Methanosarcinia > Methanotrichales > Methanotrichaceae > CAWJYS01. The sequence goes on along the minus strand of CAZHNU010000047.1, from coordinate 2,169 downwards.
TCTCCGTATGGCCTTCGCCTTGTAAACTCGAACTTGAGCTACGAGGAGATGCTGGCCAATGAAACGGCTCGTGAGAACTATATCAAGATTGAGCCGGGAAGGAGCGTCCTTCAGTTCTTCGATTTCTTTAATGGAACCTCAAGGCTTAACAGCACAAATCATACCATAAGCGGCCCGCTGGAGTCAATCGAGCCCCATGCGATCCGCGCCGGTGCAGAGCAGGGCAAATACGAGCTCCGGCTGCTGATACAAAATGCTGTTAATACTCTCTGGATTTCCGATGCCTTTTACTTCCAGGTCACGGAGCCTGAGGTGCAAGGCGCAGTTTTGGAGTCCGGCAACGCCACATATGGAGAGCAGGCGTCCGTTCGCCTTGATGTTCCCCGCTCAGGCGGCGAGAAGAGCATCAATATAACCTATGATCCTTCATTGGTGGAGGCAAAGGGGACCTTTGGTCCCTGCGACGTGCCTTCCTATATCGATCAGGAAAATGGACGCATAAGCGTTGTGATGCCAGTCAACTGCAGTTACACCAACCTCCTCTTCAATGTGCTCGACACCGGCCGCGAGGAAAACGCCACAACAAGGCTGGAGGTGGTAGCCGTCAAGGGTTTCCAGCCCAAGGGCATAACTAACGGATCGATCAACATCACTGCTGGTGTCTCCAAAGAGGCGGATGCTGGAATGACCGAAAGAAGCAGCGCTCCCGGATTTGCGGCAGGACTGGCGGCACTTGCCCTTATCGCCAACGCACTGCGCAGAAGGAAGAGATAGATCAGATAGTATCTGCGATTCGCGATGTATATATCCTCGGGCTGTCACCTTATCTGTCATGAAGACCTTATCCCTGACATTAATGCTTCTCATGCTCATGGTAGGGGCAGCCCCGGCATCTGCCCAGTATGGCTATGGGCAGGATTACGTCTGCTATGCATGTCCTGTATGCGGAACCGTCTTCAGCGTGACCCCTGATGAGGCTGAAAGCGCCAATCCCTACGACCTCTGTCCAGTATGCGGAATGGCCTATCTGGGCCAGTTCGTCCAGGTTCCATGCCAGGCTGTCCAGGGCTTCGGCCAGTACGGGCAGAACGGCCAAAATGGCCGGGATGGTCTGGGCTACGGTGATACCGGCTACAACCAGGCAGGCTACAACCAGGCGGGCTATAATCAAGCCGGTTTTTATCAATCGGGCTCCAATCAGCCAGGCTATACCACGACCGAGGAGGATGGAGAGCAGGCTGTTCCTGATACCGGCAGCCAGCAGTCTGTCTTGAACGATTCGGCGCGCCTCAACACCGGTGCGCTCAATATCGGTACTGATAGCGAAACCGCTTCCAAGGGCAAGATCCTGATGGTACTTCCTCCTCAGGATTACCAGGAGGACGAATTGAATGTCCCCAAAGAGCACTTCCTGAACAATGGATATGAGGTAACGCTGGCCTCCAAGGGCGTCGAGACTGCCACAGGCATGAACGGCGAGAATGCCCCTGTTGATGTGGAGATAGATGAGGTGGACATCTCACCGTATCAAGCCGTGGTATTCGTGGGTGGGGACGGGATTTATTCCCTAAAGCTGAGCGAGGACCCCGATTACGTAGGTCTTGCCAAAAAGTCGGCCTTGCAGAACAAGCTTGTTGCAGCCATTTGTTTGGGCCCCTGGATTTTGGCAGACGCAGGTCTCCTGCAGGGGAAAGAGGCCACCGCGGCAGAGACTGATCACATCAAATCGAAGGGCGCCGTGATCTCCGATCAACCGGTGGTTTCGGACGGAAACATAATCACTGCGAACGGACCCGATGTAGCCCAGGAGTTCGCGGAGGCTGTGGTTTCAGCCCTCGGGGGATCTGCATCGAAAGAGGTTGACGGGCAGAGCCAGGGCCTGTCACAGGAGGAAATGGCCTCTGCCCTGAGAGTCCCTCTCGGGGCATCTGGAAATGGGTCGGAGCCCTCGTCATCTTCAACCGATGAGTACTCTACCAGCTACGAGTGTACAACATGCGGTTACATCTATGATCCTGCAGAGGGCGATCCCGAGAATGGAATCGAGCCGGGAACACCTTTCAGCGAACTGCCGTCAGACTGGACGTGCCCGCTATGCGGCGCAGATAAGAGCGAGTTCGAAATGGTCTGAAGAAGGACCTGAAGATTTTCTTTTTCTCCAACCTCTTT
>CAZHNU010000046.1:0-27759 GCA_964534145.1 uncultured Methanotrichaceae archaeon | reverse complement strand
GAGAACTCTCCCGTCATTGTTCTCTCCCAAAACATGCTTTTCTAATAAATGGGAGTGCCTGTGGTCTGCGTCAGTTCTCTGAAGGCGGCCATTAGGTCTCTTGTGACAGGGCCAGGTTTGCCTCCTCCGATGATCCTGCCGTCGACCTTGGTAACGGGTGCGACCTCGGCAGCAGTTCCCGTGACAAAGATCTCATCTCCGGTGTAAAGGTCAAACAGACCGAGATCCCTCTCCAGGATCTCGATGCCCCTCGATTTGGCCAGCTCCATCACGGCATCCCTTGTTATTCCCTTGAGATTGTTGATTGTGTAAGGTGTGAATATCCTGCCGCCCTTGACGACGAAAATGTTGTCCCCGCTGCCCTCAGAAATCCTTCCCTGGGAATCAAGGATTATAGCCTCGTTGCCTCCCTTGACGTTGGCCTCGATCTTGGCCATGATGTTGTTCAGATAGTTTAGGCTCTTTGTGTTTGGCGGTGTCGAATCCGGAGAGTTCCTGCGGACGGTGACGGTAACTGCCGTCAGGCCGACCTCGTAGAGGCTGCCGTACATGGCGCCCCACTCGACGGCCATGATGATGACCGTTGAGCCGCAGCACTTATTGGGATCGAGTCCCAGGTCTCCCGGTCCCCTGGTGACTATGGGACGGATATAGGCATCTTTGAGATTGTTTTTGCGCAGCGTCTCTTTTATGGCCTTGGCCATCTCATCCTGGCTCATCGGAATGCAGAGCATTATGGCCTGGGCTGAGTCAAACAGCCTCCGGACGTGATCCTCAAGCCGGAAAACCCGGCCGCCATAGGCCCTGATTCCCTCGAAGACTCCGTCGCCGTAGAGGAATCCGTGATCAAAGACCGAAACAGTGGCCTCCTCGGCCGGAACGAATTTGCCGTTAATATAAATAAGGCTCATAAGTCATCCACCCCTTCGACTATTGACAAGAATAAATGCATTTTGATTGCGAAGAAGGCTGGCCGGAACGAAGAGGGCGAATCGATGGATTTATTACCAAAGGAAGGAAGGTTGATGCCTACTCTTCGCGGGGTTTTACGCCATGGCCAGACTTGGTTTCGTTGTTTCTGAGTTCAATAGGGATATAACTTATCAGATGGAACTGCTGGGCAGGGAGCATGCCCAGTTCCTGGGAGCAGAGGTTGCATCAGTCGTTTATGTGCCGGGGGTTTTTGATATGCCGATTGCCGTCAAGAAGATGCTCCGTCGCGACGACATTGACGCGGTCGTGACAATAGGCTGCGTTATCCAGGGTGAGACCGCCCACGACGAGGTCGTGGTGCAGCATGCAGCCAGAAAGCTGATGGACCTGTCGCTCGAATTCAATAAGCCTGTAACACTTGGCATAACAGGCCCGAGGATGTCCCGGCCAGATGCTCAGAAACGCGTGGACTACTCGAAGCGCGCCGTCGAGGCGGCAGTCAAGCTGCTCCAGCGCCTCGGAGGGGAGTGAAAAATGGTATCCTCCAGAATGGCCTCCATTCACGAATCAACGACGCTGAAGATCTCGGCCCTGGCCAAGAAGATGAATGCATCGGGGCTTGATGTCATCGACATGAGCGTCGGCGAGCCGGATTTCGATACGCCCAAACACATCGTGGAGGCAGGCTGCAGCTCCATTCGCGCAGGGGAGACTCATTACGCACCCACCGCCGGCATACCAGAGCTTCGCCAGGCTATTGCCGAGAAGCTCTACAACGAAAATGCGCTGGAGGTCTCAGCAGATGATATCGTTGTTACCCCAGGTGCCAAAATGGCCGTCTTTGCGGCCATCCAGGCGCAAATCTCAGAGGGCGATGATTGCCTCATGATCGGCCCCTCCTGGGTGAGCTATGAGCCCTGCGTCCTCTTTGCCGGAGGCAATGTCGTCTGGGGCAAGGTCGACGATAGCTTCATGCCTGAAGGCCTCGAAGAAAGCATAACACCAAGGACAAAGCTCATAATCGTCAACTCCCCCAGCAATCCCACAGGGGCTGTTTTTGATCGGCGCGTTCTCGAAGAGATCCGCGATTTGGCCTGCGATCACGATTTGTATGTAATATCCGATGAGATCTACGAGAAGATCACATATGATCATGAAAAGCATATAAGCATAGGCTCTTTTCCGGGTATGGAGGACAGGACCATAACCATAAACGGCTTCTCCAAGGCATACGCCATGACCGGATGGCGCCTCGGCTATATGACGGGGCCAAAGGAGGCCATGAAGTGGGCGACAAGGCTTCTATCGCACTCCGTTTCTCAGGCTACGACCTTCGTCATGAAGGCCGGGGTTGCGGCTCTTCGGGGCCCCCAGGACGAGGTCGAGGCCATGGCCAGGGAGTTTAGGGCGAGAAGAGACCTCCTGGTCTCCGGCCTGAGGGCCATGGGAATTCCCTACAGCATGCCAGGAGGGGCATTTTACGTTTTCCCGGATGTCTCCAAGATCGGTGGCGGAGACGCATTCGCAGAAAGGCTGCTAAGAGATGCCTTCATCGCAGCGACGCCGGGATCGGCCTTCGGGCCGGGCGGCGTGAACAATGTGCGCCTGTCCTATGCCACATCCCAGGCCAGGATAAAGGAGGCGCTGGAGAGGATAGGGAAGCTGATTGAGGCGTAAAGTCGGGAGACTTAGCTTCTGGATTTCTTTTTCACAATTTTCGTATCCAGATGAGAAACTCGCATGTCAACCCAGACAAACGTCAATCGAAACAAGCAGGAGCCTGTTGTATTAATCCTTTTAAGGCAGCAAGGCTCTCCTGCACTCCGCCCTCAGTCTTTTGCTCCAGAGCTGCCGTAATGCCCCTCTCATCTATTGCCTTCAGCACCGGCCCAAAGTCGATGCACCCACGACCGAGCGGCAGATGCTCATCGTTTTGCCCTGAGTTGTCGTGCAGGTGAACGTGCGACAGCTCAGGGCATTTCAGGAACTCCGACAGAGTGCCGCAGGTCTGGGCATGGCCCACATCCAGCACCAATCCCATGCCGTGCAGGTCCAGGCCGGGCTTATCGAAGAACAGCCATTCGCTTTTCGGCATGTTCTCAACGGCAAGGCGTATTCCCAGCTCCTCCTGCAAAAGGGCCAGCTCTGCCAGAGACTGGTCGAGGGACTGCAGTGAGTCCTGCCAGCAGAAGCTCCAGGCAGTGTAGCCCGGATGGATGACATAAAGCTCCGCGCCGGCTGCAGCGCTGGCAGCTATGGCCCGCCGGTGAAGGTTCACAGAGGCCTCGCGAAACTCAGGGTAGATGCTGGCTATGTTCACGTCCGCCACCAGGCCGTGAACAGTGTATTTCAGGCAAAACGACTCTGTTGCCTCCAAATTTTTGGGACTAAAAAGGCTGTGTCTGGCCTCGCAGAGGATCTCGGCGCGGTCCGAAAGATGCGAAATTCTCTCGAGCGCCATGTCCAGAGCACGATCCTGATAGGCCCAGGTAGAGATGCCGATTTTCATTGTCGATCCTTCGCTGGTCGTAGCGTTCCTTGCCGCTAAAAAATCGTCGCTACAGTTAAATAAAACGGTCTTTAAGTGATCCCATAGTGGTAATAATGTCCTTTGATATCGAGAAGATTCACGCTCGCGAGATCCTTGACTCGCGAGGCAACCCGACCATAGAAGTAGATGTCCTCACCTGCTGCGGCTTTGGCAGGGCAGCGGTCCCGTCGGGAGCATCGACAGGAACTCATGAGGCCCTGGAGCTGCGCGACGGCGGCGAAAGGTACGGCGGAAAGGGCGTTCTCAAGGCCGTGAAGAACGTGAACGAGGTCATAGCCCCAGAGCTCATCGGCATGAATGCCTCAGCCCAGCGGGAGATCGATGAATTCATGGTCGAACTGGATGGGACCCCAAACAAGTCCAACCTCGGGGCTAACGCGATTTTAGGCGTCTCACTGGCCACAGCCAAGGCCGCAGCCAGCTCTGTAGGTATGCCGCTTTTCAAATACATGGGTGGCGTGAACACCGCGCGGCTGCCTGTCCCCTCGTTCAACGTCCTTAACGGCGGCCAGCACGCCGGAAACGACCTGGCCATCCAGGAGTTCATGATTCTGCCGACAGGCGCCAAGGCCTTCAGCGAGGGCCTGCGTATGGCTACAGAGACCTACCATGCTCTCGGCAAGATACTAAAAGGGCGCTACGGTGTGGGCGCCACAAATGTGGGCTATGAGGGAGGCTACGCACCGCCGCTCAGCAAAACGCGCGACGCCCTGGATGCCATCATGAGTGCACTTGATGTCTCAGGATACGGCGAGGAGATCAAGATCGGCCTCGATGCTGCAGCCTCCAGCTTCTACGTGGACGGCGGCTACTCTGTGGATGGCGACAGGCTCTCTCCGGGCGAGCTGATAGACTACTATGCGGATCTGGTTGCCACATATCCCATAATCTCCATCGAGGACCCCTTCGAGGAGGAGGCCTACGATGACTTCGGCAAGCTGACTGCAAGGCTTCCAGGAACGATCATTGTGGGAGACGATATCTACGTAACCAACGTCAAACGCATTGAGAAGGGCATCCAGATGTGTGCGACAAACGCCCTGCTCCTGAAGCTCAACCAGATAGGAAGCGTCTCCGAGGCCTTCGATGCCGCAAGGATGTCCTTCCGCGCCGGCTGGAAGGTAATGGCCTCCCACAGGTCGGCCGAAACCGAGGACTCGGCGCTTGCGGATGTGGCAGTCGCCTTAGGATGCGAGCTTCTAAAGACAGGCGCGCCAGCGCGCTCAGAGCGCACTGCCAAGTACAATCAGCTCCTGAGAATTCAGGAGGAGCTGGGGATTGCAGCAGCCTATGCCAAAATCTGATGAAGCCGCCGGAACTCCTGACGCTTAGCATCAGTCGCCAATCATGCTTTAGTAGTAGTCCTGCTTTGGTCGCAGTCCTGCTTTGGATGCAGTCCTGTCGCCTGAAGTAGGGCTATTTTTTAGCTTGATTATGAAAAGGATTTATTATTCGGTCGGCACATCCCGCTCGAAAGATCTATAGTCAAATAGACCTCTTAGGTTTACCCATGGATTACCCATTCAAAAGGGGCTTCAAGCCCGACATTGCAAGAATTCGAACGGCGCTGGAGGAGGAGTTTCCATGCGAGATAAAGGAGGAAGACGGAAGGCTTCTCTTAAGCTACGGCGCCCTGAAAAGCATCGAGGTCTGGATAGAGAACAAGAGGCTAAACGTCGTCACGCAGTCGGCTCCGGGGGTCCCCGACGACATAGTCCTGGACACCAACAAGCGGTATCGGGACTTCCTGGAGAAGGCCACGGGATACACCGCCAAGCAGCGGCTGCAGATGGCCAAAAAAGAGGTCTCAAAGGGCGAGGAGTAAACGAGGAGTAAAAATTAAAATTAACCGGATCAGGGAAGGGCCTGGGCAAGGATTCATGGGCGGCCCCCGGGTCATAATTCTCAAAAAACAGCCAGCTTGCCCTTAACGAACTCCTCAACCAGCTGGTCCGTGCTCTGTAGCCAGTAATCCAGAATGCCGTTTATTTTGGATTCAAGCGGTCCATTGAGCCTCTTCAGGCTGTCGCCTCCCGATATTCTCACTCCTTTTAAGAGAGGCTGGTCTATCGGAGACCCTATTTTGCTCACAAATGTGACGTAGGCCTCCTCGATCCCGTCTATCTCTGCGATCTCCTCTGCGGCCCTCCCGGCCAAAACGTTGTAGATCTTTCCGACATGGCTTACCGGATTTTTTCCGGCAATGGCCTCCATCGTCATGGGCCTCATGGGAGTGATGAGCCCGTTGCCCCTGTTGCCGCGGCCTGTCGCGCCGTCGTCCCCCATTTCTATCGAGGTTCCCGTAACTGTGAGGTAGATGTTATCGCCCGAATCTGCGCAGTTCACGGAAACCTCCGCGTCTGCCTTCCTTGAAACCGCCTCCCTGATCCCGGCCTTGGCATCCTCATACTCATCCATCGAGTCTATGTAGCTGGAGACCATTGCCGTGGCCACCACTATCCTCAAGCGATCCTCAATGCGAATTGCCATGAGCTTGATGTCCTCGCCTGCTCCCCGGACGCCCAGAACCTCCTTCTCCAGATCCAGCACAAGACTCTCAACGGGGCTCAAAGGCGCATAGCCAACGCCAATCGATGTGTCATTAGCCCCACGGCCGATCAGGCTTCGTAGCTCAGGAGCGCCCTCCTCTGCCCGCGGCTCGACATTGAACTCTCTAAGATTTTTGACGGTTTTGCGCAGGAAGGAGGAGACGGTCTCCTCAAATATTTCGTCCAGGGATTTGCTCGAAGGCTTTGTGGCCCTGCCGCCGACGATTACGCTTGGAGGAACAAGGATCTTGCCGCCTCCAAATGCAGGAGCGCTTTTTCCGGCGATTATCAGCACCTTATCGACATTGTGGTGCAGTATTCTCCCAAACTCATCCATATAAAGCCCCGAAAGGGCCTGAGAGATGGCCTCAGAAATTCCGTCCGCCAGCGAATCCGGGTGGCCGATGCATTTGCGTTCGACCACCTCAAAAGGAGGGACATTGTGCCTTTGCAGAGTAATCATTATATCACTGGAAATATGGCTTTGCTAAAGGTTAATATCTTTATCCATTATTTTGAATTGGGCTGCTGATGGATTGCAGGATAATGCATCAATAGCAAAGCAAAAGCATCAAGATCACCTGCCCAATATCAGGCTCACCTGCCAGGCTCACTGTGAAGCCAAAATATCAGTTGTTAAGAACCATAGGTAAGGTAAGCATATACTGCAAGCAACTAACAGGGACTTGGAGTTGCGATATGCAGATCTGATCCGCTGGGAATGAATTTATAAACTTAAAGATCTCAGGCTTTAATTGTATGAGTGAATCAACGACCGTTTCAGGTCAGGACACCATTCAGGAGTCTTTCATAAAGAGGATCACTGCTTTGGAAGCAGAAAACAAGAACCTCGCCGATGAGCTGGAGACCACAAAGGTAGAGCGAGAGGAGGTAAGAGCCAAGCTCTTCGAGTCCCTCATTGCCAACAAAAAGTACCTGCGAGAGGTGGAGAAGCTCAAGAAGGAGAATACGCTTCTTAGGAGGATGCCTCTATTCCTGGCAACCGTTGTGGAGGTGGCAGATGATTACGTCCTTCTGAGACAGCACGGAAATAACCAGGAGTTCATCACCACAGCGCCGCCTGAGCTCATGCAGAAGCTCGAGCCCAACTCCCGCGTGGCCATCAATAACTCCCTGACCATAGTCCGGATACTCGACAGATCTGTCGATGTAAGGGCAAAGGTCATGGAACTTGTAGAGGCCCCGGAGGTATCCTATGATCAGGTCGGCGGATTGGAAAGCCAGATCCAGGAGATCAGGGAGACCGTCGAGCTGCCCCTCACAAGCCCCGAGATCTTCACGGACATCGGCATCGAGCCGCCAAAAGGCATCCTGCTTTACGGCCTGCCTGGAACGGGCAAGACCCTGCTCGCCAAGGCCGTGGCCCACGAATCACAGGCCACATTCATCCATATGTCAGGCTCGGAGCTGGTTCACAAGTTCATAGGGGAGGGAGCCCAGCTGGTCAGGGATATCTTCCAGATGGCTCGCGAAAAGGCCCCGACAATCATATTCATAGATGAGATAGATGCAGTAGGCAGTATCAGGACGCACGACGGAACCACGGGCAGCGCCGAGGTCAACAGGACCATGATGCAGCTTTTAGCGGAGATGGACGGTTTCAGGACCCGTGGAGACATCAAGGTCATTGCGGCGACGAACAGGATAGACATCCTCGATCCGGCGCTCCTGCGCCCCGGACGCTTTGACAGGATCATAGAGATTCCCATGCCAAACCTCGAGGGCAGGCTTATGATCCTTGAGATCCATGCCAGGAAAATGAAGAAGGCTGATGATGTTAGCCTCATCGATATCGCCAAGGCCACAGAAGACGCCAGCGGCGCGGACTTAAATTCAATTGTTGTTGAGGCCGGCATGAATGCCCTTCGCAGAAAAGCATCGGCCGTCGGCATGGACGACTTCCAGAGGGCCATCAAAAAGGTGCTTGGCGACGATGACCAAAACGCCGAAGAGGCCCTGAGGATGTTCTCCTGAAGGCTCGAGAGAGATCAAGTTCGAAAGGTCCATTATGCGGCACCATGCCGCCCATTCTCTTTTCTTAACGCGAAAATTTTAAGTACCTTTTAAATCCCCTCAATATCGATGGATATTTCCACCATCGTTAACCTGGTAGACCCTCAGACATTGAAATATGAAATCCAGTCCGGCGTAGACTCGCTGGCTGGAAGACATATCAATATGACCTCTGTAGAGATACTGCTCGATGCAGCTCACAGCATTGATCTGGTCTTCATAGCCATAAATGCGATAATAATATTAGTAATTGTGATACTGACAGCCGTTGCGGCCAGAATTGCAGACAGGATGCTCGTGAACTACATCCCCAAGGTCATCGGCAAGGTCGACATGAAGATGGACGAGACCGTGCAGGTGATGATCAGGAGACTTGCCTCGGCCACGATATACATAATCGGCCTGATGCTCGTCATCCTCCAAATACCGCAGCTTCACAGCATTGCCGCAGCCATGCTGGCAGGCGCGGGCATTGCAGGCCTGGCAATCGGATTTGCAGCCAAGGATTCTCTGTCCAACTTTACATCGGGCATATTCATCGCCCTGTTCCAGCCCTTCCGCGTCGGGGACTATGTAGACTTCAGGGGAGACTCAGGCCAGGTTGAAGACCTGACGCTCAGGCATACCATAATTCGCACGTGGGACAACCGGAGAATAATCGTTCCAAACAACATGATGAGCACTGAGCCTATCATCAACTGGTCCATAAAAGAGCCCGAGATCACGTGGGCCGTTGATTTCAGGATAAAGGAGATCTCTGATATCGATAAAGCAAGAGAGATCATAATTCAGGAGGCGAGACGACATCCGCTGGTTATGGCCAACCGCGAGACCAAGGTTATGCTGACGGATACGAAGAAGGATGAGCAAAGCCTCAAGCTGGAATTTCACCTGCCCAACAGAGAGGTGGCAAAGACCGTCAGCTGCGATATCCGCGAGGCCGTCGGGAAGAGATTCAATAAGGAGGGCATAGCTGCCTCGTCCTCAGCCTAAGCGGCCCAAGTCCGGCCATAGATCAAATCCTATCTCAGCTCAAGTCCGACCGCAGCATAAAGGATATCTATTATATCGCATTCGCCATTGTTTCCTTTAAAATGCTCCGCAATGGCTCTATCTGCCCTCGCTTGGCGCTGATCGGAGCCACTCTATCGCACCACTGCGTCCAGGGCGGCAGCATTCCAAGGCGTTCCACTATCAGGTCCAGGGCCTCATCCCTGTTCGCTATCCGGTCCATCTTGTTCGCCGCAAGGATCACATTCAGGCCCAGGTCGCCTAAGAACTCATAAAGCTCGATCTCGAAGGGGACCTCGCCCCGCCCCTCCCAGCGATCGGCGATATCCAGAAAGGAGGCCGCATCTATCACCTGAACAGCCAGCAGTATCTGGCTTGAATGCTGCTCGAAGTACTCCACAATCAGGTCTTTGGTCTTCTCCTGCTGGGCCCTGGTGGTTTTGAACATGAAGCCATAGCCCGGCATGTCCACGTAATAGATGTTTCCTACCCTTGCCTTATGGGGATACTGGGTTATCCCCGGCCTTCTGCCCACCTTGACCTTTTGTCCGGTTAGCTGGCGGAAGAGAGTGGACTTGCCTACATTGGACCTGCCTACAAGAACGATCTCCTTTGTCATGGATTTGATGATCCTAGTCCACTCGTCAAATCCCGGTTATCCCAGCTTCTTGAAGCGGCTGTCGCCCGTTGCATCAGGTGAGGCTATCACTTTGAGCGACAGGGCATCATCGAATGTCCATTCGCCGCTCTGTCCGGCTGCAACTATTGTCGCCGTATAATCCCCGGATGCTATGCTGGAAGTCCAGGTTCCCGCAAACTCCTCTCCGGATGAGCGCTCCAGAGTCACATTTCCGACCTGAACACCTGCAAAGTTGTTGATCAATGCATAAGCGCTATCAGCTCCCGCCAGGACTGCCGTGATTACGACAGGGCTTCCAGAGACTGCGGGGTTGGGACTTGCGCTGGCATTCCTTAAAGCGATATTTTGCGCCGACTGTACAGGCTGCTGCACCGCATCGCTTGATTCCTCTGTTGCATTGCCAGCCTCTTCATCGGTTGAATTGGCGCTGAACTGAGAGTTTGTAAGCCTTGCTGCAGCCGGCCCCCACGGCTTTGCAGGCTCATTTTCTATGGACTTTCCTTCAAGAAATGCGGTCGCACTGGCTCCCCAATCCTCTTCTCCGCCTCCGCATGCCTTGCATACGGCGCCTGCGGGAGATGCCGCAAAAAAGGCAACCGCCATCAAAGATAGTAAAACTGGAATACATAGCATTTTTGTCATATCATGCCCCATGCGTTGTTCGATTTATTTTATACTGGCGCTCGATGATAACCGTAATAAACTTGGCATGGAATTCATTAGATGCCGATGACCGACGCAAAAGAAGTAGCAGTAATGCTCCAAAAAGCCGTCTCCCTGCCGGACGGAGAGGTTTTCCCCGATATCTCCATTCCCAGGTACACAACCGTCGATTACTATCGAATGGCCTGCCATCTGCTTTTTAAATGCCAGCGATGTGCCACCTGCTGCAAGACCGGAGATCCGATAAGGCTCAGCTGGGAGGATGCGGCCCGGCTGGCTAGGCATAAAAAAATTCCTCTAAGCAAGGCCGTAAAAAAATATACAGTGCCGGATCCCGATAAGCCGGGAGTGCTGGACTTTAAAAACGTGCGCCCCTGCCGGTTTTACGATCCGGCGGTTTCCGGCTGCAAGATTTATGCCGCAAGGCCCTGGTCGTGCCGCATATTTCCCTTCCTCGGAGTTTACGGCTCTGACGACCAGGTGAAGGTCCATGAATCATGCCCCGGATCTGTCGAGGCCGTGAAGGCCCTGACAGAGGCCGTGGAGAAGGCCAGGTCGGACCCGGCTCCCCTAGCGCCGAGCATCGAAGAGGTCAGGCAGGCCAAGGAGTGGCTTAAGAGGGCGCTCAGAGAGGTCCAGAATATCGACAATTTATAGTAACATATAAAAAGGAGAATATCAACACCTTTAGCCTGGCTTTAGCCTTTATAATAGGGGTGAAGGTGTGATGATTAAACTCGTTAAGTTCGACAATTTACTAATTTGCCTGGCCGTGCTGACCTGCCTGATCACTCAGGCAGCCTCCGGAGACCCTTTGAATCCGGGGATGCTCGGCGAAACAATGGATATGCCGCTGCCCCCCGATCTGGTTGCGAAGGCGGTTAAGGCAGGGGTGATAAAAAGCTCTTCCGAAGTGACGGGATCACTGCCCTCTGCCGGCCAGCCGATGAGCCTCGGCACGCCGACAGCAGGCTACAATTATGCAGCTGAGGCAGGTAACGGGATATCTGCTGCAGGAACGGCCGGGCCGATAGACACAGGACCCGCCTCCTCGCAGCCGTCAAGTTCAGAAATGGATATTGGCGGAACACTCTCGCTGGTGCTCAGGGATTCAGTCACAAGGTACCTAAACCTCGCCCTGCAGCAGAGCGGAAATGCCGTTTCGGGGCAGGGTAATATTACCGCGGGAGGCTCTCCAGAGTCGGTTATCGCCGAAGGGCTGGTTGATGGTCGCTCTGTAAACCTGACGGTTGCATCTCTCGGGGGCTCTGATATTTACAGGCTGGATCTTCTAGCGGAGGATAATATCCTCAAGGGAAGCTATGCCATGCAGTCTGAGGGGGGTGTGGCCACAACAGGAGAAGCAGCAGGCATTATGCCCAATGCCGGTGCAGACGCCGTTGGCGCGGCTAGCCAGCCGTCAAATGAAGTGCCGTCAGTCGGCGGCACAGGCGCATCCTCCGGCGTTTCGGCGCTGGCCGGTCCAGTTGCGCTCGGATCGCAGGGCGGCTCCGGCAGAAGCTTCAGCTCATCGAAGAGCATCAGCATGAGCGCAAGCGGCGGCGGGTCCATGGTCAGCTCAACAAGCTCCACGAGCTTCTAAGCCTCATTCAGGGCTCCTCCTTGAACACCTCGATGAGAGAGTCCTTGGCTTTTTTCATTATCTCCATGGGACAGGTCCTGTATGCCTTTCTCAGCGGCTCTATTGCTCGCGAATCGCCGATTTCTCCCAGGCTCCAGGCAGCCCAGGCCCTTATCTCCAGTTCAGGCTCATCCTGGCCGAGCATGATATCGATCAGAGGCTCAAGGGCATTCTCGTGGCCTATCTCGCCCAGGGATGTAACGGCCGCAAGCCTGACCCGATAGTCCTCATCCTTCAGAGACGACAGGGCCAGCTCGCATGCCTCAGCGCCCCTGATCTTGGCAAGAGATTTAAGCGCTGCCTCTCTCACCTGCGGATCAGGGTCTCTGAGACATGAGGACAGACAATCATGCGCCTCTTTGCAGGCGAACTCCCCCATGAAGTCGGCAACTCTTCGCCTGACATCGGGATCCTCGTCCTCTCTAAGGGATGCCACATCGCCTAGCGCAGCCTCGCACTTGATCCTCGCAAGTCCAGTGACCGCCATTCCGCGCGTCTCGGGCTCGCTGTAATTCAGCATCTCCCTGAAGGCATCAGATGCCCCCAGTTTTCGCAGCGCCACTGCAGCTCTGAGCCGCACATCCCTGGAGCTGTCCCTTTTCATTGCCAGGACGAGAGAAGGCACAGCCTCGCTGCTCTCAAGAGCCTCAATGGCCGCAGCGCACCATTCGCGGACCACGTGATCGGAATCGCTCAGCATCGCCCTGCTCAGCGGCTCGACGGCGCGAGGGCTCCCGATCTTTCCCAGAGCCCAGGCAGACTTATATCTGAGGTCCGAGAACTCACCCCGCTCCAAAGCATCGATCAAAACGTCTACTGCATCTTCTCCCAGATTTACTAAGGCCCATGCTGCCTTCTGGCGCTCAAAGTAATCGTCGCTTTCCCCCAGCTTTTTTATCAGTTCAGAGGCCTTATCCATGCTGGTTCATCGGACAGCCCGTCTTTTAAGCTTTGTCCATGGAAGGATAGAATTAAATCTCAATAGCATGGCTATTATCGCCAGAACAAGATCGGAAATACCAGCCAAGGATCATAAATGGACCACTTATTCGGGCCGGTGCTCTCCAGAAGGCTCGGCCTTTCCATGGGCGTGGATCTGCTGAGCTCCAAGACATGCAACCTGGACTGCGTCTATTGCGAGCTTGGAAAAACTCATTGTCTGACCACGGCCAGGCGCAGATTTGTCCCCCCTGACAGAGTTCTACGGAATATCAAATCCAGGGCGGATGAGGCCTTCGACCACCTGACCTTCGCAGGATCAGGAGAGCCGACGCTTTGCAGCGACTTAGGAGAGATCATACGTGCTTCCCGAAAGCTGGTGGATGCGCCCATCGCAGTTATTACCAACAGCACTCTCCTCGCCAGCCCAGAGGTCAGAAGGGAGGTATGCGCAGCGGATGTGGTGCTGCCCTCGCTTGATGCCGCATCCCAGAGGACATTTCAGGCAGTTAATCAGCCTGCGCCGGGCATAAGAATAGAGGAGATAATCGAGGGCTTGAGGAGCTTTCGAAGGGATTTCAGCGGCGAAATCTGGCTGGAGGTCATGCTCGTCAAGGGACTAAACGAGCACGAGGCAGATCTAATTGCCCGTGCAGCAGAGTCCATATCCCCGGACAGAATTCAGCTGAACACAGTTGTCAGGCCGCCGGCCGAGCCTGTGGATCCGCTATCCGAAGATGAGATGGAGAGAATGCTTTCGGTCTTCGAGGGGGCGGAGATCATCCCGGATTGGGACTGGAGGGTTCCCCCAAAGATGAGAGACCGTTTGCTCGATCTCCTCAAAGAAAGATCGTACACTCTGGAGGAGATCTGCGAGCTGCTCGAACTGGAGAGCAGCGATGCGATAAAGTACTGCAAGATATTGGAGCGGGACTGTATGATTCAGAGGCGCATGCACGGCGGAAGGCTGTGCTTCCATGCTCCTGGACAAGAAAATTAAGATAGTTTGGATGTGTTTCATGAAAGAACGAAGCAGCAATTGCAATACGTGCGCCCAAAAGGGCACCTGCAAGGACCAGACCAGCGACAAAGAGTGCGCTGTAGAGCGCATAGCCAGGATCAAGCATAAGATTTTGATCGCCAGCGGAAAGGGTGGTGTTGGGAAAAGCACTGTTTCCGTCAACCTCGCAAAGGCGCTGAAAGATAGAGGCTGCAAAGTGGGACTTCTGGACGCAGACATCACAGGCCCCAACATCCCCAAGCTCCTCGGGATTGAGGATCAGAGGATGATGCAGGGCCCCGAAGGGATAAAACCGGGCAATGCCGACGGCATCCTGGTCGCCTCCATGGCGCTGATCCTCTCCACCAGGGACTCGGCCGTGGTCTGGAGAGGTCCCATGAAAATGGCGGCAATAAAGCAGTTCATCCAGGATGTGAACTGGGGAGAACTCGACTTCCTTCTGGTGGATCTCCCGCCAGGGACCAGCGACGAGCCGCTAAGCGTTGTGCAGCTCATACCCGACCTCTCCGGAGCCGTGATAGTCACAACTCCCCAGGAGGTTTCCCTGCTGGACTCGAGGAAGGCCATCAACATGGTCAAGAGCATGAAGGTCCCCGTTTTGGGAATTATCGAGAACATGAGCGGCCTGTGCTGTCCGCACTGCGGCGAGATCATCAACATTTTCAGCAGCGGCGGCGGCAAAAAAGCTGCAGAAGAGATGGAGGTACCCTTTTTAGGAGCCGTTCCAATCGACCCCGAGATTTGCGCCCTGGGGGACCGGGGAGCAACATTCGTAGAAAGGGAGTCACCTGCAGCGGCGTGCTTTTGCGAGATTGTGGAAAAGCTTTTGAATACTATCGAAGAAATATCTGTTCATTCCTAACATAATAAAAATAAAGATAAACTATTTATATTGATAGGCCCAATTGTCTTTGATGACCAGCCGCTTCAGTTCAGAAAATGATGGGAAAGTCGATTTCGTACCGCCGTCGCCTGAGCTGGAGCAAAGGATCATCAGGACTAAACGTCGCTTCCTGGCGGGAGAGACGCTTCCAAGAGATGCTGCATCTGACATCCTCGACCTGAAAAGCTTCATCTCAATCATCAATCGTCCAGCCCATACCAGGCCTCATACTCTGGGAGTTCATGCCAACACGGCCTTGCCTGCAACAGGGGAGCGAAATGCGCTGGTTATTTTGGTGGACTTCGACGACAGCCCGGCAGCAAGGCAAAGACAGCACTATCTGGATATGCTCTTCTCCAGCGGGAAGTATCCCACAGGAAGCCTGAGGGATTACTACTATGAGGCATCGTATCGCAAGCTGATCATTACATGATATGTGTGCGGCGGGGAGAATGGGTGGCTCAGAGCGCCTAAGCCCTATTCCTATTATTCCGCTGACAGCTACGGCTTCGGCGAGTATCCCAAGAACGCCGCCAGGCTTGTGGAGGATGCCATCGATCTGGCTGCAGAATATGTCGATTTTGCAGATTACGATGTTGACGGCGACGGAGAGGTCGATGCCCTGTTCATCGTCCATGCCGGGCAGGGAGCCGAGGTTACAGGGATTTTGGGCCACATATGGTCGCACATGTCCAATATAACGCCTAAAAAGGTGGACGGCGTTATGGTAAGCAGGTATTCAATGGAGCCTGAGGACGGAAACATCGGGGTGTTCTGCCACGAGCTCGGCCACGTTTTCGGCCTTCCGGATCTCTACGACTACGACATGGACTCGGCCGGGACAGGCTGCTGGGATCTGATGGCAGGAGGATGCTGGAACAACGGCGGCCTGACGCCAGCCCATCCTCTGGGCTGGTGCAAGACAAGGCTCGGATGGGTCCAACCAGTGCCGCTCTTCGGCCATCAGGAGAGCATCACGCTAAGGCCGTCGATACTTTTCCCCGAGATCTACAGGCTGCCAGCTGACGGCAGCGAGGAGGGAAAGGAGTACTTCCTGATCGAGAACCGCAGAAGGACGGGATTTGACAGCTGCCTTCCAGGCGAGGGACTGATGATCCAGCATGTGGACGAGACCCAGAGAAACAACAACGACCAGGGCCACTACCTGGTAGATGTCGAGCAGTGTGACGGCAGGTGCGACTTGAACAGGAACGCCAACCACGGAGACGAAGAGGACCCATTTCCCACCAAGTCATGCTGTTCCTTTTCATCCGGCACCAAACCCAGCAGCAAGAGGTACAGCGGAGAGTGCTCCAGGGTGGCCTTGAAAAATATTCGCTGCCTGGGAGAAAATATCATTGTGGATATATCCGTGGGGGGTGAATTCGGGGCAATGCCGCAGTGCGGCAGAAGGATAACCGCGGCCTTTGGCAACAGCAGCAGCCGGTGGATGTGGATTCATATTTCGGGGATGGGATGGAGACGAATCAAGGAAAATACCTCCAGCGAGGATGCCGGCATCATATCCCTCTGCCGTCAGGCAGCCGCAAAAAAGCGCAAAGGGCGAGCCCATGCAGATGGCTGCGTCCTTTATTCCATAAGCCCGATTTGAAAGGCCTAAGCTATGCGGTTTTCTATCAGGGTTTTATAACTTTAATTGTCTCCCGCCTGGCGTTGTTATTTTCGTTGCTTTCGCCTACCTGGTTGGAAGAGTCCACAGTCGTCAGTGTGACAAGCTGGGCATACCAGGAGGGATAGCCCTCATAGGTGCAGGTCAAAATCCTTCCGCCGTTTGGAACAAGGCCGTCCACGTCCCAGGAGCATGCCGGTTGCGGGTAGTTCTCGCCTGGCCACCACGCTACCTTGAAGGGACCGGAGGAAGCAGTGCCCTTGTTATAGACTCCGACGCGAACCTGAACGGATTGTCCCTGAACCGGGGGCGAGGGGCTCAGCGAGAACTCGCTCACGAACAGGTCAGGCTTCTGGTTCGATGGCTGTGGTGAGGGTGAGGTCTCCTCAGAGGGAGATGGCTGCGGCGTGGATGAGGATGAAGGCTTGCTTACGCTTATGGTCTTGGTGCCGGCATTATTTGCCTCGTCGCTTTCCGCTACCTGGCTTGATGTATCGGCAACTGCTTTTGTTGTCAAGAATCCATACCAGGAGGGATAACCCTCATAGGTGCAGGTCAAAATCCTTCCGCCGTTTGGAACAAGGCCGTCCACGTCCCAGGAGCATGCCGGTTGCGGGTAGTTTTCGCCGGGCCACCACGCTACAGAGAACGGTCCCGATGCCGTGCTGCCCTTGTTGTAAACTCCAACGCGAACCTGCACCGGCTGGCCCTGGATGGGCTGCTGTGGGCTTAAGGAAAACTCGCTTATGAACAGATCGGGTTTAAGGGCCAAAAGTCCCCCTGATCCCGGGACAATGGCCTGGCCCAAAATAGGGCCTATCTGCATCGAGCCCTGTCCGGCCTGGCTGCCGCTATCCTGAGACGAGCCCGATGGCTTGCTCACGCTTATGGCCTCGACGTAATAGTTATTGGACTCATCGTTCTCTACAACCTGTCCATAGCCGTCTATAACGACCTTTGTATTCAGCTGGGCATACCAGCTCGGATATCCCTCATAAGTGCAGGTTAGAATCCTACCTCCTCTTGCCGTCATTCCATCAACAAACCACGTGCAAGCAGGCTCCCGGTAATTCTCGCCCGGCAGCCAGTGGACAGTGAACGGCCCTGAAGGGCTGTTCCCCTGATTATAGACTCCTACCCGCACTGAAACAGGGCTTCCCTGGACGGGCTGCTCCGGATTTAATGAAAATTCGCTTACATAAAGATCGGGTGCCGCTGCTGCCATCTGCAGCAAGGCCAAAACGGCTAATGCTGTCAGCCATATCAGCCTTTTAAGCTTAGTTCCTTTGGTCATTGCAATCAATCCCTAACTTATTAGTATTTAATATTCATTGAAGACTAAAAAACTTGTTGGCAGGCCGTATTTGATAAATGAACTATTAATATTAAAAATGATATATCGTTAAAATCATTTCATCTTCTTGGAAAAAGGACCGAACCTTAAGGCCGGCATCAAGCTTCAGTGACCTGAAGCTAATGGATCAAAAGATGGATCATGCGCTATAAATAAGGCTGTGACCCTTTGCGCTTAGTCTGAAAGTAAAAAAATAATAATTATCGTTTTTGTAAAATACTAATCAGGGCCAGTTCATAAGCCCGATCCTCGCGGCCTTCTTTGTAGCATTGCTTTTCCCAGCATCCATCCCGGAGGTCCTGAAATCGTTGATGCTGCTGGTATACAGATTCCCGGATGTCATGCCGCCAGGATCCTTGCGGAATGCTGCGTTCTGGAATATGTCAGGATTTACTCCTGAAAGAACGATTGCAAATGGATTTCCCCAAATATAGCCCGGATCCATAGGATTGATTATGGTCCTGTTATAAAAATTTTCGACTGCATCCCGGTTCAGATTTACTACATCTGACGGTGGCTGTCCATTGGCAGGCGCTAATAATGCAACCAATATGATTCCAATAAGTAAGCCAAGAGCTTTTTCCATCTAATACCTCCTGATTGCGTATCATCTTTCTCAATTGCACTGGTTCTTCAAATTATGACTGAAGTTAAATCCCTGATATGATTCTCTCCGAGATGTATGCCTTTTTCTTCGGCAAATGACGAGATATTCAATAACTATTATAAACTTTGCGGTTTATGACTATTGAAAAAAATTGTTGTGAAAGCGCGCAGCCGCGCCCCACCCCATTCGCCAGATGGTTTGGTGGAAAAGCACAATCCCGCCGTGCTTCTTATGCAAAGTGCTGGAGCAATCCAAACCATTTCATTAATTAGTATTTATTCGTTTTAGGAAATACATTTTTAATTGCGATAAGTTTAAACAGTTTAATTGGCAAACATGTACACAAGTTTGAATGTAGGTGGCAGAATATGGCTCGGTCGGGTGAAAGAATCTTCAGCATGAAAACTTTGATTGTAGACGATGAATTAAATTCGCCTACAGCAAACGGCCGCGCGGCACGGGCGCTGGTGGAAGAGCTGCAGAATAAAGATGTGGTTGTTGTGGAATCGCCTACGGCGGAGGATGGGCAGTCGGTAATTCTCTCAGACCCGTCAATCCAATGCATCCTGCTGGATTGGAACCTGGGAGACGATGATCCGACGACCCACGCCAAGGCCAGAACGCTGCTGGAAATGGCCCGCTCCCGCAACCAGCACGTCCCAATTATGCTCATTGCCGAGCGAGAAGACGCCGCGTCTATTGACGCCTCTGTAATGAGGCTGGTTGATGAGTTCATCTGGATGCTGGAGGACACTGCTCATTTCGTCGCCGGAAGAGCCATCGCCGCCATGCTTCGCTACCGAAACCAGATTTCTCCGCCGTTCACCAAAGCGCTTATGGATTTCGCCCAGGTTTACGAGTATTCGTGGCACACTCCAGGGCATACCGGCGGGACAGCCTTCTTGAAATCGCCTGTTGGAATTGCATTCTTCCAGTACTTCGGCGAGAACCTACTGCGCTCCGACCTGTCCATCTCAGTAGGCGAGCTGGGCTCTCTTCTGGACCACAGCGGCCCCATTGGTGAAAGCGAGAGATACGCTGCCCGCATCTTCGGGGCTCACAGGTCCTATTCTGTCACAAACGGAACATCAACCTCCAACAGGGTCATCTTCATGGCCTGTGTCGCCCGCGACGACATTGCGCTGGTCGACAGGAACTGCCACAAGTCAATTGAGCAGGCAATCACAATGACGGGAGCCGTTCCCACCTACATGATCCCATCCCGCAACCATCTGGGGCTGATAGGCCCCATATACCCCGATCGGATTGCGCCGGATGCAATCAGGGACTCAATCGCCGAAAATCCGCTGGTCCCCAAGGGGAAAGGGACTCCCAGGGCTATGCACTCGATAATCACCAACTCAACATACGACGGCCTCTGCTACAATGCCATGCGGGTGCTGGAGCTGCTTGGCGAAAGCGTCGATAGGGTGCACTTCGACGAGGCCTGGTACGGCTATGCCCGCTTCAATCCCCTCTACGAAGAAAGGTTCGGCATGCACGGAGATCCAAAAGACTACAAAGGCCCGACCGTCTTTACGACAACATCGACCCACAAGCTGCTGGCTGCCCTTTCGCAGGCGTCTTTCATCCATGTCAGGGATGGGCGAAGCCCTGTGGAGCATGCCAGGTTCAACGAGTCCTTCATGATGCATGCATCAACCTCGCCGCAGTACGCGATCATCTCCTCCAACGAGGTCTCAGCGGCAATGATGGACGGTGCAGGAGGAAGGGCTCTCACAACTGAATCTATCTCTGAGGCTGTAGCCTTCAGATTGGCTCTGAGGAGAATCCGCCGGCAATATAGAGATAAAGACAATCACGACTGGTTCTTTAGCGCCTGGAATGCAGACGAGGTTACGGATCCTGCAACAGGCAGAAAAATGGCCTTCGAGGATGCACCCGAGTCTCTGCTGATAAGCGATCCCAGCTGCTGGGTGCTGCATCCAGGCGAGAAGTGGCATGGGTTCGGCAACCTTGAGGACGGCTACTGCATGCTCGACCCGATTAAGGTCTCTGTGGTCACACCCGGCGTCGCCCTGGACGGCTCGCTTGAGGACTGGGGCATTCCGGCAACCCTCGTGACCGCTTACCTCGACTCCAGAGGAATCGTTGTGGAGAAGACCACTGATTTCACAATCCTGTTCCTGTTCTCAATCGGCATCACTAAGGGAAAATGGGGAACTCTCCTAAACGCACTTCTCAGGTTCAAGGAGGATTATGACGCCAATACCCCTCTTGAGGAGGTCCTGCCGGGACTTGTCCGCGATCACCACGAGCGCTACCTTGGTATGGGGCTAAGAGACCTCGCGGTGCAAATGTTCGCCCAGATGAAGGCCTCGAAGCAGACGGTGCATTTGGCTCGCGCCTTTTCGACTCTTCCCAGGCCTGAGATGACGCCCTGCGAGGCCTACGTCCATCTCGTTCACGACGAGGTGGAGCCTGTGGCAGTGGACAGGATCGCGAACAGAATAGCAGCAACAGGAGTTGTCCCCTATCCGCCTGGAATCCCCATGCTGATGCCGGGCGAGGATTTCGGGCCGGACGATGGGCCGTACCTCGGCTACCTGCGTGCGCTTCAGGCCTGGGACCGCCTTTTCCCTGGATTTGGGCACGACATCCACGGAGTGGAGAACGTCGGCGGAGCTTACCATATTTACTGTTTAAAGTGATCGGAGGGTGTCCATGAGCAACGGAAAAGCGAAAACACTGGGCGTCTTTGCCCTGGCCATGATAAATGTTGCCGCGGTGCTTAGCCTGCGCAACTATCCTTCCATGGCCACCTACGGCTGGTCGTCCATCGGCTGGTATCTCCTGGGAACCATAACATTTTTTATTCCGCTAACCCTTGCGGGCGCCGAGCTTGCTACGGGCTGGCCCCAGGGAGGCGGCGTTTATGCATGGGTGAGAGAGGCCTTTGGAGAGCGTGAGGGATTCATCGCAGTTTTCTGCGAATGGTCCAACAACCTCGTCTGGTTCCCGACGGTTCTCGCCTTTATCGCATCTACGTTCGCCTATGTATTCAATCCCAGTTTGGCCAACAACAACATCTTCATGTTCGCAGTAATGATGGTAGCCTTTTGGGGAACAACGATAATAAGCCTCATGGGCGAGAAGGTATCAAGCCGCTTCGGCTCCTTCGGAGTTATCGCAGGCTCGATTATCCCGGCCGTCATGATCATAGTCTTAGGCCTTCTTTACGTCGTAAGCGGAAAGCCACTGGCGCTTCCATCATTCACAATGAGCGCCGCCGTGCCCGAGATCAACATGAGCACTCTTCCTTTCATCGCCACCGTCGTCCTTCTCTTTGCAGGAATGGAGATGGCAGGATTTCATGCGCTGGAGGTTCAAAACCCGCAAAGGGACTTTCCAAAGGCAATGGCTCTATCCTGCATAATAATCTTCATCCTGACGGTAATCGGCACTCTCGCAATTGCAATCGTCGTTCCAGTCAGCCAGCTAAACCTTGCTGCTGGCCTGATGCAGGCATTCCAGGCATTTCTCACATCGTTCAACCTGGAATGGCTTCTTGCTCCCCTGGCACTGCTCGTTACTTTAGGCGGCCTGGCCAATCTGGCCTCATGGCTGGCAGGTCCGGCTTTGGGCCTGGGAGAGGTGGCTGCCAGAGGGAACATGCCGCCCTTCTTTGCCCGGACCAACAAGAAAGGAGCGCCTGTGGGCGTGCTTTTTTTGCAGGCTGCAATAGGCACAGTCGTCTCAATGCTCTATCTCTTTATCCCCAGCATCAGCGCGGCCTACTGGATCCTTTCGGCCATGACAGTTCTGCTGCTCTGCATTGTGTATCTTTTCGTCTTCGCCGCCCTAATCAAGCTGCGCTATTCCCAGCCTAACACCAAACGCGCATTCAAGATCCCCGGCGGCATGGCCGGCGTCTGGATTGTTGGAGGCATCGGCTTTCTAGCATGCGTTTTCACATTTGTTGTGAGCCTGCTTCCGCCAGGAAGCTATGAAACGACGCCGACCTGGATGTATGCCTCGGTGCTTCTCTTGGGTACAGCAGTGCTTGCTCTGCCGCCACTGGCCTTCCTGCGCTTAAAGAAGCCCAGCTGGATGCAGCAAAAGAAAACGGAGGCGTAAATCATGGAGAACAACTCGAACAGCTGGATGCTGATGGCCCTGGCATTCGTAGCCGTGCTGGTAGTCGTGATTCTCGCAGCGCTGATTGCTGGCGCCCCCCGCTCTGATTTCAACCGGCCCGTCGACATTGAAGATATCGAGGGGGCATTGGCCGACAGCGATGTGGAAATGTGCGCCAAAGGAGAGTTCACATGGAACTCTACCCCAGGATTCGTCTACGGCAGGTTCTATGATTTCAGCTCAAACTGCTCGACCTCAGATCCCAATAAGCCTGGAGCCCGCGTCTGGGTCGTGGAGTTCGACAGCGCAGAGTCGCGCGACGCAGCTCTCCGAAATTTTGAGACCCAACGCAGGCATACCGGATCAGGAATGGCCTGGTCGAACGGGCCTTATGTGATTTTAATCGACGGCAACAAGAGGCAGGAGGAGATTTCCATTTTGAAGGAGGCAATATCGAACACCGGCGCAAGTTAAGGATTGGGCCGGAAAGTTGCCTCCGGCTCAATTTTGTTGAGAATTCGTTCACTTATTGAACATCGAAATTGTTTGACATCCGTTCCTTTTTTATACATTGCCCTGATAAATATTGAAATATGACCCTTAGCATTGCTGACGGACTCAAGTTTGGCATTGGCTTTGTCGTATGCTTGATTCTGGGTGAGCTGATCTTCATTGCGGTCGCACTGTTTGCATTTAGCAGCTGGCTGAAAAGCGTATTTCCGCCGCTAGGCTAAAAATTAACTGGTTCCTCGCTAAAGCGTTTTTTATTGACAATTGAGGCTGATCATATGAATACTGAAAGATTATCAGCTTTTTTAATGCAAGTAACGGCCATATGCATGATGCTTTTGACAGCGATCATTCCAACAGTCACGGCAGACGTTTTTCCTGGAGAGCCCTTCAACGGGCTGCAGGTGAGCTATTCGGTCTCCGGGGCTACATTGGACGCACCTGCAGATGCGGAGGGCTTTACCCTGTCGCGCTCTCTTAAGGGCACGCTTGATGGAGATGAGCTGACAGTATCAGGTGTGGCGACGGCCATGAACGGCTGGGGCGCAACGCTCGATGTAAGAGTTGGCATCGATGGAGAGGAAGCCAAGGAGTTTCATGAAGAAAAGTTCCCCGAGGGCGGTTTGTACCTGGATCCTATGAACCAGCCATTCAGCGTCACCGTGCCCGTGCCATCCGATGCCAAGGCTGCAAGCTTCACCATAGCATTGACGGGAAGCTACAATGCCGGTTCCAGAGGGGTTATCGTGGAGGGCCATTTGGATAGATCGTCCTCACCGTCCGATCCTCAAAGCGGAGATAAATCCGCTAAGGCTGCAACCTCAGACCCCAGGTTCAAAGCAAGACCCTCGAAAGACCTCAAGCTCTATAAGATACTGCAGATCTATTCTCAAAAGGTTCCGAAAGGAATCGCCAGCTCCGGCAACAAGAATAACCTGCTCACCTGGCTGCCGTATTACGGGAGCAAATATGACGAGTTTAAATGCGGCGGGTATCAGGGCAAGGTGCTGGAACTCCTGGACTCTCTCAAGTTCAGCGATGACCCCGAGGAGAGGGCTCTTCTCGACGAGTGGGACTACGGCCCCATAGAAACACACTGGGGATTCAACCACGAGGCAGTGGTGATTTATCCAAAGGGCACAGACTGGATCGATTCAGGCATAGTCCTCGACCCGTGGATAGACCAGGAGCCCAAAGCGTATGATATCCACAGCTGGGCAGGAATGTTTAGCGCTGAATCCATTATCCCCTTAGAGGCCGGTTCATTCCACGGCATCAGAGGGAGCAGCTATTATGAAGATAACCCTCAATACCCAACGGTGGGAGGCGACTACGTTGACCCCAAATCAAAGAAGCTCAGCCGCGCCGAGAATGACTATGTGAAGAATCTTCCGGCAGAGAAAAGAGAGATATTTGATCGCATGACACCGCAGCAGAGACAGACCTGGATCAAGATGAAGATGGCTGAAGAGAGCAAGAACGGAAAAGCGATGGGATACTCCCCGCTAAATCTTTATTTAGTAGATGAATCCGGGAACATCTCCGGATTTCCTGGCGGCGTTCCAACCTGGCAGATAACTGATGTTTCCATGAGGAGATTTCCTTTGGACGATGGGACATACTGGACGGAGCTTGAATATCCCCTGAACAGATCTTACATTTTAGTAGCCGAAGGCACGAACTTTGGTGAGGCCGACATTTTCATGGGCTACGGGATGGACGAGGAGGATGAGAAGTCCCGTTCGGTATACATGTATCAGATGATGGTCGTTTCCGGCGAGAGTTTTGCAGCGATTGTCAATGAACAGGGAGATGCTCTTCTATCAGGCAGCAGGTTGATTGAACCCGAAGAGATCCAAGAGATCGATCAATCCTGGCTTGATTCCAAGCCGAATGTCACGGCTCCCGCTGAGTATGAGCTTGATATCGAGGACGAGGAGATCTTCAGCAACAACAATATCTACGGCGTCTCCAGCAATCCCACTGCGCCAACGACTTTTGCTATAGATGAGCCTGTTATGGTGACCTTCCTGATGAACTATCACTACAGAAATCAGGGCGGCCTTCCTGGAATCATCACACTGCTTCATGAGGACGGCACTGCTTACGGCCCCTGGAGGGCAACGGGTAGGGAAGGACAGGGAGAAATCTCTAACGCATACTGGGAGGTGCGGCCGTATATCATCATCAAACCAGGCACATATACAATCCAGGACAGCGATTCTGAGACATGGTCCCAGAACCAGGAATCAGGAGGTAGGGGAATAAGTGAGGTCAGGGGAATATACCTGGCCGACTCTCCCCAATCCTTTTAGACAAATCCAAATTAGCTGCCGTAAAAGACCATTTTTTAAGCAATCCTTTTAATCAATCCAATTTCTCGCTGCGCCCAAACAGCCCAAAGATCCCGAACAGCTTATCCATATCCGCTCTCTTGTTGTCCGCAACCAGCAGGTAATCCCCGGCTGCAATTACAGTTATGTCGCCGCCGGCATAAATCCAGCCGCGCCGCGGATGCCAGTTGGCCTTTTTCACCTGCTCATCAACAATTCGAGCCTCCTGATCGATCAGCGACGTGATTGACTCGGAGAACCTGCTGGTTGCCTCTTTCGTCTCGTGATCCACAATTCCCTTTGCCTTCCAATCAACGATTCTTCCCAGGTCGTCTATCTGACCCACTGCATCGATTCCATGCATTTTAAACAGCTCATCCATGGTCACCATAGATTTCACCATCTAAAAAATTTGCATTATTGATAAATAAAGCTTTTCGCCATTGTCATTATACAAAAATCCGTAATATTACCCAGCACATTTATTCGTAAAACTAGAAATATTATGGCCAATATAAGTAAATTATTGATTTTAATTAATGTTATGTTTTTTAGGTTGTACTTTTCAGGAAATTGGATATAATGCTTGAATAACGTCGAATATCTCACGTAGGCTACTTTAGATAAAAATCAATTTTAAAATATATTTTACCAACTTATCTCATGATTTGGGGTGGATTAATGCCGTCAAATTATTAGCCTTTTTTCATCTTTATATATTTATTTTGATATTGTCCCTTTCCAGATTAACAGAAATTCTTTATATCTTGAGGTGATGTAACTATCTCTAAAAGATGAGGATTATCATCCTCTCAAGAATTGGATGGCTAAAAAAGGGAGATTCTTATGGCAGAGACATATAGTGCGGAAGTGTATAAAGCAGAGGTCCAGCTAGTGCCGTGGTGGGTTATACTGCTGGAGGGCCTGGCAGCATTAATCATAGGAATAATGCTGATCGCCAATCCCGTTGGAACCACCATTTTGCTTGTCCAGATCCTTGGATGGTACTGGCTGATCACCGGCATATTGACGCTGGTTCTGCTGTTCATGGACAGGACCGACATGATCTGGAAGCTGATCAGCGGCATCCTGGGAATCATCGTAGGAATACTGATAATCGCGAATCCATATATCAGCGGGGCAATTGTTCCGGCCACTCTTATCATACTTGTAGGCATCTTGGCAATTTGCTTTGGAGCCGTCAGCCTCTTTTGGGCATTAAAGACTGGATGGGCAGCAGCCATAATGGGCGTCCTCAGCATCATCTTCGGACTGCTGCTTTTGGGCTCCCCCTACATAGGAATTGTAATGCTGGTGTACCTGCTGGCAATTCTGGGAATAGTAGGAGGCATTGTCACCATCTACATGGCCTTTAAGCTGCGCAGTGCATAGGACTTTCGGGAATACGTTTGGGAGGGCCAAAATGGCGCTCCCAATTATTAAATCCATTTTTTGCTGATAGAGATCAGAAAAGAATTTTTCCGGTAAGGGTAATCCGAATTTCCTTTGTCTTGCCCTTCGGAGTGAGATTCAGAGCCTTTCGATCCAAAAGCTCTGCTACCTGCCTTGATGCTGAGCTTTCAGAAATCTTCAGCCTCTGGGCAATTTCCGTAACTGTGGTGGGCTGGTTTTCGCTGACGTCATTTAAGACTCTTTTCAAACGGCTGTCAAGGGTGTGTGCAATATTTGGGAGGACTATCTCGTTCATAGTCCTGTCCATGTCGCTGAAGTTTGCAGTTTTAAAGATTTTTGGAGATTGGGAAATGCAGGCTACGGCAAATGCCAGAAAAATCTCCCTCGGCCCTCCGGAAAGGTTGGCCACGACCTGTCCTTCGGCATTTTTCATCAGATCTATCAGAGATGTCACCATGCCCTCGAAGTCCCTGTGATCCACGCGGTGGATATCGACCTCGATAGAGCTGTCTATCTGCCTGGATAGGTCTTTGATGGCCTGTACTGTGGATTCTCCCCGGCTGTCTTTTTCCTCCTCCGGACGGATGAGGACCAATCTATCGCCTCTCTCTATTCCGTATTTCACCATCAGAGATATTATCTGGGATGTGTCGAAGCCTGACAGGGATATGTAGGTTTTCATTTTGGGCTCGCCCAATAATCCGATCCTTTGCGCTTATATCCCTATCGGGTTTTGAGGGTTGCTGAGATGCTACTTTGCGCTAATTCAAATATCGTCGGGTGCAATTTCATTTTATATAATTGGCATATGAGTGTTTCTATCCTTGTCTTAGCGGTGCCTGCCATCGGGCATTGCCCCTGCTCTTTTGGGACTCCGCGCTCCTTGCCTGGCCCTCGCGCGAGTGGGGGCGGGGACCGCTCAGTCGCCGCGCGGGCTACCCCCGGCCC
>CAZHNU010000045.1:0-28278 GCA_964534145.1 uncultured Methanotrichaceae archaeon | reverse complement strand
GGTGATAAGATTACTCTTGGACTTTAGTATTCCCTACTTTCTGAGAGTTAAGGTTCTAAATCTCAGTTCGGCTGCACATCTGCAGCCTGAACAATCCATCATGATCAGATACACCTCTTAGCTGTTGAATTGTCGATTTCAGTGTGCCTCATGGCTTCGACGATCGTGAAACTCCCTCAGCAAAGTCCAAAAGACGGAGGAAGCAAATGAAGAGGAGGAAACCGATGGCCAGCATTCCGTCCGTCCATTTGGGCTCTGATATACTCGATATGCTTCGTTAGGCAGCAATAACTTGATCCCTAACTATGATTGGTTATTCTGGAAATACAAAACAAAAAGCCATTATTGGCTCTAAAATGCTCGCGGCCCTGTTCCGCTAAATGCCAAATGGACAATTCGGCCATTAAAGCGGTTTTTAAATGCCGGGATTAAAGCCAGCCAGCGCACCCATTTCCATCTGTTTCGATGATAATCAAAGTAATTCCATTCCTCAATGAACTTTATTTTATCGTTATATTTTTCTATTTCTTTGCCGCTTTTAATTCCCACCGGAATTTAGCATCCATCTTGCCTAGAGAATCATGCTGTTTGCTTATTTTCCTTATGGTAGGTGATATTATTTCAATGAGCATTTGTGTTTCCCTAAATGACGCTATCAGCATATTCATCAAGTTTTTAACTTCCTGTTCTGTAAAATACATAAACACCCCCTCCGCAATGATCAAGACTGGTTTATTGCTCGGACCTATCTCATCAATCCAAGAATAATCAAAGACCGATTTGGCTATCATTTTGTACCTATCTGTTTCGCAAAAGAACTGCCGCCTAACACTGATCGCCTCCGGAAAATCCAGGTCATACCAGCAGATTTTGCCATTGTCCAGTCTGGAAAAGCGAGTGTCAAGGCCGCAACCGATATTGATAATAATGGCATGAGGATACTTGTTGACAAAAGCCTTTGTCGCATTATCCAGAAGCTGCGTCCTGATGACGACACCAATTTGAGACATCCACGCTCCTTCAAATTTTGAGAAATCGTAATCGATTCGTTCCATCATTTCGATAGACTTATCATCTGTGATGATGGGTCGAGGGCATCTTGCCTCAACGGCCCTCGCCCAAAGCGGGATCAGCGAGGTTTCAGGTATTCCTTTCAGATTCTGTCCTATTTTTTGTTCCATTTCTGATGTCTCTTTTTCTAAATTGCTCTTAATTACACCCACAACTGCTACATCTCATGGGAGCCAAATTGTTCCATCTTCGATACGTCATAATGTATCCGTTAGGATGCAATAACATGAATCCTAACAGCGATATGTATTTGAAAAATAATTAGGAAAATGGTAGATTATTGAATATTATTTGGATTAATTGCTAATATGCCTAACAAATCAATTACACAGAGCTGATGCAGTTGCATCAGATTTAGAGAGGTTTTGATGATGAACGTTGAGTTGCTCAGGTGGTATCGCGATCATGGCTGAGATGAGATCTCGCATGTATTCCATAGCGGCTAATGAGGATGCATTTCGATACACTATGCAGGCGAGTTCTTACAGCCGCGAGAATGCCTCTCCAAATGCTGAGGTAGGGGCAAATTAAAAGAAATAAACCATTTTAAATAAATTAATTTGTATAAAAATATATAATTAACAGGAGGGACGGCATGAATCTTCAGTTTGGATCTGCTATATTGATACTTCTAATAATCATCGGCCCGGGACTGGCCGGTGAGTGGGATTTCAATCCGGATTACGCGGATAGAAATGCTTTCAAGTATAAGTATATAAATGAAGAAGATATAGAAGGCAACGGCTACATGATGGTCAGGGATGAGGTCAACACAAACAACCTATCGCTCTTGGAGTACATGCACGGAAGCGGCTCAATCGATTACGCCTATATCATGAACTCCACTCAAAAAACAATCCACGGAGAAAACGATTACTATATTATGAACGAGAACGGCGGATACGTCCAAATGCCATCAGGTGCCGACAGCTCCATCAATTTCACCATTCAAAAGGACATTGTTCAATCTCCAACCGGTTTTGCCTTTGCCAATGGGTGGTATGCTGAGCGCCCCATTGCCTACGATTCGTTCTTAAAAGAAAAGACGGTTGCCAAGAGCTACCAGGAGGCGATAGTCATGCATCACCAGCTGGAGTATGCCCGTGCCTACAAGGGCGATATAGCCGTTGATTTGAACTGCACAGGTCCCACATATGACGCCAACGGCGTAGGAAGGGTCAGCATGAAACTTGAGGATGTCGTTACACAGGGCACTGTGCATATCGGCCAGATCCTCTCTGATACTGTTAAGGGGTCCAATAGCTTTAAGACTCAGGGCTGGAGGAAGCCTATCATCGATATGGACAACGATTATGTTGGAGACTTCCATATCAAGAAGAACATGGCGATCGAGGTTGAAAAAAGCAAGCCCTATGAATACGAGGACTGGCTACCCTGCTGCTTTGGCGGCTACTTCGATATGAATGAAGAGATGAGGAAGCCCATATTAGAGGATGGAATATTCGACTGCACATGCCGAAACAGATCCATAAGCACATATAAGCCGGAATGGAATGCCTCCATGGCGCAGTTCCCAACGTCTCTTTTCATAAATAAGGCGTGAATTGTCAAAGGCTTTTTTACTTTCCATTTTTATCAGAAATCTGACTTCATTGGGCAGGAACTTCATTAGACAGGGACTTCATTTGACAAGAAAGACAATAACACCCCATCGAGGGCAGGTTTGATTGTATGGACCAAACCGAAAATCCTTAGGGATCATAATATCACCACCTAATAGCATACAGAGTTATATCAGAGCCTGAAGATGAAGGGAGCGGTTGGCCTTCAGCCATCTCCCTCACATCTATGCGCCCTTCCATCTTCAGCTTTGACAACTGCGAAATCAGGCATCCTCGCAGAAGAAGGAACATCGCAGCTATGATTTGCTGCCGTTAAGACTGCTCTGGCCGCCTGCCTGGCCAGGGCTAGCCTCTTCTGCCGCGATTTCAGGTCGAGCGCAGGGCCAAGTTGAGTGCAGCCCAAAAAGCCAGAGATCATAGGTGCGATAATGAACTCTCATTTAAATATTCTAGTAGTCGATGACGACTGCACTTGCCGATCAATTGTCCAGCGCATGTTAAAGAAGCTTGGCATCAGGGCCGATGCAGCATCAAACGGCTTGGAGGCTATTTCAGCCCTGGAGGAAAAATCGTATGACATGGTGCTCATGGACATCCAGATGCCCGAAATGAATGGCATTGAGGCTACAAAGGCGATTCGCGAGCGTTGGCCCTTAAGGCCGAGGATAATAGTCGTTTCCGACTGCTCTGCCAAAACATATAGAGGACTCTGCCTTGATGCCGGAGCGGTAGAGTTCCTGGCCAAGCCTGCAAAAATGGCTGAAATATGCGCGGCCATTTCGCGCCATTTGCCTGAAATGGAGCCCAAATATCGAACGACGGCTATTGCATTGCCCAAAAGTGGCCTTACGGTGCCTTTAATCCAGGAAACAGTCTAAAAAAATTCGAAGAAAAAAACGATCAATATTCCGCTATCTGATCTACCCACATTCGGGCTTTTAAGCCCGCACCTCCTCTGTCACTTTTTGCTCGATCCATCGGGCGATGTTTGGATGAGGATCGAGGTTCTCAGAATAGCCATAGAACCCTTTCCCATTGTAGGTGTAGTTGAGCCCTTCCAGGCGTCCGGCGATCAGATCATCGACGTATTTCGTTCCCATGCTGTTGACGGTGACGACGATCACAGCCTCGCTCTGGGCCGTCTCAACAGCCTCCCTTATGTTCGGGCTGCCCTGATACTCCATAAAGCCGAACCTGACATCCTTGAACTTTGAGCTTGCCTTTATCTTCTCGACCAGGGACCTGGTCTGAATCTCGCTCTCCTCGAAGTAGGTCGAGCTTCCCCATGGAGCTAAAATCAGCGTTTCCCTGCTTTCATCAATGCTGACCTCTCTCGCCCGGTCCAGGATCAGATCGGCAATCAAGGGATGGTCGTCGATCGGCCCGGCGACCTCTGCTACGATTCCGGCGTGCATCGGCGATGCCATGAGGATCCTGGTATGATTGATACTGTTCAGCGCAAAATATACCTCCTCTCTTGCCTCCTCGTGGTCGATGGTGTTTCCGGTGAACAGAGTAACGGCGATTATCCTGCTGGCCCCCTGATCGAGCAGCCTGGCAATTGCACCGGGAATGGTCTCTTCTTCAGCGGCATTCTCTGCAAATGCCACTGCAAAAGGCATTTTTGAGTTCATCGGGTTCACCTGCCCTGCCAGCTCTCTTACAGCCTCGGCCCTCTTTGGATCGCTGGAGCCGTGATCAATGATCAAGACGCCTTCAATCCCCTCGCCTATCTCGCATCTGACCCTGTTCTCGATCCACCTGGCTAGATTGGGATGAGATGCCAGAGCCGCTCTGTCGTAACGGCAGCCGTAGCCTTCCAGCAGCTTTGGGATCTGGCTATCGGTTATGGCCCCTCCGGCAACCATTAGGGGAAGAACGATCATGCTCTCATTCCCGTCCTCTGAGGAGCTGCCAGCCTGGGAGGCATTGCTCATCACCGACTCCACCGTCAGATCAGGATATAAGGTTTGGTTGCCATGAATGAACGCGTACTTCACATCTTTGATCCTAATTGTGGGACTTGCCCAGTAGCGCAGGTAGGCCTTGACCTCCTCTGCGAGCCAGCTCTGGCAGCAGACCTGGGATCGAATGTTCTCCTCGTCGTCAGTCCCGTGGGACAGGATCACCACAGTCTCGTTGGACGGATCACGGCTCATTTCGGAAGTCCAATCAGCCAGAATATAGGCCACCAGCGAATGATCATCCAGCGCTCTGGTT
Source organism: uncultured Methanotrichaceae archaeon (assembly GCA_964534145.1). GTDB lineage: Archaea > Halobacteriota > Methanosarcinia > Methanotrichales > Methanotrichaceae > CAWJYS01. Next base: position 23,404 of record CAZHNU010000045.1, on the reverse strand, counting down.
ATGGTAATATTGGCTGTGGTGTTCACCCTGACCAGGTCTTCCCCGGACGAAAGAGCGTCTCTTAACCTCAGCACATATTCAATCTCCTGGATATGGCTGCTGTAGGATGATACGAATAGAGGAACTGCAATTATCTCCCTGACTCCTTGCGATTCAAGCCTTTCAACAGCATCGCCGATGGTTTCGTCTGGAACAAATTCCAGAAATCCAAGCTCCACAGGATAGGGCAGAGAGACATTTGCCACTACCTGGCGAACCTGCCGACACCATATGTCCTCGTCGCTGCCGTGAGCTACCACCAGCACCCCCAGCTCTCCTACCGGCCTTTCAAATGCAGAAACCGCCCAGTCCATAGCCTCATTTGCGCCTTCACCTTCAGCCATCGCCGGCCCGGCTGCAGACAGGATCATGACGAGAACCACGGCAATCGATCCGATGTCCATTGACGCTTTCATATACCGATACTCCAAAAAAAATAAGATTATTTGGAAACGCTCTTTTCGCTAAGAGCGTTTGCAGCGCTGGATGCCGCCTCGTAGACCGGGTCCATGAGGGGATCATCGAGCAGCTTTTCGGTGTTCACCCATCTCCCGTTCCATTTTTCAAGCGAAATTGAGCTGTTGGCGGCTTGCTGGGCTGCGACGACAAAGCCCCCGATCATCTGCGCCTCGGCGCTGTAGGCGTTTGAGACCATTTCGGCATTGGTCCCGTTGGCAGCCATGGTTGGATACCACATCCCGTAAGCAGGATTTTCCATCAGGATATCAAAGCACAGCTTGCCGTATCTCATATGCCAGTGAGTAAGCCCGGCCTCATCGTGAACCTCGGTCGCGATCACGTGTTTGTATTCAGAGCAGCCGTCTTTATCAGACCGCAGGTTGAACATGTGCCATACAAATTGATGTCCCTGGAAGTCTACGGTCTTGGACCCTACGTAATCATATTCGCCCTTGCACTTGACAGAGCCGTCAGGGTTAAAGAATGTGATGTTGTTTCCTGATATCTCAATATCCCCGAAGTCCGTCTTTTGCATGGCGTGGAAGAAATTGCTGACGTCGTCTACAGTAAAATTGCCGCTTTCGTCAGCTGCCGCCGAGGGAGCCATGACCAGCACCAAAGCTGCCATGACGGTGACGATTGTGCTTTTCAATGCATTCATTTTCAAAACCTCTCTTTCATCCAGATGCAACCGCATCTGCAAAATGTAACTCTGATATTAGGTGTATTTCCAGTTGCTCCAAATAAAATTAGAAAATGAAAATGAATCCTAACATAAACGGGATTTTAAACCGACGCATTAAAGGTTTGCTTTGAGGTTCATATTCAGATATCTGAAGAGGAGGAGGCCGACGGCCAAAAAGTTCCGCCCCTAAAATTTTTGAAAATCTACCAAAATGATTAAATGCATCAACGCATTCCGCAGCAGCCATGAAATCAACTACAGCTCTTGGCGCAATGCTTTTCGTTTTCATAGCATTTTCACTTGGCGCATCAGCAGCAGACGACAGAGCCGGCAAATCTATGAATAACAGCTCATCCCTACCAGAACTTGTCGATTTCGTGAAGGAAGCTCGTGACTATGCACGTGAAGTGAATAGCGAGAGCGCGTGTCTGGAATTTTGCAATAAGACCGGTAATTTCGTGAGAGGAGATCTCTACATTTACGCATATGACTTTCAGGGGATAAATGTAGCTCATCCCTTCCGCCCTGATTTTATAGGCGAAGACAAGATCAATTTAACTGATCCTAACGGAGTGGCCCTGATAAAAGATCTGGCCGACTGCTCCCGCAGGGGCGAGGACTTTACGTATTTCATATTCCCAAATCCGGATCACGGCTCTAAAGATGAGCTGAAGATCGGCTATTCGGCCAAGGTAGATGAAAACTGGTGGGTGGGCTCTGGCGTCTATTTATCAGATCTTCCGGCCTTCTTCCCATCAGAGTCAAGAGAGAATCTGGTCTCCTTCGTGGACGAGGCCGCAAAATACGCAGAGAAGAACGGAAAGGAGGCGGCTTTACAGGCATTCAATGACAGGAACGGCTCTTTCGTTCGAGGGAACCTCTACGTATTTGCCTACGACTACAACGGCACAGCTCTGTCGCTGCCTTATCAGCCAGAGCTACTGGGATCAGACCGCTTAGATATAAAAGACGCTAACGGCGTGCGATTTGTGCGAAATTGCATTGATCAGGCAAAGAGAGGAGAAGGCTATCTGTATTACCTTTATGCCAATCCCAGCAAGAATATGGAAGAAGAACTCAAGCTCGGATATGTGAGAAGCGTTGACAATAACTGGTGGCTTGGCGCAGGAATCTACGCATCGGAATCAAATACCACAAATGCCACCAGCCCGACATATCTGGGTGAGATCGGCCGCAATTAGACCGATAATTCAATAGTTGAATAATCAAATAGCGTGCGGCTCATTCCGTGAAGAAAGGATATACTATAGGCCGCACGCTGTGACACTGCGCAAGCTCTGTGACCGTTGATTTCAACTAAAAAACGTTTGCAGGTCGAAAACGTTTACAGCGTCTGCTATTTCTTGTCAGAATCATTCCCGTGATAGATAATCAATCATTGCTCCCGCAGTGATCTGCTTTCCTTCGCATCTCTCCTCCTATTTGAGCTGCCATGGTCTGACTAAGCCTCGCATCCTTGATACAGGGATGCTTGCCGAGATCGCAATAAATCGCAAAGTGATCCAGCCACTGGGGATGATCGGGAGCGGTCTCGATGAAGCTCACAAGGCTTTTGATCTGTTCCACCGTCTTGGGACTTAGCTCATGCTCAATCACACAGGCGTCTTCGTTCGCAATCTTTTCAGGGACCCCGATGAACTTCAGGAACGCAAATATCGTGCTGTGCCTGTCCTTGATGACCCTTCCGATCTCCTCTCCCTCAGCGGTCAGATACACGCCTTCATTTTTCTTATAGACCAGATACCCCTGATCGCTAAGCTTCTTGACCATCTCCACGACCGATGGTGGTTTGGTCCCCAGCTCCCTGCAGATATCCCTGATCCTGACAATTCCCTTCTCCTGGGAGATGACGTAGATGGCCTCAAGGTAGTCCTCTGCCTTTCTGGATAGATTGCCTTTCATATCAGTTCTAAATAAATCCGTTTGAGATTAAAATCTATAGGCATATCAATTTACCAGGCCATCCCACTGGTCAGCTTCCTCATCATCGGCACCAAAGGCAGCGCAACGACCAGGAGGACTATCGCCGGAGAGATCTCGGACAGCAGCGCGAAATCCTCTGCCTCTCCCAGGAGGTACAATAGCCAGTCAGCTCCTGCCATCAGCAGATAGAGCCCGCCCACGGCGACCGAGAGGAGCAGTCCTCCCATCAGGAAGGAAAGGCCCTCTCTCCTGCCGCCTGTGAGGCCCTTTACTCCCATCAGGTAGGTTGCCGATATCACCAGAAGAACGGCAATGCTCAAAAGGCCTCCGGGAAATATATCCGGGTTTCTAGCCGCCTCTGCAATGGCTGCTGCACAGTATCCGATTCCTAAGATGAAGGCGTACGCGCCCAGCCATTTTCCATTTTTAACGCTGAGTTTGTCCATTATATCGACTCCTAGCTGTAGCCCACAAGCCTGCCCGCTGCGATAATTGCGCCTGCAACGATGAAGGCGAGCGCTGTTTGGTAAACAAACGCAAAGGCAGGCCATCGCCACGAGTTAGTCTCTTTCGCAATCGTTGCTATAACCGCCACGCATGGCACGTATATCAGGACGAATGCCATGAATGCGAAGCCTGTCAGCGGCGTGAAGATCCCCTGGCTTACCAGTGCATCTCCCAGGCTGGCCTCCTCAGCTCCGAGCAAAATGCCGTAGGTGCCGACAACAACCTCTTTGGCAATCAGTCCGAACAGGAGCGCTACGGCTGCCATCCAGTCCCACCCAAAGGGCTGGAACACCGGCTCAATGGCATGGCCTATCCAGGCGATGTAAGATTCGGCTATCACCTGGCCGCCTGATGTTGCCTCCCAGGGGTGTACAGACAGGAACCAAACAAGGATGGCAGCTCCAAATATGATCGTTCCCGCCTTTTTCAGGAACATTTTGCCCCGGGACCACATATGGAGGACGGCAGTGCGAGCTTTTGGCACGGCATATGTAGGCAGCTCCAAAACGAATGGCGACGGCTCTCCCTTGAAGAGCGTCCTTCTAAATATCAGGGCCATTACAACCGCCAGGACGATTCCAAGAGCATACACGGCAAAAACGGCAGTTCCAGCATGAGCCGCGCCGTAAAGCGCTCCGGCTATCAGCACGTACACCGGCAACCTGGCGCTGCAGCTGATGAGCGGGGAGATCAGCATTGTGATCATCCTGTCCTTTTCGTTGTCCAGACTGCGTGTAGCCATGATGGCCGGGACGTTGCAGCCAAAGCCGATCATCAGCGGTATGAACGAGCGTCCATGCAGGCCCAGGTGATACATGAACCGGTCCATCACGAAGGCCGCTCTTGCCATATATCCGCTGTCCTCCAGAATGGAGAGCGCCAGAAAGAGGCCGAAGATTGGCGGGATGAAGACCAGCACTGATCCCAGGCCGCCGATGATGCCCAAGGAGACAAAAGATGCCAGATGGGGGTTGGATATGACCTGATCCGACCAGGCCCCGAACATCTCAAAGATCTTCTCGATAATGACCACAAACGGCTCTGAAACGGCAAATGCGAACTGGAACATAGTCCAGAGCATCGTCAGGAATATCGGTATACCCAGATACTTGTTCAAAAATACCTGGTCCAGCATATCCGTTAAAGTAAAGACCTCGCCCCTGCCCTTCTTAACAGTAGAGTCCACTATCGATGCTATCCTCTCATATCTCCTTTGCGCAAGGGCAGAGCTTAGGTTTTCAGCGTATTCGCTCATTTTATTGCCGCCTCTCCAGCCTCAATTATGCTCAAGATCTTCGCCAGCTGGGGCGATGATAGATCGGCCCTCGTCTGCTCCATGACCCTCTCATCTCCCTCAAGCATCTTTATAGCCAGCCATCTCTTTGGATATTTCCCATTGAGCGCCGTGCACTCTTTAATTACGTCTTCAACTTTATTTATCAGCTGCTCGATATCGTCTCCATAATTTAAGGCGGCTCTCCGGCCTTCCGCCCTCTTTCGCCCGGCGGCATCAACTATTGAGCTTTTCAGATCTTCCAGGCCCTCGCCGCTGATGGCAACCGTCGGCACTACAGGACAGCCCAATAGTTCAGAGAGCTTCTTCAGATCTATCTTCGTCCCTCTGGCCGCCACCATATCCCATCTGTTCAAAGCAACGACCAGGCTGGCATCCATCTCAAGCAAGAGCAAAGTGAGGTAAAGGTTCCTCTCCAGGTTAGTTCCGTCCACTATGTCGACAATGACGTCCGGCCTTTCCATAACGATGTAGTCCCTGGCTACAAGCTCGTCAACGGCGTGAGCGGTGAGGCTGTAGGTCCCTGGCAGGTCCACCACCTCGATCTCCTGTCCCCTGTGAACCAGCCTTCCGGCCTTCTTCTCAACCGTTACGCCGGGAAAGTTGCCCACATTCTGGGATAGCCCAGTTAAGCGGTTGAAGATCTCAGTCTTTCCGACATTCGGATTGCCGATTAATGCTGCTCGAATCATTGCTCCTCAATGTTTTTAACAAGTATCTTCATGGCCATTCCGCGCCCAAGTGCAATCCTCGAATCCTTCACCATCACAAGCATGGGTCCCGGCGGGCAGGATTTTAAGACCTTAACCCTGGCAGGCGGGGCGAAGCCCATATCTTCTAGATGTCTCACAGCTCCATGCCCACCCTGTATTTCAAGCACAGTTCCTGCTGCACCCTCAGGAAGGAAGGCCAGCGGCAGACTCCCTCCAGATACCGACCCCATGCTGTTCATGTTAGTCCACCTCCAAAGTCACGTTCACAGCCTCTTTCTTTCTAAGAGCGAGGCTGTATCCTTTGAGGAGAACCTCCACGGGATCGCCCGAAGGGGCAAGCCTGATCACCTTTAGCTCTGTGCCCTTTACAAGCCCCATCTCCATCATCCTGCAGCGAAGAGCGCCGCTTGAGGACACGACTGTAACCCTTCCCCTTTCGCCCGGCCTCATCTCATCCAGCCTTTTTATCTTTGACATTGTGCAGCTTTCACCTCTGGAACGTAAATATCAATGCAACATCTGCTGATATCGTTAGGGTCATAAATCAGTGATCCGAAAGGAGTTAGGAAATGGTTGGGAAACCTAACGAATGATTGGAAAAAGGCTCTGCTGCGACGCCGTATGAAGCCTGATGAATGCTTTCCGGAATTAAGTTAAAAAAAATCATCAGACATAAGAAATGGCTGAGGCATCTCGTAGCCCATGCAAGAGACGGCTCAGAGATGTCTCAGATTCGCAAGGTCTAGACCGAACCTCAATCAGCCAGCTTTAGTGGCGGCCGTCCTCTCTTTTGGCCTGACTCTCTTCGTCCTGACCGCTGGTCAGGTGGCAGAGCCAAGAGGCAGATCTAGTCCTCGTTGCCCCAATCGATCGCATCCAGGCCGTATTCATCAATCAGATTCTGATCATCAGGAAGCAGAACCCTGTCTATTACGTATATTACGCCGTTATCGTAGTTAATAGTCCTCACGACGCCTGCACCGTCTATCTCAGTTATTCTGTCTCCGGACCTGGTTATTTCAATTGGGCCTCCCTCTACAGCATCTATTGTATCATCTTCGCCGATGTCCGTGCCGTCGACCACGTGGTGCTCGATGATGGCCGCCAGGTCGTCCTGGCTGTCCATGAGGTTATTTAGTGTATCCTGCGGTACCATGGCGAATGCCTCATCTGTCGGTGCAAAAACTGTGTAAGGCCCTCCTCCAACTCCTCCGAGAACCTCGAGATCTACTGTACCACCGCCGTCCAGCTCATCCACGATGCCCACCTGCTCTATAAAATCGGCGAAGGTTGTCACGCCTGCAGCCTGGAGGGCCGTCATAATATCTCCTTCAGAAGCGGCTGACTGGACTGTTCCATCATCAGCAAGGTCATCCTCTGCCTGCATTTCATCTTCGCTGTCCACCTGGCCAAGGCTGCTGCCTATGAAACATAAAGAAAGAAGCAGCAGCAAGATTTTTTTAGCTAGTACCATTTTATACCACCATCAAATTAATTGCTTTAATATGTAACTGGATAAAAATATATAATTTTTCTCTTGCGTTTATTATGTATCCAATCATAGATTAAGCCCAACCAGGGTGATGTGACAAACATTTCTATCCGCTGAAGCGATGCCGGGATCATAAGCCATCTCGCAGCTCATGCCGAAGATAATTTTCATAGAATGAGCGGTCGCCAGGACAAGGCTTTATAATCCTATGGGGGAACTGCAAGTTGCACAAGGATACCAAGGGGGTTTCGCCAGATGATCTTCAGCCAGGAGGACGGCACAAAACGATGGGACAATAACGCAGAGCAATGGCACAAACTATTTGGCGAAAACGATTTGAACCGCTGTGATCTGCTTGACCCGATTATTCTGCGCGTCCTGGGGGACGTAAAGGGAAAGAAAATACTGGATGCCGGGTGCGGGGATGGTTACCTATGCCGAAAGCTGGCGAGGCAGGGAGGCTTTGTCACGGGCGTAGAGATCTCGAAGAAAATGCTTGATTTCGCTTTGGAGGAGCAGAGAAGGGAGCCATTAACAATAAGCTATCGCCACGCCAGCTGCACTTCAATGCCGTTCCTGGCTGCATCCACCTTTGATGTGGTTGTGACCAACAACGTAATCCAGGACAATGCCGACTACCAGGGAGCATTCAGAGAGTTCAGCCGTCTATTAAAACCGGGCGGAACCTACCTGCACATCGCGAATCATCCCTGTTTTATGACTCCCGTTTGGGGATGGGTAAGGGATGATAAAGGCCAGAGGCTGTACAGGAAAGTCGACTATTATTTCAAGCGGGGGCCGTTCCTTTGCCCGTGGGGGCCAGGCTCTGGCATGGAGCCCACAGTATACTGGCACAGGACGCTTGGGGACATAGTAAACGAGTTGATCTCCTGTGATTTTCGCATTAAAAAGGTGATAGAGCCGGAACCGCCGGAGGCCTGGAAAGATAAACACCCAAACCGCATGGATGGCGCTCGCATACCGGATTTTCTTATTCTGGTTTGTGATAGAATGGACAAGGCATAGAAAAGCCGCCAATAACCGATATCGGCAATAGCTATAATGTCGCGATCTATCATCAGCGGTGAAAGGATGACCCCCTGAAAATGAGCTTAGTGCAACACCCGGCAAGAGTGCCATGTTCGCCATGGCCATGAAGGATTCAGAGCCCCACTTGTATCATCTTTTTTGTTATCTATTATGATATCGCGCACGATATGCTGCATGGCATGTCGCATGATATGCCCGCAGAGATTTTCATTCTGCAATGGCAGAGCAAAAACCTGCATTGTTAGTATGGAATTGACGGCATTCGATGCTATTCAAGAGATCGGGCATTGTTACACCTCATGCATTCCTGCGTGAATCCGCCTCGTCTTATTATTAATAAAACAAAAAGACTTATTACTAATTAGCTCAGCAAATGGAATTGATCAATGTATGGTAATAATAATGAAAAAGGCGGACTCTTAGGATCCAGAAAGGAAGAGTCAATGGCGGCAGACGATCATGAGGATGGTCTATTCCAGCTGGTTGCGGGGATTCCCGATGCACTGTGGATGCTCGGCATAGATTCCAGTGGAAAATATAGCGAGTTTTATATATCTCCTATTGCGGAAACAATGTTGGGCTTGCCTAATGGCAGCTTACAAAATAGTATCAATGAATATCTTAATCATATTCATCCCATTGACCTGCCCGATTTTGAACGGTTCCTTTTCAGCGCACTACAATCGCCGGGGATGGAGGTCTCGGTGGAATACCGGTTCAAGAGGTCCGATGACAGCGTACTTTGGGTATCATCCAGAGGACGTGCTTTTCCCCAAAAAGATGGAATTATAAAAATTTTCGGGATTTCCAGCGATATCACTGTACAAAAGAACAGAGTGATAGGCGTTATGGAAAGCGAAGCGCGCTGGCAATTTGCCCTTGAAGGAACTGGAATCGGTATCTGGGACTGGAACCTGCAGACCGATAAGGCCTTTTACTCTCCCATGTGGGCCACAATGCTTGGATACAAGCTGCAAGAGATTGGCGACTCCCCGGAGGAATGGCGCTCCCGCATTCATCCGGACGATCGGGAGGCGTGCTTTTGTGAACTAGATAGACATCTTTCAGGCGAAACGCCCGTCTATCACAACCAGCACCGAGTGCTTTGCAGAGATGGAACCTACAAATGGGTTCTCGATCGGGGCAAGGTCATGGAGAAAGCGGATGACGGCAAACCGCTTCGATTCATAAGCACCCAGTCCGACATCACCGAGCGGAAAAGAGCGCGAGAGCTGATCTGGACGAGGTCCGAGGAGCTGGCCTGGATGCTTCGCAGCATGATGAATGCATTTGTCGTTTGCCAGTCGGTGTTCGATGAAAACGGGTGGTTTTTGAGCTACCGTTTCGAATACATCAACGATGCCTACGAGGCGCTGGCCGGAGTGAAATCAGAGGAGGTGCTCGGGAAGACGGTTCACGATATCTGGCCTGATACCGATGCCTCATGGATCGAAAAATATGCCAGCGCAGCTATGACGGGAGAGCCGGTCTCATTCGACGTTTACCTGAAAGAGACAGGAAAGCACTGCCACTGTCACGTCTACCGCCCGTGGAAGACTCCGGAGCGGTTCTGCATGATCTTCGATGATATTACAGAGCTGAAGAGGGCTGAGGAGGCTCTGATACTGGCTAAAGAGGCTGCAGAGGAGGCGGCACGTGCGAAATCCGACTTCCTGGCAAACGTCAGTCACGAGATCAGGACTCCCTTGAACGGCATAATCGGCATGACAGGTCTCCTCTCAGATACAGAGCTTGATGCCGAGCAGCGCGAATACGCGAAAATCGTCCGCATCAGCGGCGAAGCATTGCTTTCTCTCATTAATGAGATTCTGGACTTCTCGAAGCTTGAAGCCCGAAAGATGGATCTGGAGGTTTTAGATTTCAACCTTCATTCAACTGTTGAAGAAGCCAAGGGCTTGCTGGCAGCTGCAGCCTCAGAGAAGGGTCTTAGGCTGTCGTCCTGCATAGACCCCGGCGTCCCGCTGGATCTTTCCGGAGACCAGGGTAAGCTGCGCCAGATTCTTGTCAACCTGCTGTCAAATGCCGTGAAGTTCACCTTTGAAGGAAAAATTGAGATTCACGTCTCCCGGGCACGCCAGGAGAACGGCAGCGAGGAAGATAGTGGGGATGCGGGCGAGGAAAAGGATGAGAAAGGGGGCAATGTGAATTTGCTGTTCTCTGTTAAGGACACGGGCATCGGCATTCCTCAGGACCGATTGCATATCCTCTTTTCGCCGTTTACACAGGTGGACAGCTCCACGACTCGCAAGTACGGAGGAACAGGACTAGGGCTTGCCATATCAAAGCAGCTTGCCTTATTGATGGGAGGCCAGATCGGGGTTGAAAGCATTGAGGGGGCGGGGTCCACCTTCTGGTTCACGGCTAAATTCAATACAACGGCCAAAAGGGGGTCAGTCAAGAACCTCCTGGCAAAGTCCGATCATGGCAGCATACAGGCCTTGAGGCTGAAAGATCTTCCGGGCCGTGTCGGGAGCAACAGCGAGGGCTCGGAATGGCTGAATTCTCAAAAATATGCTGGTCGCAACGTCCGCATACTTGTGGCGGAGGACAATCCAGTAAACCAGAGAGTAGCACAGGCGATGATAAATAAGCTGGGTTTTCAGGCGGACATTGTTGCCAACGGCCAGGAGACCATCAATGCTCTTCGGCTGATACCATACGACATTGTATTCATGGACTGTCAGATGCCCGAGATGGACGGCTTCGAGGCCACCCGCCTCATTCGGAGGGAGGAATCAAAGGTTCTCGACCGCAGTATTCCAATCATTGCCATGACCGCCTCCGCCATGTCGGGCGACAAAGAGAGGTGTCTGCATGCCGGGATGAACGACTTCATTGCCAAGCCCGTTAGAAAGGAGATGCTGGAGGAGATGCTCGAAACGTGGCTTCGGGAACAGGACCCGCAAGATCCGGCTTGATGATTGGAACGGGCTCGATGGGCATATAGACGCTCGATGATTGCATAGACATCGATCTTTGAGCTTTGCTGCAGTCGGGCACACCTAAGTTATCTGCTTGGCCCAAGAGTTATTACTACCTGCCTCCTGCCTCCAGCATCCTCGCCCCGACCAGCCGTTTTGTGGCCGCCTCCTTTGGATACAGCATCACCTCGTGCGAGTTCCCTGTTTCGATGATTTTCCCCCCATCCATGACCGCTATTCTGTCTGCCACCTTCAGGGCAATCATCAGGTCATGGGTGATGTAGATCATGGCAAAACCTTTGGAGTTTTGCAATCCCTTGAGCAGACGCAGGACGTTGGCTGCCGATGAAACATCAAGAGAGGAGGTTATCTCATCTGCGATCAGGAGCTTCGGCCTCATTATTAAAGCCCTGGCTATCGCCACCCTTTGCCTCTGGCCGCCGCTTAAGCTCCCGCAGTGCCTGCGGAGAAACTCGTCGGATGAAGGAAGGCCTACCGATGGAAGCGCTGCTCGCACCAGCTCGATTCTCTCTCCGGGCGATTCGAGCCCGTTGATATCCAGCGGCTCCTTAACTGTGTCCAGAACAGTAAATCTGGAGCTGGTGGAGCTGATCGGGTCCTGAAATACAATCTGTATCCCCCCGTAGCCAGATCCGTATTTGTCGCCGTTCATCCGATTGCCCTTGAATATAATCTCGCCCACATCCGACCCCATGACCCCTGCCAGCATATGAGCAAGCGTTGACTTTCCTGAGCCAGTCTGTCCTACTATGGCCAGAACCTCGCCCTCCCTTATATCCAGAGTGGCGTTCTTCAATGCACTCAGCATTTTGCCGTCCGGCAACCGATAGCTGTAATTCAGGCCCGATGCCTTGAGAAGAGTGACGACTCCTCCCAGGTGACATGCCACTTCTCTCTCGGAGCTGCAGTTACTGCCTCCTGCGGCAGAAACCGGCTTTAGATCCGGGGGCATGGAGTCGCAAAGGTCGATTCTCTGTGTGCACCTGGCAGAAAACGGGCAGCCTCGCATCTGACCGGCCGACGACTCGCCGGGAATTCCCCATAGATCTCTGTAGAGGAATATGCCTGGAGTAGAATTTATCAGGCCCCTGGTGTAAGGATGCATCGGGAAATCGATCACCTCGCCCGTCGCTCCTTGCTCCATTATCTGTCCTGCATACAGAACTGCCAGTCGTGTTGAGACTACTGAGAGGAAGGTTATGTCATGGGATATCAGTACCATGCTGTATCCGGCATCCTTTTGAAGGCTTAAAAGAAGATCCAAAATCTCCTTCTTAGTAAACGCATCCAGCGCCGATGTCACCTCGTCAAGGATAAGGATGTCCGGTTCGCAGGACAGCGCCATGGCGAGCAGTGCCCTCTGTCTCATGCCTCCTGAAAGCTGATGGGGATATGCGTCCAGCCAGATAGAATCGAGGCCCACCTGATCAAACAGCTTGTTGCATCTGGTTCTGGCCTCAGATTTTCCGAGATCCAGATGCTCGATCATCGGCTCGCTTACCTGGTCGCCCAACCTGATGACAGGGTTCAACACCTCTAGGCTATTTTGGAAGACCATGGCGATGTTTTTCCACCTGATCGCATCCCTTTCGCTATCCGGCATGGAGACCATATCTTTTCCGCTAAAGAATATGGAACCTGTTATCCTCACGCTTTCAGGCAATAGCCCCATGATGCCCAGAGCGATGGTCGTTTTGCCGCTTCCCGACTCTCCAGCCAGGCCCAGGAGCTCCCCTTTCTCAAGGGATAAGCTCAGGCCATCAACTGCCCTAACTGCCTTTTTGTCAGAGGCATACTCGATTGAAAGATCCTTTATTTCCAGCAGCGGCATCAAGACCCCCCCTTTATCCTGAGTCTCGGATCGACGATTCTCTCCATGTCCCTTCCGATGAAGGCAAGACAGAGCAGCAGAAATATGAGAGCTATTAGCGGAGGCATCAGCCACCACTGCCAGTACGGAGTGAAGTAAATGGAACGAAAGCTTGTGGCGTAATGGAGCATCATTCCCCAGCTTTTCGATGTCGGGTCTCCAAGTCCCAGGAATGCCAGCCCCGATTCGGCAACAATCGCATACGAAGAGATATTTAGGATGCTAACGAATATCAGAGGCAATGCCTCGGGCATGATGTGCCTTCGTATGATGTAGCCGGGACCTGCTCCATGCAGCCTTGCGGATATTATATACTGCTGCTTTTTCATGGACAGCGCCTGGGACCTGACGACCCTGGCTGGCTTGGCCCAGCTGAGGAAAACGAGCACCAGTATGACGTTAACAATGCTCGGATTGAGAAATGCGGCTATCACGATTAGCAGGGGAAAGCTTGGAAGGGCCATTGTGATGTCGATCGTCCTCAACAGCGCTCGATCCCAGTTTCCTCCCATGTATCCGGCCATAAGTCCAAGAAAGCCCCCACCGACACCGGATATCAGTGCAACTGCCAGTCCTATGACAAGGCTCATCCTGGCCCCGTAGCAGATTTGGGACCAGATGTCCATCCCAAGCTCATCCGTCCCGAGGATGTGCGCCGGCCCAGGCGGCTCAAGCGACCTCCCCGATATGGCCGAAGGCTCGTAAAAGGTGACGAATGGAGCGAAGATTGCTATAAAAGCTATTATAAGGAGACCTGCTATCCCAATCTTCCCTGTTGCAGTAAACTTGCCAATTGTATCATGAATCAAGCTTGAAGCCGAGGCCGCATAGCCCAGCCATTCATTATAGCTCTTTATGGCGGCCTTTCGGTCGATCCTCAGCGCTGCCTTCAGAGCAGCCTTCAGCTCCGCCTCTTTTTCCTGGCTATAGGCAGTCTCAGTCATCATGACGCCTCTGAGGATGACGTTCTCGGGTCCAGGCGCTCGTAGATGATCTCCACCAGGTAGTTGACAGTCAGGATGCTTACGGCCATGACGAGCATTATTCCCTGGATCAGCGGATAATCCCTGGCGATTACTGACGATCGGAGGAGGCTTCCCACACCCGGATAGGAAAAAACGTTCTCTACGAGCACTGCACCGCCCATGAGCATGCCGATCATGAAACCGACCCTGGTTACAACCGGCAGAAGTGCGTTTCTAAGGGCATGCCTGTTCCATACAAGCTCATCCCCGATTCCCTTAGCCTTTGCAGTTCTGATGTAATCCTTGGTCATGACTGTTACCAGTGTGTTCCTTGTCAGCAGGTAAATGCCAGTTAATTGAGTGAGCGCCAGCGTCACCATCGGAAGAATTGCGTGGTATCCGATATCCATTGCAGACTCCAGTGGATTGGAATAATGGGCGAACGGCGTTATCGCTCCTGCCAAAGGAAACGCCTTCAGCTTAACTGAGAATGCGAGCAGGATGATGAGGCCAAGCAAAAACGAGGGTATTTCGGCAAAGCTGATCAGCCCCATCATCAGGAGCTTGTCGGATGCCTTTTCCCGTCGCCTTGCGGAGAAAAGCCCGAGCAATATTCCTACAACAGTGCTCATAAGCGTAGCTCCCACAACAATCAACGCTGTCCAGGGAAGCCTAGTCCATATCGCCTCCACGACAGGAACTTTATAGTAAATGCTCTCTCCCAGGTCGCCCCTGGCCATGGAAATAATATAATTTATGAACTGCTCGTAGACAGGCCGGTCCAGCCCATAATAGCTGATGTAGTATTGCCGCTGCTCTTCGGTTAGAACCGATATGACCTCGTTTTCCGCATCTGCGGATAGAATTAAAAATGGATCTCCGGGCATCATCCTGGGCAGAAAAAAGTTGAGGACCAAAATGAGAAAAAGGGCTGTTGAATATTGAATTACGACGCCTTTTTTATCCTTATACTTCATCTTCCGTTCTTCTCCCAGACCATCATGCCCGTGATGCTCTCTGTTGCGGAGTGATACTTTCCGTCCGTAGCTCTCTCCTCAAAGTACTTCCTCATTCGGGCCTTCATCTCGTCATCTATGTCCTTGCTGCTGCTGAAAAAACCGGAGACGCTGTCCACCATGCCTTCAACTGTCTCATCGCTTTTCCAGGTATTTTTGGAGAGCTTTATGACGGGACGGTATCCCATGCTGTACAGATACATGAATGGTATGTGAAAGCCGTGTCCTCCGTCTCCATATTTTTCCCCAAAGAGCATTTGATAAAGCTCGTAATAGGAGACGTCCCATTTCCTGCTGACGAAGTTGCTATAGTAGCAGACCTTTCTGGATGCCTGCATCATCTTGTCGAAGGTCTCGGGGCCGTTGATGCCTGGCGTCATCGAGGCTATGACCAGATCAAAGCGGTTCCTGAAACCCAAGGCATTAATGTCGATGTCGCTCCAGGGAGATAAGATGGTCTTGATCGAGGTGATCCCCCTCTCTGCAGTCCTCTTATCGAGACGCTTCAGCATTTCAGTCGAGATGTCCAACGCCGTTACCTTTGAGCCCATTTCTGCCAGGGGAACGGCCAGCGTTCCGGGACCGCAGCCGATATCCAGGACCTCTGCGCCCTCAAGCTCCAGGCCTGTGCCTTTGATCAGGCCCAAGACCTCAGACATCCTCTTCTCTCTTCGGTCGCCCCTGATGTTGCTGGAGAATCCCTCAGCTCTTTTGTCCCAGAAAAGGGCGGACTGGGGGCCGCTTCTCCGCTTTTGCGAGAGGCTCCTCCAGTGCTCGGCAAGGCATGCCGTATCGTCGCTTTGCATATCCCATCAGCTCCTGAAAGCCCTTTTTAGCTTCTCAATTCGCTGCGGTTTAGATAGGACAGCTTGCTATGTGTCATCTCGTGGTGGTCGTACATGTTCATCCACCCATCGTAGACTGCAGGCCTGTAGGCGTTGTAGCTTGCTGTGTAATAGAGAGGAACGCTCGGGACCTCGTCAGCCAGCACCTCTTGCAGCTCATAAACGATCTCCTTGCGCATCTCCTCGTCGGTTTCGCTAAGCTGGGCCAGGGAGAGCTCATCCACCTTGTCGTTTTGATATCCGATGAGCGGCCTTCCGTGGCTTGCGCCCTCTATGCCAAACGAAGTGCCGCAGAACTTGGTGCGCAGGTAGTCCGCATCTCCGCCCCATCCGCCGTAGCCGTTAATCCCTATCTCGAAATCGCCTTCCTTCAGCTTTGAGTCCCTGGACTTGCTCTCAATCGCCTGAATGGAGACATCAATTCCAGCCTCCTTGAGGCGCTCTTTGACCAGCTCTCCAATCCTTGCCTGGTCGCTAGACAATATTATTGTGAAGGATAGCTTCTGGCCGTCCTTGTCCATGATGCCGTCGCCATCAGAGTCGATCCATCCGGCATCGGATAGCACCTGCTTTGCCTTTTCTGCATCGTGCTCGTAGTTGGGCAGGTTGTCGTTGTACCAGATGTGATCCTGCGGCAGTATGCCCATGCTGCCAGGCTTGCCGGCGCCTCTTCCAATCTTGTCGACCAGCTCATCTCTATCTATGGCATAGGCAAATGCCTGCCTGACGGCTTTGTCCTTGAGAATCGGGTTCTTGTTCATGTTGAAGGACAGCTCGTAGCCCCAGATGGCGGGCTGCTGGAAGATGTAAACCTCGGGATCGTTCTTGAACATGTCGAGGAGGTCGGCAGAAAGGCCCACGTAGTCGATTTCTCCCTGCTGGAAGGCAACTGTCGCGTCGCTCACAGGTATGAACTCTATGGTCTTTACCCTCTGCTTTGGACCCCAGAAGTCCTCAATGGCTACGAACTTGTAGGTTCCGTGCTCCTTGCTATACTCTGCAAGCTTATAGGGACCTGTTCCGACGATAGCCTCTAGAGAATCGAATTTGTTGGGGTCGGATACGTCCTTCCAGATATGCTCTGGAATTATCTTGACTGACGATATCTCGTCCAAGAATGGCGCTATTGGCTGAGCGAGAGTGAACTTGATGGTATTATCATCGATCACCTCGATATCAGAGACGGACGAGAGGTCATAGGCAGATGCCGGGGAATGTTCCTTTTCGTATTCTATGGTGAATTTGACATCACTTGCGGTGAAAGGCTCTCCGTCCTGCCATTTTACATCCTTTCTCAGATGGAAGGTGTATTCCTTGGCATCGGGGCTGATGTCCCAGCTTTCGGCGAGCCATGGCACCAGGCCCTGATCATCCTTTTCTATCAGGCTGTCGAAAATCAGGTTCATCTTATAGATTCCAGGGCCCCTCGGATAGTGCATGAACGGCGTAGGATACCCAGAATCTCCACCGCTTAAATGAATGGTGTCCACAACCTCCGGGGATGACTGAGAACCCTGCGACTGGGCCAGACATCCCGCGCAGATCAGCGCTATGCATGAGCAGGCCAAGGCCAAGCCCAATGCGATTTTTTTCCTTAATGACCAATTTTTCGTTTGCATTCAATCAATTCCTTCCCAGGATCTTCCTTTTCTGACAATGCCTTCATGCAGTAACCTTTCTTCAGTCATGAAGATATTTCAGTACGGATTTGATACAATTAAAGTTAGAGATATGGTTTAATAGTTATTAACTTTTCCATATCAAGTATAATCAATTGTTAATTATCCTAGATGGAGATGAAACGAGGGATGCAGGGCCACCATTGCTTTTAGTCATTGAGGCTAGTCTTTCAACAAAGCACACCAAATTCGCACATCCTTTAATTAACAAGTGTTATTATCATACTTAACGTAGACTTTTATGAATACTATTATTAGAAAAGCTCTTAAATATGCCATGCATCCATGAGACAATTGGTGAAATAAGATGAAACCGGAGTATCACTTCAACCGCATAAAGGAGGCCCATCTGTGAAAATGCCTTTTTTAACAGGCTTGCTTCCATTTGGACTCCTGCTTCTTTTAGCATGCAGCATATCCCTGGCGGCAGACGACGTCGTGGAGGTGCTCACGATCGCAGACCCGACCGGCGACTGGGGATATCCCTCGCCCTACGGCCACTACTCTCGTGGACCGGGATATGTCAGGATGAGCCTGATATTCGACACGCTTGTGTGGAAGGACCAGAACGGATATGTGCCGGCTCTGGCTGAGAGCTGGCAGCTTGAGGACGATGCCTATGTCTTCAACCTGAGAAAGAACGTAACCTGGCAGGACGGAGAGCCATTCACCGCTGAGGACGTGGTTTTCACAGTCGACTACATCAAGGAGCATCCATACCAGTGGGTCAACTCAAAGCCCGTGAAGTCTGCAGAGGCGCTGGATGATTATACCGTCAAGCTGAATCTTAACGGCTCATATGCTCCGTTCCTTGATATGGTAGCTGGAACGCTGCCGATACTCCCTAAGCACATTTATGAGAATGTGGCGAATCCCGCAGAGTTCCTGGACGAGGGGGCTCTAACCGGCACAGGACCCTATCGGCTCGTGGATTACAACAAGGCCGAGGGGACCTACCTCTACGATGCAAACGAGGACTATTATCTCGGCGCTCCCAAGGTCAAGCAGCTGAAGTTCGTCAAGGTCAGCAACGAGATGGCTGCGGCGGCTCTTGAGAAGGGCGATGTCGATGCCGCGACCGTTCCACCGGAGATGGCTGAGGAGCTGGAGAAAAAGGGATTAGTCGTTCTGAAGGGATCCCATGACGGAATCACCAAGATCATGGTCAACCACAAGAAGGAGCCATTCTCAGATGCCAGGTTCAGGCAGGCCCTTTACTATGCCATCGATAGGCAGGCCCTGGTTGACACTGCCCTTCGCGGCTATGGAATCATCGCCAGCCCGGGCCTCTTTGCGCTGGACAGCGACTGGTACAACCCCGATGTAGAGGAGTACGCCTATGACCCGGCAAAGACAGAGGAGCTTTTGGGCGAGCTGGGCTATACCAAGGACGGCCAGTACTTCTCCAAGGACGGACAGGCCCTGGAAATGGAGATGCTGGTCACGGCCACCAACGAGCGTGCAGGTGAGATGATAAAGCAGCAGCTCGAGCAGGCCGGATTCAAGGTATCTCTTAGAAGCGTCGATTCCAAGACGCTGGACAGCCTTGCGGGCGAGTGGAACTTCGACCTGGCCTTAAACAGCCACGGTGGAATGGGCGGCGACCCGGAGATCCTCAACAGGATCATCGGCGAGGGATACACCTTCAACAGCGCCAGATATACAGAGGATCAGAAGCTGAACGATCTCTTAGACCAGGGGGTCTCTGAGATGGACACCGATGATCGGAGGGAGCTAATCGACGAGATCCAGGTGGTCTATGCCCAGGACCTGCCCGCACTGCCCCTGTACTACGCCGATTCCT
The DNA here is from genome assembly GCA_964534145.1 of uncultured Methanotrichaceae archaeon. Lineage (GTDB taxonomy): Archaea > Halobacteriota > Methanosarcinia > Methanotrichales > Methanotrichaceae > CAWJYS01. The sequence continues at coordinate 4,079 of CAZHNU010000045.1, read as the reverse complement.
ACTGGGCGCATGACGGCAAGGTCGATATGTACTATACAAAGCAGGGGATTGCCAATGGAATCCCCATAGCTCAAAATAAGCTGGCATTCGTCAAATAAACAAGATCGTCAAATAATCAGGATGAACGAGCATTAAGTTTGGGGCGATGATCGGAAAAATGGCCATCTCGCCCTTATTTTTATAAGGAGGCTTTTTGAAAATGAAGGTCGTTATTTGCGGCAAAGGCGGAAGCGGAAAAAGCACTGTATCGGCTCTTTTGGCCAAAGAGATTGCCAGAAGAAAATACGAGGTCTTGGTGGTGGATACGGACGAATCCAACTTCGGGCTTTACAAGCAGCTGGGATTCGAGCAGCCCAGGGACTTCATGGAGTTTTTAGGCGGAAAGAAGGCGCTTTCGGAGAAGCTGATGAAGTTCATCAGGTCCGAGAGGCGAGAGGGCCTGAAAATCCTGGACGAGTTCACGATTCAGGACATACCGCCGGAGTTGGTTGTGGGCGAAAACGGCGTCAAGCTCGTGGCCATAGGCAAGATTCACAGCTTCGGCGAGGGCTGCGCCTGTCCAATGGGAGCGCTTGCCAGGGAGTTTCTGGAGAAGCTGAAGACCAATGGGGAGCACGTCGTTGTGGACACTGATGCGGGCATCGAGCACTTCGGCAGGGGCGTTGAGGCCGGATGCGACAAGATTGTTGTGGTAGTGGACCCAAGCTATGAGTCTGTCCAGCTGTCCGCAAAGATATCCGAGATGGGCGAGAAGATCGGAAAGCCTGTGTTCTTCATCCTCAACAGAATGGATGAGAATTCAAGGGACCTCGTAGACCTGGTGGATAATGGCAAGGTGATTGGGACGCTGCCCTTTGATAAGGAGGTCTTCAAGGCCTGTCTAAAGGGAAGCGAGGTTCCTCCGGTCAAGGAGATGGAGGGAATCGCCGATCGGCTGCTGGCGGCCTGAGCGGAAAGAATCAAAAAAATTTTTTTAGGCGATGCCATGATCCTGAAACCAAGTTTTAGGGAGCAAATACTCCCGCTTCCAGTGGTGCTGATCTCGACCGTCTCCAAAGACGGAATCAGGAACGCTGCTCCCTGGTCAAATTTCACGCCGGTGCTCCGGCCACTCGATGAGGTCCTCCTCGCATCCTGGATAAAGCGAGACACCCTGGAGAACATCCGCCGGACGGGAGAGTTTGTGGTGAACGTGCCTCCGGCAGGTATGGAGGATGCTGTGATGATCACGGCCAGGAACTATCCGTCGGAGGTAAGTGAGTTCCAGGAGGCAGGCCTGAAAGAAAGGCCTTCTGCAAAGGTGAAGCCCCCTGGGATCGAGGGCTGCCTGGCCTGGGCGGAATGCGTTTTGCAGGAGGAGATCGCGCGCGAGAGGTTCGTCCTGGTAGTCGGAAAGGTGGTCCATCTTGAGGTGGATGACAGGTTCTTCAACGACCGGGGAGAAATGGACTTCGAGAAGGCAAAGCCTCTCGGGGTAATGCTCGGCCACGCCGGTATGCACTTCACCCGTCCCGTTCCGACCGGAAGATATGCGGAGTACAGGGAGATGTTTTTACCATCGATAAATCGGGACAGCAGCTGAAGATAGAGCGTAAGCTGAAAGACAGGGCAGAAGATGAATGACGAATGGAAAAGTAATAATTTAAAGCGGCGAATCATAAATTATGGCAGAGATGAAGAAGGTCGAAATTAAGGTAGGGGGCATGGCCTGCGCCGGCTGTTCAGGCGCTGTTCAAAAGGCACTTTCAGGAGTCGATGGCGTGTCCAGCGCGGAGGTAGACCTGGCGAAGAAGACGGCCTATGTGGAATACGATTCTGCAAAAACAACCCTTGAGAGCCTGAAAAAGGCCATTCAGGGAGCGGGGTACAAGGTAGTTTAGGATCAAGCCTATTTATGGCATTAAGAGCGCCATCATCTGGTGAACATAAGGCCGCATTGAGGAAGCGTTGATTTTTATTTTTTTACAGGACACCTGAGTAATTTTTAGGTTGTACTATAATAACAAGTCTATCTGCTAATTCTTTGATGTCTCCCGCCATTTTGGCGCTGAAAAACTGTTATAGGCAATATTTTATATTTAATCATATCAAGTAAGAATTTTGCCCAAAAAAGTTATAAATAATTCGGAACAAACCCCTCACGTCTGCAACTATTCGCAGACTGCAAGCACTATACCAAAGATGAGGCGATAAAGTGAAAATGGATAAATTTGCAGTAACGGTTCTGCTCCAGGTGTTCCTGGTGCCGGGATTGGCCCTAGGTGATGGGGCTAGCATGTACCAGCTCGGCGCTAATGCAACCAACTACGCAATGGAGGAGCTGGGATTTGAAAAGGGTGACGTGAACGTCCTGGCCCTAACCAACGCCGGATATCCGGTGATCGATGGCCAGACTACCGATATGTGCCTTGATGCCGTGACGGAGATCTCCGGCTGCAGTCGGGGAAAGGAGAACCTGGTCAACATCATGAGCGCTCCCTGGAAGCCACTCTGGTTCGGCTTCTTCAACAAGAACACCGGAGAGGCGGTCTACATGAAGGTGAACGCTGACGCCTCCGGCTTCGAGGCCCAGGATAAGGATAAGATCGATTCAGAGACCGTCCTCGCCAACGTCGATACCTGGAAGCCAGGCAACTTCAGCCACATGCTGCCCATCGTAAACGTCTGGGCTCATGAGAACACACCATACATACTCATGAAGGCAGTCCAGCACCATAACCACATCTGCGGCGGGCTATTAAGCGGCTTTTTGCTCGCGAGGTACGTGGAGAAAGAGCTTCCAATTGAGGATCCAGCAAACCAGAGCTACAAGGTGATAGCCTGTCCCAACTCGTGCAAAGATGACTACTTCCAGATAGCTTGGGACTGCACTCCCGGAAAGAGCGGACTCTATGTCAAGTACCTCACAGACGTTGAGAAGAACGCCCTGAAGGAAAAGTATAACGGTACCAGTGTATCGGGCATATTCATCCGATGGAACGGATCGTCCAATACCGGCGATGGCCTGGTTCTGGGATCTAAATCTGTCAATGCCGGAAATACGAGCAGTGTAGATACCTGGCCGAGCTGGGCCACCAGTCTGAAGAGCGTTCTAGGGCGGATGGACTCAGCCGATACTCCTGAGTACTACGTCGCCACCATCAAGGAGTTCCACCTAGAAAGCACGGAGGAGCTGCAGGCTCTCCAGGGCGCGGGCGTCCACCCCCTGAAGGTGCTGGGTGTAGAGGCCTGAAACCGATTCGAGGATGGATAGGTCGACCATCCTCCCTTCTTTTTTATCGGAGAGGCTGTTTAAAGTTTTTTCCCGCCTGATAGGGCCTATTCGAATCGATTTTCTGCTGATAAGCTTTTGCTAAAGTTAATTAGGGCCGGCTGAAATGCAGTCCAGATTGTGACCAGCACAATCAGCCCGCCTGCTGAGACGAACAGTAAGGTCAGATTCCAGGAGCAGACTGCCCCTGATATAGCTTGGGAGACTGGAAGCAATCCTGCGCTTGACAGCATTAGCAGGCTCATGATTCTTCCCAGAATTGCTTTTGGAGTGCTGGTCTGGATCCAGGTAAACAGGATAAGGGTGACATAGCCGTTGCCGAGGCCAAGCAGCAGCATTAATGCGAAATCTACCCAGGTTAAATCGATGACTCCCACTATACCCATGGCTATCCCAAAGGCGGCCAGCAGAGAAATCAAAAAGAGGCACATATGTCTGATGCCATCATGATGATCTGGGGAGAATACCGATCGGTAATTGCGCCCCCAAAGAGCATGAACAAAGCTCTGGAACGCCCTCCAGCGCAAGCACAATCCCTAAAGCCAGCGGGTCGCCTGTAAGCTGCAGTACCAGCCAGGGGTTGCGATCAGGGCGAACTGATCGCCCAGAAGCGAGGCCGATACTCCGGCAAACAGCAGCCTGAAATCGCGAATTGACAAAACATTGTGCATGAAATTATCCTTCAAATCAGCTCTCCGTGATCGCTAATCGAGTTCCTATGGTCTCCGTGCCAACGAGGTCCAGGTTCATTTTCTCCTCAAAGAAGAAGCTCCTGTTTCCAATTATTATAATTGCAGCCACAGCTGTT
>CAZHNU010000044.1:0-28668 GCA_964534145.1 uncultured Methanotrichaceae archaeon | reverse complement strand
TTTTTCATCCGCCACGTGTGAGCCTTAAGGATCATACGTGTTTTCGGGGGAGGGCATCCGCTTGTGCGTTCTCCTCTACGGCTCCCATACACACGGCGATGCTCATCGTAGATGTGGTATCGACCTTTGAAGCACAATCATACGACCAGCCGTGAGGAGATGATGTCCATGTTCAGCATGTCCAGGCGGGATTGGCCTTCCGGCAGATTGAAGGGATCGTAAAGTTCTAGTAGAGCACAGTCCTTTTATGTGGGCTAGCCCCAAATTGCGGGGCGCCAGAGGTCAACAGGACAAAGAAACGAACACGCGGGGGTTGCCAAGAGGTCAAAGGCGCAGGGCTTAGGACCCTGTCACGAAGGTGTTCCGGGGTTCGACTCCCCGCTCCCGCATAAATCTCTTTTGATGATATCGATTTTGCAGTTTAGCCATATTGGAGCATCCCACCTGGATCTTGCAGCCCTATCAATCATTATGATGCTATGGACGGTTTGGGGATATGGTCAGCATGAAATGCATGTAGAATTGGACAAATTGTGCTCAGGATACGAAATATATCCCTACTACAATTAGAAATATAGCTAAAACTTTTAGGACAAGCGTCCTCCTGTCCTTTTCCTCTTCCAGCAGCCCCGGCCTAAATATTCCTAAGATCAAAATGTAAACCAAGGTGAAGAACGGCTGTAATGCAGCGACACTTGAGACCAGTGCAACCGATCCAAGTGAATAGGCAAAAATCAGGGCCCCCCTTCCAGAAAGACTGAATATCTCTTCGGATATGATAGCTGGAATGAAGGTCTTGCCACTTTGCAAATATCCGCGAATCTCGGATCGGATATCTTTTTTCAGGACGAAGTACTGAACGGCAATCAAGTTCCCTATGGACAACCACATCATGAGATGCCATTCGTCCATAAAGCCCGTAAGGTAACTTGTGCACACAGAATAGGTCGCGTAAAAAATCCAGAAGAGAAACATGAACTTGATTGCGGGTGAACGAATCAATGTGCGGATATTGGTTCCAGGCCTAAAAGATATTAAAATGCCGCTTAATACCAATAGAAGGCCGCCGAAAATGTCGCCTATGCCTAGAGCCTCGCCTAAGAAGAAGTATGCCATAGGAAAAACGAATATGGGATATACATAGACAAGTGCTGCTATCCTTGATGCCTCTTCCACTTTAAGTGCTTTAAGATAAGCAGCCCAATATGCTATTTGGATGATTCCCACCATTACCCCATAAAGAGATTGAGGGTAGACATACCCCGCCCCCATAATCATGAATATGCCAAACGCAAAGACCTGCTGCAATATAATTAGAGCAACGAGGTAAGCATGGGAATTATGTACATATTTTTCCAAAATGAACTTGTCCAGAACTCCAGTAACGGCCAGGGATGCAGCGCCTATTAAGGAAAAGATGAACCAGTTCATAAAAGTCACTACGTATTAGAGAAATTAAGACTTTCCCTTTGCGTTCTTCTTAGTGACGATAACCTGGCAAAGGATGTTTTGATAATCGATCCCATTCATGGATCATGACCGATCAACTGGTATTTCCTTAGTCTGGCGATTAAGGTGTATTGGGTTTTGGCGCGTTTGAATCATTTAGGCTATAGTATAGTCTCCAAACCTGTCTCGGCGACGAGTCGTATTCCGCCAGGTAATCCAGTGGATCGGTTGTTATGTAGCCGGTTTGGTACATATCGCCATATACAATTTGTCCAATTGTGTTTGATAATGGTCTTTTATCGGGATGAAATCCACCATCACCATCTATGAATATCCATGATTCATTGTGTCTTGGGTTATTAACCGCGACCCACATGTGCCCCACTGGATCGCCGTTCAAAGATCGGTTATCAGGACCCCAATCGGTCATGCATGCTGCCGTATACCCATAACTTTCTAATAGCAGCATTATGTAAATCGAGGTGTCGGTGCATGAGAAATTGCCTGTTATGTAAGGGCGCGACCAATGATAGCTGTCTAAGATGTGTTTTATATCGTTTGTGAAAAATTCATCATATGCCGGTTTTAGTGTTGCGAGTCTAAAAAGGCCTGGTTCACCCTTAGCTTGTATTGAAATCGTTCCGGCCGTAGCTAATACCGCTGCGATTAAAAATAGCACGTAACTGGTGCGATAAATGCTTTTTGATGAGCTTTTGCGTCCTTTGCTGGAATCCATCTAGTGATTACCTCTAACCGACGCGATCATTTTTCGCTTTATCTTTTCACCTTTTCGGTGCGCTGGATTGGAGCATAAAGTCCCGTATCGAGGACTTTAAGCGAACTCTAAAAAATAGGAGGCTTAATAATGCAGCCTTCATGTATTATGTTAGTGTCCGCGGCTATCATCACCGTCTGCTGTTGGTCAGACTTTTGTCCCGACCCATACTCCTCCCTCTGAGGAGGAGCCATATCCCCAGGTTCCACTGAATGACTTGAAATCCGGAGAAATTACCCAGACAAATTTGCCGGAATCATGATCCCCTGAGTAGGTAGGCGATTCTGACCAGGTACCCGATAGGGTATTGCCGGATAAAACTCCGTCAATCTTCCCGCTGTCATGGGTATACGTTCCGGTTACTGTATTCCCATTCTGGATCATTTCGAGGCCACCCCAGTCAGTACTCCATGTCCCGGATAATGAGGTTGATTTGCTGTCCTCCTTATTTGTATTATCAGTCGGATCGGCCAAAAAACCATCCTCGAAGAAAGTGGTATATCCCTCCGCCCTCATCTGATCGGTCCATTCATTCTTGGGCATTCCATTAAAGGGACTCGTTCCTCCTTCGCCATATAAATCATCAAAAGGAGACATGGTATCACGCATGGTGGCATGAGCCCATGCATCAAAGACATACTCCATCCCATCATTATCACGGATAAGCACGGCACCATGATCGCTGTTAACATTCAACGGATTATAGGTATCCATTTCTCCCCCTATCTGACCGATACTCCGCGAATCTATGCCCATCCCCTTAAAAATATCCTGCAAATTAAGCGTATGAACAGAGCAGGTGAACGCTGTTCTCTCATCAGCAAATAATTTATCATTTATCCTCCCCCACACGTCGTTGCTGACCCCTGCATTTGATGCGCTGAGTTTTTTCAAATATTCGACAAATCCGGCTTTTGCCTTCTCCAAATTGCTCGCCGAAGCAAGAGATGGATTATTCTTCACGATATCCTCACCAAACTGACGAAGAACCTTTGCATCATCAGATTCCTGGTCCGCAGCCGCTGGTCCGCTAATATAGATAAAGAAAAGCGTCAGCACTAAAACCATCGGCAGCAGACTGTAAAATCTTTGTTCTTTCATCCCAATCACCACCATCAGGAGTACCAGCCAGATATCGCAGCAGAAGGGGCAATCCCGGAAATATGCATGAATATGGTAATGCCCGGTTTTTGGTAACGCCCGGTTTTCCGATGTTGGGGCATCTCCCCTCCTACATCAATTGCCGATCTGGCGCCTGCAGGCCGGTAATACGCGCTAAGGCTATAAGAGTTATGGCCAATCTTCTTGATTTCATAGAAAATACCTATTCTCATCTTTGACCCGAAGGCTATAACTATGTAACTGCAATTGCTAATATTAGATGCGGTGAGGAGCTAAAATGAAATCAATTCCGCCAATTCTAGTTATCTTACTAATAGCAGGAGTTGCGCAAGGACATGAGACTGTATGCTCGAATGGTTGCGACGGTACGAGCATTCAAGCTGCGGTTTATTCGGCACACCCCAATGATACAATTGATGTATATAGCGGGATTTATAATGAGAGCGTAGTTTTGACGAAGGATGTTACTTTTAGAGGAATCGACACAGGCAGCGGAGAGCCCATTGTCAACGGCGACCTCTATCAGAATGGCTTTAATATGGTCCTGCGGGGCTTTGGCTTCCAATCAGTCTCATCAGATTTAGCAGATACAGAAAACATGATTACACAGAACACAACATTTTATTGGATAGAAGAGGCATTTGAGAACCCCTCTAAGTCCGAAGCCATTGCAGGCCTTGATAAAATAATTAAGGCAAATCCAAAAGATGCCTGGGCTCTGTACAGAAAAGGATGGATCCTATCAGATACTGGACGGTATGAAGAGTCAACGGATATCCTGAAAGAGTCACTAAGAGCAGACCCCTATTTTGCGTCTCCCTGGAACTTGATAGGCAATAATTTCTGGGAAATGAAGAAATACGATAAGGCTTTAGAGGCTTATGAGAAAGCCATTCAGCTAAGGCCAAATAAAGGACGCTACTGGTCCAGCAAGGGCGATGCTCTAAAGGAGCTTGGCCGAAATGGCGAGGCAGAGGCCGCCTATACAAAGGCATCAGAGTTGGGATACGGCAATTTTGCATCGATGAACAAAGACACAACCGTCAGCCCCAGTTCAGCAGGCGGCCCAACTCCCGCGTCCGTCACCTTCGTAAAAGATCACATAATGGCAAGCAACGTCGATGAATCCACCGGCAATGTGATCACCAGAGCCTACACGTTCTCTAATGCCGATAGCAAAGCCTACTCATGGTTGAGCCTGGGAAAAGCCGGAAACGACACAGTCAAATGGATGTGGTATTCGCCAGATGGCAATCTATATCAAACAGACTCGTTTGATATTCCCACCCCAAGCGATGCCTATTGGCGTTCCTATGATGCCTGGTCTCATATCCATATTGCCGGAAACAATGCAGCTAATCTGCCGGGAGACTGGCATGTGGATGTTTACCTTGATGGGCAGAAGGACTTCACAGAGTATTTCTCTATTTCCGGAGATCAGCCAACTGCAACATCAGGAAACCAATCGTTAGCGCCATCTACCGAACAAACAGAAGCAGAAAATTATCTAAGTCAGGGTATTGCTCTCGGTGAGCAAGGCAGATATGATGAGGCTGTGCAGGCTTTTAATAAGGCCATCGAGATAAATCCACAATATGAAGCTGCATGGTACCTGAAAGGTGCTGCTTTAGATCGTCAGGGCAGGTATGATGAAGCCATTCAAGCTTGTGACATGGCGATAGATATTAACCCACAAGACGCGGATGCATGGAACATCAAAGGTATGGTTCTTGAAGACCTTGGTATGTCTGATGAAGCCATCGAGGCTTATGATAATTCTACAGAGATCAATCCACAAAATCCAGATGCCTGGTATAATAAAGGCGAAGCTCTCTATTGGCTTGGAAAGCATGATGAAGCCATCCAAGCTTTAGACATGGTTATTGAGATTGACCCACAAGATGCGGATGCATGGTACCTCAAAAGCATGGCTCTTGATGACCTAGGCAAGCACAATGAGGCCGAAATAGCCTACAACAAGTCCATAGAGATCGATCCTCTAATTGAATATGAATGGTGGGGCTAAAGAAATGGTGATTTCTGAAGGCGAAGGACGGCATGATTGGGCAACGAAGACCAATGACATGGAAATAGTATTAAGGCGGGGATGGAGAGATCGTCCCAGCCAATATGTCTCCACGAATCAAATAAGCGGAAAAAGGAGGGAGATCCATCAGGATAGCTAATTCTGTTTTAGTCTTGATTATGCTGGCACTGCTATTTATTCCAGCATTCGGGCAGACGGCAGCTGCTGACTGGGATACCAAAGGCCTTCTTGATGCAACCGTTGTTGATCACAGCATGGCTATTGGCGTTGACAAGTCCACCAGGACTGCCATCTCTAGAACCCAAGAGTTCTCCGCAAACGACAGCAATGCCTATTCCTGGTTAAGCCTGGGAGGTGTTGGAGAGGGCACAGTCTATTGGAATTGGTATTCGCCCGCGGGCCTAATACTAAAAATGGATAGCGTGCAGATCCCAATGCCCAAAGGCGGATCTTCCTGGGATGCATACAATATCTGGTCTTCCATCGATATTGCAGGAAAGGATGCATCCGACCTGCCAGGAGACTGGCATGTGGATGTTTTCCTGGATGGCAGGAAAATGCTGACAGAGCATTTTTCGATATCAAGAGGACAGAAGACTGCGGCTCCAGAAAATCGAAATCAATACCAATATCAATACAATCCCGGAGAATTCGACGAGGCCGCTTACAAGAATCTATACAATCAAGACAAATATTATTCGGATATTGCCAAAGGCGACAAACTCAAGGGTGAAGGCAAATATTATGAAGCCATCCGCTTCTATGATGACGCTATCAATTCCGATCCTGACAATTTCCAGAACTGGAAGGCATTGAATAGTAAAGGCGAAGCTCTCTTTAGCCAGGGAAAGTACGATGAGGCACTGCAAGCTTATGATAAGGCCATTGAGCTTGTCCCAGATGTTTCAATAGTCTGGACCAACAAAGGTCATGCTCTAAAGGCGCTTGGTCGAACTAGTGAGTCGGATGTAGCCTATGCCACGGCGAGAGAACTGGGAGATCAGTCTGCATGGGTCCCTGAAACCAACGCCTCTGGCATAAACTTGACCAGCCTTTACTTCATTGAGATTCTTGATCATTGTACGGCAAGCGATGTTGATGAATCCACCAATGAGGTGATTACCAGATCCAACGCGTTCTCAATTACCGATAACAAGATCTATTCCTGGCTAAATTTGGGACATGTTCTGGGAGCTACAGTAATTTGGCATTGGTATTCGCCAGATGGCAATCCATATAAAACCGGCCAAGTTAATATCGATCGCAACCAGAAGGGCGGCTATTGGACGTCCTACAATGTCTGGTATGCTCTGGATGTTGCCGATATACCAAAAGAAGAGTACATGTCAGGCAATTGGGAAGTAGATATCTACATTAATGGCGAGAAACGTTTTACCGAGCAATTTGACCTGAATATCGGTTCTGAAACAGCGACAATTAGCCCTGGAGCGACACCCGGCTCTGATGCTGCACATGGCACTGGTACTGCCCGTGGCACCTTCGCCCTTCTCGATCACTGTATGGCAAGCGAAATCGAAGATGCTACAGGTAAGCCAGTCACGACCACGAAAACCGACGAAATTAGGGATACTCTGATGCCATGCTCTTGGCTGCAGTTAGGAAATATTGGTGCCGCCAGAATCGAATGGAATTGGAAAGGCGGAGAATATAATATGAATGGTCAAAATTACGAGATAACGCATACCTATGATATTCCGCCTAATCCAAAAGGCGGCTATTATACATCCTACAATGTCTGGGACTCAATAGATGTTCCTCTAATGCTCAGTCATTACGAATGGGGCGAAAGCAATGAATGGGATGCTCGAAGAATTGCTGAGCAGGAAGGCTACTCATACTACGGAACCAACCCCAATCCAGATCCGCGCGGCAGCTGGACTGTAGATGTTTACGTCAATGATCAATGGCTACTGCAGGAGCAGTTTACAGTGGTGTCGGGCTGATCCAAGAATGTATCGGTATATAACCATCAGATCAGCTAATTTATTTTAAGAGGATAGTACCTATAGCCTAATGGACAAATAAATAAGGATTCAAATAACCAGCGAATTCACGGGGCACTGCTGCAAATCGGACATGGGAGTTCTCCATCCTCTATTTGCTTATAGAAGGCACGATAAAGCCAGCGATCGACGAGGAACTCTCTCCTATCGGCCAATTCAGCCTCAATGGCCCGGTCGATCATGCTGTTCAGGTTATGCCTCATATATTCCCACCTTAACGTAACATGTTTGCCTTATTCAACAAGCATTCCAAGATTTGCCTGCTAAAATGGTGAGGAAAGGATGTCAGCAGAAATCGGGCATTAACGGTTGAGAGAGAAGTTGAGAGAGAATTAGGTTAACTGGCACCAAGAGCATGGAGGCAGGCTAAGCATATACTTTATCCCTATTATTTTAAGAGATATTTTGACCAAGAACTTACCTCCCCATAGGACTAACCTTACATATTTCTGGTCTTTGCAACCTTACTAATAAAACTTGTTGTATATTAAGATATTGGTCTAATAATACCGGCTGCTATAATATCGTCCTCATTTATGTGCGCCTGCGGAAATAAGGAGTTCTCCCTGAAGCATCTCATTGACTGCGCTTGATTACAATGACAATTGGCATCAGGAAATTGGACCAATCAAGAGAGAATTGACCAATCAAGATCGGTTCCGAGCAGATTGTCTACAAGTTACAGGTTGTCTGCAGATCAGATTTGATTGGTTTATTTGATTGGTTTGCCTTTAAATTCAGGGACATTGGGCTGCAGAGCTTAAGCCCCTATACACAGCGGCCAGTGTGCCGATAACACATACCATCCCCGCCAATATCATCACATGGCTTATTGAAGATGCGAGCATTACCGGCCCGGCGCTAAGGATTGTCCCCGCGTATCCTGCCTATTTGAGCTGAAACGTCACAAGGACACCGGATAGCGATACTCCAAGAGCCATGCCGAGGTTTCTAATAGTCGCCATGAAGCTGGATGCAATGTCGATCTTGGCTTTGGGCAGTGCCATCATTATTTCAGCATTGTTCGGACTTTGGAATAGCGCAGAACAAATTCCCAGGGACATAAATGGCAATAGCATCAGTCTGATATCGCTGCCTGGGCTCCCGGCCAGGTAGCCCAGGAACATCAGGGATGCGGCCATGATCCCCATGCCCAGAGCCGCCAAATACCTGTGCTGGTGTTTATCATAAATCCAGCCCATGGCACTACAATGCCGGATTATCTGAACCTTCTTCGAAGAGCGTTTCCGACAATCTTTAATTCTTGGACAGTTCCCTAACTATCATGGATCCCAAGTGTCTCCCCTGCCAACTCATAAGCTGGGAGAGGGCCGTCGAGCTTGCCGGGAGGCTGTCCAATAAGATCAAATCCTCCGGTTATCGTCCCGACCTCGTCATCGCCATAGGACGGGGAGGATATATACCGGCAAGAATCGTTTGCGATTTTCTTCTTCAAAGCCATCTGACGAGCATTAAGGTTGAGCATTGGGACGTTGCTGCAAGCAGGCGGCCAGAAGCAACCATTCGATTTCCCTTATCCGTTGAAATCCATAATCAAAAAATACTGATAATAGACGATATTACAGACACGGGAGACACTCTAAGGACAGCCGTGAATTATGTGAATGACCTGGGCGCAGGGGAAATTAAAACTGGTGTCTTGCAGCATAAAACAACATCATTCTTTGTGCCTGATTTCTGTGCCGAGGTGATACGAGAATGGGTCTGGATAATCTATCCCTGGGCAGCCCATGAGGATCTGGTGGGTTTTGCAGAAAAGGTTCTGGCTGAGGAGCCCTGCACCCTTGAGGATATCCAGGATAGACTGAGGGAACAATACGGACTGGTTGTGGACCAAAGCAGCACAAAGGAAGTCCTGGATGATTTGGTACGTATGGGAAAGGCCGTGAAGCTGGGGGAAAAATACAGAAAGGCATGATATTTCAGAGAGGACTTTGGAGCAGAAAAACTGCATTTGCATACAGGAAATAAAATTTTAATCTGCCTGATAGCTTATATTGATCGCCGGATCGGTCAGATCAAAGCCGTGAATATCCAGGACTAATGACCCGTCGTAGCTGGAAGAGAAAAGATCCAGGCCCTTAGAGCAGTCGATCGTCTTCATTTCTATGTTTCCGGGGATATAGATTACAGCATGGCACTCATCAAAGCTTCCCTTAAGCGGAAAATCCAATCTATATTCGTCATCCTTGGCCTTGATTAGCGAATCGGTTACAGCGTACACTGTTCCTGTGTCTTTCTCGTAGATCTGTCCCGAGGCCATCGGGAAAGGCAGGCTCTCAGGATCTGTGATGAAGCCCACGACAAGCACCTTTTCGAAGTCCTCGTCCACATAGATGCTGAGCGATACCTGTCCGGACCCCTTGTCGCCGAGAACCGGCAAGATGAAGAGAAAGATTGCCAGCAAAACTGCAAGCCACATTTGCGATTTCATTTTAGTCTCCATTACCTAAATGGTCTCCCGGATCCAAAGGCGATCTCCAGGAATGCTTCTGGACATCATGCTCATTTCCCTTGCCGAATGCCGTCTTTCCATCATTTGGCGCAACTATATCGATGAGGATTGAATGCGTTCCCAAGTGGCTGCTGTCATTCATTAGAAGCGTGCCCTGACCGACCAGGCCGTCCTTCGAGGGCGTCATTTTCATCCTGATATGGCCCAAGATCATCATTTCATAAGCGAGAGGCGAGTCCTGGTTGGGCTTTGCCACATCCGATTCCAGGATGCTTGAGTTGTCAGCATAGGACGAAATCCTGATATTTACCAGAGGGTAAATTTCCTCCTCAAGTTTCATGCTCCCGTGGTATATCGACTCTTCCGGAGAGGTTCCTATCGCATCCTTTATTTCCTCCAGGCTTTTGTCAGAGGACATCAGCTCCTGGACATGGCCGGGCTCCATGGGAATCAAGCGCTCAACTATTATTCGCAGGGCATAGCTTCTGTTGTCCTTCCAGGCAATTCCCTGCTCGCTTATGAGCATCCATACTGGAAAGCCTGCCGGGGGAGGACCAGCTTTCTCTATCTCCAAATCCTCAGCCGGCTTGATGTCGATTGGATTGAGATCCATTGGAAGTCCGGATATATCCCTTTGCTCAAGACCTATATTTTCCGGCAAGGTCTGCGCAGAACTTACCCTGGCCGATGCCATCAGTAGGATTACAAATCCCGCATACAGGAGCATTTTGCCCATAATCGCCATTTCAAATCGCCTGCCGATTTTCGAAATAGAAATGAGGCGGCTGGTTTATTGAGCTGCCAGACCGCCTTTGCATTTCACATAGGAGGTTGTGGATCATCTTCAGTCTTCATTTGCCTTTTCATTCGGCTTTTCATTTGGCCTTTCACTTTGTCTTTTACCGGAGACCATCCTATCACTCAGATCTCAAGGCCTCAATTGGATCGAGACGCGCGGCCATGCTTGCCGGGTAAACTCCTGCAACGGTTGTAGAGATTATGCCAAACATCAGCCCAACAGCTATGGATTGTCCGGTTACAAGCGAAGGCAGCCCTGCAAAGGACCCGACAGCACCTGAAAGTGCTCCTCCAAGTGCAATGCCAACAAGGGAGCTGATCAGGCCCAATATTCCCGCATCCATCAGGAAAAGATACCTGATATCGCGGGACCTGGCTCCAATGGCCTTCATGACTCCGATCTCCCGCGTCCTTTCCCTTACGGCCAGCATCATGACGTTGGAAATCCCAATAGCCCCGACTATTAGAGATATGGCTCCTATGCCTGCTAGAGCGTATTTTGTCATGCTCATCATTTCAAGCATCGACTCCAGCCTGGATGCCGTGGGCTCTACATTGTAGGCCTCATCCCTGTGGATCCTGGAAAGCTGCTCGTCGATCTCGTCGGACAGCGCATCAACCTGGGAGGAATCCTCGACCCTGACCACGATTGTCGAGTAGGTGTAATCATCCTCTCCGAGAAACTCCTCCAGGGCCCTGTGGGTGATGTAGATCCCGGTCTCGGATCCGTAAGACGGGTCCTCGTCCTCCTCCAGTATTCCGACCACCTTTAGGTCCAGATAGCGGTCGCCGTTTTGCTGGTAGATCCTGATCCAGTTTCCAGGAGAGATATCCATCCTAAAGAAGTTCTCGGCCAGATCGTGGCTGACAACAGCGGCCGTGTAGTCTGATTCAGACAGAAACCGGCCTTTGTCTATCACCTCTGGGAGATCTTCGTGGTTTTCCGGAGACAGGCCAATCAATCTGACAGAGGCGTTATCGCCGCGGAAAGACAGCAGGGCGCTTTCCGTCTTTAACGGGTATACATCCTTTACACCAATGACGTTTTCGATCAGCTTCACATCCTTTTCTGTAAGCTCCGCCGGGTCCGCGGGCGTGGAGGCAGGACGACCATCAGGATCGCCCGGCCCCGGCCCGCCCATGTCCGATCCCGGCCTGACGTTTATGAGGTCCATGTCCATGTCGCCGAACCTCTCGCTCATTCCGCCATAGAGACCCTCGCTGATGGAGATCAGGGCAACGATTGATACCACGCCTATTACGATTCCAAGGCTGGACATGAATGCCCGGCGTCGATCTGCGTTAAGGCTTATAAGGACATAGTCCAGCATGTCTTTCATTCTCACTGCAAAGCACCCTCAATCAGGCCTTAGGCTTGCTCTTCCTTTTGCGCCACAAAGCCACTCCACCCACAAGTCCCGTCAGCAGAAGAACTGCCGCAACGGTCGTCGCTGCTGCCTGAGGAGCCCCGGCAGCCTTTGCGCCTCCGACTGCCCCGCCTGTCGCACCCATTGAATCGCCTGTACTGCCGGACATCGGAAGAGCGGTCATGGTGTAGGTCTCGGACTCGTGCCATGTGTCCCCGTTCTTGAAGACTGCCCTAAAGCTCAGGTTCTGGGCCTGGGACGACGGCGACTTCGAGGCCGTATCGAATTTAATGGTGAAGATCTCATCGGGCTTCATCGTGCCGATGTAATACTTCTCTGGAGAGAACTCAACTCCTTTGCCGGTCGGCACAATGGTCACGGCGTTAAGAGTGTTCTGGCGTGGATTGGCCACATCAAGGCTGATTTTGCCGTTTTGAGGAAGCTCCGCCCTGGAGATGCTTATGTTTGTGGAGTCCACCTTTACGGGAATCTGGCGGGATATCTCCTTGGAGTCGTATCCCGCATCCACTGAGAAGTCCAGGAAATAGGTCCCGTCTGATATGCTCTCGTTTGCCTTTATGTTATAGTATAAAACGACCTCGTCGTTTGGGCCTATCATCCCAACCTTATTGTTGTCGCTGTTTATCACTTCAATTTCGTTCGTTCCAGTAAGCATTGTCCTGTTAACGGGGGTGGAGAGAGTTGTGCCCTCGACCTCCTTGCCGGTTCCATACTGTGCAGCTCCGTTTTTCAGCGTGATTGTGAGCAGTGAGGTATCGCCAGGCATGAGCACCTCCGGCGATAGAGAGGATGAAACGACCACCGGCATGTGATAGATGTAAGATGCCGTGGCCGTCTGAGGCAAGGCAGCGAGAACCAGGGCTGTGAGAAGCAACGACGATACGGCGACCGCAGCACGCTTTCCTGTATTTTCCTTTCTTTCGCTCATGCTCACGATGCCTCCAGGATCCTTCCATCCCTCAGCCGAATGACCCTGCTGCAGTTCTCTGTCGTCTCCGGGTTATGCGTCACCATTATGATTGTCCTGCCTTCTTTGTTCAGATCCCTTAAAATGTTCATGACTTCTATGCTGTTTTTTAGGTCGAGATTGCCCGTAGGCTCGTCTGCTATTATCATCTCCGGATCGTTGGCAAGTGCCCGCGCAATGGCAACCCTCTGCCTCTCTCCGCCCGATATTTCAGGCGGAGAATGCCTGATCCGGTGTTCCAGGCCCAATCGCCCCAATAGCTTCGTTGACCTCTCCCTTCTAGCCCCTTCGGGAACTCCTGCCAGGATCATCGGCATCTCGACGTTCTTTTGAACCGAGATCCTGCCGATTAGATTGAAGCTTTGAAAGACAAACCCTATCTTGTCCCTTCGAATCACTGCCAGTTCCTCCTCAGAGACCTGGCTTACATCTCTGGAGAATAGCTGCATCCTTCCCTTTGTGGGCCTGTCCAGGCAGCCGATGATATTTAGGAGCGTGGATTTTCCGCTTCCCGATGGTCCCATGAGGGCCACGAACTCGCCACCCTCGATGCTAAGGTCAATTCCCTTCAAAATGGAGACCTGATTTTCCCCGGTTCCGTAAACCTTTTCTATGCCTGAAAGTTCCATTATGCCTGTAATCCTCTTCACCTTCTAATAGTTCTTAGTTTCATTTCGCTCATCAGCGATTAGCAGTTCAGGTTTACTTCCATCCTGAACGATACAAAAAGTCTAGACCGAACGAACGATTGGTAGAGCCCTTTAGGCGTGATCGTGAGCAAATCTAAATCGGCTATAATGGTTCATATTCAGCTGCAAATAAAGAATAACGCTCAAATCGAGCTGATAACGGTAATATTCATAAATTATCTCAAAAGGATCAAAATAATGGATTTTTATGCGGGCAAACGGCTAAATCGATGTATGCGTGTGTCTTGAGAATGGAAAAGCCAAAGCCCCATTTAAAAGCTCTGGAGAGGGGCTTTTTTTAAGTGCACCTGAAGTTACTGAAGTTGGCCGTTTTGGTCGCTCTGCATCTGGGCTATGGCTGATTGCCGCTTCCCTGGCAATCATGGCCCATAGCGCGCACATGCCCCATGAAAGGCCCATCGGACCCAATGGGTTGTGATGCTGGCTGAAAAGTATCTTGCATCTGCTGATCAGCTTAATTAAGCCTTTACGAGATAAACCGCCCCAGCATCCGTCTCTGCGACCTCATACTCTAAATCGAGCGGCTCATAGCCATCTTTCGTGAAGCTAAACTGCCATGTTCCGGGCTGCCCGTAAACGACTACAGAACCGCTGGAATCCGTCACGCCTGCAAACTCGTTGCCGACCGCATCTACTCCTAAAACCTGAACGCCTGATAGGAGGTCCCCATCTATGTCGCCCTCGTGGACATATACCGTCAGCGCTGCCTCACCTTCTGATGAGACTGCCTTTTCGAGATATGCAGCTGCATTCTCAGTCTCCTCAACATCATAGCTTAAATCAAGCGGCACATAGCCATCCTTTGCGAAGCTAAACTGCCATGTCCCAGGCGGCCCATAAACAACGGCAACCCCGTTGGAGTCGGTTACTGCCTCAAAGCCGGTGCCTGCGGCATCCTCCCCAGATATCTGGACGCCTGACAACATGGTCCCATTAATGTCACCATCATGGACATAAATTGTCAAAGCGGCCTCATCCTGTGAAGATGCACAGAGCGCCAAGCTACAGGACGCCAGAAATGCCAGCAAAATCAAACCATACATTTTTTGCATATAAATTTCCTCAAGCCTTGAAAGTTCCTCTTTATATCTATTTAATAATTGGCCAGGGGATTAGTCCCTGACCAATCACAGAGCCATTAGTTGCCCTTACTCCTTGAATCCGTCCTCCATCATATTCCTCTGGCCTTCGCAGGGGTTCTGCATGCTATGCATGCGGCCCTGGAACTTCTCGCCCATCATGGACTTGACGGGATGGTCTTCGGGGCCCACATTGCCTTTTGCACCATCACAGGGATTTGGCATGTCGACCTTACACTTGCCGCCCATCATGGACTTGACGGGGCGGTCTTCTCGGGCCATCTCAGGCTTCGGGCATTCACAGGGGTTCTGCATGCCGCCCTGGAACTTCTCGCCCATCATGGACTTGACGGGATGGTCTTCGGGGCCCTTCAGGCCTTTTGCGTCATCACAGGGGTTCTGCATGCCGCTCTTGAACTTCTCACCCATCAAGGACTTGACAGGATGGTCTTCAGGAGCCATCATCGGCTTTGGGCAATCGCATAGATTTTTCTCGTCTTCTTGACACATTCCGCGGTCCGGCATGGAAAAGGCCGGCACAGCAAGAACGCACATGGCCACTAATGCCATTAATATATTAATTCTTTTCATTACACTGTACCTCCAATGCAGGACAGCTCTTGTGTTCAAACTGAGCCGTCATGCAACAACCCCAATCATATGAACGATATAAGAAAGTAGAGCCGAACGAACGCAAATGCGGCATGAACGAAGATTATTACAGTGGCTTAAACCGCAGCAGATCGTCCATTTTTCGTTAAAAATTGAACCAATAGTTTTGTTAATTAATTTAATCCAGAATAGATCTTATTCATAGATTTAAGGTCATATTTATAGCTAATAATCAAATCAAACATCAATATTCGGGAATAACATCAATCAATCCTCTATTATTCTGAAGATGCCCTGATATAGCATTTCTTGAAGATGAAAGCGCACTGTACGCCCCTTAAGACGAGTCGGATTTTGATGAAAGGCTGAGAGTAAGGAGGACTTAAGCATTTAAGCACTCAATCTCCCATCCGCAAAGCATCCCTTCGGGCTCAGTTGAGCGGGACCGTTAGTACCATTCTCATCTCAGTTCCCTCATTTGGTATGGTGATCCAGTAGCTGCCTTTCTTTATGGTTTTTGCATGAGACAGGTCCAGAAACTCATATGTCGCATAGCCTGCTCTATCAGCGATCATTCTATCATAGAATTCCAAAAGCTCTGGATAATCCTGAAATATGGCCGAACTCCTGTTGAGCAATATCTGCGCGGGATCTATTTCATACAGAATCGTCCCGTCATCCGCCTCGATTACCCATATCTTGGAGTCTCCGCCGGACTGGAACGGCGCAAGAACCCTTTCGAAAAACTGGCTGCCGTTGAACATCAGGCTTACAGTTCCGATGAACGTTCCATTCTTATCGAAGACGGGCATCTCCGAATCGATTGCATATAAGCCCTCGACAGCGTCTATGAAGTAAAATCCCAAATAATGCCTTGAATTCAGGGTATCGTTTACGTGGCTTTGCCATCTCAGGTTTTCCCCTTTCACGCTTTCAAACGATTCGGGCTCGACCTCGCGAACTGTGCCATTAGCATCGATAGCGATGCAGTCGACTACGGCAGAATCCGCCCTTGTGAGGTTTGATAGAACCCCCCCGGCGTCTGGCCCGTCGATCCCAGCCTCCGATAAGGCAAGGCTGGCATCGAATAGTGCCGTCTCAATTTTGGAAAGATTGGTTGTGACTGCATCAGAGGCGGTGATTAGCCGCCATAGAGGCTCTCCGTTAGTTGTCAGCGGCCCGAAATCAGCGCTGTCAGATGCGTATGCTGTACAGATCGTCCCCACAGCGATCATGAGGAGCGGGGGGGCAAACAAAAGCAAACTTTTTCTCAAGCGTGTCATTATCTCACCGATTGATGGATGGATTTACTTATCAGTAATGAATTGCTGCAATTTTAATTTAGCTCTGTACCCGGATTTTCTCATGACGGAGGTACAAAAAAGGATCAATAGAATAGAAAGGATTAAAAACTATACACTGCGGAAGATATCAACGAGTTAAGAGCAAATCAATTTATGGCAAGTCAATTTATAAATTTCGAAGATATCAAGAGCGTCGAAGATATGGATAGGATTTCAAAGGAAGTTATCTGGCAAAACTTTGAACGATTAGCAGCCTTCATCCTTGAGAAAAACGATTTCAATGTCAAGATAAATGCTGTGAAAACATTCAACAAAAAGCGAAGGCAATTCGATGTTATCGCCAAGAGAGGCAGCCAAACGATTTTGGTTGAATGCAAGAAATGGTCAGGAAATCGCTATAGGCTGTCTGCATTAAAAAAGGCCGCTGTGCAGCATAAGGAGAGAACCGCGTTTTACAAATGCATCGCCGGTGAGGATGCAATTCCAATTATAATCACGCTAATTGAGGAGGAAATACTGTTCTATGAAGGAGTGCCCATAGTCCCCATCCATAAGCTCAACTCATTTATTGGCGAAATGGATAAAAATGCTTATATATGTTCTTTTGGCGACTCCGACTATGAAAATGACATTATTTTCCCCGACGATGCACTATAGCGCTATAGAGAAAATAAAAGGCAATCTCTATTTGCAGAAAGATTAATATCTTATTAAACACTTTAACCGATAGGTGATTCATTTGCCAATGAAGAAGCTGTCATTAAGGGGCATTTTGATATTCTCAATTGCGGCACTGGTTTTAGGACTGTCGGCCAGCGGAGCCATGCCATTAACAGGATTTAACAGCGGCCAGACCTCATTTTCCGGCCAGATTGGAAGCGTTGCATTAAACCCTCAGCCCGAGCCGCCAGCGCCTTATGAGATAGGGTCCGATGCCGGCAAGGGTCTTTTCAGCGGCCTGATAATGACCGTTTCATTGAACCCTCAACCTGAGCCACCAATGCCGTTTCACATAGGGAAAACAAGTCTGTCTGGAATGCAGAATGCCATTTTCAGCGGCCAGATTCAAACAGTGATGATGAACCCTCAGCCAAAGACGGAAAGGCATTGAATCGATGATGTCCGTAAATGCTGGCAGATAAAGCCAATCTGAACCCTTTTGTCCCTTTTTTCAATTGGACGTCCTTCGGTTTGGAGGCAATGCTCATCAGGAGCCCGCTTTTCCGTTATTCCGTCATTTCGGCCGTTCCGTCATTCTATCTGCATCATTTTGGACAGCGCCTTTTCCAGCCTCCTTCGCTCCCTGGAGTCGGGGCTTAAGAGCTGATCCAAGTCACTCTCAATTCTCTTGAGGCTTTCCTCTGAGGCAGGGCACTCTTCGTAGATCTCAATTCCTTCAAGCCCAATCTGGCCGGGGCTCAAGAATGGGCTGCACCTGCATACCATCGGCCTCGCTTGATAAATTTTGCAGCCCTTTATCGACTCATCGTAGAACCTGCAGGGCGCGCTGTACTTAAAGGCCCTGAGATCGGGCTCATTTGGGTGGGGAACGGTAAACTCTTCAACCGCCACCTTCACGGAAATGTTGAAATGGCTTGCCAATCTCCGGATATCTTTGGGATAAATGTCAATTGGATCGGCTACCTGGCAGCATATTCCACAGCGCTGGCACTTAAAGTCCAGCTGGGCCCAAATGCGCACGTAATCATAGGGATCTAGTGGCATAATATCACAGCTACGTTGGCTTCAAGGCTCTAATTGGTTATCCTCGATTGGGTTATCCTTGATCGGTTATAAATGATCTGCCCTGTCTTCCCTGTTATCCCTGAATCATTTGCAGGATGTCCCGGAAATTTTTAAATAACTTCATCCCTGATACACCAATTGGCAACGAAAATCTTGGCATCTAATGGGCCAAGGAGATTTTGAATGACAGACAATGTAGAGCACCAGAAAGAGAAGATGGATATCTTCCTGGCAGGACTATACGTATTGGAGGCTGCGACGATCATCGCAATTCTCTACGGCATGTACGCTATTCCGATGTATTTGAAGCCTGCAACTTAAATCACGCCTTTGCGAAAACACCTGAAAGGAGACGGTTTCGTCGTCTCGATAACTTTAGCTTGGCCGCTCTGCTTAAAGCCTGGCATCTTGTCTCAGCTGCGCCTTTTCCTTGATGACAAGTTTTATCGCCAAGCAGCGATCACGAGAGATTCAAATGTCATCCTATCTGGCCTTTTGCGGCAGCGGCCTGGACCAAATCGATCCCTTTGATCCAGCCGATTCCAACCTCTGGAGAAAGGCAGAGTATCTGGGACGCTACCTTTTTGCCGCAGACTTCTTAAAAGGACATCACCCGGAGGTTGTGGCCGACATTTCCTGCGGAATGGGATACGGCACGTGCGAGCTTTGCAGCATAGCAAAGACAGTGATAGGAGTTGACAGCAGCGAGGAACTGATAGGAGAGGCGTCAAAAAGGAGCAAAAACCACAACGCAAGGTTCCTTAAGGTCGATCTGGAGTGCGAGGACCTGTTGTTCGAGATTGGCGCGAAGTCGGTAGATGCCGTTGTCAGCTTTGAAACCCTTGAGCACCTGGTCGATCCAAAGCGAGCGGTATCCCAGTTCTCAGAAATGCTTCGCTCCGGCGGCTTTTTTATCTGCTCTGTGCCAAATGTGCTTTCTGAGTCGGGCGACAGCGCCGGTCTTCCCAGGAATAAAAGCCATAAACAGTGGTTTAGCTTTGAGTCGCTTAGGAGGACTGTCGAGGGCCAGGGATTAAAGGTTGTCTACAGGCTGGGACAGTCCTGGTCCAAAGCGCTTTTTAGAAGGGAGCAGCAGCTATTAAATGCCAGGCGGATCTCTCGAAGGCTTTCCGATGAGCCGAACATGCACTCAAAGGACATGATCAGATGGCTTTCATACGTTGCCGCCTATCCTACTGTTGAAGATGTTGATGGTTCTTATTCCATCATCATCGTTGCCAGAAAAGAGGACCTTTTGGATCGTTGAAGCCTAGGTTCCTTTAAATCCATATCGTCAATGCATCCTTTCAACCGCCAGGTTCTTGAAATATCAATACATAATGATTTATGGTTATATTTTGGTGCGGGAAGCCATGAGATCTTAGGGGGAGATCTAATTGATTAAAATGGGGATTGAGTCAAGCGCAAAGAACCTTTATGAGCAGCTCCGGCTTCATCCGGAGAGATACTTTTTTATTTTGGTGACCGATGAAAGGGCAATTCTTTGTCTGCAAACGTGCGATATTCATGGAAACAATGTTGAGATAAAGGAAATAGACGGACTGATGCTTGACTCAGCAGGCAACTTAGCCTCTATTTTCCAGGAAGAGCTTCGTGAGGCGATTATTAAAAGGGAGCTTTTTCTTAGATACCTTGAAGGAGAAATGTATCCAATATCGCCTGCAATAAGAGATAAAATATCAAAGCTGCCGGACTTCATCGAATGGATAATGGCCTCAATTCCGATAAAGGGGCGCTGTCTGATGCTTTATCCCACGTGGAGCATATCCCATTCCGATTGGAAGGTTTTTAAAAACGTTTACCAGCACACATAAGGAAGGAACTCAAAATTGCACCAGAATTTCACGCTCAACCGTAATTATATAATAATTAAAATAGAAGATTATTCAATAAGAACATCTTAAATTATGACGTAACTAAAGACCAGGAAATCGGTCAATGATATCGGAAAAACACGTTTTTCTTTTACCGATAGCAATATATATCTATTAATAACATTCTAAATAGCATAATCCGATAATCAATATCAAAACGAGGAGGAAATAATTATTAGCGGAATTAAATTCTTGTTTTCAATTATGAAATTAGACGGCGTCGAGGAGCGAGCTCTATGTCGCTAAAAGATCGCCTGGAGGCCCTGCTTGGCAGAGGAGAGGGCTGCCCCCTTCCTGAGTCCTTCCTCTTCGGCGTGGCTACCGCCGACCACCAGTGCGAGGCATATGACCCTGAACATATTGATATCCGCGATGTCTGGGAACGCGTCTCGCACCCAAATACTGCACGTAAAATGGCCACAGATTTTTGGAACCGATATAAAGAGGACATCGATCTGGCACATGACATCGGCTGCAACGCATTTAGATTTTCAGTCGCCTGGTCACGCATTGAGCCGCAGCCCGGACAGTTCAGCTATGCCGCTTTAAACCATTATCAGGATGTGATTGATAAAATCACCTCCTGCGGCATGATGCCGATCTTGACACTGCACCACTTCACCTGGCCGCTCCATGTCGAGCGTCGGGGAGGCATGATTTCAGAGGATTTCCCGGCGATGTTCGCCAGATACGCCCTGGAAATAGCAAGGCATTTCGGCGAAAAGGTTCCATACTGGATCACATTTAACGAGCCGAACCTGCTTTTAGGAGGCTATCTCAAGCCCTGGTGGGACGCAAATTATGCTGCGCCTCCTGGAATGCCTCTAGGAACGACGATGCAGGAACAGGTCGAGGCTGTGGGAATGCTTATTCGAAACCTCTTCATATCCCATAAGGCGGCCTACGACACCATTAAGGCCGTGAACCCCAGCGCAGAGGTGGGGGTTAACCAATACGTTTATGGCCTGCCCAGAATGCTTCAGCAGCTCATAGACAAAAACGCAAAAAGCATAAGGGGATACAGCGATTTACAGAGGCAAAGGGATCGCTTCTCATCTCGCCCATCACCCTTTGGAAGAAGCAAATGGGCCGTGAAGCTGGACAGCTTGCTTTATCAAGATAAAGCCGATGTGGTGATGGCCGCACTGACCCAGACCCCACAGCGCGAGCTGCAGGTGATGTTCTCAGACACATATTTCATCGCCCACCAGCTGCTAATGGCAAGAGATGACAGCATTGCTGAAAATATCGAAGCCTTTGATGGAAGGCCGGTAGCGGTGGTCAGGGATTCAGTCTCTATGCAGGATCTTCCGGCAGTCATTCCCGATGCAATAGCAAAGATTGTCAGCGACTATCCAGCAGCGCTTGACGCGCTCGAAAGCGGAGAGGCCGATGCGCTGCTGACCGACGATGCAATTTCCTATGGCCTGATGCTTCAGCATCCCGGACGGTACAGGCTTATCGGCGAACGAATCGGCGAACGGCTTTCCGGCGACGAGCCGTATGCGGCAGCGGTCTCACAGGGGAGCGGCGATCTGCTCAATCTTGTTGACGCAGTCGTCATGGAGTTCAATAGGTCAAAGGAAGGGGCGAGGTGGAGGGCCAATTATGAAAGGCTCACGGGCCATAAAGCCCTGATGCCTGCAAGATCCTTAAGGGCCCTTCCAGTAAGCAAACAGGGCATTAAGGCAAGCGCAAGACAGAAAGAGGCAGCCTTTGGTCCCATGCCGATAGCCCCGGAGGGGACGGCCATCAGGCGCATTCAGGATAGAGGATACCTTATTGTTGCCGCCAGACAGGACATTCCCGGCTTTGCCTACGCTTTGCAGGAAACAGGAGAGCTTGAGGGGCTGGAGATAGACCTTGCACGATTGCTCGCCCTGCGGATATTCGGCGACTCCAGCAAAGTTCGATTCCATGCGGTTAAGACGAAAGACCGTATCCCGCAACTCCTTCCAAAGATGGCATTCCTCGACTCCCTCTTAAAGCAGTACAGCATACTTACGACAATCATCATGACCAACTGGTGGTACATGGGAATGGCCGGCCAGCTGGACGAGTTTTTATGCCCCGCTGGCTGTGCCGGAAAGCTCGATTTCGTTGGGCTTGATTACTATTGGGGAATTTCATCCCTTCATCCGGAAAGGATACAGCGACTGATGGATGCCGCCTATCGGCACTTCGATCGGGCTCCTGTTTGGCCCGAAGCACTATACGGCATCCTAAAGGATCTTCAGGGACTGTTCCCCGGCAAGCATTTGATCATCTTCGAGAACGGCTCTGTAGAGATGGCTGATGGCATTGACAGGGCCGCCTACATCCAAAAACACATAAGAGAGGTCCAGAAGGCAGTTCATGGGGGCATTGATGTGAAAGGGTATGTCTGCTGGGCAATAACCTCCAACCGAGAATGGGACTGCGAGTTTTGCGATGCAAGCGACTTCGGCCTGTATCACATCGATCTGGACAGCGACCCAACACTAGGAAGAAAACGCACCTCCGCAGCAGACTGCTACCAGCAAATGATCCTGCAAATGAGGGGCCACCCATAGCTTTTGGCTATGGCCGGCTATGGGTGGTAGCCAAAACTAAACCTGCAACTATGCCTAAATCCCGCCGTAGGCCCTGACGTGGTTCCAGGCCGCGTGCTGTTCTTCAAATCCCTTTGGATCCGAGTATATCGAAGCATCCTCGCTCTCAAACAGCCTGCGATCCTCCCCTACAGGACACACCTTGATGCATATCCCGCAGGGCGAGATATAGCGCTCGTTTAACTCGGCGCTGTAGGATGCACAGGCCTTTTTGTCCGTCAGTTTTTCAGGGTAATCGCCTGTTCTCAAGGCCCTGGATGGGCACATGTCCACACAGCGCATGCATCGGATGCAGAGCTGCTCTTTGAGCATTGGATCCGGGGGAAGCCTTGCGGCCGTGAGTATGGAGCCAAAGCGCACCCTTGGGCCGTATTTAGGAGTGAGGAGCATGTTGTTTGTCCCGAAGGTCCCAAGCCCCGCGAGAAGGGCTGCATGCCTGTGAGAGAAGAATGCAATGGGATTTTTCAACAGCACCTTGACGCTGCCGTAGCCGTCTCTTGGCACAAACATGGACGGATATCCCCTGTCGCTCAGGAAATTGGCCAACCGATAAGTATGCTGATCCAGAAGGGAGTTGACTGTCTGGTACAGCTCCCGATAATATATCGAGGGCGAGGTTTCGAGCACCGGCAGGGTGATTGGGAGACCAATGACTATAACCGATCTGGCTTTTTGGTATATCGACTGGGGGTAGAACTCCTCGGGCACCCATGGCTGAAAGGGAGGATCATTCCATCTCTCCACGTTGGCTATTCCAACCATAGGGATATCCAGCCACTCGCATTTTTCCAGAAGGGCCTCCTTCAGCTGCAAGCTCATGGGTTGGAGATTATCCGGATTATATTTTAAGTGATCCTATATCTCGATGTTCAACGAATAATTGTGTCAATGTCTTTCTTTAGCATCGACTATAAGCGAAAAATTAAAATAGCCGTCATAAGAATAAGCATGTTTGCGAATCCAAGTTTGCGGATTTAGAAAAAGAAATGACATTTCGCCAAACTATAGACGAGTTCAAGGTTCTCGAATGATCTATAGCTAAAGGATCAATAAGGGGACGATTGGAATGAGGACAAAGCTGATCTTGGGAGGACTACTGATCTTAGTCCTGTGTGCGACCGCTGCCGTTGCAGAAAATAGTTCTCTTCGAGTAATTGGAGAGGGCAGCGTTTTAACTCCTGCAGACACCGTGATCATCGCAGTCAGCGCGCAAAGCAGCGACGACAACGCGACAATTGCTGCAGAAAAAAACTCGCAGCTTCTAAATGAAACTGTAGACGCCTTGATCAATGCAGGAGTGAAAGATGACGAGATAATGCCCGGGCGATCCAAGGGCTATATGAGATATCATAATTTGATATGCAACACCGAGAATAATACTACCACCTGCGAGGATGTTGTCAAAAGCCTGGTCACTGAAAGGATGATCGTGAAGCTCAAGGCCGATGACGAGAACGAGACGCAAAGGGTAATTGAGGCAGCAAAATCCGCAGGAGCCGGAGCGGACGTCATGGGCTATTCATTAAGCGATCCAGATAAGGCTATAGATGAGGCCAGGAAGAAGGCACTTGAGGACGCAAGATCCCAGGCGAAGAATTATGCCGAATCCTTTGGATTTAAGCTGGGGAAGTCCTTTGAGATAGAGGAGATAGCGTATCCGGATATTGAGATCGGCCCATCGTACGCGAACGATTGGGATATGCCCATGAGGATGCACGGCATGTTCTGGAGAGGCGGCTTCCCGCACATGGGCAGGTTCTTCGGAGAGGAATATATTCCCGAGGGCATGGCCAAGGTTACAGCATACGTCGGCGTAAACTACGAGGTCGTTTAAGCCTATCATTTCCCGCGGGCTTTAACTAAGGCTTTGACTAAGGCGAGAACCAATTGCACCCCAGGCCAAACCGACAGCCATCAAAGGCTTGAGATGCCTGTAAAAGGGCGCAAATCTTTTTTTGGACCAGTTTCATCTAGCATGTCGATATCGATATCCTGCAGAGACTTGACTGAGAATGCGTTGACAGACTATCGATTAGCAGACATTCTCAATTAAGGCGCCATCCGACAGCGGAATTTAAATAATTTCAACTAGTAGTAATAACTATGTTCCCAAAACGAGAGCCAGGGCCCTGCCTTCCCAATCTGGGGGATAACCTGATTGTGCCGGAGCGGCCGGAGCTTCCGGAGATAAATCCGCCGCCCCCTTATGTGAATCCATTCAATCCCCTGCAGGCATCCTTAGACAGGATCGAGGCAAAGCTGAAGGAGATCGATGACAGGCTGAAGATAATTGAGGGAAAGCTTTAGCCCACTTTAAAGGCTGCAATGTGCCCCACTAAAGTAGCGGCACCTTGCTGAATTCACCCTGCAAAAGGGCTGCGCATAATGCATGCTCACGCTCACTGCATGCTCACCGAGCATGGTCTAGCTATCGCTGGGGGAAGATGGAATATCAGCCCTCATTTTCCGGCTGCACCAGAAGGACCGCATAGAGAAAAGCAGCAGGCTTCAGCTCCTCGTCATCGGGAAGCCTCTTTAGGCCCATCTTGCGGCTCAAAAGCACGACATTATCCCTTCCGAAGTATATCTCCATGCCTTTTAAGCGAAGGAGAAGGAGAAAGAGCTGGATCTCGGGAAGGGATGAATTAAAAATCACCGAAAGCTTGCTCACCCCCACAGGATCGCTTCTGATCTTCTCCCTGAAATCCATGATCTTAGCCCTCAGCGCCGCATCTGAGGGGCAGAAAGGAAAGGTGCTGAATCGCCTGTTCTCTTTGCAGAGGAGAAGGTTCATTTTGGATAGGTATAAAGCTGCGCTGCACACCTGGGGCTTGACCTGATGAATGCCGCAGCCGGGAAGGTGGGAATCGTAAAAGGGACAATGCAACCCCTCGGCCTTTCGAATCAGCCTTGAAGACCCTACATCCCGGCTTGAGAGCGTGTGAGGCACGGTATATTCGATATTGAACCTCTTCAGGCTCATGCCCAGGTGTTTGGCGATCCTCCTGCAATCATCAATCGTCACAGCGATTGACGTTTCATCCCTGCAGCATCGGCCGCATCTCTTGCAGGAGGACAGGAGATACAGTGAAGCGTTCCCGCAAAAGTATGGCTCATACGAAGGGGAGATCAGCTCATCCATCTCCTCAGATGCTTTTTCCAGACGGACTTCAGACGCAGACACCAGATCCTGCAGAGCCTGGAGGGTCGCGAGCCTCGCGTCAATATCAGCCTTTAGCTGCCCATCCACTTAAGATCGAGCCCCCTAATGGACGCTTAACTCAATTGGGCAGCATTGGCTCGCATTGTTAAAATACTTTCTTTCTGGATCAGAAAGATTATGGACATCAGCAAGACAACCAATATGCACCACAGATTGCCAGTTTAGTTTAAATTGCAGGAAATCATTACTGCACCACTCAAATGAACGACATCGCCTCCATGATCCTCATCGTCGCCGGCCTCTGCCTTTTTGAGACCATCAGCAGCATAGACAACGCCATCATCAACGCCGAGGTCCTGTCCACCATGGGGGCAAAGGCCCGCAGGTGGTTCCTGGTCTGGGGCCTGTTCTTCGCAGTTTTCGTGATAAGAGGGATTTTGCCCTGGCTAATAGTCTGGTTGACGACGCCCTCGCTCGGCCCGGTGGGCGCGCTCACAAGCACATTCAGCAGCGACCCGAGGGTGGCAGAGGCCATCGAGGCATCGGCTCCCATACTGCTGATTGGAGGCGGGACGTTCCTGGTCTTCCTCTTCTTCCACTGGATATTCCTGGAGCCGAAAAGCTTCGGGCTTAGAGGCGAGCGTTTCATCAGCAACCAGGGAGTCTGGTTTTATGCTGTGGTCTCAGTACTTCTGACAGCTATTGTATATTTAGCCATAAACCGCAACCCATTCATGGCCCTGGGTGCTGTCACGGGCTCAACAGCCTTCTTCATCACCCACGGCTTCAAGCAGAATGCCGAGGAGAACGAGAGGAGGCTGATGAAGGGCGATATGTCGGACGTAAGCAAGATCCTCTACCTTGAGGTGATAGACGCGACGTTCTCCATAGACGGCGTCATTGGAGCCTTTGCATTCACCATGTCGGTGCCGCTGATACTACTGGGGAACGGCCTCGGAGCAATAGTCGTCCGCCAGATAACCATCGGCAACATCGAGAGGATCAAGAGGTACAGATACCTGAAGAACGGTGCCATGTACTCAATACTCGCCCTCGGGACAATAATGATCGCGGACAGCTTCGGACTGCATATCCCCAGCTGGCTCTCGCCCGTGGTGACGTTTGTGGTGGTCGGGTATTTCTATTACAGGTCGGTAAAGGAAGCCCCTGACGGAGCCCCTGATGGCCAGGAAAGCCGCGAACCGGCACCTAAATAATGAAAAGGCAGCACCTCTAGCACCTCTTCAGCGCGAAACAGGATTCTAGGCTGTGCCCATTGCGGCGTCCAGCCTTCTGCTCCGCTCCAATGTCTCGTCAAGCGCAGAGCGCATCTCCTCCTTTTGCGCCTCCTGGATGCTGCCGTTCTCCAGAAGGTCCTCCATCATGCCGTTCAAGATATCGTCCATGACCTCCATCTTGTAGCAGAGCCTGGAGCGCTGGGCCTGATAGTAGCCGATCTGGGACAAAAGCACCGGGTTGGACGATGCCTGCTCGCTATTTAGCAGCGGCGCGATTTCATCGTTGGCCCTGTTTGCGCCGTCCTTGATTTTGTTATAGAGGCTGAACCATGAAAGGATTGTCGGGGTCTCAAGCCTCTGAAGCTTTGGCATCATGCGGCCGAACCTCTGCGAGAGCTTTATCAGCTCCTCGTTGGCGGATCTCACGGCATCCTGGGCGTGGGCGATGTCTGAGGCGAACTTGATGAATTCGGGACTTGGATTTTTGGACATGATTATCACCGGGATCGATGCTCAAATATGCTCAATTTTTTTAGAATAATGGATATGCTGGAAGGAGATAAGGACATGCCGGGCAGGGCGAAAGTAATATGCACTGAAGGAACATAAATATAAAGGAGAAGCCCTAATAATTAAACCGATCATACCTGGATGACGGAAAGACGCAGGAGGATATCATCAGGCAGGATATTTTTCAGGCCCTAAGGCGGTGGAAAATCGCTTCGCTATCAGCTTCCGTCGCTCGTTTTTGGACGGATTGGTAATCGTGGTTTCTCCCTTAATCGCCCTCATGAAGGACCAGGTGGACATCCTGATTGACAAGGGAATTGCAGCCGTCTACATAAACAGCACGCTATCTTTACTCGTAAATAGAGATTTCCTTAGGGAAACATCCAGTATTGCGCGAGGAGTATCCTACCAATCCAAACCCTTAAGGATGCATAGAATACTTGGCGATAATCATTAGAAGGCCTCCTGCAAAGAGTCAGAGGGAGTTTTCGCATAGTATGGGGCGTGCAATAGAAGCCGCAACCATGGGCAGCATATAGCCAACCTGCAAATAGACTGAAGACCACAATGGGGCTGCCCCTATTATGGCAGCTGCTTAAGTGCTATTTGGAATTCCGAATATGAATTCATAATAGAGATTATTAGGTTTATTTATCAATGAGGAGATCTTCTTGAAGACTAGGATAGCACAACTTATTTAGGAGGGCCAAATGAGCCTGCGTAGCCTCATCTTAAGAAGGATCAAGGAATATCGCGAGCTTGGAAATATCGATA
>CAZHNU010000043.1:25661-30478 GCA_964534145.1 uncultured Methanotrichaceae archaeon | reverse complement strand
TGTGACCTGAGTTCGAATCTCAGCAACCCCATCATACTCTTCCTTTTGAGGTGGCTATTTGAAGGGTGATAAATATACAAGATACGAACGTGCCAGGATAGTAGGAGCACGCGCTTTGCAGATTTTCATGGGCGCCCCGGTATTTATCGATACCGCATCTATCGACCCTCTCGAAATAGCGCTAGAAGAGATGAACCTGGGCGCAATACCCATCACCGTGAGACGCGATAGAATTAGGTAGGTGAAAAGGTTGGAAGAAGATGAGGTGATAGCGGTATCGGGAGAATATGAAACTCTCATACCCATAGACGAGTACCTCGCCGCAGGCGTTCACATCGGTACTCAACAAAAGACGAATGACATGATGCCCTACATTTACAGGGTGAGAACAGACGGCCTTTATGTCCTGGATGTTCAGTCAACAGATAAGCGCATCCGCCTGGCTGCCAAGTTCCTGGCTAAATACGACCCTGCCAAGATACTGGTGGTGTCTGCCAGGCAGTACGGCCAGCGCCCGGCTTCCATGTTTGCGAAGGCCATTGGCGCATCTGCCAATGTCGGAAGGTTCATACCAAACACACTGACAAACCCCGACTTCTACGGCTTCATAGAGCCCGATGTGCTGATAGCAACAGACCCGAGCGGCGATGCTCAGGCCGTAAATGAGGCTGTGGATGTGGGCATTCCGGTGATCGCCCTGTGCGATACGAACAACATGATATCCAACGTGGATCTCGTCATTCCTACGAACAACAAGGGCAGAAAGGCGCTCACGCTCATATACTGGCTCCTGGCTCGACAGGTTCTGCGCGAGAGGGGCGAGGAGAGCAGGTTTAAGTACACTATCTCGGACTTCGAGATGGAGTTTTAATTCCGATGAGAGCTCCAGCTGTTGCAGGCCAGTTCTATCCACGGCAGCCTGAGGAGCTGAAGCACTACCTTGAAGGATTGCTCAGCAGCATAAAGAAAGAGGAGGAGAGGCCTGCAATTTACGGGGCCGTCGTGCCCCATGCGGGCTATGTCTACTCCGGCGCTGTGGCGGCAGAGGTCTACGCCCGCCTGACGCAAAAGGAGACCTATGTCATTTTAGGGCCAAACCATCACGGCCTTGGCGCCCCTGTCGCCCTTTCGCGGGAGACCTGGAAAACTCCTTTGGGCACCGTCTCTGCTGACCTGGAACTGGCAGACGCCCTTGCCGGAACCATCATAGATTACGATGAGCAGGCCCACAGACAGGAGCACTCAATCGAGGTTCAACTGCCCTTCCTCCAGAGCAGGTTCTCGAATTTCAAGATCCTGCCCATTGCCATGGGGCTTCAGGATGAAGAGACGGCAGTTGAGGTCGGCGAGGCCGTTTCAAAGGCTGCAAGGGATTTGAAGAGAGATTTGACTGTCATTGCAAGCAGCGACTTCACCCATTACGAGCCTCAAGATGTAGCCAGAAAGGTTGATGCCAGGCTGATCGTGGCCGCCTTGAACATGGATGTTCCCGAGCTTTACGGCCGCGTCTACATGTATAACGCCACAGCTTGCGGCTACGGGCCGATTGCGGCCACAATCACAGCAGCACGGAAGGCGGGTGCAACCAGCGGAAAGCTTCTTAGGTATGCAACAAGTGGAGACGTCATCGGAGACTATGCCCAGGTTGTGGGCTATGGAGCGATAATCTTCACCTGATGGAGGCCAATATTTTGACTGCGGCTTCGGCTCCCGGCAAGGTAATACTCTTCGGAGAGCATGCCGTAGTCTCGGGCACGCCTGCCCTCGGATCGGCCATTGATCTCCGGGTCAGGGCCATGGTGGACGACCTGCCGGGGCAAACGGTGGTGGAGGTCGGAGATCTTGCCATCGAAGGTTTTTCTGTGGACATTTCAACAGGCCAGGTCAGATCGCCTGCAGCGCTGTCTGCTGTTCGGTATGTTTCCGCGGTGCTTCGTGAATTCGATGCGAAAGACCTGAGGGTGAGAATTAAATCGGATATTCCGCCTGCTGCAGGCCTTGGCTCATCGGCCGCCATCGTTGTAGCATCAGCGGCAGCGCTGAGCAGGCACCTCGGGCTGGGGCTCTCGAAGGACGAGATAGCGAAGCAGTCTTACCTTATTGAGAAAACCGTACAGCAGGGCCTGGGAAGTCCGACGGACACGGCCCTTGCCACCTACGGCGGCTACATTTTGGTTTCAGACGGCGGAGCGAAGCCCACTTTGCTTCCGGATATGGAGATGGCGGTGGGATATACCCGTAGACCGCATGATACGAGGGCCGAGGTGGAAAAGGTCCAAAGCCTTTACAAGCGCTATCCTGAGGTTGTAGGTCCAATCTTCAAGGCCATAGGCGTCATAACGCTACGGGCAGTTCCGCTGATTGAAGGACAGGATCTGGAGAGCCTTGGTCAACTGATGAACGTCAACCACGGACTGCTGGAGTCCCTGGGTGTGGGCACAAGAGAGCTCTCTGAGCTGGTCTATGCAGCCCGTGGGGCAGGGGGCGCCTTTGGGGCCAAGATCACGGGGGCAGGGGGTGGCGGGTGCATGATCGCATTACCGTCACCGGACAACCAGGCGGCCCTTGCTACAGCAATCTCTCAGGCCTGCGGAAGAGCCTTTATGGTCAGAACGGGATGCGATGGCGTGAGGATGGAGGACTAAAGCCTTGAGGCAAAGGGCATGGAGGAGCGAGCCATGGTAAAGATACTAAAGATCGGCGGAAGCATTCTGACCGATAAGAGCCGCCCCATGGCTGCGCGGCCGGACGAGATACGCAGGGTGGCAGAGGAGATAGCGTTAGCGCCTAAGGATCTCATTCTTGTGCACGGAGCAGGGTCCTTCGGACACGTGCCGGCAAAGGAGTACGGCCTTCCACAAATATTCAGCCCGGAAGGCCTCACGGTCACTCATCGGTCAGTGGCCAGGTTAAACGACCTTGTGATCGATGCCCTGTCCAGAGCAGGAGCACCGGCCATTCCAGTCCATCCCCTCTCTTGCGCTATGCTGCGTGACGGCAGAATAGAGAGCCTTGCTACAGAGCCGATTGTCGAGATGGTGAAGGTCGGCTTAATGCCGGTTTTGCACGGCGATGTGGCAATGGATGCCGCCAGAAGGTCTGGGATCGTTTCCGGAGATCAGCTGGTGTCACATCTGGCCAGCACTCTAAAAGCTGAGGTGGTGGCGGTGGGGACCAACGTTGACGGAGTGATCTTTCAGGGAAGGCCTCTAGAAAAGATAACCAGAGACAGCCTGCCGTCCCTTGAGGACGAAATAGGCGGCAGCGCCGGGGTAGATGTCACAGGCGGCATGAAGGGAAAGCTTCTGGAGCTTTTGCAGCTGGCAGACAACGGAACGAACTCGGTCATCTTCAATGCAGGCAAAGATGGAAACATCTCCCGGGCGCTGAGAGGAGAGGCAATAGGAACTTTTGTCGGGAGGCCGGCATGAGCACCTCGAGCAGGAAGATGGATCATATCAGGATCTGCCTGGAAAAACAGGTGGAATCCGGAATCAGGCCTTTTGATGACCTTGTCCTGGTTCACAGGGCGCTGCCTGAGATAGACGAGTCTGAAATCGATACGAGCTGCAGTTTCTTTGGCAGAAGGCTGGACTTTCCGCTGATCATCAGCGCCATGACCGGCGGCCATCCTGATACCAAGGACATCAACGTTCGCCTCGCAGAGGCTGCCCAGGAGATGAAGGTGGCTCTGGGCATCGGTTCCCAGAGAGCTGCCCTTGAGGACCCTGCCCAGGTGGAGACATTCTCTGCGGTGAGGGATGCGGCCCCAGACGTTCCTATCATCGGAAACATCGGAGCCGTTCAGCTGTGCAAATCAGGCCCCGAGGTGCTGGAGCGCCTTGCGGAGATGGTGGATGCCGATGCCATTGCCGTTCATTTAAACTTCCTTCAGGAAAGCATCCAGCCGGAAGGAGACAGAGAGGCATCAGGAGTCATAGATGCCATAAAATCGGCTGCGAAGGGCAGCGTTCCCATAATGGTCAAGGAGACGGGAGCCGGGATCTCACGAGAGGCCGCATCTCAGCTGGTAGAAGCCGGGGCGAAGATCATAGACGTCTCGGGGGTAGGAGGGACGAGCTGGTCAGGCGTTGAGGCCTACCGCGCAGAGAAGGCGGAAGACCCTGAATCGTTCCAGATGGGCAGGCTCTTTTGGAGTTGGGGAGTTCCAACTCCGGCAAGCATTGTGGAATGTGCATCGGCAGGAGCGCAGGTAGTAGCCTCCGGCGGGATACGAAGCGGCATAGACGTGGCCAAGAGCCTGGCCATAGGAGCCTCAATGGCTGCAACGGCGCTTCCGCTCTTGGGCCCTGCCACGACAGATACGGCAGAGGTCGTAAAGTCCCTGAGGGGCTTTGAGCGGGCGCTGAGGATTTCAATGTTCCTGACAGGCTCTAAAGACCTCTCGAAGCTCAAAAGCGCTCCACTGGTCATCCGGGGCGAAACCCGGGAGTGGCTGGAAGAGCGCGGCTACGACACTAAGAAATTTTCTATTTATAGAGAGTTGGCAAAATGAAAGATATAGCAATCATCGCTGTCGGCGGATATAACGAGGTCGGCAGGAATATGACAGCGATAAGGATCGGGAAGGACATCGTTATCATGGACATGGGCATACGCCTGGATCGCGTCCAGATCCACGAGGATACAGACGTGGAATCGCTGCACGCTTCAGATCTAATAGCCATGGGAGCGATTCCCGACGATAGCATCCTCAAAAACGTGGATGGAAAGGTTAGAGCAATTGCCTGCACACACGGCCATCTGGACCACATAGGGGCCATTTCCAAACTGGCCCACAAGTACCAGGCGCCTAT
>CAZHNU010000043.1:0-25561 GCA_964534145.1 uncultured Methanotrichaceae archaeon | reverse complement strand
CACATCGCCCGCATCCGGGCCATAATTGAGGCAGCTCACAAGATGGGCCGAAAGCCGGTGCTTTTGGGGAGAAGCATGGAAAAGTACTGGGGAACAGCTGTGAGGACCGGCTACGCCGACAGAAACGACAGCCTGATGGTTTACGGCCGGCGAAAGAGCGTTGATAAGGCCCTGAAGAGAATCATGACAGAAGGCAAGGACAAGTACCTTCCGATCACAACCGGCCACCAGGGCGAGCCGGGAGCCATTCTCAGCCGCGTTGCCGGAGGGGAGACGGATTATCTTGTCGAGTCCGGAGACAGAGTGGTTTTCTCGGCAGGAATCATTCCACAGCCTCTGAACATTTCCAACCGTAACACTGTGGAAACGAAGCTGAAGATGCGCGGAGCGCGCATATACGACAACGTTCACGTTTCGGGCCACGCCTGCCGCGAGGACCACTGGGAGCTTCTCAGGATGATCAACCCGGAGCATGTCATCCCGAGCCACGGTAACCTGGTTTCTCACGGAAACTACCTCATGATGGCCGAGGAAACTGGATACAGCTTTGGCTCAAACATACATCTCGTCAGAAACGGCCAAGAGCTGCTGATTGATTAGAGAGGGAATCAGATCATGATCGACAACGAGCTGGGAAAGCGCGCTGCCCTGATCTCGGCTGCCATCGAACGGCTGCTGCCGATAGGGCACCCGGAGGGGCTTTACGAGGCCAGCAGACACCTGGTTGATGCAGGAGGAAAGAGGCTTCGGCCATCGATGCTGCTGCTGGCGGCAGAGGCCGCCGGGGGAGATCCGGAGGCAATGGCGCCTGCTGCAGTCTCCATTGAGCTGATCCATAACTTCACCCTCATCCACGACGATATCATGGACAATGCCGACATCCGCAGGGGCCGCCCCTCGGTGCACAAGCTCTGGGGCCTCTCCGGGGCCATTTTGGCCGGGGACACCCTCTACTCCAAGGCATTTCAGATCCTGGGGACGACGCCTGCGGAACCTTCGAGGATTTTGGAGGCCATGGATGTCCTGTCCCGGACATGCACTGCGATATGCGAAGGCCAGTGGCTTGACCTGGACTTCGAGCACAGGGATAGCGTGTCTGAAGGAGAGTACATGGAGATGGTGGAGAAGAAGACCGGCGTGCTTTACGGGGCGGCAGCCCGCATGGGCGCTGTTCTTTCAGGGGCGTCTAATGAGGCCGCGCAGGGCCTGGATGATTTCGGGCGGCTGACAGGAATGGGCTTCCAGATACAGGATGACGTGCTCGACCTGACGGCATCCGAGAAGGTCCTCGGGAAAAAGCGTGGCGGCGACCTGATTGAGGGTAAGAAGACGCTCATCATGATCCATGCCTTTGAAAACGGCGTGAAGGTGGATGTGTTCGGCAAGAAGGATGCCACCCCTGAGGAGATAGAAGAGGCGCTTTCCATCCTTGAGAAAAGCGGGTCGATAGGCTATGCCCGCGTAAGAGCCGTCGAGCTGGTGGAGGAGGGCAAGCGCGCCCTGGACGTTCTGCCGGATACGCCCGCCAAGGCATTTTTGCAGAAGCTCGCAGACTATATGATAAGTAGGAGATATTAGCAGCTTGGTAGAAGCTTAGCAGCAGCTTAGCAGATAGTAGTAACAGCATCGATATAATTATTAATATCGACATCAACTCTAATATCAGAATTTGAGGTGTTGTAATTGAATAAGCATGATGCAGAGCACCTGCTGGAGCACTGGATCGAGCACAACGAGGCGCACAGCCGGTCGTTTCGCGAGAGGGCGCTTCAGGTAAAAGAGCTGAGCGAAAAAGCTGCCAAGGACATCGAGGCGGCTGCAGACCTCATGGATAAATGCACGCAGATGCTGCAAAAGGCAAAAGAAGATCTTTAGATGAATTTGGTGATCGAATGGAATTGATTTATGGTTACGGGGCGGAAAGCGATAAGGAAATGAAGAAGCTGATGGACGTGGAGTTCTTCAAGAGGCTAGGGCCCACAATCAGGGAGTGCAAGCACATGGGCCTGGATAAGGAGGGCTTTTGCATGTACATCAAGGCCCGCGACGACCTGGCCGAGGAGGCCAAAAAGCAGCTAGCTAACTCGCCGGCCAAGGAGATGAAGGGCGAGGACGGCGAGAAGCTGCTCAAGGCCTTCAGGGACGAGGCTGAGTCGGCAGAGGCAGGGATGGGGGCGATGTTTGGGTAAGCTATCATCAGTGTGCCATTTATCTGATGTTAATTAATAAATCAAGAACCCCACCCTAAAGGGTGGGGTATGCTATGGGTCGCACTGCAGACCGCAATCCCGGTTTTCGGGGATTTAGAAATCGCCTAATGCCTTATCGATTATAAGGGGCATGAAAAAGGGGCGAGGGTTCACTTCATCTCCGACCTGAAGGTCGGGGTATTCGTGACCCTCCGCGCCCCCAATGTAATAAATGGTGTTATGACTTATTGAACTTTATTATTTTTGATATTCATTTAAAAAAATGCGACTGTCAATTTATAACTAAAAGAAATTGTTTAGTAGTCAATATCTGTCCGTTTTCTTGGGGGCTTCCATGTGGGTGCTTTAATGGCATCCGCTCTTCTGTGTCCTTCGCACCTCTTACCCCAATTGGCACAATGCGGAGAGTTTCTGTTTCTTGATTCATTACACCATATTGTCCAAGGATCATATTTATTTTGTCTCATATATTGTTCCCGCGTCAATTGTTTTCCATCGGATTCCCATTGCACTTGGTCAGGCAATAAGGGATCTCCCTTTGGTCCATTGGTTTTAAATCGCTCAGGTCCCGTAAATGGAATGCATACACAGCAGCTCTCCCCCATATCATCAACCTTTTCTTCAGTTGCTGCTCCATATACTTTGCCACATTCGAAACAATAAATAATCAAATCCTCTTTACTAAAAGATGCAGGATCCTCATAGATCCAATTTTCAGTCCCACAAGAGCAATTAAATTTCATCCATTTCTTTGCCATAATATTTCCACCATAATAGCGCTTTCTTTAGTCTGTTAATTCTTTAAAGATTTAAGCTTTTCTGCGTATGCGATATGCCACAAATAATAAACAATAGCTAAATAAAAAAAGTAAATATTTTCTATGAATTGGCCATCGCTGATTGAGTTGACTGATTCAATAAATTATCGATTTGTGAAATCTTATCCTGAGCATTTTTTCCCTTATCAGCATCCAGTTCATTCAATCCAAGATCCAAAGCTTTTATAAGGGATGCTTTGGCCTCAGAATATCGCCCTAATGCAAAGTAAGCATTCCCAAGACCACACCAATACCCCGGATCACCCGGATTCAAATCTGTGGCTTTCTTAAAGGATTCAGCGGCACGATCGTAATTATTCAACTTGTAGAAGGCGTTGCCCAAATTGAACCATGTTAAATCGTCTGAAGGATCCATTTCGAGAGCCTTTTCATAAGATTTGGCAGCATTTGCATATTCTTTTGATTCAAATAAAATTGATCCCTTGAACTGCCATGCCTCTGAATTCTCATCGATTTCTAGTGCCTTATCGATCGCCATTAATGCTGCGTTTGTTTCGTTTAATTTGTCATGGATTTCTGCTTTAAGACCCCAAGCACTATAATATTCAGGATCGTAATCCAATGAGATCGTAAGATTCTCAATTGCCCAATTCAGCAATTCTTTGTCCCCATCTGATTCGGCTCCACTTGTCCGGCTAACTAAATTTATTGCTTCAATATAATAAATTTCTGCTGCCTTTCTTGGAGGTAGTGGAACGCCACCCACAATTCTAGTGGGACGGTTCTTAGCACGTACTTCTTCTTTTCCTGATTCGCCAATTAGATTTACTGAATTAACCTCATATATTAATCTCGCGCCATCCTCCAGATCTCCTTCGACCTCTTCTGTCAATTTTGACAATAATTTATACTTACCGCGCAATTCCGAGGATGACATATAATTTTGACCGTTGGTGAAATCAGTTAATCCTTCAGAAATGTTTCCCCATTCAGTTGTCACGTTATATTTTGTAGAAACGCTATTTGCAGTGTTCGTTATGCTTGCTTTTGAGGTGCTTGTTTCACTGGTAGAAACACCCATGAAGTGTTTTACTCCCAATGGGCTTTCGGCGCTGATAAAATGGTAACTATAATTATTTTGATCACTATCTGATTCTTTATTTATATAAATATAATTTGATTTAAATTCTGATTGATCTTTACTTGAGACTATACTTCTTGCATAGGTTTGGTCTCCTGAAGCATCTACTGTCTCTTTAAAATTATCGTTGCTCATGCTGGATGATATTGTACCGATACCTTCAATATGAGATTCATATTCCAAAGCCCATACATTAAAAATTATTAAAAAAAATCCCAGTATAATAGGTTTAATCATCATAGATAAATCCTCAAAAGCGTTGAGACATTTAACTACATATTCGTTTCGCTAACATTACAAATTCAGAATAAACTACTTGATGAAAATAATATCCATATAACCCAAAAATTAAAATTTGATATAATAAAATTTATTTCTTTTTGTTGCTTTTATCATGAAGGTCGTTAATGCTACCTTAAAAAATGATATCTCCCTCTGTAAATTATACTTCAGGAGATAGGATAACACCAAGCAAATTTATCGCTATCCAAGCCCAGGCAATAAAGACGAAGCCGAACGAGTTCGTGAACCTCAGGCGATATTGAGCGCATGCCGTGTTTTCGCCTGCCTTCGCAAGAAGCCAGAATTACCCGGGGGCTTAGCAAGGAAGGGCCAAAAATGGAGAAAAATTTGAGAATTCTTCAACTAACTTGAGCCGCCCGCATTCATCCCTTCCACTTGATCTTGTCGCCCTTGATCTTGACAAGCCCCTTCTTCTCCAGCACCTTCGCGATTTCCTCTGCCACAAGAGATCCGTCGATTTTCAGGAGGTCGCCGTCGCTATCCAGCCGCAGATCACACATCTCTGCGAAGTCCTCCAAGTCGATCTTTCCCTCGAATGGCTCATCAACCAGCGACTCTATGAGAATTCCCAGGGTCTTGATCATGAAAAATTCCTCAGAGTTGCTTTCCTGGAACTCCTCATCTATCTCGTTATAGAGCGGCGCAGTGAACTCGTCGATGTAAAGCTCGTACTGCTTCACAAATTCAACGGAGAATGTCTGCCGCAAAAGCTTATGGCCTTTGTACTCCCTTGGATTAACTGGGATCCGCAAAATCGGGTCGTTCAAACGGTCGCCCGCATCCTGGCCGGGCTCTATCTCGTTTCGCGATAGAATAGTGACCACAAAATCAAATGCTCTGTCCATTTCATCGACATCAAGCATATTGGCTTCGTTGAATACTTCCATCAGCCTCCTTTTGGCGGCCTCGCTTTCTTCTTCGGAAAGCGATTGTGTCGGAGTGCTGAGGATCTCCACTGCCTGGCGCTTTTTCTCGGCCCACTCCGGATCAATCTCGCAATAGAACAAATCCCTAAAGTCGGCGATAGTCGCGCCCTTGGCGAGGACTGTTTTTAGAGCCGCCAGATACCGCTC
The DNA here is from genome assembly GCA_964534145.1 of uncultured Methanotrichaceae archaeon. Classification (GTDB taxonomy): domain Archaea; phylum Halobacteriota; class Methanosarcinia; order Methanotrichales; family Methanotrichaceae; genus CAWJYS01. Next base: position 20,055 of record CAZHNU010000043.1, on the reverse strand, counting down.
GTAAGTTTCGATATCCTCTATCTCGCCCCTAAGTTCGCTCTGCCGCCCCTCCAGGTACACCGATACATCGGGCTCGGCATACAGGCAAGCCTTCTGCTCGACCTTTATTCCCGCATCCTTCAGGTAGATAACAATCTGCTTTACCTCGTCCTCGTAGTATTCCCCAAGCTTGAGCATAGCAGAGACTTAGACGACCTTGCATAAGAGGCTTTACAGAGATAGCAGAGGGATCTGTCGTCTTTCAGGAAATCCAAACGGGAAGATAAAATAGGCTCTTCGCTAAATTGCATGGGAAAAGCACCGCAGAAAAATTTTCCTCTGTGCCTCTGCGTCTCTGTGGTGAGGCCTGTGCATCACGATTCACCACAGAGTCACGGGGACACAGAGAAATTCTAGCCCAGGTTTACCCATACAGAGCAGCGAAGAGCCATAAAATATTTGCGCACTACTCCGACGCCATCCTTTCGTACACCTTTTCCACCAGCGGCATCGGCGACACTGAATTCATATTCAGCCCCAGCTCCTCGGGCCCAAGTCCGAGCGCAATCCCTACAAGCTGCGTCACGTAGAGCACTGGAATCCCTATCTTCTCGCCGTGCCTGCTCTCCATCGCCTTTTGCTTGGCATCTAGCATAAGGTGGCAGAGCGGGCACAAGGTCACAATTACCTCTGCCCCTGCCTTTTTAGCCTCCTTCAGGATCTTGTAGGCAGCATCCTCGGCTGCAGCCTCCTGCGACATGAATATCGGGCCGCCGCAGCAGAAGGTCTTGAGCCTAAAATCGATTGGATCGGCCTTCAGGACCTTGATCAGCTTTTCCAGAATCGTTGGGAACTCGGGGCTGTCGACGCCTTTAGGCCTCGTCATTAGGCAGCCGTAATAGGGCGCGACCAATATGCCTTTCAGGGGCACTGCGATCAGATCGTAATTTTGTCCCAGGACCTCAAGGATAACATCAAGGGCGTGCCTGACCTGCGCCCCGGAGTACTTCTTTGTGAGGACTGCATTGACCCTGGCCCTTACCTCCGGGTCCTCCATCCGCTGCACTGCGCTTCGCAGGTTGCTGTAGCAGATGGAACAGGAGGTCATTATGGGCAGCTCCGTCTGGGCCATGTTGCGGGCCGCAAGGCCTGTTGCCACCAGCTCATTCGCCAGGTGCGTGGCCCCACAGCAGTTCCAGTCCTCCAGCTCCTCCAGGGCTATTCCCAGCGCCGAGCACACCGCCCTCGTGGACACATCCATCTCCTTTCCGGTCGATCTGGAGACGCACCCCGGATAATAGGCCAGCTTCATCTATTTGCTCAGCTCCTCTACGATCTTCCTGACCTCTTCACGGCCCTTGACCTGCTCCTTCTCAAAGGAGATCTTTCCCTTCGGAGCCATCTCAAGCCCCATCTCCATTGACTGGACTACAGCTTTGGGAAACATGAGTATGAACCCTCCCGACAAAGGCAGCTCCGATATCCGCCCGCATTCCTTAATCTGCTTTAAGAACAGCTCCTCATAGGCCTGGTCGGGGCTACGCCTTCGGCTCTTGCCTTCATCCCTGCTGCTTTCTTTTTCAGCTATTTCCTTTAGCGCCGCCACAACGGCCTTTGGCCTGATGCCGCGGGGGCAGCGAACGGTGCAGAGCTGACAGGAGGTGCAAAGCCAGATCGTATCGGCCTTTAGCGCCTCCTCCTTCTTTCCCTCCAGACAGAGCTTGATCAGCTTGCGTATGCTTGGACTCATTAGATGGGCTGTCGGGCAGCTGGCGGAGCAGGTGCCGCACTGGACGCAGGTCAAAACCTCCGGCCCGGCGAGCCGTAAAACCTCTTTTTTAAATGCCTCATCGCCTGCCATCTACACAGCCTCCTACACAGCCTCCGCCTTCTTCTCCGCTGCCCCGCCGTCAGGCTTTGTCTTTCGGTTTCGCGGTTTCCTTTGAGAAGATTGCTGAGATTTTTGAGAGTTAGATTCAGATGCCGTTTTCTCCTTCGAGTTTGCAGAGGCCTTATTATTTGATGTCCTTTTAGCCTTGGGCCTCCTAGACTCAGCCATCCTGGGATCGGCCTTTAGCAGTACATCAGCCTTTTGTACATCGCCTTCTTGTACATCAGCCATTTGTGCATCGCTCTCTTGTGCAGCAAACTTTAATGAACCAGACTTTTTAGCCCTTTTGCGCTTTTGATCCTGTACGTCCGTTGTTTTTGCTCTGGCGGCCTTTGGACTTTCAATATCTGATTTCTCGGCGGCTTCAGCTCGCGGCTGTTTAATATCAGCCACTGTAGCGGCCTTCTTCATGCGCTCCACAATCTTCTCGCTTGCCTGCTCCGGGGGCTCGCGCTCCATTATCCTTCTTATGCTCGGCTTTTGAAGCGCGGGAACAACCGGCCTCAGTGCCTCGTCCACGAGCCGTAGAAGATCGGCATCAACCTTAGGCTTCTCAGGCGCAGGCAGTGCCGGCCTTTCGATAGATGGAGGCACCAGCGCCTTGCTCACATCGGGAATCTCCCGCTCTCCTGTGACGATGGACGAGATGGCCTCCTTCCACTCCTCTGCCCAGGGCGTCTCCTTAATCGGGGTGTGGCTGACCCCGGACCGCTGCACATCTATGGCAGAGACAGGACAGGCCTTGGCGCACGCACCGCAGAATATGCACTGCTCCTTAACAGGTGCCGCCTTTCCTCGCTCATCCACATACCAGCAATTCGTCGGACAGACGTTGAAGCAGGCCTGGCAGCCCAGTGGATCGCATTTGACCAGGTTCTTCTCAATCAGCCTGATCTCGCCCTCGAAGGGCTTCTTGACGGTTACGGCCTCATAGGGGCAGACAAGGGCGCACCGGCCGCATCCGATGCACAGATCCTTATCGATCTCTAATCGGCCTTCGAGCTTGAAATCCTCCTTTAGCTCCAGTGGCTCGCCCTCGACTGTTATGGCCTCCTCTGGGCACAATCCGACGCATAGCCCGCAATAGTCGCAAAGCTCCTCGTCGACCAAAAGCTGCTCATAGGGCGCGAGGTTTCTGGGCTCCTTTTCCCTGTCGGCCTTGTCTATTAAGAGAAAGGCCTTGCAGAACCTGGCGCAGCGACCGCATAGGTTGCACTTCTCCATATCGACGGAAATCTTGCCTTTAACGCCTTTGCGAAGAGGCCCGAAGTCATCCCTGGTCTTGTTGAATGTGATCTTGATTGCCTTAGTCGGGCAGACAGGCTCGCAGAGAATGCAGGGCAGGCATTTTTCATTGACTTTTGCCTCTGCGACTAGCCTTGGATATTGATCAAAGTCCCTAAAATCCCTTATTTTTCCTGTTGCCTTTTTTGCGACCTTATCTGCAACCGTATCCACAACCGTATCTGCGTTATTATCCGTCATGTCTCTGCCGCTTCGGGTTTTTCATTCGTGTTAGCTTCAGCGTTCGTATTTGTGCTGCCGGTCTCATCCGTCTCGGGCACCTTCTCCAAAACGGTCATCTTGAATGCCCCAAGGGGACAGAAGTTGGCGCACATGCCGCAAAAGACGCACGATTCAAGGTCTATCAGCACAGGCGGGGCATCCATTCCCTTGGCAATCTCCTGAAGCGGCCCCTCCTGCAGTGCCTTCTTGGGACAGAGGTCGACGCATATTGAGCAGCCCGCGCATCTCTTATAATCGTAATCCAGAACCTTCTCCGTCTCCTTTGTCCTCTGCTTGCAGCGAATGTGGGAGTCCTCCACATCCATCTCCTTTTCTATCTCCATCACTGCACAGCCGCCCCTTTTTCCTCTGCTCCTGGCTCTCTGCTAGTTTCTGCAGGCGCTTCTGAACCTGCTTCCGCCTTTTTGCCTCTCAGCTCGGTTCCCACCGGCCCCATTTCCTTCAGCTCGGCGATAAACTCCTTGAGATCCTTGGCGAATATCTCGCCTTCGCTTGCGGCACACCAGACGATCTTGACACGCCCGGGATTGATGCCTATCTTTCCCAGGACACCTTTGAGTACGTTCACCCTTTGCAGCGCCTGGTAGTTGCCCTTGTGGTAGTGGCACTCACCAATGCGGCAACCGGCGATTAGAACGCCGTCCGCGCCGCGCCGCAGAGCCTCCATGACGAAGCTCGGGTCCACGCGGCCGGCGCACATGACTCTTATGTTGCGGGCGTTTGTGGGATACTGAATCCTGGATGTTCCGGCGAGATCCGCAGCTCCGTAGCTGCACCAGTTGCACAGAAAGGCAACTATCAGCGGAAACTCGCTCTTCTCCTCAGTTGCCGCCCTCACCTGCGCTATGATCTGCTCATCAGAAAACAGCCTCATCTTGATGGCGTCCTCAGGACAGGCGGCAGCGCACGAGCCACAGCCCTTGCATGCAGCCTCGTCCACATACGCAGGGCTCTTCACAGATATAGCCCTCTTTGGACAGACATCAACGCACAGCTTGCACCTGGTACAGATGTCCTGATCCACATACGCCGATGTGGGCTCAAGCTCAAGCTCTCCCTTCTGGAGCAGGCGGATGGCCTTCGCAGCGGCAGCACTGCCCTGGGCAATTGACGCCTGAATCTCCTTGGGCCCTGATGCACAGCCCGCTATGAACACGCCGTCGATGTGGGCCTCAACAGGCCTCATCTTGGGATGGGCGATCTCGAAGAACCTGTCCGGACGTCGCCCAAGCCCCAGAAGGTTGCCGAGAACATCGGCGTTTTGATCAGGCTCAAGGCCCACAGAGAGCACCGCCATGTCGTGACGCACCCGCTTGACCTCTCCCGTCTGCGTGTCCTCGTAGATCAGGTAAAGGTCTCCGTCCTCCTGGTCTATCCTGGATACCCTGGCGCGTACGAAGTTTATGCCTAGCTTCTGGGCACGAATGTAGAACTCCTCGTAGCCCTCGCCGCAGGCCCGCAGGTCGATGTAGTATATCGTTATGTCCGTGTCGGTGTACTTTTCCTTCACCAGCTGGGAGTTCTTCAGCGAGGCCATGCAGCAAATCCTCGAGCAGTAGAGGTTTCCAACGGTCGCGTCGCGGGAGCCGACGCACTGCAGGAACGCTATCGATTTGGCGATCTCGCCTGTTGACGGCCTGACAACCTCGCCTTTGGTTGGACCGGCCGCATTCAGCATTCTCTCGATCTGCAATGTGGTGATGACATCCCTGTACCTGCCGTAGCCGTACTCCTCTTTCCTGGTTGCATCAAATGGCTGCCAGCCCGTTGCAACGATTATCGCTCCGACGTTGATCTTGAACTCCTGCGGCTCCTGCTCGAGCTTTACGGCCTTGGCGGGACATGCCTCCGCGCACCGTGCGCAGCCGATGCAGGCCTTGGGATCAATGCAGGCGACCAGCGGCACTGCCTGAGGATAGGGAACATAGATGGCCTTTCTCTTGCCGATACCGAAATCGTACTCGCTTGGGACCTCCACAGGGCAAACATCGGCACATTCGCTTATGCAGCCCTTGCAGAGCTTCTCGTCCACGAACCTGGCCCTCTTTGTGCCGGTGACAGTAAAGTTTCCAACGCTTCCCTCAACGCCCAGGATCTCGGCGTATGTGATCAGGGTGATGTTTGGATGGTTGAAGACCTCGGACATCTTGGGCGCAAGGACGCAGATCGAGCAGTCGTTTGTGGGAAAAACATCCGTCAGCAAAGCCATATAGCCGCCAATCGTCGGGCGCCGCTCGACCAGGTAAACGTGGTGGCCGGAATCGGCCAGGTCAAGCGCAGCGGCGATTCCGGCCACTCCGCCGCCGATAACGAGGACATCCTTGCTGACCGGTATGCTTTCCGGCTCCAGAGGACGAAGCAGGGCCGCCTTGGCGACGGCCATTCTTATCAGGTCCTTGGCCTTCTGGGTCGCCTGCGCAGGCTGATCCATGTGCACCCAGGAGCACTGCTCCCGGATGTTTGCCATCTCAAGCACGTACGGATTCAGGCCTGCCTTGGCGATGGCTCTCCTGAAGGTCGGCTCATGAAGCCTTGGAGAGCAAGCAGCGACGACCACTCTGTCGAGCTTGTACTCGGCTATATCCTTCTGTATCTGCTCCTGGCCCACGTCAGAGCAGGAGAACTGCAGGTCCCTGGCTACAGCCACATCGGGCAGCGTTTCAGCAAACTTGCGCAGGTCCTCCATGTTCAGAACGCCGGCGATGTTAAGGCCGCAGTGACAGACGTAGACACCTATGGGCATGAAACTCCGATTTGGTTGAGGGCTTCAAGTAACTTAAACCTATGCAACGACGATTGCATTTTCTCTCATCTTTTGTCCGTTTAGAAGATTATCGGCAATTTCAATCACCGAATCGATCACCGAATATTACTAACATACAGTTAGTGTATTGCATTGTATTTAAACATTATCATAATTATCATAAGCTCCCGTAAACGAGATTCATAGAGTCGAAAGTGAGGGCGAAGTTAATATGCATTAGAGCATAATATTAATGATGATAGCCTTCACTTTAAAAAATTGTCAGCTAATATATCAGATAACTCAAGTAAGGGGCAGTCGAATTGATGGCTACTGTAATTGAAGATGCTAGCCTTAGAAATAAGTCCTGGGTCTTTGCAGACAGAAAGGAGGCTGGAGAGCACCTGGCCGGCATGCTGGGTCAATTTAGAGGCAAGGACGCAGTAGTCCTGGCCATTCCATCGGGAGGCGTACCTGTGGGGCTGGAGGTTTCATCTCACCTGCAGCTTCCATTTGATCTCTTGATAATTAGAAAAATTCCCATACCGGGCAATCCCGAAGCAGGCTTTGGGGCCATCAGCCTGGAGGGGGATATGTTCCTGAAAGAAAAAATGGTCAGGATGCTGGGCCTCTCAAGGGAGGAGATCAATGAGCTTGCCACGCCGGTGAGGGAGGAGCTGCAGATCAGGAACAAGGTATTCAGAGAGAACCGACCCGTTCCCGATCTGGAGAACAAGACAGCAATCCTGGTCGACGACGGCCTGGCCTCAGGATATACAATGATCACTGGAGCCCACATGGTTCGCCGCAAAAAGCCATCGCAAATCGTAGTAGCCATTCCCACCGCATCTCTTGGCACAATCGAGCTGCTGGAGCGCGAGGTGGACATGATCGTCTGCCCCAACATAAGGACAGGCTATAGCTTTGCGGTGGCCGATGCCTATCAGAACTGGTACGATTTATCCAGAGAGGAGGTAATCGGCCTTCTTCGCGAACGGAACCTTTAAGCTTGAATTCATTTAGTTTTTTGCGAAAAGAGTGAGAGGGCTTAAGGACCCGGATATATTACATCGATATTTTCCATATTCAGGATCAGCTTTCGCAGCTCCTCGCAATTTATCGGGCGCTTGAACTCGCTGCACATCTTAACCCTCTCCGACAGCGCGCACAGATCATTCTCCTTGAGGCTGTATCCCATCCGCTGGGTGATGTACTTCAGAGCCTTGGCGCCTGTATGCTTGCCGATTATTATGTGCCTGGCCGCACCCACCATCTCCGGAGAATAAAGCTCATAGGTCCTGGGCTCCTCCAGAACTGCTGCCACATGAATGCCCGATTCATGTGCGAAGGCATTGGCCCCAACAACGGCCTTGTTTTTGGCAACAGAGATTCCAGAGTATGACTCGACAAGCTTGGAGAGGTCTTTCAGCTTGGAGAGATCGTAGCGTTCGATATTATGATGCAGCCGGAGCGCCACTAAAAGCTCCTCCAGGGGCGTATTGCCGCTGCGCTCGCCAATCCCGTTAACAGTCGTGTGGAGCTGATAGGCGCCGGCCTCCGCGCCTGCGAGAGTATTGGCCAGAGCCATTCCAAGGTCGTCATGACAGTGCATGCAGATCGGTATGCTTACCGCCTTGCGGATTTCGCTTATCATGTAATAAGTAGTCCGCGGGTCCATGATGCCGACAGTATCGGCTACGCTTACGTAATCTGCGCGATGCTCCTCGGCCTTTTTGTACAGCTTCTTTAATGTCTCAAAATCGGTGCGCGTAGCATCCTCTGCCGAGAATCTGACGATCAGGCCGTGATCTTTGGCATACTCCACAGCATCCAGAGCACAGCGAATGGCCTCAGGGCAGCTCATGTGAAGCTTGTATTTGAGGTGAAGCTCAGATGTGGCTATGAAGACGCTGATCATATCCACGTCGCAATCCAAAGCTGCATCCACATCGGCCTTTACAGAGCGCGAGAGAGCGGAGACCTTGGCATTTAGGCCGAGGTTGCAGACCTCCCTGACTGCATTCTTTTCCGCCGTCGAAACAACTGGAAATCCGGCCTCTATGACCTCCACGCCTATCTCATCGAGGCGAAGAGCGATGTCCAGCTTCTCGTCGGGACGAAAGACCACTCCGGGCATTTGCTCGCCATCGCGAAGGGTCACGTCGCAGATCTCTATATTCAGAGGAGGCGTTTTAGCGAGCGCCAAAAATTGGTTTACGGAGTAGTCCTGCATATCATATCAAGGGTAAATGATGATTCATTACATAAATTGATTTCGAAGGAATGGGCATTCCGCCCGTAGATTGTCGATGGATGCGCGGGACTATGCCGTTTTATCCTATCGACCATTTCGTTTTGAGTCATCTGCACGGGAAACGTTTATTACTGAACATAATAATAAGAATTTTAAGAATATGAGGCTTGGAAGATCAGCATTTCATGCTTAAAGCATTTGGTAAATTATGGATATTAATTTGCCTTATACTCTGAAAATAGCTGCAATAATCGAGAATTTATTGAAGGATATTGGATGAATGGAAAAAGGACCTTTAGGCTGCATATTGGCATAACAGATAAAATATTAATTGTATTTTTAGCCCTATCGATGATCTCTCTTTTAATCGTTGGATCTCTGGCCTTTTTCGCCATACTGGATATCGGCAACTATGCCATGCACAGCAGCACATCTCTTGGAGGTAGAGCAGTAAACGACAGCATGACAGCCCTTGAGAGCGATGCCGAGAAGTATCTCCTGCGCCTTGCAAAGGACCAGGCAGCCATCAGCAACACTCTGTTTGAGAAGGTTGAGGCAGAGACGGGCATCATGGCCAGGTTCGCTCATTCCCTGATGAAAGACCCAACGGCCTTCAGCGGGAGGCCATGCTATTTCCAGAAGGATAAGCCTGAAGACAATTACACCTGTTCCGTGAACCTCCTGGCACCAGGCTCCAGCCTGAAGGCCAACAAAGAGGAACTGCAGCTGCTGAGCAACATGGACGATATCTTCATCCCCCTGTTCTCCGCCGATCCCCATCTCACAATCGTATATGCGGGGACTGAGTCGGGAATCGCCCGCATATATCCCTGGGGTTCGGGGATTGATGCCTATTACGATCCTCGCGACAGGGAATGGTACAAGAAAGCGAAAGAGGCGAAGGGACTAACCTGGACTGAGCCTTATGTGGATGCCTTCGGCAATGGATTGATGGTAACATGCTCCCAGCCTGTCAGTACTCCAAACGGCGACTACCACTGGGTCGTTGCCTCAGACGTAACCATAGAGTCAATTAACCAGGGCATCATAAACACCCAGATAGGCCAGCAGGGATATGCCGTGCTCATAGATGACGATGGCAATGTCATCGCCAGGCCGGGACTTTCTGCAGGAGATCGGAAATGGGACGAGTCCTTTGAGACCGAGAACCTTCTATCAAGCAGCAATGCTGAGCTGAAGTCCATCGCCAGAAACATGACTGCCGGCGGTATAGGCGTGGCGCGCTGCAGCTTTGAGGAGGGAGAGAAGTTCATCGCATATGCGCCGGTTAGGTGCATGAACTGGAGCGTCGGCGTGATTATGCCCGTGGAGGAGGTGGTGGCCCCTGCACTCACTACAAAGGATAAGATCGCGGCGGCCAGCAGGGAGACGGCGGAACATATTAATAGCCAGATAAATATTATAAAAAATAGCTTTACCGTGATTATTTTAATTCTCTTCTTCGTCGTGACCGGCTTATCCCTGTTCTTCTCTCGCGTTATCACCAGGCCGGTGATGAAGCTTAAGATCGGCTCAGAAGCTCTGGGAAAGGGCGATCTGGACTATCATGTAGATGTTAGAACGGGAGATGAGTTCGAGGACCTGGCAATCTCCTTCAATAAAATGGCCTCAGACCTCAAAGAGCATATCGATGAACTGCGCAGGACCACCGCCGAGAAGGAGCGGATGCAAAAAGAGCTTGAGATCGCGAGAGAAATTCAGCAAAGCTTTCTGCCGGATTCATCGCCTCACATTGATGGCATGGACCTGGCAGCCTTCAACCTGCCGGCCCTTGAGATTGGAGGAGACTTCTACGACTTCATACAGCTCTCCAGGGACCGCTGGGGCCTGGTAATTGCCGATGTGTCTGGCAAGGGCGTTCCGGCGGCGCTTTTCATGGCGCTGTCCAGGACGCTGATTCGAGCCAGCACCGCCAGCAATCCAGCGGCCCTCGATGCTATAGCGCAGGCAAACAGGCTCTTATGCGAGGATTCGAAGACTGCCATGTTCGTAACCCTGTTTTACGCCATACTGGACTCCAAAAAGAGAACGCTGACCTATGTTAATGCGGGCCACAACCCGCCCATGCTTCTTCAGGGTGAGCCGCCAAAGACAATCCTGCTGAAGACGCGGGGCATTGCTCTGGGCGTGATGGACGGCGCCGACATGGAGTCGGCAGAAATTGAGATGAAGAGCGGGGATGTCCTTGTGCTTTACACTGACGGAGTAACAGAGGCCGTGAACGAGAAGGATGAGGAGTTCGGCCCTGAGAGGCTGGCGGGCTTGATCAGGGATAACCGCTCGTTATCGGCTCAGGAGATGATCGAAAAGATCAAAGAGGAAGTGATTGCCTTTAGCGGGTCAGAGCCCCAGTACGACGACATCACTCTCATGGTGCTGAAGGTAGAATGAAGCGCTGACGATGCGCTGACGAAGTGCTCTTGAAGCGCTTGCAGCGCCGCTAAATAGCTGCAAATCTCTCCACAATCCACCTGTTCCTTACCTCAGGGTGGAATATTATGCCGTAGATGGGACGGTTGCAGTGCAAAAAGGCCTCAACCCGCACCCCAGCCCCCGCCTCAACCCGCTGTTCCCTTCCGGCCACGAGATAGAACCCGTCCGGCAGGGTAACGCTGAAGTTGTGGAGATGATAACCCTCGATCGACCTACGCTCTCCGAGCAGGGGCGTATCCCTCAGGATCGCTACCTTTTCCAGGCCGATTGCAGGTTGGGGAACGATTTTCCCGCCAAAGACTGATCCTATGACCTGCATCCCGGCGCAGATGCCAAGAACCGGCTTGTCGCAGCTCTTCAGCCAGGAGAACCGTCCTATCTGCTCGCAGTAGGCATTATCTTTCAGGGCTGTGCCGCAGAGAATGATTCTATCTGCGCCTTTTAGGAGGTCGCCGCACAGCTCTGAGTAATGAACGGCCTCGTGGGGCTGCTCGATTCGCGTGAGGATGTCTGCGATTGGAAGCACGAACTCGTAACGGGAGAGAGAGTCCTTCCTGTAGCACAGGTCAACTAGAAGAATCATTTCATCACCAGCATCCGTTCTCCATCAGCATTCTTTCACCAGCTATCCTCTCTTCACCATCGTTATTTCTCTACAAGCTCCATCTCCTCGATGGTGAGCCTTCCCCTATAGTTTTCATAATCAGCGGCGGCTTTTAGAATAGCAACGCGCTTCCTGAAGAGCGGCCCGTCGAGGACGTAGGTCTCAAGCTCCCCGCCCTCGCCGGAGGGATTTATCTGATATTTTCTCTGCAGGGCTTCCAGCTTTCTGATTCTCTCTTCAGTCAGCACGGCTCCCACCCAGGATGAGTCGAATGGGTAGGCGAAGACGCCTGTGACGATCACCTGGAATCCTTCAGAGAGCAGCAGCCGCAGATAGTCAACCTGGTTTATCTGCCATAAGGGATTGAAGCACCACAGATCCAGGTCCCTGCAAATCCTCTGAACCCTCGATGCCTGGTAAACGGACTCAATGGCCCCGGTCACAACTCCCTCGATGCCGTATTTCTCTCTGGCATGGGCGATGGCATCTCTCAGGTCCTGCAGCTCCTCCTCCTTCTCTCCTTTTGTGGTCCAGGATAGGAGAGGTAGGCCCATTGCCTCGGCCTGCAGGTCGGTCCGGCGGATGTTTGGGGTGTGGAACATGTAGCTGTCCTCGTTTTCGGAAACAAGCGTGACGAGGCAGGCTACTGTCTCCTTTTGCATTGCGCGGTAGCAGGCGAAGACCGAGTCCTTGCCGCCGGAGAAGAGTACTGCCAACTCCATGACTGCCAATGAGGATCTGTCGGTTAAATAAATGCCGGGATTTTCCAGAATAATCCAAATAAATCGATTCTGTCACATCTCTTTTCCTATTCTTTATTTAAGATAACGTTATATTAGCGAACTGTGGGACGGTATCTCATGGCAGGCCATAGCTATGCGTTCATGGGCTCAGAGAAGCCGCTTATCGGAAGAACAATCGGGGAGATGTTCGATGAAATTGCGAACAAATATCCCGATAACGACGCCATTGTGTCCATTCACCAGAACCAGCGATATACATACCGACAGCTCCAGAGCGCGGTCAACCGCGCTGCAAAGGGCTTCATTGCCCTGGGATTGAAAAAAGGCGACCGCCTGGCAATATGGGCCACGAACATAAGCGAGTGGATCATCAGCCAGTTTGCCACTGCAAAGGCGGGCATCATAATGGTGAACATCAATCCTGCCTACAGGACGCACGAGCTGGAGTACGCGCTGCGCCAGTCCGAGACACAGGCGCTTTTGCTCCTCGACAGGTTCAAGACCTCCGATTATGTGCAGATGTTCTACGAGGTTTGCCCCGAGGCCAGGGAGAGCAGGCCGGGCCAGATCTCCTCACAAAAGCTCCCCTTCCTCAAAACTGCCGTCATCCTCAGAGGGGAAAGACAGCCGGGGATGTACACATGGGACGATGTCATGAAAATGGGGGACGAGCTGCCCGATGACGTGCTGATAGAGATCCAGGAGGATCTCGACTTCGACGACCCGGTAAATATCCAGTACACATCGGGAACCACCGGATTTCCCAAAGGCGTGGTGCTCACCCATCATAACCTGGTGAATAACGGCTACTTCATCGGCGAGTGCATGAAGTTTACCGACAAGGACAGGCTTTGCATTCCTGTGCCCTTCTATCATTGCTTCGGAATGGTGCTCTCGAACCTTGCCTGCATGACCCACGGTGCGGCCATGGTGCTGCCGGCTGAGTACTTTGATCCCGTATCCACAATGGCCGCTGTTGAAAAGGAACGCTGCACGGCTTTGCACGGAGTTCCCACCATGTTCGTCGCCGAGCTTGAGCATCCCGATTTCAGCAAGTACGACTTCAGCAGCCTTCGCACCGGCATCATGGCCGGGTCGCCCTGCCCGATAGAGTTCATGAAAAAGGTGAGCACCCTCATGAACATGAAGGAGGTTGTGATTACCTACGGACAGACGGAGGCATCGCCGGGGATCACCATGTCCTCCACCAACGACCCGCTGGAGCGCAGGGTTTCCACCGTCGGAAAGCCCATGCCCCATACGGAAATGAAGATCGTCGATCCAAAGACGGGCAAGATGATGCCCAAAGGGGATACCGGCGAAATATGCGCCCGCGGATATGCAATCATGCGCTGCTACTACAACAATCCCGTGGCCACAGATCAGGCCGTGGATAAGGAGGGGTGGCTTCATACCGGCGATCTGGGAATCCTGGACGAGGAGGACTACTGCAAGATCACGGGCCGGCTGAAGGACATGGTGATCAGGGGCGGCGAGAACATCTATCCAAGGGAGATCGAGGAGTTCCTTTACACCCATCCTGCCATAAGCGATGTCCAGGTCATTGGCGTTCCCGACTTGAAGTACGGCGAGGAGCTGATGGCCTGGGTAAAGCTCAAAGAAGGGCAGAAGGTCGCGCCGGATGATATCAAGGCATTCTGCAAGGGCAAGATTGCCCACTACAAGATCCCCAGGTACATAAAGTTCGTCGACGGCTTCCCGATGACCGTGACCGGCAAAATCCAGAAGTACAAGATGAGGGAGGAGTCAATAAAGGAGCTTGGGCTGGAGGAAGTGGCCAGGATGAAGACTGCCTGATCAATGGCCTAACGCGAGCGGCAATAATGCTCATGCCTCTTTAGCCCTAGACATCTGTCTGCATCTCTGAGAGTGGAGAACAGCCTCCATTCTTCAGGATGCTTATTTTTAAAATATTTTCATTTAGAGATAATTTATAACTAATTAAATATAAATCTTTTAAATATAATTAAAGATCTCATAAATTTCTCAGAACCAAAACTTTGTCCAGAGACGCTCATCCTCCCGACCGAGCGCTGTTATATTGACAAAATGCCGCCCTGCTCGTCCTGGATTATACAGCAGCTCGCCCTTGCACCGATTATATTTCAGATAACCATCTGATATGCAGGCCATGAATCCATCGGGATAATGCACCGTTTCGGGGATATAGATGATAGTTGGCGCACCTCCCGGACATCCCTCAAAGATCAGGCTGAAGTCTTTGCAGTACGGATTGAATGACTGAAGTACCGGCAAACCGTTCAGACGCTGCACGTAGGGACGGACGTTCACATCAAGTCCCCTGGGACGGCCTTCGTCATCGATGATTGAGTAATCCTCCTCATTCCATGCACTGCCGTTTTTAACGCTTAAGTCCCAGTAGGCGTTGCTCATAAACGCCTCCTCCATGGCGCCCAGGGCCTCGTTTACCTGTCTATCCCTTCCCCAGATGGGATTCGTATCCCAGGGGACACCAAACTCTCCTATGAAGAGCGGCATTCCCAGATTTTCGGCCTTTTTCCTCTGGAGGTCTACCAGTGCCTTGAAGGAGGTCCCATTATTATCCGGACTTAAAAGGGCTCTCCATGAAAGGGACCGGTAGATGTGGGGTGCATAAATCAGCCGATCAGATTCAAAGGGGCATAGCCTCGATCTGTACAGGTCGATAATCGAGGGCTCCACAAAGCCTACGGCATCTGGATCAACCTCACGTATGGCGGATATGGCCTCGCAGTAGAAAGGCCTCAAGAAGCCGTTCTCAAACTGCCCTTGGTCATTGGGAATATCCCCACCAAAGGGCTCATTCATGATGTCATATCCC
This sequence comes from uncultured Methanotrichaceae archaeon, assembly GCA_964534145.1. GTDB lineage: Archaea > Halobacteriota > Methanosarcinia > Methanotrichales > Methanotrichaceae > CAWJYS01. Next base: position 5,018 of record CAZHNU010000043.1, on the reverse strand, counting down.
AAAACATTCGGGCTACCGTTCACCCTGCGGGCCACCTCCTTCCATGAATTGTAATAGTGCCTTTTCAGATCATCCGATGTGAAAAAGTTTGAGAAGCTGGTCCTTACATCGCTTGAGATGAAGTAGGCCGAGAACCAGAAAGGTCCCGCAATGCCGCTGTTATCATGAGGATCGACAGTTTTCGGCAGAGCCCAGTACGGAGCGCCATCTCCTTTCAGGCAGCGGCTGTACTGGTCCTGGTGCATATCAAGGAGAACGTATATGCCTCTCTTTGATGCCTCGTTCACCATCTCCTCGATCCTGTCCAGATACCTCTGATCATATACTCCGGGCTGTGGCTCGATAGCCTCCCAGAAGATGGTAAGGCGGACCATATTGTAGCCCCATAAGGCCAGAACATCCCACCATTTCGGATCATCAAACGGCAGGAAAGGCGGCAGCTTTGCGCTGGACCCCAGGTTTACTCCTCTCAGGTAAACGAGCCTGCCCTTTGAGTCGCAAAAGCCTTCCTTATCTAAAAAGATGAGGGGGTCGGCCTCTGCATATGCCACTGCGGATATATTGTCCGATCCTTCCGCCTCCGGTATCTGGTCTGAGGGAAGGAAGATGCACCCCTGCAGTCCGATGCAATTGGCAGTTCTGTTGATAGAACAGCCGCTGCAATATATATCGGGGCTGCATGGAGTGCAGTTCCCATCCCACTCTGAAGCAATCCCTGCCAGAAATAGGATGGCGATGAGGCTGAAGGCGATATGCACATCCATTCATTGGTATGTTGCCTGCATACTATTTAATTTTATTTTGACATTAGGCCCAGTATTGTCGTAAGGATTATATGGTTCAAAAAATAGAATTAGTGGCAGAAATGGAAATCAACAAGAAAGCCCCTGTTTTCGCAGCAGGAGAGATAGAGATCGCTGCAAGCATAGAGACGGTCTGGGCAGTGATGGCGGACATAGATCTGTGGCCTGCCTGGAATCCGGATGTAAAGTCGGCGTCCCTCGAAGGAGAGCTGGCAAAGGGATCAACTTTTCGATGGAATGCAGGCCCTGGGACGATCATATCCACTCTCCAGCAGGTCGAGCGTCCCAGGATATTGGCTTGGACAGGGAAAACTCTTGGGATAAAAGCAGTCCATGTCTGGCTGCTGGAGCCAAAAGGCGAAAGGACGATTGTTAGGACGGAGGAGTCGTGGAATGGAACGCTTCCTCGAATATTTCGCAAAGCTATGCAAAAGACGCTGCAGAAGACCATTGATTCGGGGCTGCAAAGCTTGAAGGCTGAAGCGGAAAAAAAGGCGCATCTCTGAGAGCTCACATCAGAACCGCCGTTCTTAGCCGGATTTAGATTCATCTCTTCCCTCATATTTTTATCTCCGCCCATTACATATAATTACTATAATGACGACGAAGGCACACGAGGTGTGGGGTATGAGGAAGGCCTTGATTTGCGTGGCATTTGCCATCATCTTGGTTAGCCTTGCCGCAGCAGATATGTATTCCACCTATTACCAGGCCCTATCTAACATCAAGAACGAGGAAGTCCTTTGCGTTAAAAACTATCAGGCAGGAGCCACCATCACCGAGTCTTACACCGACTTTGAAAGCCTGGAGAAGGAGACGCAGGTCGTGAGCCGCACTTACAAGGATAGGTCTCAGGGAAATCCTGTCCTGGAGGCCAACATAAACTCCAACGTAGTGGGCCACGTCCACCTGGGGTGGGAGTCGCGCAACACCACGGCGGACAACCGCGGCAGGCATGCCGTCATCTCCCGCAGCGTGGAGGACGCTGTCGGGGTGTTCAGCGTCCAGAGCTTCATCCAGCTGTGGGGAAACAACACCACTGGAGCCGTCAGCGTTGACTGGCTGCCCTGCGGGTAGCCGCGGCTGGAGCATCGCGGAATAGCTGAAAATCAATTCTAAATCAGTGGCAGCTCCCATATCCAAATGCTCCTAATCAGCGGCTTCTTTTGCATACACCACCGAATTAGCTATCTGTCGAGAATTTTCTCATTGCACTGGTATTTATTAACGGGTACTTTAGGCCCACTGAATTTACGTCAATAGTCGTTAAACCGTAAACTATTTATTCGATAAATGTCGACATATGGTTCGGCAAAAGTCAAACCTCTTTTCTCCCTCCTACACCCTAGACTTTTGCCAACCTCCTTTTCAAGAATCGATGATAACTATTAATCGAACCATTATAAAAAATTTCAAATCGAGCCTTGATCAGAGGATGTCTCATCTGAGACTATCGCAAAATCGGTATATACTTTGTCGTCTCTGTTAAAGACGGATGTTGGAGAAGAGCCGGTTTCTGGCTGTCGCGGAGCTTATAAGAAATTACGTTTCCATTAGCAGCATAGATCAGTACTGCGCTGAGACAGGCATTTGCAGGGAGGATTTCGTAGCTCTTGATCCCTGTGAATTTGATGGAGAGATATTCGCCATAGACGGATCCAACGTGGTCGTCTGCGACTGGACGACTGCCAGGGTAAACAAAATCTGTGCAGGCTACTCGGTCTACAGGGGGCCGGACTGGCAAAGAACGGTCATCACTTTCGATGATATCTTCCTGGCCGATCCTGAGGGCTATATGGAGCAGTTCGAGCTATCTTTAAAGGACAGCTTCAAGATCGAGAGCTTTGCCCTGAAGGAGTCGGACCTCGATAGGCTTTCCACTTACTTCCGGGAACTGCAGGAATATATCGCGCTTAAGGAGGCCATTGGCGAGGCCAGACCAGGAGACCTTATCCTCTACGACGGAGGATTCGATGTCTTTGAGCCCCTCAGAGGCATATTGAAGGGCATCATTAAAAATGCTGAGAAAAAGGGCGTCGATCTCCTGGGAGTAAGCAAATCAAGCGGGATTTACTGGGGCGATGGTGTCTCAAGGCCCTTTGTTCATCATACAGGCGCGGCAGGTGGCATGTTTGCTCCGGGAGCGGCCTGGTATATCTCCATTAAGGGCAAGAATGTTAAGCCTCAACCTGACTGGGAAGGAGGAGAAACTTTTGTAATCAGGCTGGACGGCAGATCTGAGCGGGCCTTCAGGGTGGACATGCCGTCCTACATGCTGGAGCGCGCCGGGTCAGCTCTGGGAAAGCTTGTCTGCTGCTCCTGCTCAGCTGAGTGCCTGGGCTATCCGCATGCACTCTTCAGGGCGCACAGGGATATCAGGATAACCACAGAGGAAGGAGCCTTTATGAGGCTGAAGCTGATGGACCTGCTTTGCGACATGGGCCTAGGCGAGTCGCAGGTCAGGGTGCTGATGCAGGACTACCATGACGTCATGGAGATGAGACAGAGAATTTAGAGGTTTAGGGGTACAGGGAAGGGGAGACATGGGAGCAACAGAGAGGGATGGGAATCTTGCCGCCAATGAGGCGAGCCTTTCGGGCAAAAGGGTGATAACTAAGTGGGACACGACCTACAGGATAATCTCCAAGAGCGTTACTGAATATCATTTCATCGTGCCCTTCAATCTGCCTGAAGAGGATAGGGTAGAGGTGGGGCAGATATTTTCGGTCAAGGACGGCGACCTGACATTTTTGGCTCGCGTTCTCGACATTCAGCACGCATCCAACTACGAGGGAAACTGGGATACGACGATTAAGGGCACCCAGTTCTTTGATCTCGACCAGATATTCAACCGCGTCATTGCCGAGCCTCTAGGATGCGTGCAGAAGGGAGGATTCAGAAAATCCAGGACGATTCCGACCAAATTTTCCAGGGTAGAGCGGGCTGAGCGGGAGGAGTTCAGGTTCCTCAAGCAGGTAATGGGAGACATTGAGATCGGCTACCTTAGAAACGGATCAAGAGAGGTAAAGGAGATTCCTGTCGCCCTGCACAGCACTGCCATGGACCACCACATGGGGGTTTTTGCCACGACCGGCATGGGAAAATCCAACTTCATGAAGGTATTTGCCGCCTCGTGCATGAGGCTCCATTCAAAGGGCGAGTCGAAGTTCGGCCTCCTCATTGTCGATCCTCATGGAGAGTACCTGCTTGGAGACAGCAGAAAAGGCGTTAAAGGCCTGATGCATCTCAAGAGATACTCGTCAAGCCTGGCCTGTTTCTCCACGGATAAACAAAACTGTCAGATTCCAGAGGTTGAGGAGCTGGCAGTATCCATGAGCGAGATTAAGCCTGAAGATGTAGCCCTTTTATACGGCTGGTCGCCGCCGCAAATAGATGCTCTGGATGCCATCTCCAGGACATTCGATTCCGATAATTGGCTGGACGAGATACAGGAGGGAGACGGACTTGCCAGGATGGTCCGCGAGGGATTCAAGGAGGGCACAATCCAGGTGCTGGTGAGAAGGATCAAGAACGTCCTGGCCAGGGACAAATATATCCAGAAGAGGTCCAGCCTTTCGAATATTCTAGATAGCCTTCAAAAGGGCAGGGTGGTACTCGTGGATATTCCACGCATGAGCGACCGCTCGGAGCTGTTCTTATTATCTGTCCTCTCCAGGCACATCCTTGAGGAGTACAAGAAAGAGTTGAAAGATGCGAAGGAGGAAAGAAAGAACTGCCTCATCACAATCGAAGAGGCACAGCGCGTTTTGGGTGCAGGCAGCAACACATCTCGCTTCGAGACCATTGCCCGGGAGGGCCGCAAGTTCGGCGTTGGCCTTTGCGCCGTAACCCAACAGCCGAAGCTTATCGAAAAACAGCTCCTCTCCCAGTTCAACACCCTGGTCGTCATGGGCCTGGGAGACAGAAACGACAGGGAGCAGCTTGAGCAATCCGCCAAGCAGGACCTCTCTTCAATGGACATAGAAATCCAGACGCTGGAGAAGGGCGAGGCCATCATCTCCACGCTGGGGATTCCCTTCCCCGTGCCTGCAAGGGTTCACAGGTACGAGGATTACTTGCGCAGCCTGGAAAAGGATGAAAGGGATGAGAGCCTTATAAGTAGAGGTGGATTCAAGCCCTTTTTGGAATGAGGAGATGAGGGGTAGTCTACCCCAATTAGATTTATATACTACCATTTAGCGAATAATGCATTGG
>CAZHNU010000042.1:0-30984 GCA_964534145.1 uncultured Methanotrichaceae archaeon | reverse complement strand
AGAATCTAACTTATCCCTTTATATTTGTAGATCTATTTAAGCCTTCGTGTACTAGGCTCCATCTCACAAGCTCGCTTAAATGCCGGTGGCCTTCATCCTGACAGATGGCCTCCTCTGCCTCAGCACCGAAGTCTAAAGGAAAGATGGAGAGTTTTCCAAAAACTAGCGCTGTCTCCTTCGCAAGGTGTTCATAGCTCATGCTTAGTTTCAGGTTCAGATCCTCTTCCACGCCCTCCTTTCCAATACGGTCGAGTCTCTTGCGCTTATCCTGCAGCTCCCCCATATATCGCGTTGGGCTTGAATCAGGAGCGTTGGCTAGATAGCTTCCAGCGGCACGAAGTGCCACTGGCAGGCAACCGCAAAGGCGTGCAATCTCCACCCAGGGGCCATCGCTCTGATACTTGGCATTGGATGAATCAGGACTGGCCATCTTGAGCAAGAGGTCCATTGCATTATTCAGATTCAAGACATCGAGGTCAATGGCGAAAATGCCGGGCAGCTTGAACTTGCGGCGAGAGGTGATTATCAGGCTGCATTTGGCAGGCGGCAGAAGCGGTCTTACATGCTTATCATCCCGCGCATTGTCCAGCAGCAGCAGGGCACACTTTCCGTCAAGCACCGATCGGTAGAGGTTGGCAAGCTCCTCCTCGTCCTCGGGCAGAGAAAGGGCAGGATCAAAAGATCTGATGACCTGTGCCATGGCCTCTGCAATTGATAGGGGCATTATGTCCGTTCCCCTCATTTTTATGAACAGGTGGCCATCGGGAAATCGGTCTTTAATCCTCTCCGCCAGTGCGAAGGATAGAGCAGACTTCCCAACACCGCCCATTCCATGAAGCGATGCACCCAAAGATCCCAGTTTGAAACTACTGACGAGGCTTCGTAGCTCTTCATCCCGCCCGGTGAAATCTGCGGGAGGCAGAGGAATCTGGCGGGGAATGACGGGCTTTTTCGGGGTGGTTTGATATATGTTGACAGGCCCCTGGAACTGGCCTGAGAGAACCGAACCTTGGATATTGCCCGTGATATTCGTCTGCGATCCAGGAACGGTCTGGCCTCGTTGGTCGAAGCGTCCAAGCCATCCATCTCTACCACTCATTATGGACCTTCCATTAGCTCAAATCCTGATTACTATATTGTCCAAATGAAGTTGATCATCTTTCATTTCGCGAGAGTTTTTTTCGCTCATTATCAGCTTTTTTCTGTACTTTCTTTTTCTTTTTAGCTGCTACGGGCGATTTCCGGCCAAGCCATCCTTCTCTACCACTCATAAATTTAAGCCTCCTTGATTATATTTTTATTATTAGTTAATTCTATCGAAAATTTATCATTCCTGCTCTTTCTGTAATAAAATAAAGCTTTTCCAAATGATTCCTTTGCCTCCCCGTTAGATCCATTTGCCCTATGCGATAAGTATTTACCTGCATAAAACCCAGATAAAAGTTCGGTCTTGATGTCTGTGTTCGCATTTGAATTAATGCATTTTATTGCATTTTCATAATTTTGCACAGAATCTTTAAGCGTATATTTTGATATCGTTATGTGCTCTTCCGATTGCTTTTTATTTCCTTTTATTTTTTCAGCATAGCCTTTAATCCTTTCCTGACTACCTTCAAGTCTTAGAATTAAGCCTGCAATTGCCTTCAACAAATAAGTTTCATATGTCTGAGAATTTATTTTTATTTTTTTATTTACAATGTCTTTGTCTTCTCCTGTTATTAATTTAGTAATCTCAACATTAAAATTTGAAATGATCCCTGTCATAAGACATTCGCTTTCTAATCTGTGCATATTAACTATATACTGAAAAATATTTCCTATCTCCGTGTTTTTATAAACTTCTCCCTCTGCGTCGATCAGTTGGACTCTGCAAGGGTACCCCTGTATAACCAAGTTTTTATCTTCGAGTTCATGCTGTATTTGATAAAATAAACTTAGCATTACTAGATTATCTATTTGTTTCAATGCGTTAATAGCATTGGAAAAGCATATTTCGACATTTTTATCATATCCCATAAGATCTTTATATGCCATCTCAATTTGCTCATCAATGATTTTTTGGCAGCACTTTGAGTGAATTTTTGATATCTCTGATAAAAAATAATCTCTAAATTTTTCTAAATCCCGATTAGCCTCTATCATTGCCTCTGTTTCAGTTATTATTGGTTGAATTTCCATAAAAGAATTTACATTTAATTCTTTCCACCTCTCCAATTTTGCAAATATTGTGCTTGCCGATCTTCTAACGTTGTCTGCATATTCTTTCTTTTTCAAGCGATTGTTTTCCATCTTACCGTATAAAAATACAGATGCTGCAAGCACAAAGGATAAAAAGGTAACAATGTCTGTGTATTTAATACTTGGATCTATCTCATAATTGATATTATACCCATATATAGAAGAATTTTTGAGGCTTGCTAAGCCAAAGAGACAAATTTGATGAACTATGTCATAGATCATAATGGTTCCATCTTTCTTGTGCAAAAAGAAAACCTAGTGTTATAAATCTTGCGGGATAAGGGATAAGCTAAGGTTGCTGGCAATGAGCGATATCATTGCTGAACAGCATTCTGCTAAAGCGATGTTGGGTGGGTATTCTGCCAAGGTCAACGAGGCACATGAAATAATCTTGCTGAGTGCATCTGCTGCCAAGCTCAATGGATCCATCCTGACCGCACCTCTTAAAAGGCTGGTTTAGATGTTTGAAAAGATAAACGTTATTCAGCTAAAAAAATAGCGCCAACCAAAAATTACCTTTGAAAAAAGGTTATTTGAGGTTTAATCTCTTACCCGAGAACCTTGGTGATATTGGCAAAAATTGCCTTGATATCGCCAACGCCAAGGACCGTCTTCACAATTCCCCTCTTGTTGTAGTAGTCGATGAGGGGCTGTGTCTGGGCGTGGTAGGCCTGCAGCCTCTGCTTGACCGTCTCCTCGGTGTCGTCAGCCCTCTGGTAGAGATCGGCTCCACAGGCGTCGCATTTTCCTGCAACCTTCGGCGGGTTGAACTGGACGTGATATGTGGTTCCGCACTTGCACATCCTTCTGCCCGTGACCCTCTTGATCAGCTCCTGGTCGGGAACATCGATGTTTAAGACGACGTCGATCTTCTGGCCGATGGTCGGGAGGATCTTGTCCAGAGCCTCTGCCTGGGGGATGGTTCTGGGGTAGCCGTCCAGCATCCAGCCGGCCTTGACGTCGGGCTTGGCCAGCCTGTCTTTGATGATGTCTATTAGGAGAGAATCCGGAACGAGCTTTCCTGCCTCCATGTACTTCTTGGCCTCAACTCCAAGAGGCGTGCCGTTCCTGACGTTCTCGCGGAGAATGTCTCCTGTCGAGATGTGCAATACCTTGTACTTATCGGCGATCATCTTGGCCTGTGTGCCCTTGCCGGAACCCGGCGGACCGAGCAAAATAATATTCATCACATACCTCCTTTTCTCACTGGCTCTCTCTGACCAAGCAGCTTTGAGCTGACAAAGCAGCTTTAAGCCGCTCAATCCCAACGGGGTTGAGGTACTATCCCATACTTTAAAAAACCTTTCCAGAGCCTAAGAGGGCGATGCTCATCATCGACCCGGAGAACAGCGGAATTGTGAGGTTGTCGTCCAGGCCTTTATCCCAGAAGACAAGCGCGATTGAGTCTGCGATGGTCGCCCCGATTGCGCCCGCCAGGTAGACCTCGAAGGGGAGCTTCGTTATGGCCGAGGAGGATAGGTAGCCGATCGCCAGGCATGCGAGAAACATGGCGCTGACGATTGGAAAAGGCTTGATCCTCCAGCGCTCGTTATGGCCCCGCACATTTGAGTTTTGCAGCACAGATCCTACAAGGCCGCTCACCGCATCTCCCAGGGAAAGCATGAGCATGGCGGTAATGGCGACCATCGGCTGAAATATGACGACGGTGATGAGGCTGCCGATTATGTAGTAGATGTAGCCTGCAACCTTGTCGTGCTCCTGGTCTCTAACCTCAGGGAGGCGGATCTTTCCCTTGAGCCTCCCGGCCTCCAGCGCCAGAGCGACCACAAGGGCAAAGGCTATCATGGCTGCGGTGTAGATCTTGCCGAAGATCAAAATGCCTAAAGGAACAGAGAGGCCGGTTAGGTGGATGGTCTTCCTTCTGACCTCACGCGCCAGCTTGGCGCGCCAATCGGGATCGATCTTCCACAACTTCTGCCTCTCCTTTGTCGTTATTACTGCTCTTTCGTTGATTCAACGGGCGTTCCTGCATCCTCGAACTTGATGCAGCCCGACAGCAGGTCCTGCACTCTATTCGCCAGCTCTCCCACAGGAACCCTGATCTGGCGCATTGAGTCCCTGTCCCGGATTGTGGCAGATCCCTGCTCGATGGTCTCGTAATCAATGGTTATATCGTAGGGGGTCCCCACCTCGTCGTTCCTGCGGTAGCGCCTGCCGATTGATCCGGAGGTGTCGTAGTCGACCCGCAGCCCGCGGCACCGCAGCTCCTCCATGACCTTCCTGGCCGGGGCCACCAGCTCCGCTCTGTCCATCAGGGGCAGAACTGCAACCTCGATTGGGGCTACGCCGGGCTTAAACCTGAGAACAGATCTGGCCTCTCCGTCAACGGCATCCTCGTAGTAGGCATGGTCGAGAACGGTGTAAATTATCCTGTCTATGCCAAAGGACGGCTCGATTACGTGCGGCACTATCTCCTCGCCCCTGACCACCTCCTCGACGGTCTCGTAGGTGACGAGAGACGGCTCGATCCCAACAGTTTCGCCGTCTAATGCTACCTTTATAGTCTCTCCGTTCAGTTCCTTTGGGCTTAATGCCTTCAGGGCGTCGGCCACGGCCTTTGCCTTGCCCTTGAAGCGCGGACCTAAAGCCTTCATGTCGGGCTTGACAACCAGCTTCTCCCTTTTAACGGGCTTGTCGTAGTTCACGAAGACCGTGAGGTTGACCTTACTTTGTCCAGCATGGGCCTTGAGGTCGTAGTCGGTCCTGTCTGCAATTCCCACGATCTCTATCCAGCCGAGGCGGTCCAGCAGTACCTCCGCATCCCAGCAGTCGGCGGCGTAGTGAGCCATCTCGTCGGATTTGTGCTGGCGGAAGCGCATCTTATCGGGATTAATGCCAACCGCCAGGAGGAACTGATATGTTCTGGCCACATAGTAGGCGAGCGTCTGATGGGCGACCACGCCGCGCTCCACGGCCTCGCCAAATGTCATCTCATCCGGCTCTCCCTTCTCCTGCGCGGCCTGGGAGTAAAATTTCATCCTTATGTCCTTTACCTCGTCGAACCTCGGATGAGTCTTGTCCCTGGGATCGATGAATATCTCGGCCTCGGCCTGTGTGAACTCGCGCAGCCTGATGACGCCCTGGCGCGGGGAAATCTCATTTCTGAAGGACTTGCCTATCTGCACAGCTGCGAAGGGAAGCGAATCGCGGAAGTAGCGCAGAAGGCGGGGGAAGTTGATGAACATCCCCTGGGCGGTCTCCGGCCGCAGGTATCCGGCCATTTTGTTCCCCGGCCCAATCATCGTCTTGAACATGAGGTTGAACTCGTATACCTCGGACAGCTCCCCGCCGCATTCAGGGCAGCCTATTTCGTTCTCCTTGATGACCCTATAAATCTCCTCGTTGGAAAGGGCATCGGGAACCTCGATAATGTGCTTGATCAGGTGATCTGCCCTGTAGATTTCCTTGCATTCCTTGCAGCTCGTGAGCGGATCGGAAAATCCGCTCAGGTGGCCTGATGCCTGAAAGATGCCTTCAACACCGATCGTCGGGGCCTCTATCTCGGCAAAGCCCTCTTCAATGACGAAGAACTGCCTCCACTTATCCTCAATTCTCCGCTTCAACGGAGCCCCCAGTGGGCCGTAGTCGTAAAACCCGGCCGCCCCTCCGTAGAGTTCAAAGGCAGGCCAGAGGAAGCCGCGTCTTCTCGCAAGCTCTGTCACCTTCTCGTACTTATCCATGCCAATCCTCGCTAGGGTTTTAAGAGCATGAGGGTGATTTAATCTTTGTCATATGATGTCAGCGTATTTGTAATTGGCGATCTTTAGCGAAAAAACAGAACAGTGTTGCTCCGAAGACTAAAATGATTGATGTGGTCGCTGGGGCAGGGGTTGGCTGCCCCAGGAATATGGCTTTTTAACCGAGGGCAGATATGATCAGGAGCGTCCCGAAGGCGGCTGCGACGGAACAAAGGAGAAAGACGTCTCCGTATTTATGCTTCATGAGTCTGTTGATGGCCCCTATGATCATATTCTCCCTCTTAATGCCCACAACCCCACTCTCCATACCCATAACTCCGCTCACCCTCTGCATGGCACATACTTGGTCGGGAGTACTTAAGTATCTATTTTTCACATTGAGGTTTTATTAAAGCCTAATCACCTTAATTTGGTTCATATGAATTTCATGTAAGCCTCATATAGGTTAAAAATAGGCGGATACCTGGTGCACAAAATTAAAGGACATGAACAAAAGCCGAAAAATTGTAGGATTGATGTACGTATTTATCTTTCTGACACAAATTATAGGCGATCGACGATCATAGAGGTTTAGTTATTCATCGATTGACGCGATCAGGAAAAGCAAAAAAAGAACAAAAAGAATAAAGAGTGGGGCCTATTCCTGGCTACTCGATTTTGACCTCTTTGCCCTTACGCATCTCTTTTTTATCCAGAATCACAGTCAGCACGCCGTTGTTGTAGGTGGCCTTGGCGCTTTCCGGGTCGACCGACGACTGCAGGTAAATCATTTTGTAGAACTTCCGCTCGTCATTTGTCTTGATCTCGATGCTGTCCTCATCCACGTCCAGCTTTATCATCTCCTTATCAACGCCCGGAAGCTCGACGTAGATCTTGTAGCGCTCTTTCTCGTCCATGACGTCCACGAGCGGCTCGCGCCCTTTGGACGGCTCAATTCCCCTGTGAGACGGCCTGATGTTTCCGAACTCCTGGAAGATCGGCTCCTTTCCTGGCTGCGCGGTATAGGAAAAGCCGTACACGAACGGCCCGTATCTGCGGGTGATGCCTGTTGGCGTCTTCTCCTCCCGAACAAACTCCGAGTACTCCTCCGGCATCGAGGCCTCGAATCTCTTGATCATCTCCTCGAAAGGCTCCTTGAACCAGTCCTCTTCGGACTTCTCTCTTCTCTCAAAGGGCAATCCCTTGGTAAAGCTCTCGAATATATCGAATATTGATGGATATCTCTTATCCCACATTTTGTCTCACCTTACAGTTACTTTTCCATACTAACTTAAGGATAGTGATGGGATATAAATTTTTTGCCCCCTGAAAGGTCATATGGGAAACGATATGTCGGATTAGGCTGGATGTGCTGCAAAAAAGACCTCATGGCAACCTTGAAGTGGGAAGAGGTGATAATTGATAGTAATTATTGTTCAATTCAGCTTCCCAGGAGGTCTGGACGGTGCCCGCGATGGTTGAGGGATTGGTGCAGTTTGAGGTCGAAATAGCGGCTATGGACCGGATGAGATCCAGGGTGGTATGGTCGCAGTCCGCCAGCCCGTGGATAGAGGGCGGTCTGGAAGATCTGATAGTACATTTTACCTATGCCAGCTGGACGGCCTATGAGCTGGAGTGCCCCATGACCTTACTTTTGACCAGCAAGGAGGAAAGCTTCGGACAGGCTGTCGCCGACATTATGACCAGGATGATTGAGTCCATGGGTGCTGTTCAGATGGCGGAGATCAGGCTGACTCGCGATGCCCTGGACGAGCTTAAAAGGGACCGAATCGGCCCTTAAAGCCGGTAAAATAGCAGCTGATGAATGAGCAGCATAGCATCTGATAACACAGGATCCGATAAAATAGCCGCCAAGGAAGTAGAATTTTAAAGCGACCATAAAAAGCGGCTTAATGTTCAGGTAAAGTAGCCCGGCCAGGATTCGAACCTAGGTAGGGAGGTCCAGAGCCTCCTGTGATTGACCGCTACACTACCGGGCTTCACCACCCTCCTTGCAGCACGTGGTTATTAATCTATCGATCAATCGATTCGCGCATCAACCACGGCATGCAGCATTCCCGGGGAGTACTTTTTGACCCTTATGCACTGCAGTATCTCTGCCTCCCGCCCTGATGCGCGTGCTGCGCTGATCACATCTTCTACTGCCGCAGCCGGGTACAGCCGCGAGGGAACTGTTTGATGATAGTGCAGAATGCCTCCCGGCCGGAGCGCCTCTATTCCCATTTTTAAATAGCGGTCGGTCGTGCCCACATAGCCCATGACCGCTCGATCGGCCTCTCCGCGAGGGGCCGCCACCCTGCAGTCTCCTAGGATTGGCTCCACGATCTCCTCAACTCGGTTTAGCTGCACATTTTTCTGAAGATAGGCGAAGGCCAGGGGGTTAAGCTCAATGGCCACGACTTTTCTAGGGCGGGAATGGACCGCCATGGGAATGGTGAAGTAGCCGATGCCTGCGAACATGTCGATCACCAGCTCATCCTTGCCCAGGCGCGCCATGCGCATGCGCTCGATCAAATTGCCCTGAGAGAACATGATCTTCGATGCATCCAGGCAAAAGGCCACGCCGTTTTCTCTGTGTATAGTCTCCGTATCGCATCCCGCTATGATCTCGCGGAGGGGCTGCCTGAGCTCTCCTGCAATTCCTCTGTCGCGAAGGACGGTTTTGCAGCGGGGGTAGATGGCGAGAAGTGCATTGCCAATGGTTCCCTGGATATGATCTAGTTCTGTTGGAATCTTGACTATTATTATCTGGCCCAGTATGAACCAGCCCTGCGGCAGCAGCGAAAGCTCCCGTGGCGTTATCGTATCTTTCAAAAGCTCGGAAAGGTCAGGAGTCCTCTTGTAGAACTCGGGCGATTCCTGGAAAAATGCAGGATGGCCGGGAAGCGGCTCTCTGACGGGGATTTCTACATACTCGCCCATTACCAGAACCTTCCGGCGGGAATCGAGCCTCCCTTGGGCGATCGCGTGATTCAAGGCCCCCTTTGCCTCGGCCTTTAAAACGCGAATCGCCAGGCTATCGCTTTGGGCTGTAGCTTTGCTCAAACTCCACGCCTTCTTGGGTCAGATTGAAACTCAGGAGTATGGTATCATCCCTTCTTGTGACGAAGTAATCCTCGTCGCGAACGGTCAGGCCTGAGTCATAGCCGTCAGGCACTCCAAGGCCCATTGTGACCGGAAGAGACGTCCAGTTCTCTGCCAGGTAAATCTTAATGCTGGCGTCGCTGCTGGAGTTAAGCCGGACGACTGTGCTGTCTGCGTGAGAAATGGTTACCACTCCTCCTCTGGCGCTGATGCTCCGGTCAACATTTGCAGGAAGCTGCATTTCCATATCGTTTTGCACGCCGTCCGGGTTCTGTATTTCAAGTCCAATGTAGCTTTCGTTGCTGGAGTTGGAGAGAACAGTCGAGTACTTGACCAGGCTTGAGATGGTCGCGGGCCCGGGGCCTGAGAAGTACAGGACGGCGCCTGTTGCCACCAGGAAGGCTATGAAGATCAGCGCCATTGGGATTAGCCTTGACCTATCCTTCAGCCATCGCGCAGGCCCTGTCTCTGCGGCAGCAGCCTTCCTGGGTTCGTAGGCAGTGGTCCTGAAGGGCTCCTGCGCCTTTGCAAAGGGCTCGGCAGCCTGCGCGGCGGACTCGTCTGCCTTCTGGACCTCTGTTTTGACATCTGCGGTCTTTGTCTCCGCGGATGCTGGCGTCTCAATTAGGGGCTGCGCAGGGATTGGCTCGGGCTTTTTTTCAAACGTTTCAGCGAATGAAGGCGGCAGTTCCTCGGCCTCTTCAGGGGCCTCAAGATCGGCCTCAAGATCTTCGCTTGGCTCCTCTTTAGCACCCTCTTTTGGCTCCTCCAGAGGCGCGGGGGTTTTCCTTCGGCTGGGAAGGATCACAGAGCCATCCTCAAAGTTCAAAATCAAGTCGCTGTAGGTGCCTGAGGCATCGATGAACCGCAGAGCTCTGGGAACAAGGTATGAGACGCCTGAGATCTTGACCTCCTCGAAGAACTCTGTGTTCTTCATCAGCCGATCCTTAAAAGCATATACGGCTCCGCTCTCCATCTGGGCATCTATCTCGCTTAAGCTAGGGAAACGATCTTCCTGCGCGGCCAGCTCTTTTGTGGCTTTAACATAAGCCTCGAAGAAGACTCGGCTCATTCTGTTGAGTCTATTTGTGTAACGCCTATCAAAGAGAAAAGAGAAGCTATCCCCTCTTAGCTCCAAGCTCTCTTCGCGAGCGTGCCGCCAGGCAGAGAAGGAAACATCCATCACCAAGACCATATCTCCAAACCAAATAAGTATTTTATGTCTGGCCAGTGCGCTCCAGTCATGGGCTTTTAGGCGCAACTGTACTTGGAGATTTCATATCAACCTCGTATGAGAGGTATCTTTAAATCTCCATTGAAGCAGAATAAGGATCCGATGAAGCATTTGGGAATACTGCCCATTCTTCTGCTACTGGGGGTGGGGATCACCAGTGGGCCGGTTGCTGCAGAGCTGACGGCCAGCCAAAGCGTGCCGTCGGTTGCATCCGTAGGCGAGACCGTGCAGGTGACGGTGATGGTATCCTACCAGGGAGCCAACGTCGCGCAGGTCATAGTTACTCCCGGGCTTCCTCCAGGCGTTGTGACGGACCTTCCTGGAGGCCAGTCGGCACAGCTATCGCCGGGATCTACTGCGCCCATCAGATATCCCATCAGAGCAGTACAGAGCGGGTCATACACAATCATCTCTCAGATAGCATACTCCGAGGACGGAACATGGCGAGAACTGCTGCTAGAGGCGCCTTTCACAGCAGCGGGCGATATAACGCCTCCTCCCCAAGGGCAGTTCAGCGGCCTGCAAGGCAGCGACATGAATGCCGGGGCAGTGGGTGGATTGCCTAATGGCGGGATGCCTAATGGTGGATTGCCTAACGGTGGATTGCCCATCGATGGGATGCCCAATGGCGGAATGCCTAACGGTGGATTGCCTAACGGCATAATGCCCAGCGGCGAAAACAGAGAGCATCATGGGATGCCAGACGGCGGAATGGACAATGGCGTAATGCCCGGCGGCGATGCGCCTGTGGGCGAAGCTCCTTCCGGCGAAGGTTCTCAGTTGGATGATAACTCGTCTGGGCAGGCTTGAGATGATTCCAGAGATAATTAGATAAAAATTAGTGCGCTTGCGATTTTTACGGCGCCCATTTATCTATCATCACTCTTTTCATTAGGCTGATTTATCTTCAGGTCATCTCTGGTGAAGATCGATTCCAGCCTGTAGCCTTTGGCTTCCAGCGCCTCCCTTCCGCCCTCCATGCGGTCCAGGATGGCCAGTGCCTGAGCTGGCTCATAGCCTTCGGCTGCTATGCGCTCGATGGCCCGCAAGATCGAGGCCCCCGACGTCACAACATCCTCAATGACGGCGACCTTTGTACCCTTCTCCAGGACAGGGCCCTCGACAAAGCTCATTGTTCCGTGCTTCTTGGGCTCCTTTCGAACAATTAGCGCGGAAAGATCTCTCCCCTGGACATGGCCCAAAACGGCAATGGATGCCACCAGCGGATCCGCGCCCAGGGTTAGGCCACCTACCGCAGATACTCCGGGCGATATCATCTCCAGGAACAGCTTTGCAGTCAGGTATGCCCCTTCAGGATCAAGCGTCACCCGCTTGCAGTCAACGTAGAAGTTGCTTGTCCTGCCTGAGGAAAGGGTGACATTTCGAACCTCCAGTGCCCTTGACCTCAGCATCTCCAAGAGTCTGTCTCTATCTTTCAATTTCTCATGCTCCTAAATCCTTGAAAGCAGGGCTTTTCCATTACAGATAATAATCTTTCTTCAGCCCGTTTGCGCTGACAGGATGTCGCGAAGCCTGCCCAGGTTGAGGCCGTCCAGCAGGAATATCCCGGCGTCTTTCAGGTTTGCCATGGCAATTATAGGACCGCGTTCGTCTTCAATTGGCTCGTTTAAGGGAAGCCCGCCGCAAAGGTCGTTAAAGGCGGGCATGATGACCATCTCCTGGGCCGATATGTCCTCGCATGGGCCGTACTGCTGTTCCAGGGCGGCGAAGGAAACGGATGATCTCACCCAAACCTTTCTGCTCGGGAGCGATCTTATGGAATCCTTGAGCCTTACCGCAGGATGAATGTGCCCGGCGATCAGCAGCTTTGCCTTGAGGAGTTCTCTGTCAGGCCATGTATGCCCGTGGAAGTAACCTACGCCGTCGATGATAATGCCTGAGGGCAGATGGACACGAGTGCCGTCAGGCGCCAGATCTGCTAAACCCCCATCATGGTTCCCCGGCACGATATCCACCTTGACTCTTTCGGCCAAAGCCCTGAGAAACGAGGGGATCTCCTTTCGCTCCTGCCAGCTGGTCCTCGGAACGTTGTGCTTTACATCCCCCAAAAGGATCAGCCTGTCAGGCATAGCCTCGATCAGAGACCTCGTCAATCGATCCAGGATCTTCTCAGTCTGGCTGGGAATGCTGATTCCTCCAAGCCATAGCTCGTGCTCGAGTCCCAGGTGGAGGTCGGAGGCCACCAGCACCCTCTCTTTTCCCTCCACGAGGAGGAGGGGCTCTCCAAAAACGGGCGTAGCCGTGCTCATTGCTGCCCCATCAGATCAGACAGCTTCGATAAGAGCTGATCGA
This sequence comes from uncultured Methanotrichaceae archaeon, assembly GCA_964534145.1. Classification (GTDB taxonomy): domain Archaea; phylum Halobacteriota; class Methanosarcinia; order Methanotrichales; family Methanotrichaceae; genus CAWJYS01. The sequence continues at coordinate 18,396 of CAZHNU010000042.1, read as the reverse complement.
TGCTGTCGACGATGCAGATGCAGGAGAACTCAACCATTGCGTTTGTCCTGGACTGCGGGGCCTCGCCGGCATTTCTAAAATCGGTCCTGATTCCGAGAACCTTTCCGCCCCTGGCGTAGTGGTATCCGACCTCCCAGGCGGTTCCGTCGTCCACCTGAGGTCCGTCCAGGATGGCGATCACGATGGGACACTGATCCAGGGCCTGCAGGTTGTCGCGAAAGATCTTCTCCGGAGGCCCTGATGCGATCTCATGAGGCCAGACAACATCCACTCTCGACTTAAATCTCTTCTCTATCAGGCTTTTTACTCGTCCTGCCCATTCGATCTCTGCCTGGCTGAAGATGGGACCGGATAGATATATCATGGTGCGGGGCGTGCCCTTCGAATCGGTGACCATTTGAAAACCAGAATAAAACGCTTTGTAATATAAATTCTGGCATCTACAGGCAAAAGGCCCTTAATCATGCAGCTTTTGAGCATTGGCCAACAAGGCGGAGGAACCATGGGTTATCTGGAGGAGATAAAGGCTCGCGGACGGGATGCAAATCCATTCTTTCGGCTAATGGGAATAGAGGTAGAGGGCTTTGGAAACGGCGAGGCCGCTTTAGCCATGGATATACGGCCGGATATGCTAAACGGCGTAGGATGGCTTCAGGGTGGACTCTTCACAGCGCTGTGCGATGAGGCCATGGCCCTGGCGCTGTTTACCGTGCTGGATGAGGGCGTGCGGATAGCAACCATTACTGAAAGCACTTCCTTCCTGCAGGGGGTAAGAAATGGAAGGATTGTAGCCAAGGGGAACGTGGTCAAGAAAGGAAGGCATATAGCCTTTACTGCTGGAAATGTAGAGGACTTGGAGGAGAACATCCTTTCGCAGACATCTGCCTCGTTCGCGGTTTTCTAGCACTTTTAAAAAGCACCCTAATCGGCACCTTCATCCTGCTGGCTTAAAGCCCGTCATGCCTTTATCGCCGAGCTGAAGCCTTCTCACGGCATCGCCTGCTGATGCAGGGTCCTCTGCTCTGGCCAGAACCCTCACATTGCTTAGAAGCACCCTCTTTCCGCAGGGACAGCTGCGGGTTTTTGCGTTCTCCGGCGCGTAGAGGTGACGGCCGCAGCTACACCGGAAGACGATGAACATCAAAAGAGATAAAAATCACTGGGGCGGCAGGAGCACTGCGCTGATGGTGCCGTCCTGGCCGGGCCTGTTGGTGACAACTGCCTCTCCCAGCTCAGTCTTGATCACAGAGCCCTTAGTGATTATGTTTCGTCTGGTATAGTGAAGGTTAGCCTTGTTTTCCTTGACTGTTTCGACCTTGACCTTCTTCGTGGCGCCGGTCTTTGGGTCGGAAACGCTGGCCACATTTCCTCTAAGCAGCCTCATCTTCTGGTTGCCGCCCAGTGTCTCGATCTTTTTGGCCCTGACATCGGCGATCGTAGTATCGCTCTGCTCGCGGCCGGTTTCATACTTTCTTTTGCCCCTGGCCGGGATAAGTTTCCCGCCAGTGGGCTTCCTTCCAAACTTTCCTTGCCAACGCATACTGTAATTCCTCAGATCGAAGATCCTCTCTTGACGGCGATATTTAACCGTTTTGGTTCTTAGATCATTTCTCCCCGGAGACTTTTTCCCGGCTCGTTTCTTGATTCTTAAATCAATCCAGGGTCTTCGCCATATAAGGCATTTTAAGCTCGTAGTTCAATCGTCTGTAGTAGCCCCTGGCCCCAATTCCGCTGGTGATCTCAATTCTTTCGTATCCTTCATCCCTCGCCAGCTCTTCGGCAGCCTCCACCAGCCTTGTGCCAAAGCCTCTGTGCTGCCAGCCCTCTTTCCTGGTCCCCAGAGGAACCAGGGGGCCGTATACGTGCAACTCCCTGACGCGGGCGGTCGTCCCTTCGCACAGGCGCAGGCGGAGGAATCCGAGCAGCGTATCTCCCTCGTCCTCAAAGGAGAGGAAGTGCTCCTCTGCCCCGCAGGCCTGGTAGACCTCGTGCTTCAGTTCGAAGTGACCATCGACCACGCCCTTTAGTCCCGCCTCGCGGCAGCGGATGCAGCGACATCCCTTGCCGCGCTCTTTGAGCCTTAAGCCCGCCAGCTGGCGCAAATTGGACTTTTTGACGCCCGCGACGATGAGCTGCGCCGGAATATCCCTTTGCACCCGTTGCAGCCTAACGTAGGGCGGGAGCAGCTCCTTGATGCGGGAGACAAGCTCTGCAGCCTCAGCGTCTTCCAGGGGGCTGTATTCTCCTCTTCTGTAAAGCTCGCATAGCGGAGTACCCTCAATGACCAAGGTAGGATAGATCTTGAGGTAATCGGGACGAAACCGGCTGTCTTTGAAGAGGTCTTTGAAGACCTCCAAATCCTCAGCAGGGGTTGTGCCCGGAAGCCCCGGCATCATATGGAAGCCTACCTTCATTCCTGCATCGCGAAGGGCCCGGTTGGCTTTAGTTGTATCTTCAACAGTGTGGCCTCTTTTCATCCTATCGAGCACGTCGTCGCGAAGGCTTTGCACCCCAAGCTCAACCTTAGTCCCGCCGAGCGTCAGCATGCGCCCGATATGCTCTAGGCGACACCAGTCAGGCCTCGTCTCGAATGTGGTCCCTATGTTCCGGACAGGGGCGCTCTCGTTTGCCGATGCTGCCTCCTGGAACGACCGCCACCCGTGAACGCCCGTGCGCGCGGGCAACGCAAGAGGATAGTCGTTCATGGCCTCAAGGCATCGTTTTATGAACCAGTGCTGGTAGCCCAGCGGCCTGGAGGTGAATGTCCCGCCCATGATAATCAGCTCTGCCTTATCCAGGGGGTGGCCGATCTCGTCAAGCTGCGAGAGGCGTGCTCTCACCTGATCGTAGGGATCGTAGCAGTGCTGGCCGGCGCGCAGAGCTGCAGGCTCTCGGCCGGTGTAGCTCTGGGGAGACGGGCAGCCTATGCCGCCCGGACATGGAACGCAGGTTCCGTGAGGGCAGCGGGCGGGAGAGGTCATGGCCGCAATCACGGAAACGCCGGATAGGGTGCGCGTTGGCTTTCGAACCAGCATCTTCAGGCGCTCGCGCTCCTCCGGTGCGGCGGCCGCAAGGATGTCTGCGTTGCTTGGAAGCGAGGACAGCCCTGCGCTGGAGGCAAGGTCCTTTTTGTGAGATTCGAGGTCGGCATCGCATGAAATCTCGCCTGACAGGATGGCGTCCACTATCCTTCTAAGCTGGGGACGCAGCGCGTCGATATTGCAGGCAGTCAGGGTGGACTTCTTTTGCATCAGAACCTTACGGGAGATGCGCTGCAAGCCTTAATAAAACACCTTCTCGTGGGCAGCGCAATAGAAGCGACTGTATCAATTGATTGGATGGCCGTATTAGGCACTCTATTCCTCCCACCTCACCATCTCCTCCGTCCTTCTCCTAGGCGGCGCATGCGGCCTTTCCGCAGGCCATCCCGCGGATATTATGGCCACAGGCAAAACGTGCTCCTCCAGCGATAGGATATCCCTAACGATCTGGTCGTCAAATGCCCCTATCCAGCAGGCTCCAAGGCCCATATCGTGCGCCGCCAGGAGCAGACACATTACGGCCGCGTCTGCGTCCTGTATGGCAAACAGGCTCCCTCGGTCGCCATACCTGCTCGATGAGCGGTCAACATCGGCGCATACTACTATGAGCAGTGGCGCGCCCTCCGCCTGGCTCTGTCCGTAGGCGGCCACGGCCAGCGCTTTGGCAATCTCCTTCCGTGTGATGACCACATATTTCCTGGCGCGCAGGTTACCGGCCGAGGGCGCTGCCTCCGCGGCCTCTATCAGCCTCGAAACGTTTTCCCTGGGAACGGGCCTGGTCTCATATCGCCTAACGGATCTTCGGTTTCTTAGAACCTCGCTAAAATCCATAGTTAAGGCACAAGGATTGCAAAGGATAATAAATTTCTGAAGGGTGAAAGTCGCCCGTTTCAGACTTGGAGATGCTCACTGCTAGAGATACTCGCAGAGGAAAAGAGGCTCGCTTCGCCCAAGCTGCCGCAGGGAAAGCCCGTCCTCGTCGATGATCATGTAGGTGTTGGGCAGATTCTCAGGACCCTTTCCATCATCCCGCGTAAAGCATCCCGTATTGACGGCCAGTGGGCCCCCCTTCTTCTGATAAAGATCTACCTTGTGGGTATCTCCGTAAACAAAGCAGTCTACTCTTCCCATCGACTGATCGCGGATGAACCTCAGTATGGCCTCGTACTGCCGCTCGACAGGCGTAAACCGCAGAGTTCTCAGAAGTCCAGCCTTGATGCGCTGAAAAATGCTTGATGCCTTCCAGAGGCGCTCCTCGAAGTCCACCATCTCCCCGATGTAGCTCGAGCGGTAGATGCTCTCGTAGGCATATGTCATCATCATCTCGAGGTCGGCAGGCGATATCTCCTCGCCCGAGAGCCTGCGCAGCTGCTCGACCAGCGAGATGGAGAAGGTCTGTACGCCGTCGAGGTGATGTCCGTGGGTGAAAAGGTATATTCTGCTGTGGCACCTGGCCTTATAAACAGGATAGCGCATCTCCATCTGCAGCCCATTTATGGTCTGGCTCCACCGCAAGTTGGGGGTGTAGATGGGATAGAGGTCCCCGCTGGCGGCCCTTTCCAGAAAATCGCTCTCCTGGTTCATGACCGTCAGATGATGGTCGTGGTTTCCGACAATGTATTTCACCTTCAAGTCCATCTCTCCAAGCCGCGAAAAGAAATATTTTGCATCTTTGATGGCCTTCTCAGGCCGAACCCTCCAGAAGTCGAAGATATCGCCTAAAAGAACGACCTCAGAGCAGCCGGGGGCAAGCCCCCAGATCTCGCAGATAAGGCTGTCGACGGTCTTTTGGTTGGCGAGAGTTGATGAGTCCAGGCCAAAATGAGTATCAGAGATTACGATGGCAGACGGCACGATGAGTTCCCCCGGTACTTCCCCTGAATTAGTTATAACTGTTATTATTTATAAATATTATGAGCCATTACGCCAATCGATAACGCCAATCGGTCATGAGCGCCAAAAATACTCCCCCTGCTGCAGAGCAAAAGGCAAAAATATGTGTCGATGAAGCTCTTTTCCAAGAATGATCGATATTGCAATTCCAAAGGGAAGCCTCCTCAACCAAACGCTGCAGCTCTTCGAGCAGGCCGGACTGGAGGTCAAAAGAACGGAGCGCGAGTACAACGCCAGGATAGTCGACCCGCGCATAGGGAAGGTGAAGATCCTCCGCCCCCAGGAGATTCCGGGGTATGTGGCCAAAGGCTACTTCGACCTGGGGATCTCAGGAACCGACTGGATAATGGAGTCGGGGTCTGTTGTGACTACCGTCTGCGAGCTGAACTACGGAAAAACGGGGCCTGGAAAGGTGAAGCTGGTTGTGGCCGCGCCTGACGGCCAGGATGTGCAGGGCAGCAAGGACATCAAGCCCGGCAGCCGCGTGGCAACAGAGTATCCAAATCTGACAAGGTCCTATTTTCAGGGGCTGGGAATACCCGTCGAGATCCAGTTCTCCTATGGGGCGACAGAGGCCAAGGTTCCTGAGCTTACGGATGTGGTTGTGGACTTAACTGAAACCGGGTCGACGCTTAGAAAGAACGGCCTTAAGATCATAGATGTGATGCTGGAATCGACATCTGAGCTGATAGCAAACAAGAAGAGCTGGGCGAACCCCGAGAAGCGCGAGGACATACTGGCAGTCGAGACTATGCTGTCAGCGGTGATTCGGGCCAGAGGCAAAGTTCTGCTTGCCATGAACGTGCCTGAAGATCTGATCAAGGACGTGATAGCCATCCTTCCGAGCATGAAGAACCCCACAATCTCGAAGCTTTGGAACTCAGGATTCTATGCCGTGGAGACTGTGGTCGATAAATCACAGGTCAACCTGCTCATCCCGAGGCTCAAGAAGGCCGGGGCCGAGGATATTTTGGAGCTGGCCATATCTAAGATTGTTCCTTAAATATATAAAAACTGCAAATTAATTTTTTTCTATTTATATTCCTTAAATCAGCTCAATGAACACGTGAATGAGCATGTGAAAGAAGAGCGGGCGCGGGGGGATTCGAACCCCCGATCTACAGCTTAGGAGGCTGCCGCCTTATCCTGACTAGGCCACGCGCCCTCGAAGCCACCTCTTGGGGCAAACACGTATATCAACCTTTCCGGATCTAGCGGATGAGAACGCCGCTTAGTACCACGACAAAAAGTCCCAGGAAGAACCATCCCAAGATGCCTTCAATCATTGCCAGATGCTTGTAGAATCCCACCGGGTAGGTGTTAACGGGCGCTTGGGATGTCGTGAACATGGCAGTGCTGAAGTAAAAGGCATCGATCATCGAAACCCTCTGGTCCTTCATTTTTTCGGCCGCGAATGGAACCTCGAGGCCGGTGAACTCAAACCTCCTCATCCCGTTCCCGAGCCAGAACACGGCACCGAAGAACAGAATGGTGAGAATGCACCAGAATATGGAATAGCTCACGCGAACTCCGTAGCCGCAGGTGAGCCACGCTACGATGTCTATGAACTTGATCCAGCCCCAGGGCTCCTGGTCCTGGGTGATTTTTCTATACTGGTAGTAGCAATCATCAGCATCGTCGAACCACTCGAGGTTCTTGTAGTTCCTGACCAGGGCCTGGTAGGCAGCGCCGTTGAATATTAAGCGCTCCTTTAAAATACTCCAGCGCACGACAAACCGGCCGAAGTCCGTATCGTTCAGGTTTATGCGTGAGGCGTCGCTAAAGACGGCGTTGTCAAGCTGCATGCTGTAGATCCTTGCACCCTCGAGTATCAGGTCCTTTTTAAAGACGGCATCAACGAAATAGCCGCTGTCGGTGAACTTGGCCACGCCAAAGAAGGCAGCCTCATCGAAGGTCGTTCCTGCGAAGTCTGCGAACCCTCCGAAGTTGGCCAGCCCAAAGGTGACGTTATCCATGAATTGCGACGACCTGAAAATGACATTGTTGCCGAAATTTGTGGCTGCAAATATTGCATCGCTTCTAAAAAGGACGTACCCGAAGTTTGATTGGCCTGCAAGAATGGCATTGGCAAAGCTCACGCCGCCGGAGAACTCGGCGCTGGAAAAGGATGCGAGCTTTAAAAACTGTGCGAAGTCGAATTCCACATCCTTTTTGAATCTGGCTAACGCGTAAATGGCCTCCTCGTTGAACTCGGCATTGGCAAAGCTTGCGTCCTCATGGAAGTCGGCCATCATGAACGAAACAAGGCCGTCGAATCGGGACACTCTGAAGTCAGCCTGTCCCAGGAAGCGCGTATCCTCGAAGTTGCTGTCTCCCAAGAATCGAGCGCGCATAAAGCTCACGTTCTCCTGGAAGGTGCTTCCATGCAGGTCCAGAGGCTCCTGAAAGGTCGTGCCCTCGAAGTTCGCTGCACGGAATTGAGAATCGATAATCCTTATGGGCTGCTTTATGTCCAGTCCGCTCAAGTCGAGGTAGCCCTCAACAGAGATGTTTTGGTAGTCCACGGGCTCGCCTGAGTGGACCTTGGCGATGATCTCGCCGGCATCAATTGTTTGCAGCGGCTCCTGCGCGCCTGTAGATCCGCATATCAGCAGGAGCGCCAATGCCATAATTATCAGCCACTTGTGTATCGCAGGCACGAATCATCAAGGGGACGCATCAGGATTTATCGTTTTTGTTTATCTAACGGATCATCACTCTTCCGAGCGTCACAAGGAATAACGCCAGCAGCAGCCATCCCAGAATGCCTTCCAGGATTACATAGTACCTGTTTCTTCCAACGGGCAGGAAATCTATCGGCCCCTGTGAGAGGAATATCATGGTGCTGAAGAACAGGGCGTTTCTCAAAGTTGCCCTCTCAGGCACCGGATCGGTCTCAGCGCCCTGAAAAGGCCGAGAGGATCTGCGAATGCCGTCACCCGTCCAGAATATCAGGGCAAAGACGATGATGGTCATGAGGGACCAGATGACTGCATAGCCGGGCCGTACACCGTATCCGCAGGAAAGCCATGCTGAGATGTCAATCAGCTTCATCCAGCCAAAGTCCCTCTCAGCCTGGTTAATCCTGCGATAGTCATAGTAGCAGTCATCCTCATCGCGGGACCATCCGAGGCCGTGGTAGTTTTCCACAAGCGCCAGGAATGCCCCTGGGCTGTAGGTAACGTGATCCCCAATCTCGCTCCAGGGCGCCTTCAGGCGCGCGAAATCCGAGTCGTTCAACAAGATCCTGCAATCCTTTCCATAGACGGCCTTCTCCAGAAGCATTGTTGATATGCTGGATGCCTTGAGGTTCAGATCATCCTCAAATGAGGCCCCCTGAAGGCTGACTATATCCTCGAACTTGGCCAGGCCGAATAGGGCCTTTCCCATGAAGCGCGCGCCTGAGAAATAGGCGGCATCGCTGAAGCGCGCCATGTTGAAGTTGGCCTCCCTTTCAAATGTGGCGTTGCCAAAGGAGGACAACCCCGAGAACCTTGCCAGGCCGAAAATTGCGGGGCCTGCAAAGTGCACATCGTTGAAGGCTGCCGCCTCGTCGAAATCGGAGCCAAAGAAGTTCGCGGAGGCGTTGAAGCTGGCAAGATCGAGGTCCACGACGCCCTGGAATAAGACATCTGAGAAGGCGGCGCTGCCCAGAAATTCTGCCCCTGAGAAGTATGTGTAGTAGCCAAAGATCGTGTAGTTGAAATCTGCGTCCTTTTGAAAGCCTGCTCCAATAAAGCTGGCATCCTTCACAAACCTGCTGTCGAGAAAGCTCGCATTCTCCAAAAAGACGGCTCCATCAAAGCTGACAGGTGCTTCAAACGTCGCTCCCATGAAGCTGCTTTGCCCAAGGCGTGTGTCGCTGAAATCTGCGTGGGAAAATGCGGTTTCGTTGAAGGTAGCATTGCTAAGGTGAGACCTCCATAAGATTACATCATCCTCGAACGTCACGCCGTCAAAGCTGGCGTTTAGCACAGTGCTGTTTATAATCACAAAGGGGCTTTTTACAACTGGGTTTGCAAGTTGGCTTAGGTCCAGATCCCCTGCGATAATGACGTTCTCATAATACACCGGCTTTCCTTCCTCGACCAAAGATAGGACCTCTTTGGCCGGGACCTGCAGGAGATTGGCTGATGGTGATAGCGCATCTGCCAGTGCAGGATTTGGTAATGGTGAATTGGATGATGTAGCACTGGCTGATGAAGCATAGCCCGATAGAATAATTAGTGACGCTAAAAGAGCCGGAATCAAGATGGTTTTCGGGGTCATTGCTTGGCCACCGAATAGTGCAGAATAGCGATATAATTCTTTTTGTTTGGCCGGCAATGTTTAGCCGGGAGCTTTCACAGTATCCATTCGGTCGCATGAGCAGGTGACTGGAATAACTATATACCTCAGGATATGCCTTCTCGTTGACAGAATGGATCCTTCAGAAGCTCGACGGACCCTGGCCAGGCAGGGTTACCACCTAGTAGCCGGCGGCGCGGTCAAGCCGTGCCTGTGGCTCAACCGCTCTCTGCGCGGCGGAGACCAGTGCTATAAGCACCATTTCTACGGCATCTCCAGCCACAAATGCGTGCAGATGACGCCCACAACCGAGTGCAATCATCTATGCCTCCACTGCTGGCGGCCCATAGACGACCTGCCGCGGCTGGCAGAGCCAATTGAGCCTAAAGGTCTGCTGGATGGCATATTAAAAGAGCAGCAGAGAATACTTTCCGGTTACGGCGGAGCGAGGACCACAGATCTGGCACGCCTTGAGGAGGCGCGGTTGCCGAAGCACGTGGCCATCTCCCTGATGGGCGAGCCCACGCTTTATCCCCATTTGGGCGAGCTGATCGATGAGATCTCCCAAATGGGAATGACGTCGTTCCTGGTCACAAACGGCACGAACCCCGATGTCCTGCGGGATCTGCGGCCAACGCAGCTTTATCTAAGCATCAATGCCCCGAACGAAAATCTCTACAGCAAAATCTGCAATCCCAAAGGAGATCTCTGGGGTAGGATCGAGGAGAGCCTTGAGGTCATGAAGGATCATCCATCCAGGACGGTGGTCAGGCTGACCCTGGTGCGCGGGCTGAACATGAGCGACGCCGAGGGGTTTGCGCGGCTTTTAGGCAAAGCGGAACCCGATTTCGTCGAGGTTAAGGCCTACATGCATCTGGGGCGGTCCAGGGAACGGCTTGACCGCGATTCTATGCCCTCTCACACCGAGATCCTGGACTTCGCAGGCCGCTTAGGCGATGCAATGGGTTACGGCCTCGCGGCCGAGGTGCCTCTGAGCAGGGTCGCCCTGCTGTCATGCGGGCGCACTTCCCCCCAAATACGCATATAGCCTGCAGGCGTCATCATTTAGATTTTGCGGATTATGGTTTATGAAGAATCGATATACTTAAGATGCAAGCAGCACTATGGATATCGGTTCTGAACAATCTTACTGATCATTAATAAGGATAACTATATGATACCTCATCACTAATTAGTTTATGATGTTTAGCTCCTTTCTATTATGCGAGCTGTCCGGATTTGATGAACAGAGAATAGCGCCGTCTAAATGCAGTGGGAAAACTATTTTTGCGGGTAATTCCATGCAGGTCTTGACTGACGAAAAGCAGCCGCAGAGTCTTAGCTGAGATCTGGTGAGTCCATGGAGTTTCACGATTTAAGTGTCATGCTGGTGGAGGATAATCCCGAAGACGTAGCCTTCACAAAGAGAGTTCTTAGATACCACAGACTCGATCGCGATTTGGTGCTGGCAGCCGACGGCAAAGAAGCCCTGGCGGCTTTGGAGAGGCTTACAGCAGACAGGAGCCTGCCGGACCTCATACTCCTGGACATAAACCTGCCCGACATCAGCGGCATTGACCTTCTCACAAGGATCAAGCAGGACACGCGCTTCAGCCACATACCAGTTGTGATTTTAACGGGGTCGAATATCGACGACGACATCCAGAGAAGCTACGACCTGGGCGCAAGCACCTATCTGGTCAAGCCCATCTCCAAGGATGCCCTGATGCTTGCGCTGGAAAACCTCTTTTAATGCCCGGCCAGAGATCTCGCTGCTCTGATGTTTCCGGCATCGTCTCTTCTCTTGTCCACAGGCGTCTCGAGGACAATTGGCAGTTCCCGAAGAGACTCGTTTGCGAGAATTGCCCTGAAGCCTTCAATGCCGATCTCGCCCATTCCGATGTGCTCGTGCCTGTCCAGACGGGAGCCGAATGAGCCCCGCGAGTCGTTGAGGTGCAGGAGCTTTAACCGTTCCAGGCCGATGGAATTATCGAACTGCTCCAGGGTGTACCTAAGGCCATTTGCAGTCCTCAGCTCGTAGCCTGCGACAAATAGATGGCAGGTATCCAGACATATGCCCAGCCGGCAGCCAGCATCCCCCGCACCATCGATAATGGCTGCGATCTCCTCGAAGGTTCCTCCCATGCTGTTCTTCGTTCCGGCCGTGTTTTCCAAAAGCAGCGTTACATTGCAATTGGAAGGAGAAAATGCATCGCTTATGGCGTTCACGATTCTCTCCAATCCCGCCTCCCAGCCCATGCCCAGGTGGCTTCCCGGGTGGGTGACGAGATACGGAATGGAAAGCATCCGGCACCTCTCCAGCTCAGCGTGGAGCACATCGACAGATCTGGCGTATACCTCCTCCTTTGGAGAGGCAAGGTTCGGGAGGTATGGCATGTGATCCACAGCCATAACCAGACTGGATGCCTTCATCCTGGACAGAAATCTCTCAGCCTCCTCTTGGGATAGCTCCTTTGCGCGCCACCCTCGAGGGCTTCGCGAGAATATCTGGAACACATCGCATTCCCGCTCCTCTGCCCTATCGACAGCCTTCTCCAGGCCGCCTGCGATGGAAACATGAACTCCTATGCGTACCATTTTTTGGTGGATTGATACTAATTATATAATCTATCTTAGATTAAACTATATAGATCAAACTATAGAACGCACCGATCGCGATAAGTAATGCTGCGATCAACAATGACCCCGGGCGCCTGTGAGGATGAATTTGTTCTGATATCGTGATGAACCCTATGAGTTCTGAGGCGCCGCAAGAAAGTCATTAACTGCGCTATTGGCATTGATTGGCATAGCGCTCTATATCGAAAGCCAATTTTGCAGAGCACCGGATCGGATAGGCTTAATCTTCGAGATGCTTCCTGGCCCAGCGATCGATGTTGTCTATAAGGTTTAATTCAACGATCTTCCTCGCGTCGTAAAGCATCTCTGAGATATCGCTCAGGGATATTCTCCTCGTTTGGCCCTTCTTATCAGTCACATCAATGGCCACGCCCGGCTTGGACCTGTCCAGCTCTCTTATCATGCCCGCCAGCTGTGAGCATGCATTCTTCAGGTACTTTATTGAGTAATCCGTGACGGATTTTCTATCGCTCAGGTTCTTATTGACCTCTTTGATCGACCAGCACATGGTCGTGATATCCCTGTACATCTTGAAACCCCGGAAAAGAATCGCATACAGGATATTTAAGGGCTCCCGTCGTGCATAAAATAGGTGGGGCTGGTGAGATTCGAACTCACGATCGACGGGTCTCTCCGATACTGAAGTGATCACAGCCGGGAACGGCTAGGCTGATAACAATTCATTTCAGTGCTCCAACGGATCATCAACGGCCTCCCCGTCGAGAGGCCTCAGCAGACCCGTTGCTCATCATCAATTATACCGCTGGAGCCCGTCGCCCTACCTGGCTAGGCCACAGCCCCGTTTTAAAGCGGGCCGAGAGGGATTTGAACCCCCGACCTAAAGGTTAAGAGCCTTTCGCTCTGCCTGACTAAGCTACCGGCCCGGACCCCTCCAATGTCGATACTACATATAAGCATTTCGGATGGAGCCCGGCGCATGCTTATGTTGAGCTAGCATCTTCAGGCGCAAAAAAGCGATTGAATAGCCGATAATGTCTTCGAAATAAAAAAGTCGGGAGGGCCTAGTGCCCTCAGAAGTTGTTGATATACCGCTCGATCTCCCAGGCGTGAACGTATGTGTTGTAGGCCTCCCATTCCAGGTTGCCAAGTCTCACCAGGTTGTTGAATACGTGCTCTCCGAGGGCGTCGCGGATTACTTTGTCCTCCTCCAGGTAATTCAACGCCTCCTTCAGGTTGGCCGGAAGGGTGCGAATGCCAAGCGTTTTGCGCTCAGCCTCTGTCAGGTGATATACGTTTAGGTCCACGGGGTCTCCGGGGTCTATGCCTCTTTTGATTCCGTCAAGCCCCGCCGCGAGTATTGCCGCAAAGGTCAGGTAGGGATTGCATGTCGGGTCGGGCGACCTGAACTCCAGGCGCGTCGAGAGGCCCCTTCCCGCGGGAATTCGTATGAGCGATGACCTGTTGGGGCCTGACCAGCTGATGTAAACGGGAGCCTCAAAGCCGGAGACCAGGCGCTTATAGGAGTTGATCAGCGGGTTGGCAATTGCGGTTATGGCGCATGCGTGCTCTATCAGTCCGCCGACGAAGAACCTGGCCAGGTCGCTGATGTTCATTTGCATCTCCGGGTCGTAAAAGGCGTTCTCGTCGCCCCTGAAAAGGGATATGTTGGCATGCATTCCGGATCCTGCAGCGCCGTAAATGGGCTTTGGCATAAAGGTTGCCCGCAGGCCCGATCTCATGGCGATGGTCTTTGTGACGTACTTGAAAGTCACCACTTTGTCTGCATTCCTCAGGGCGTCGTCGTAGACGAAGTCTATCTCGTGCTGGCCCTTCGCGACCTCGTGGTGAGATGCCTCGATTGTGAAGCCCATCTGGGTCAGGGCTCTCACTATCTCTCTTCGGATGTCCTCGGCGAGGTCAACCGGCCCCAGGTCGAAGTAGCCCCCGAAGTCGTGCGGCGTGGTCGCCGATCCACCATTTTGCTTCTCGAATAGGAAGAACTCCAGCTCAGGCCCCACGTTCATGGAGTAGCCCATTTCTTTTGCCTGCTCAAGCTGCCTTCGAAGCACGTTTCTCGGATCTCCCTCGAAGGGCTTTCCGTTGGGGAGATGGACGTCGCAGATGAACCTGGCTTCGTTGGAGCCTCCCTGCGACATCCAGGGAAGCAGGCAAAATGTGGATAGATCGGGGCGCAGGACCATGTCAGATTCCTGAATTCTCGCAAATCCTTCTATCGATGAGCCGTCGAAGGATATGCCGCTCTTCAAGGCCTTCCCGAGCTGGGTCCTGGGTATGGCCACGTTTTTCACTATTCCCTGAATATCAGTGAACTGTAACCTGATGAACTCGACGTTCTTCTCTTGAATTGTGCTTAGCAGCTGCTCTTCTGAATACATGCCTGATGTCATCTCCTGCGACAATCGCTCTCGCGGGCGGCTATAGTTGCTATCCGCCAAGGCTTATGAAGATTTATGAAATTTGCTCGACCTGGGATTTAATATACCTAATCCTTGGCAAATATCCTTATCTACTGGATACCCCCAACGATTTCCCGTATGTCCGGTGCTAAGGTTTTGGTGGTCGATGCTGGCGGTAGGGGAAATGCCATTGCCCATGCATTTGCCAGGAGCGCGGCGGTTGAAGCCGTCTTTGTGGCTCCCGGCAATGCGGGAAGCGAGATGATGGAGAAGTGCCGCCTGGGCCTTGATGGCGGCAGGGCTTTGAAAACCATTCCCGAACTCCTAAGCTTTGTAAAGAAAGCGAACATCGACCTCACCTTCGTCGGGCCTGAGGGTTACCTTTCGGATGGAATCGTCAATGCCTTCCTGGAGGAGGGGCAGCGGATTGTAGGCCCCCGCAAAGAGGCTGCAATACTGGAGGGCAGCAAATGCTACACCAAGGACCTTCTCAAGTCTCTGGGCGTTCCTGTGCCTCCTTTCGACAACTTCTCAGACGCTGCAAGCGCAAGGGAGCATGCGCGGCAGTTCTGCCTGGAAAACCCCGGAAGGGGCCTTGTGGTCAAGGCGGACGGCCTGGCTGCGGGGAAGGGCTCGGTGGTCTGCGCCAGCCTTGAGGAATCTATCTTTGCCATCGACCGCATAATGGTTGAGCCGAGGCTTTTCGGGTCTGCAGGAGACAGGATCGAGATAGAGGAACGCCTCGAAGGGCGGGAGCTGATGTTCTTTGCCCTAAGCGACGGCAAGACAGTTCTGCCTCTTGAGTCGGCGCTGGACTACAAGCAGGCCTTTGCATCGGACGAGCAGGTGGCCGTTCGCCTCTTCAACAAACTTTCAAGCAATCCCAACGTCGACCAGAATCCCAATACGGGCGGCATGGGCGGTTTTTCCCCTCATCCCTGGTTGGATGAGGAGCTGACTGAAAAGATAATGAAAAGGATTGCAGAGCCGACAATTCGGGGACTTAAGGAAAAGACAGGCGTTGAGTACGTCGGGGTGATTTACTTCGGGCTGATGGTCTCAGAGGAGAGAGACCCCTACGTCCTGGAGATCAACGTTCGCCTCGGGGACCCGGAGGCAGAGGTGATACTCCCGCGCCTGAGGACCGACTTTTATCGGCTCTCAGAGGCCATGCTCGGCGGCAGGCTGGACGAGATCGAGCTTGAATGGTCTCCAGAGCACTGCCTTGGCATCTGCGCGGTATCCGGGAGGGCGATCAAGTCCCTGTCGTCAGGAGGCGGAGGTGAGAGGCCCGGATATCCCGGTGAGCACTACACGAACATGCCAATATCCGGACTGGAAAAGGTGGACCGCGATGTACTGGTCTATCACAACGGAACTGCATGGGGAGCAGATGCCTCCGGGAAAAAGCGGCTGTTCACCACGGGCGGCAGGGTGCTGACCCTTACAGCCTGCGGAAAGACACTGGGCGAGGCCAGGACCAGGGCCTACGACAACATCAAACGAATCAGGTTCAACGGCATGCGATACAGAAAAGACATTGGCATCGGGTATGTTTGAGGTTTAGGGGCCAAACGATGATCGTATTCGGACTGGAAGGAACTGCCTGGAACCTCAGCGCCGCACTGGTGAACGAAAAAGAGGTCCTCTTCGAGAGGAGCGCCACATATACGCCGGCTAAAGGCGGAATTCATCCCAGGGAGGCCTCGCAGCACCATGCCGAGCACATGGGGAAGGTTGTGGGCGAGGTAGTGGCTTATGCCAGGCAGCAAGGCTTAAAGATCGACGCTGTCGCCTTCTCCCAGGGGCCGGGCCTTGGTCCGTGCCTCAGAACCGTGGCGACGGCTGCACGGGTTTTGGCTCTGCGGTTCGATTTGCCGCTTATCGGAGTGAACCACTGCGTCGCCCACATTGAGGTCGGGAAATGGCAGTCGGGCGCAAAGGACCCTGCGATCATCTACGTCAGCGGGGCCAACTCGCAGGTTCTCGCCCTGCGGCAGGGCAGGTACAGGATCTTCGGCGAGACGCTGGACATCAGCATAGGAAATGCCATAGATAAGTTCGCCCGCACTGTGGGCCTGCCGCACCCTGGAGGGCCGAAGGTTGAGGAGCTGGCGAAATCGGCAAAACGCTACATCCCGCTCCCCTATACTGTGAAGGGCATGGACCTCTCCTTCTCGGGGCTTTCGACAGCCGCCACCGAGGCCGCCAAGAAATACGACCTGGAGGACGTTTGCTACAGCCTTCAGGAAACGGCCTTCGCAATGCTTGTCGAGGTCACCGAGAGGGCCATGGCCCATGCCGAGAAAAGGGAGGCCATGCTTGTCGGAGGCGTCGGCGCGAACAAGCGCCTGGGGGAGATGCTGAACATCATGTGTGAGGAGCGAGGTGCTAAGTTCTTCCTGCCGCCCAGGAAGTACATGGGCGATAACGGATCGATGATCGCCTACACGGGGATGATAATGCTTAAGAGCGGCGTGACGACGCCCATTGAGGAATCGAAGGTCAGGCCGGGGTACAGGACCGACGATGTGGAAGTGAAGTGGGCCTAGCCTGGCCTTGGACCCAACCCATCCAATTGCATTTCCCTTGGGGTGCAATTATAGTGTTTTACACAACGATTTATGCTCAACATGGTCTTAAATTAAATTATGCATATCGATCTTTGGTCTCATCTCTGGCGTAATGCACTATAGTAAGCACTATTTTCCTTCATCCGCC
Source organism: uncultured Methanotrichaceae archaeon (assembly GCA_964534145.1). Taxonomy (GTDB): domain Archaea; phylum Halobacteriota; class Methanosarcinia; order Methanotrichales; family Methanotrichaceae; genus CAWJYS01. Next base: position 1,436 of record CAZHNU010000042.1, on the reverse strand, counting down.
AGGCCCATGCGAACGAAAAGCAGCGGTGCCAGGCCTGCCACCCATGCTCCAGCCAGCACGGCACGCAAATAGGATAGCGCATAAAAAGCCGTTTGCGACTGATCCTGCCTGATTTCGCCAATCCCATACCAGATCAGCATCAGCAGTGCCATTCCAAGCATGTATCTCATCGACCTTTTGATAAATGATCCGCCGATGCCAAATCCGCCCCTTTGTGCCAGCAACGCGTAGCCGATAGCGATGCCGAAGATCATGCCTGAAGCCTCCAGGATGCTTTCCGGGCTGAGGGGGTCGATAGCCGCGCCTGTTGCTGCCAGGGCATTGGCACCCCATTCCACAGGCATCTGCCAGCCGTTAAGGGATGCCAGGGCCAGGGTGTAGAGGACCAGCAGGCAAAGCGATGCCGCAAGAGAGACCAGAATCAATTTCGCTGAGCCCTGCCTAGAAAGCCAACGGGAGACGGGCTGCTCCAGGAAAACAAAGCCCAGCAAAATCAGAATACCGAAAGCCCAGCCTGCAACAACGTCGATTGCATAGTGGGCATGAAGGTAAATGCGGGAGATGCCTATCAGCAGTATCAGAAGCAGCGCTGCCCCGATGGTCCGGGCGCGGCATGCATGAATGGCCAGCATCCCCCATACGCACGCTGCATCCTGCGCATGGCCGGAGGGTATGCCGAAGCTGCCGTAGGCTCCATGAACCTCCAAGTCAGGAGATATCCAGTAAGGGCGCGGGCTGTGGAAGACCACTTTTAGAATCTCGTTTAAGCCCTGGCTGATGATCAGAATCAATGCCAAACGCATACCTAATCGCCGGTCGTAGCACCAATAGACGGCAGGCATCAGGAGGAGAAAGAAATCGACGCTTCCGAGAAGCGTGAGGGAGAGCATAATGGGCTGCAGTGCAGGGAAAAAGGTAAGATTAAGAGAGATGCAGGTTGATTCAAATTCCATTTTAGGCAGATTTTAAATCACTTTCCATTATTAAGCTATCTCCCGCATGTTCATCGATAAAAAAATCAAGTATCTCGCTATACTTGCTATCATAGCCCAATTTCGCCGGTCCTTACAGTATAGGCCTGCTCGACAGGCAGCACGAAGATCTTGCCGTCGCCAGCGTTTCCCGTCTGGGCGCCTTTCTCTATGACCTTAATCGCTTCGTCGAGCTTATCGTCCTCCACAACCGTTATGAGCATGGTCTTTGGCATGTCGTATCTCTGGCCGAAAACCTGGACTCCCCTCTGCTTTCCCCTTCCATAGACATCTGCTCTGGTGTAGGAGGCAAAACCATCCTCGCCCAACATGGAGGCGACCCTCTCAACCCTCTCGGGCCTGACAAAGGCCATGATCATCTTCATGCCAATCTCCAAAAAGAAAGCTTCCAGAGGGCTATAAGAATTTGTTTGAGATTTATGCGGATGGACTTCTCAGTTTTAA
>CAZHNU010000041.1:0-31196 GCA_964534145.1 uncultured Methanotrichaceae archaeon | reverse complement strand
GATAATTGTGACGAGTTTCCAGAAGTTACCCTTGAAGAGACCATAACGCCAGGCAATTGTCCAGGAAATTATACCCTAACTCGTACCTGGACAGCAACGGATGCCTGTGGTAATAGTGCCTCAGCCAGTCAGGTCATAACTGTGCAGGACACAACTGCCCCAACATTATCTGACGTTCCGGATAATGTCACGGTTGAATGCAATTCAATGCCTCCTGCTGCTACGATTACTGCAAAGGACAACTGCGACGAATCGCCAGAAGTCACTCTCAAAGAAACTATATCGTCAGGCGACCAACCCGGCAACTACACCCTGACACGCACATGGACGGCAACTGACGCATGCGGAAACAGCGCATCTGCAAGCCAAATTATTACTGTTCGGGACACAACAGCACCAATATTATCCGGCGTTCCAGAGGATGTAACGGTCGAGTGCAACTTAGTTCCCCCCGCAGCAACTGTTACGGCAGAAGATAACTGCGACGAGTCGCCCAAGGTCACTCTGGATGAGACTATAGCTCAGGGCAACTGCCCAGGAAACTACACGCTCACTCGCACCTGGACGGCAACTGACGCATATGGAAACAGTGCATCTGCAAACCAGGTTATCACTGTCCACGATACAACCGCGCCTATTCTGCTGGATGTTCCCTATGATTTGACAGCAGAGTGCGACTTAGTTCCCTCAGCTGCGACTGTAACTGCAAAAGACAACTGCGACGAGTCGCCAGAGATTATCCTCAATGAAACTATGGAACCAGGCAGCTGTCCAGGCAATTACACCCTAACGCGCACCTGGACTGCGACCGATGATTGCGGCAACAGCGCCTCAGCCAGCCAGGTCATAACCGTGCAGGACACAACAGCACCAATATTATCCGGCGTTCCCGCATCTGTGACTGTTGAGTGCGATTCAGTGCCTCCTGCTGCGATAGTGACAGCGACAGACAATTGCGATTCCAATCCGACAGTCGACTTGAAGGAAACCATAGAATCAGGCAACTGTCCAGGCAACTATACACTGACCCGAACATGGACCGCAATTGACGCATGCGGAAACAGCGCCTCGGCCAGCCAGGTCGTAACTGTGCAGGACACGATCAAACCCACGATTGCATGTCCGCCCAACATAGAAGTTTGCACAAATCCAGGAGAAAGCCATGTTACGGTTGATTTAGGGAATCCTATTGTGAATGATAACTGCAGCGAGGTTTCAGTTACAAACGATGCGCCAGAGCAATTCCCAATCGGCGAGACACTTGTCACATGGACCGTCATGGACAGCTGCGGAAATTCCAATACATGCACTCAGAAAGTGACTGTCAACGGTGGCATATCCATCACCACTCAGCCTGAAAGCCAAAGCTTCTGCCAGGGCGATGATGCGACTGTAACCTTCAGCGTCCAGGCGACAGGCACAAGCCAGATCTATCAATGGCAAAAAGATGGCATGCCGCTCTCAAACGGCGGACGCTTCAGCGGAACCGACACTGCAATGCTTACAATCACAGGAGTCATGCCGGAGGATGCAGGATCATACAATGTAATCATCAGCAGCGATGTCGGCTGCGGCGAGGCAGTCTCAAATCAGGCCTCGCTTGTCGTGAATGAGATACCGACATGCATGATTAATGCTCCGGACCTGGTTTGCGCCGATTCAGAAGAGAATACGGCCTCGGTAAACGATGCAGGCGATGGGGCCACTTATGACTGGTCGATAAAAGGAGGATCTATTGACTCTGAGGAGCCCTATTCAAATAGCATTATATGGACAGCAGGATCCGATGATAAGGCAACGATCAATGTAACAGTTGTCACACGAAACGGATGCTCTGCCTCATGCAGCAAGAGCATAGCTCTGCCTCACTGCGTTGTTCCTGAGCCGTTCTCCATTACAGGCCATAAGTTCAATGATCTGAATGGAGACGGCGCGTGGGATAAGGATACAGAGCCCGGCCTCGGTGGATGGAAGATCATCCTTATGGTTCCTAACGGCAGCATTCTTGAATCCTTGACTGACAGCGCCGGTTATTACAAATTTGCAGACCTGATGGACCCAGGAACTTATACGGTGACAGAGGACAGCAAACCCGGATGGGTGCTGAGCTATCCAGCTGGAGGAAGCTATTCCTTTGAGATCGGTGAAGCTGGCGACAGGTCAAAGGACTATGTCGACTTCGGCAATATGCTCCCGCCCTCTTCAATCAGCGTGAAAAAGGAAGCCAGCGAATCCATGGTCGTGATAACTGAAGAGGGCTCTACTCCACCCACCACAACCTTTACAATAACAGTTGAAAACAACGGTGAGAGCGACCTCAGCTCGGTCACAGTCGTAGACAACCTGCCAGCCGGCATGATCTACATCTCCTCCAACCAGCCTGCAGGAGTACCAGCCGCAGAAGTGATTGGCGATGGGCAAGTGATTGAGTGGGATTTAGGCGTCCTCAAGCCCTCGGATGGTCCCATGATCCTCACCATTGAGGCTAAGGTTGATGAGGCCATTTGCGGCCTTAGCAGCAGGAGAATCCCAGACTCGCAGGAGCAGGAGGAGCAGGATCTGGAGGAGACGCTCAGAATAATGGCCGCAACCGATCGCAACGAAGATCAGGAGAAACTAATACAAAAACTCAGCCGGAACCTGACGGTCCTCGATCTGAAGCTAAACAGCACGAGAATGCAGAGAGACGGCTTCGATAAAAAGCACTCTCGGATCTCCACAGCCGCCTTGAATTTGTATGGAAAGAACTGCACTGCAATCAGCTATTACAACGCAACGACTGGAATAAATTTGACAGAGGTTTATGACGATGAAGGATTCCTGATAAGATCGGATTATCACAGGAAGATGCAGGATGATTCACTAACGACTGAGTACAGCCATAGCGGCAGAGCGATTTCAGAGTTGTATACATCCAGGGCAACCCGCGAGTCCCTAAAGGTTTCTTACGATACGCCTTCTGCAGGACTCACGACATTTACCGTTACCTATTACCCCACCGGCGACACACTGATTGTGATAAAGGATGCTGCGGGAACCACACTCGAAATGGGGTACAGAAAGACTCCGGGACTGGCCGTTACTCCAGCACGCTTATCCAATTGTGTAGCAGTTTCGGGAACAGATCCAAGCGGAGCCGTCGTCACCGACGAGGACTGTGCTGAACTGGATGTAATCTGCAAATCAGTAAATCCGCAATATCCATTGCTAATGTTGAAGAAAACGCCTTCGGTGACAATAGCCAAGCCCGGTGACACCATAATCTACACCTACGAGGTGCAAAACATGGGAATGGCTCCTGCCTTTGATGTAATAGTAAAGGACGATAAGCTTGGCGTTATAAACAGCGATCCGATATCGCAGCTCGACCCTGGGGAGGCATTGAGCCTGACCAAAGCGTATGTTGTAAAGGATTCTGACCTGCCTGGACCAATTAAAAATGTCGCGCTTGCGGAGGGCGAGGATCAGGATGGAGATCCCGTGGTCTCGCCCAAGGTAGAGGCCGAGGTAAATCTGATTTCAGAGATTGCAAGGCTCATAAAGACGGCCTCTCCTGAGATGGTCCGGCCTGGAGATTACCTGACGTACAACATCGTCTTCATCACAGAGACGAGCGTTAAAGACGTCACAATAACGGATACTTACCCATCGGCGGTCTCCTTTATCTCGGCCAATCCTGCACCAAGCCAGGGGAATAATGTATGGAAACTGGGTGACCTGGAACCGGGCAGATATGAGATTGATATACTCGTGCAGGTAGCCGAAATCGTGGGCGATATGGACTTCAACGCGAGCAACATGGTGAGAGGAAAGGGATTTACAAACGTTTACAGCAGCGTCGAAACAAAGCCGGTTCACCTGGTGAACAAAGCCGTAGCTAAATATAACGAGCATGAATCGTTAACTGCTTACGCAGATGTCCAGGTGGGACCGCCAGAGACGAGCACAAAAATGACTGAGCACGGAAGCGGCGAATACCGCACCGAGGACACTTTAAGGCTTTTGCAGGAGAACAGGACAATAGAATGGAACAATAGCCTGTCAGCCCACTACCGCCCCACAACATTCAAGCTTCCCAGAAATAGGTCAATCGATTACCGCAGCAGCTGGGCTGAGAAGCTCGATGCCAGGAACCGCGGAACAATGGCATCCATCAGCGAGGAGTACACCCATGCAACCAACATCGATAGGGACAGCTCTCTCAAGATGAACGAGAACGAGAGCGTCCTGGCAACTGACACATACTTTGTGGGCAAGGGCCACATCGGTGTGTCGAAGTATTCCAACAGCACGGAAGAGAGCCAGAAAATAAAGAACAAAGGCTCCAACAACAGCAGAATATTCGAGTCGCAGGAGGACTACACTGGAAGCTTCCACGTCCTGCAGAGGATAGATGAGTACGGAAAGAATGTAAATGTCGAGAAATCCGTCAGCGGACAGGGCATGGTATCTGCAGACAGCCGGATACGATCAAGCCAGAGAACCTATGAGTACGGTTCAGGCTCCTATAGAAGCGACCAGACTATTGCTACCGTTACAGGCTACATGAAAAAGGATATCGATGTGGCTCAGGATCCTTACAGCTACGAATATTCACCAGGCCGCAGGACGGATGGGGACATCAAATGGAAGGAAGGCATGTGGAGCAAGACGAAGACGAGCTTCATTGGAGAGGAATACTCAAGCCTCGACTACCTCCAAAAGCAGACGATTGTACCTGATCTGGGAACAATGAAGACGGAGGCCAAGTTCTCGGGCAAGGCAGAATTCCGTGTGGTGAATAAATACAATGATGACAATCTATCAGGCGAGATAGACATAGACCAAGAGCTTGTCGGAGACTATGCGCTGAAGAGAAAAGTGGTCCTGACGGGGATATCCAGATACGACTATCCGCACATCTCTTTAATGAAGCTTGGAAAGACAGACCTGGCGAACTCAACCTTCGTAGATTATCAAATCTTTGTGCAAAACGACGGCAACATTGCCCTGGAGCCTGTGTATATAGTCGATCAATTCCCGCCCGGCACTGATTACGTCGGCTCATCATACAGGCCCGAGGAGCTGGCCCAGGGATATGTCAACTGGACGCTGCCTCATCTAGGAATTGGACAGAGCGTGACGATAGATCTGCACCTTAATATTACAGATAAAATGCCCAACCTGATCAACCGGGTTCTGGCACAGGGCAGGTATGGCGACCAATTCACGACCGCCAGGAACTTCTCAACCATTCAGTTGGAGTGGCTCAGCTGCTGTCCACCGCAGTTCGATGCATGCAAAACAGCGAAGATTGATCCCGACGAGGAAAATGTGATATGGTATAATATTACGCTTCGAAATAAAGAGGGATACACAATGGCCGTCTTTGTGATAGACAATATCCCAAGCGACATTTCGCTCTTGAACTCATCTCTGGAGCCGTCCTCTCAGAATCCGGGCGAGATCGTGTGGACGATCACTGATCTGGGTCCTGGAGAAAGACGGGATATAGTTTACAGAGCCAGAGCCGAGAGAAACGGAGAATACGCGAATGTTGCCCACATAGAGGCGTACTCGATAGACGGGCCGGACTATGCCAAAGCCGATGTCGTTTCCCGTGTTCAGATAGGCGGCCCTGACAAAGCTGTGGCGAAAATTTCCGGATGGCCTTTGCCATCCTGTTTCGGCCTCAACTGCACCAGTGAATTCGCAGGATCTGATTGGATCTCCTGCTATACCTGCGATCCGCTGGAGGCCCAATCACAGGGGGTTGTTCCTGCTTGCAGCGACTGCAGCTCCCTGGGCGACGACATTCCGTAAGTGCTTCCCCGTAAGTGCGGCCCGACAATCGCCAGCAGAGCCCTAAAAGCAGAGCCCAAAAAAAGAAGCCCCCATATCAGGAGAAATAAAGGTCCAGCCACTGGCAATGGCGATGAGACTCATTGCTAGTGGCTTTTTTTGGCTACAGCATTGCTGTTCCGCAGCATCACAGCTTCACTTTAACATCAGCCGGCGTACCCTATTGCTGCTCCGCCAATGCAGCCTCTCTCAGCCTCTCCTTCACGAATCCCCGCTCCAGGCTTGCCAGGAACCACCCTGCTTTGGGACCCTGGCGGTCTCCTAAGAAGGCCAGGTAGATTGCCTGGAAGAACTTTTTGCCGTCGAGCCCCTGCTCCTTGGCCACGTTGTAAACCTCGTCGTGGATCTCGGCAGCAGTCTTGTTGTCTATTCTCTCGGCCAGGATGCCAAGCGCCTCTCGCTCCTCAGGGGTAAGGTTGTTGACGGCTGATGGAAGAGTCTCCTGGACCCGGAACTTGACGTAAGCGGGAGCATACCGATCCAGCCATGTCTGCACATTGCGGGCGCGGGATATGATCTCCTCCTCGCGGGATATGTCGTAGCCGGACCTCTGCAGGGCTTTTAGAAGCTGGGCCTCGTCTCCGCGGGCGATCTGAACTGCCGTGACCATATGCCTGAATGGAACCTCGAAGGGCCTGTCTTCGCCGATGGATGAAAGCTCCATAGGCCTGGCCTCGCCCTTCCGCTGGTCGTACTCGTCCACCAGAGTGATCAGTCCCATCCCGGGATCGAACTCAATGTGCTTTTCGGGCTTATTTCTAATTATCAGGTAGCGCAGGACCTCAGGAGGAACGACATCCAACATTTCGTTAATGCTGATCGCTATCCCCGTGGAGCTGTGCATGGCACCTACGCCCTTCAGGTGAATCCACTCGTAGACGATGGGGAAGGGCGCAGGGTAGTTGTAGATCTCCTCGCTGATCCTCTTGCCTGTATCGTAGGAGCCTCCTGCGGTGGCGTGGTCCTTGCCGAAGGGCTCAATTGTGACCTTCAGTATGGGCCACCTGGCAGGCCAGTCCACCCTCCAGACCAGCTTGCCTCCGCCGCGCATGGACACGACTCCCTTCGAACCGCAGTCGCATTCGTACTCAACGGTCTCGGTCTCAGCGCTAAAGCCGGTGACCTTTGAGGTGTTTGTTCGCCCGCAGGCCTCGCACACGACCTGGAAGGGGCTCCAGTTTGCCGGAACCTCGCGGCCCGAGACCTCTTTCAGTATTCTGGCGATATCGTCGCGGCGCTGCAGCGCAGTCTTGATGGCATCCACGAACTTTCCTTCCTTGTACATGACATCTGCCCGGTAGACCTCGGGCTTGATGCCCAGGCGTTCCAGCGATTCCAGGAAGGGATTTAAGAAATGGTCTGCATAGCTGCCGCAGCAGCCCGTGGGGCATGGTATATCCGAGAGGGGCTTTCCTATGTGCTCTTTGAAGCTCTCGGGAAGGAATGGATAGAGCTTTCGCAGGCGGTCGAAGTTATCTGCAATGTAGATAAGGCGGGCCTCGACGCCCCTGTCCTTTAGGGCGCGGTAGACTGCGTCGGCGGTCATGACCTCGCGCATGTTACCTATGTGAACGGGTCCGGACGGAGTAATGCCGGTTGCAATTGTGTGAGGGCCGCTGTTCTCCAGCTTCTCGGCGATGACGTCAGCCCAGTGAATAGACATAAGCGAAGGACGATGCTCGGAGGAGATATTAAGCTTCCGTTGTCGTTGGATTGCCCTTCCACTGAGCGCTTCAGGGATGATAGTTTCGGAAATTGGATTAACCCTCAAGATGGACTTCTCTGGCGCCGAAAACAAAAGGATCGATGATCAATTCCGCAATCAAGGTTTCCAAAGGAGAAAGATAAAGGAGAGATACATGAAACCAATGGTAGTCCTCTGCGTGATATTGGCTTTAGCACTGTGCCAAACCGCCCTGGCATCGGATGCTGCAGCCAATTCCCTTCCCAGCGGGATGAATAATCCCCTGCCGATGAAGTATCCTGAGATGGGAAATGCGCCCACCCCGGAATCGATAAAGGAGGGGCTTCGCGCCACCTACGAAATGACCACGAGTTCCCCGGATACAACCGCAGGAGGTGGACGGATATTTGAAAGCGGCCGCTCGGGTGCAGGACTTGTCCAGGTGGATGTGGTTGCCCTTGAGGACGGCGAAGCAGCTACATGGACCACCGCCTTTTCACCTGATCCGACAACAAGAGCCATGAAGAAGGTCAACTTCTACGGCTCGGTGAGCCCGGAGGGCTGCGGCGATTTCTGGTGCAATCCGGATGTCCTTAGAAGCATTTCCGAGAGGGCCGACGGCGATTTGACCGTAGATAAAGGAACCTATGACTTAAACGGCCAGCAGTACGAAGTTATCAGGTTCTATTACCAGTCTCCTCAGGGCTTCACGCTTGGAATGATCTACGATCTCGGTACGGGATTCATGCTCCACCACACAGCCGACTTCTCGTCTAGCTTTGCCACAGAGGAGGGAGCGATGAGGTCGAGAGGACAGAATTGCATAATGACTCTCCGAAATATCAGGCAGGTCAACATACCTTGGGACGACGGAAGCGTTCCCTCCTGGGCGGTCCCGGGAACCGTCCTGAACTTCCAGGGACAGCACGCCTTCTGGCTGCCGCAGCTTCCCGATGTTGCGCCGACGATAAGCGGTATTCACGTCCGACTGGCCATTCAGGCGGTTCACGACAGGTTCGTAGAGGGAAGACAGCAGACATACACGCAGGATCCGGTCCAGCCTGCATACATACCGATGATAAGCGGAGTCGCTCAGCTGATGGGATTTTGGATTCCCAAGGAGGCCTTATCCCTTGAGCCGGGCATGGTCGACTACGATCCAGATACAGGAATCGTCGTCAGCGTTCTCCAAAGCGGCCCTGATGGTGTTATTATGGAGGAGACCAACAGCGTGAACTACAAGCTGACTGCCCTGTACGATGCCGGCGGAAAGGTGGTCCAAACCTCCAAGGAGAGCTACTCAGGAACTGCGTCGGGAGAGCGCGACGACCTGCAGCACACAGACGGAACCGGAATGAACGCTGCCAATTGGGTGCCGCCTAATGAATAGCGATTAGCTGGCCTTTTTCGAATCGATGGAGAAGGTCCCGTGGGCTTGGCCGGCAAGGAAGGCCCCGCAAGCCCCACGGAGGTTTTTTATCAAGAAGAGAACTTGTCTGTTTAATGTCCCACATTAGCCGGCCTGCCATGGACGAGTATTTCATGGAAATAGCATCGGTTATTGCAAAACGATCCACCTGCCTTCGAAATCAAGTCGGCGCCCTGTTCGTGAAAAATAAGAGGATACTCACAACCGGCTACAATGGAGCGCCTGCCGGCCTGCCGCACTGCGACGAGGTGGGCTGCGCCCGCGAGGGCGTGGCCTCGGGGACGCGCCACGAGCTGTGCCGCGCAGTGCATGCCGAGCAAAACGCAATCATTCAGGCGGCGCTTCACGGAGTCTCAATCGAGGGGTCAACGCTCTACTGCACCCACCAGCCGTGCATCCTCTGCGCTAAGATGATGATCAACGCTCGAGTGCGGGCCGTCGTCTACAAAGAAAGCTACCCCGACAAGAGCGCCCTTGAGTTTCTGGACCAGGCGGGCATCGAGGTCCGCAAGTTAACGGAAAAGATTTTGTAAATTGCAGCCCTTAACGAGGAAACATGTTCGGCAAAAAGTCGCACTTAAGAGCTATTAACGATCATCTCTTCATCGAGGACGTCGACTCCGTGGGCCTGGCCAGGGAGTTTTGCACACCTCTTTACATCACCAGCGAATCAAGGCTGAGGCAAAACATACGTTCCTACCATCAGGCCTTTCCGGATGCCGATAAATACTTCGCAGTCAAGGCCAACGGCAACCTGACAATTATTCGAATTTTGGCCCAGGAGGGGATGGGGGCAGACGTCTTCTCGGGCGGCGAGCTTTATGTTGCCCGGCTGGCAGGAATTCCCAAAGACAAAATCCTCTACAATGGCAACTCCAAGAGCGAGGCAGACCACAGGATGGCCCTGGAGGCGGGCGTGCGGATGTCTGTCGACTCTCGCGAGGAGCTGGAGTTCCTGGCAAAGACCGCCCAGTCCGTTGGAAGGGAGGCGGAGGTCCTGTTCCGCGTCAATCCCGATGTCTCTCCCAAGACCCATCCAAAGATAGCCACCGGCCTCAAGACCTCCAAGTTCGGCATTCCCTTTGATCAGGTGGCCGAGACTTATAGGAGGGCGATGGACCTGCCCGGCGTCCGTCCTGTGGGGCTGCACTGCCACATCGGCTCGCAGATACTGGACACCTCGCCCTTCGCAGAGGCCGCGAGCAAGATGATGGATATCGCAGGGGCTGTCGCCGAAAAAGGCGGAGAGATCAAGATGATCGACCTTGGAGGGGGCCTTGGGATTCAGTACCACCCGGATAGCCCTGCGCCCGCTCCCGCTGATCTGGCAGCCGCAGTTCTGCCCATTTTCAAAGACAGATGCCAGAATTTGGGGATTAGGCCCAGGCTCATTCTGGAGCCCGGCCGATCGATCGTCGCCGATACGACAGTTATGCTCACCTCCGTAAACGTGGTTAAGAGGGCGCATGTGAACTTCGCCGCCTGCGACGCGGGATTCAACACGCTGGCCCGCCCAATGCTCTACGACTCCTATCACCACATCGTCGTGGCCAATAAGGCTGAACAGGAAGCCCAGGCTCAGGAGTCCTATACAGTCGTCGGCCCCATATGTGAGACCGGCGACATACTGGCAAAGGACAGAAGGCTTCCCGCTCTGGAAAGGGGCGACGTCCTGGCCTTCCTCGACGCCGGAGCGTACGGCTTTTCAATGGCCTCCCAATACAACGGCCAGCCCCGGCCTGCAGAGGTTCTGGTGTCCGGATGCGACGCCGAACTGATACGAAGGGCAGAGGACTACTCGGCGCTGCTTACCGGGCAGAGGATTCCGCCGAGGCTTCTGTGGTAGATGCATAGCTAGTTCATAGCTAGCAGTATAGCACAGCCTTATGCGATAAAGATCCTGCAATCATGAGCGATGAAGGTTTAAAAGAGGTAAAAGAGGCGATAGAGGCCGTGAAAGGCCTCATAATGCCTCTAAAAGAGGGCGAGTTTTCCGAGAAGCTCTACAAGGTCCAGGTGTACGTCGAGTCAATCGAAAAGAGCTGGAGAACCTATCGCTCTGCTCTCGAGGCCTTGAGCAAAGAAGGCGACACGGAAAAGCGTCGCAAATCGGCCGAAGCTAAATATATGGGCTTTGAATCGTCGGTCAAAGGCACACTTCGCTTCGCCCGCATGAACCTTGACGCAGCCATGGCTCTGGCGCTGGAGAGGGCAGCAAAAAAGCCGAAGGTAGCCAGCAAGGCAGACGAGAGCAGGAAGGCTTTGGCGCTGCAGAGGGCCTTCGACCGCATCCCGAACCCAACTAAAGCGATGCTTGTGCACCACCGCACCACATCAGACCCCCTGGACAAGTATCTTGTCGCAGGGCCTTGGGGATTCGAATATCTGAAAAAGAGGCAGACCGAAATGGAAAGCTACTACGATGAGCTATGCGGCATGCTGCAGTGCCAGGACTCCGCGGCAGGAAAAGTAATCCTTGGCTACGGAAGGCTAAACATGGCTATTGGTGCGGTGGAGGAAATGGCCATAAGGGCAGCCAAGGAGAACTTTGAAAATCAGGCCGGATGAGGCTGGCGGAGGTTCACCTTTCATTGTCCTTGCTCATCAAACGATTGCAGGCATCACGCTTTTCCTCCTCGTCGAAGAGCGAGCACTGGTAATTCTCAACCTGGCCCGCATTTGCCTTCAATGCCCTCCTTCGTCGCATGTAAAACGCGGCAATTACGATTGCGGCCATTATTATTAAGGCCAATATCAAGAATAACATGCTCAGTCGCCTTTTTCATCCAGAGGCTTTGTAGTTATCGATTTCGATTGATCTTATTTTCAGATCATGCTTTTCCAGGTCTTAATGGACATGGTGGAGCTTTCCAGCCAAATAAAAATAGAAATTTACAGCCACCCGAACCATCCGAACAGAATTGACAGAATTCCAAGTACTACTAGAATTATTATTACCCATTTTATAAGGCCGATGGATGCCCTAATCATGCCGCGCATCACTGAAAATCCAAGAAGCATCGCAATGACGAGAATTATTATACCTATCCAGATCCAAATTTCCATAACGATCCCCAATCCTTAGATCACTCTTGAAACTATTTATATTTTGTTCGGCGAGTAACGCCTAAGGGCTTAAGGGAATTGCATTCTTCATTCACTTTCGCCCCGCCCATACTCATTCTTTTTCAGCCTAAATAATGATCATTATCCAGAGTCATTTATGGGCGCATTATTAGCCATGCATTTCTATCTTATACATACTTTCTATAAGCCAAAAAATGATTTGCCGTTATCATTTTCAAGAGGAAAGTATTTATTCTTACACGCTCTTAGTGCATGCTATGGCAGGAGTTCTGGAGCATCTCAGGTGGCCGCCAGTCAGGAGGCAGCCGGTAATTCCCCCCGTTCGCATCAACCCCGCAGTCCTTGAGCTTGAGGCTGCAAAGGAGATCCTGGGCGAGATCTTCGGCGCACGGCCCGGAGAGGTTGACGAGATGATCAGACAGCGTCTGGCCGATCGCTCAGATCTATACGGCTCATGCGGCTCGAGCTTTTAAGCCCCCTTTTTAGCAAATCTAAAATAATTACAGCCCTAGTAGACTATCATGATACTCGGCATTTGCGGCAGTCCCAGGAAGATGGCGACAGAGCACATCCTCGGCGAGGCCCTGAAAATGCTGGAAGAGAGAGGCTTTAAAACCCAGCTATTTGCCGTGCGGGGCAAGAACATCAGCCCCTGCAGGCACTGCGACTACTGCCTCAAGAACGCTGAATGCGTCGTAAAGGACGATATGTACCAGCTCTACCCCCTGATTAAAGAGGCAGAGGGCTTCGTTATCGCCACGCCCGTGTACAACGGCAGCATGAGCGCGCAGACAAAGATCGTGATCGATAGGACAAGGGCTTCCCTGGCCGCAGATCCCAAAAGCCTCAGGGGAAAGCCGGGCATGGCCATAGCCGTTGGGGGTGACCGAATGGGCGGCCAGGAGGTAACGATCTCTCAGATCCACAACTTCTACATCCTAAACGGCATGATCCCTGTGAGCGGAGGATTCTTCGGGGCGAATCTGGGCGCAACCTTCTGGTCCAGGGACACGCTGGAAGGGGCAAAAGAGGACGAAGAGGGCCACAGGTCTTTGAGAAAGACCGTGAAGAGATTTGCCGAAACTCTGCAGTGGCTGGAGAACAAGGATAAATAATTATCATTTGAGCGGGGAATGATTTATCATGGCTAAAGAAGCCTCGAAAAAGAAGATCGCCTGGGGAATTACAGGCAGCGGCGACCGAATTGTGGAGACGGTCGAGGTCATGAAGGAGATACAGAAGAAGTACAACGACCTTCTGGACATTCGCGTCTTCGTCTCAAAGGCAGGAGAGCAGGTCATCAAGTACTACAAGCTCTTCAACGATCTCGAGAAGAACTTCGATAAGGTATGGGTTGAGATCAACGCCAACTCCCCATTCCTCGCAGGGCAGCTACAGGTAAGAAGATACGAGTTCCTCCTGCTCGCGCCGACGACCTCCAACACAGTCGCCAAGATCTCCCTGGGGCTCGCCGACACGCTCCTCTCAAACGCTGCAATCATGTCCCAGAAGGCTTTCGTACCCACCTACATCATGCCCTGTGACTACAAGCCAGGGATCATCACCACAATTCTGCCTGACGGCAGCGAGATGAGGCTTCGCATCAGAAAGGAGGACGCTGAGCACGTAGAGCGCCTGCGCCGGATGGAAGACATAACAGTAATCGAGACTCCGCAGGAGATACCGTCCGTGTTCGAAAGGCACTTCTCGAATAGGTCGTAAGGCAACGGCGGGCCATAAGGCAAAGGCAGGACAAAGCGGCTTTAAGCCAAGAGACCAAGGAGACGGCAGCGAAACGGAAGCATTAGCGCGGCCTGACCAAGAGGTAGCCTGCCAGGACGAACAGTGCAAGCACACCCGGAAAACCAGGGCTCTTATTGGGCCCGGAGCCAGAGAGCGAGGAGGTCTCCTGCCCCAACTCCGCAGCCAAGGGACTTCGCATATCCTCCGCAGATCCATTGGTCTGTAAGTCCAATGCCACAAGGTCAACCTCTCCGCCGACATAGATCCCTTTCACCGTCAGGTTCACCCCACGGCAGCTAAGATTCTCGCCCAAGGCCAGCACTGCCGATTGAGGGCTCCGGTTCATTTCATGAATGGCCAGCCAGATTTTGCCCTGTTTCTGGTCCACATCCTCTACCACTAGAGTTGTGCCGCTCTCAAAGGCCAGAGGCTGATGTGTAGCCAAAAGCACCTCCTCTGCGCAGGCCATGGCTATAATCGCCTGCAAAACAAGCAATGAAAGCGCTACCATGCTGCATAGCTGCTTCTTTATCATCGCCATACCCTCAATGCATTTTAATGCCGTCATCCGGTTGGGATGATCCTGGCTGGAAAGGATTTATTACTTATGAATTCATGGACGGTTAACACGCGAAAGAGGAATTGTAACATTGGTGTTTCTATGAAGGATGTAGGCATACTAGTACTGGGGCACGGCTCAAGCCTGCCCTACAACCGCGAACTTGTTGAAGCGCTAGCCTCAATGATCGGCAAAAGCCATCCCGGCCCAGTTAAAACCGCTTATCTCAACATGAACCGGCCGCAAATACCGGAAGGGCTGAAGAGCTTCTCAGGCTGCAACGTTCACAAGATAGTGGCCCTGCCGCTCTTTTTGGCCCACGGAGTTCACACGCGCGAGGACATTCCCCGCGAGCTTGGAGTGGACGAGAAAAGCCGCAAGGGCATGGTGAAGATAGACGGCATAGATGTGGAGGTAGTTTGCGCCGAGCCTCTGGGCGTGGATGAATGCATCGCAACTTTGGCTTACAAGCGGGCAGAGGAATCCCTAAGGTAGCCGTCCTCGATACTATTCACGGCGCGAAGGTCATAGCGGAGCGCATGGCCCACATGGGCCTAGAGGCAAAGGCTTTGGAGGTGTACCACCAGTGCCCCAGCATCGCGGGCTTTGACCTTGTGGCGGCACCCGTACATCTCCCGCCCGGAAATCCTGTTCTTGCCGAGGCCAGGCGCCTGGGGATAAGGGTAATCACCCACCACCAGGCCGTGGGCGAGATACTGGGCCCCGAGCTGGACAAAAATTCGTCCCTGAAGGTCTTCGAGGTCACAGGAACCCACAGCAAGACAACGACTGCCCTTCTCCTGTCCAGGATCCTCTCGTACGGCGGAAAGGTCGCATCCCATACAACAAGGGGAATTGAGCTTTGGTCGGAAGGGTCAAGCACCATCCTGCGCCAGGGACTCAGCATTACTCCCGGAAACGCGATTATCGCGATGGACGAGGCCGATTCCCGGAAGACTGATGCCGTCGTATTGGAGACCTCTTTGGGGGGAACCGGCCTTGCCGACTTCGGAGTGCTGACCAGCTTTTCCGGCGATTACAGGATTGCCGGAGGAACGAAATGGGCCAGCACCGCAAAGCTTCAGATGGCATCGCTTGCCAAGAAGGGTTCAAGGCTCATCGCGAATACCGATGTTAAAATCTCTCCGGACATATCATTCGGCGACGGTGGCCACGTCCGGGGAATGCCCGGCAAAATACTTTTTGGAGCCGATGCAGTTCCATTCCGGCCGGGCGAAGACCTTGACTTCCCCAGCTACCAGACGGCCATTGCGGCTTCCGCCGCTGCTGCGAAGTCGGCAGGGACTGATGCAGACGATATTGCATCCGCCCTGGAGGGCTTCGATGGTTTCAGCGGAAGGATGAAGGTCATTCGCGAGGAGGCCCTGACCGTCTACGACTGCTCCAACTCGGGGCTGAAGGTCGCGGATGTGAGAACAGCGCTGGATAAGGCCTATGTCTCAGGTGCGAGGCTTGGGCTGGTCGTGGGAGAGGACGCAGAAACCGTCTGCGAGGGCATGGAAATATCCGGCCTCCTGGGACTCCTCCGCCAGCGGCGAAGCGAGATAGATCTGCTGGTCCTGGTGGGTAGCAGGCTTTTCCCCTATTCGAGGGAGTTGGAGGCAAGAACTGCAAAAGACCTGGCAGCCGGAAGGGAGATTGCCCTTGATAAAGGAATGGACAGGCTGCTTTTATGCGTGAAATGCTTCAGGTGATTATATAATTTTGGTGATATGATGTCAAGCGAGGTTCAAAATATACAGATACTGCATCCAAGGCCCAGCTCCATTGTAGCGGCCCTTTACACCCTTCGCGATCTGGGCGCTGATGTTGTGATTCTCCATGGACCCAGCGGCTGCTGCTTCAAGCACGCTCGGCTGCTGGAAGAGGACGGCGTTCGCGTTCTTACAACCGCCCTGGACGAGGCGGGCTTCGTCTTCGGCGGCCAGGAGCCGCTGGTAAGGCTGCTCAAAAAGGCCAACGAACTATTCCATCCCAAAATGATGGCCGTCACTGGAACTTGCAGCAGCATGATCATCGGCGAGGATTTGCATCAGGCAGTGCTAAATGCCGACCTGGAAATCCCCGTCCTCGAGGTGGAGGTTCATGCAGGATACAGGGATAACACCCGCGGTGTGGTGATTGCCCTTGAGGCTGCCCTTGAGAAGGGCATAATCGATGATGCCGAGTTCGAGCGTCAAAAAACGCTGCTGGAGAAGGCGACGATGGTGGAGAAGCTCCACGGCGCCGCCAGCAGCGAGTACCTGGCCCCTGAGAGGGGCGATATCAAGTATGAGGCTGCGTCGCGGCTGCTCCAGCTGATCCGCGAGGGCAAGAGGGGTTTAAACATCCTAAACGCTAAGAAAGAGACCGCTTACATGTTCGGGGACGTCACATCTGCAGTCCATGAAATTGCTGGCGGCCAGGTGGACACCCTCGCCAACCTTGACGAGAACGTCGGCCTCCCAAAGGTGAGAAGGGATGCCTCCAACATAGCCCGCGATCTGCGGGAGCGCGGACTAAACTTTGATCTCATAGGCGGCCTGGACGAGTACCCGGTAGCAGGAGAGGCCGTGGCCCGCCGCGCAGAGAAAGGCGGCTATGACTTTGCGGTAATTTCAGGAGTCCCGCATGCAATTCCTGCATCGGCACTGAAAGGACTGGAGGTCTTCTCAGTCACCAACGGGCCAAGGCAGGTCAGGCCGCTTCGCGACTTGGGCCATCAGCATGTGGTGGTCGAGCTGGACCTCCACCCGAAGACCATGGGCGTCACATCCCTTGTGGAGTCAGAGTTCGGCGCAACGCTTAGAGCGCTTGATAAAGCCACCGCTAAATGACACTTAAGCTCTGAAAAAGGAGCTAAAAATTTTTTTTAGAATGCTTTTGGAAGCTCTGTCAGCAGCGCGTATATCAGGAAGCCAATGGTCCCAATAATCCCAATTCCTGCCATAGAGACCTTGGCGATCATCGTGAACTCCTCTCGGGTGGGCTTCCTCGCCAGCCGCAGTACCCGGAGGTACTCCTCTATGTTGGTTGAGGGCACTGAGATGCCCATATCGCCGACCATCTCGTCCAGGTCGAGCTTTTCCTTGATGTCGAGCTTATTCTTGAGCTGTTGAAGCTTTTTATCTGTTCCGTTGGTTCCCTCGTTCATTCCCAAAATTGAATGGGGTCTGGAATAAAAAAGCTTTCGATCAATCAAACGGTCACAAACATCAAATATGTAAAGAGAACTCGCGGGCTGTGCAGATAACCCCGTTCATCCATCCCCCAGCAAGTATTTTATGCATAGGAGCATAATCATCAGGCATCAACCATAATAAGAGGATCTATAAAATGAGCCTTAAAACAGCGATAGCTTTAATCGCCATTGGCCTTTTGCTTCTTATCCCACAGGCTGCGGGAGACTACCAGGTCTTCACCCTGTGGCATTACAATCTCTCTCTTGATTTCGGCGATAAGAACATCACAGTGGAACCCCAGGGTACGACATCGGATATCAACAGCGTCACCCACAGCATGATCTTTCGAGGAGACAGAGCCGACGATTGGGGAGCGGCATACCTCTCGACAAACCGTGAGCCGGTGGCCGTCGTTTTGGAGGACAGGCTTCGTCGGCTCATGATGCCGAGCACCAAGGCCATTGAGGTGGACGGCGGCCAGTTTGTCGGAAAGGCCGGCTTCATCGGCTCCGGAGATGCGAGGGTCGAGCATGGATTCGGACAGCGCTGCTATGGAGGAGCTGCAATCATCTCGCCTCCAGGCATGGGCGAGAGCGTGGCCATCATGCTTATAGCGCACTTCAACAATGAGAGCCTCAACAAGCATCTCGTCGAAACTGCCCGCGTAGATTATGCGCCACCATGATGCTGCAATCCCAGGGGCAATGATTCTTTTTATTTTATAAAGTTGCCCCCCGCAAGCATTATCTACGGGACTTGCTTTTAGTTGCAGGCGGGGTTTAGTGAAATGAAGCTTGAACCGTTGGCTGCAGCACTCTTGCTGGCCGCCATCATGATTCCGGCCCAAGGGTCCTATCAGGCCTTGCCAATTGGAAACTACAACGTCCTCCTGGACTTCGAAGGAAAGGAGGTCGCAGTATTGCCGGTCTCGGCCAGCTCCAGCATTGATACCATAACGCGGTTCGTCATGGTAACAGGGTCCAATGATACGGATTATGCAATCGTTTATCTTTACGAGTATACGAAGCCGCAGTCCTTAGACCTCGAGGACAGGCTGTGGCGGCTCATGAAGACATACTGCACAATGACTGAAACAGATCCTGCGACGATCGCTGAAATGAACGGATACATTGCCACGGGCTATGCCCGCGTAAGCCATGGATTCGGCAAGCAGGTCTGCTATGGGGGCATAGCCGCTCTGCCGTCGAGCGCGCTCGCCCAAAGGGACTTCGCAATTTTAGCGCATTTCAACAATAAAACGCTAAACGAGCATCTGGTGAAGACCGCGAAGATTGAGTATGCGGGAAAGATGGTGAAGATCTGAGGCCAAAGGAGATTTAAGGCAAAAACGAGCCGGCCATCCGCCCCATCAGACAGGTACACCTGTAAAAGGCTGCCTGTAAAAGGCTAGGCTATTATGGTATCCGCTTCAGGCATTCCTTTATGCCCGCAGTCACATCCGCAGTGCAGCACTTTCCGCCCAGGTCAGGCGTTTTAATTCCCTGGTCAAGAGACATCTGCACGGCAGCCTCGATTCTTTTTGCCATATTGGAATCGCCCAGCCAGTCCATCATCATGGCCGCGCTTCTAATTGCGCCCACAGGATTCGCAATCCCCTTTCCGGCAATGTCGGGCGCGCTGCCGTGAATGGGCTCGAACATCGCATATCTATCGCCGATATTGGCGCTGGCGCAAAGACCAAGGCTGCCCATAACCCCGGCTGCCTCGTCGCTCAGGATATCGCCGAACAGGTTGGTTGTGACCAAAACATCGAACTGCGAAGGTCTGACAACAAGGTTGTAGGCAGCAGTGTCGACAAGCATATCCTCGGTGGGGACGCCGCGCCGCTCTGCCACTGCCCGGCAGGTCTTGAGGAAAAGCCGGTCGCTCTTGAGGACGTTGGATTTGTGAACGATCGTGAGCTTTCGCCGCGTTGCCGCAAGGCCGCAGGCCTTCTCTGCAATTCTCTCAGATCCCCGGCGGGTGATGACCCTCAAAGTCCTCGACTCCTCCTCGCCCACCTCCTCAAGCCCTGAGTAAAGGCCCTCAGTGTTCTCCCTGACGATTATGAAATCCAGACCGCGTGAGGAAAAAGGCCTGATGTTGGCATAGAGATCCAGCTCCTTTCGCAGCCTCAAAAGGACACTTTTGTAATTGGGATCCGAGGGCGTGGTGACGGCTCCAAAGAGTATGCAGTCGCAGCTCCTCATCAGCGCCAGGTCGTCATCGCTTAAGGCCTCTCCGGTGTGCCTCCAGCGGCATAGTCCCACCTCCACGGGAACTCTCTCGAACTCTGCTCCTGCCGCATCCAGAACCGATAGAGCGCTTTCCACGACCTCGGGGCCGATGCCGTCTCCCGGTGCTACTGCTACCTTTTTAACGCTTCCACCAGACATTTTACCGCCTCAGCTATGGCCCAGGGGCCGTCCCCCCAGTGGACTACAACTCCTTTAAAACCGTTTCTTTCGATAAGCCCGCGCCTCTCCGATTTGCAGCACCTTGTAATGAAAGGACCGGAGGGCTTCATGCTCTTTAGCGGACAGATGTTCACGAACTCGTACGCCTTTCCGGCATATCCAGCCAGGAATATCTCCCTGGATACGTCGCATCCAACAATTCTCGGATTTTCGTGAGTCACCCTGTCGGAGTCCAGAGACCGCCCAAGGCCAGAGGCCCTGCAGGGATAGTAGACCTCTTCGCACTCGAAGCTCCTCAGATCCTGGACCTGCGGCCTAAATTTCACAGTAAGATTTCCGAGCACGCCGCTGCTCTCCAGCCTTTGCAGAGAATAAATCAGCCAGGGAGGATCCGGAGGCGAAACGTCCAGCACCTCTATCTCCAAAATCTGCCCCAAATCAGGATCGTGAACGAAGGTGATGTGCTCATCCGGCCCCTGAAAAATAACTGTTCTGGACCCATTTGCCCTGCATACCTCGTCTGCCAGCTCAATTAACCCGGCGCGGTTCCTGGTATCAACCTTTTCAGGATAAAAGAAGATCTCATTGCCGGAGGATATCAGCTGCAGCCCGTCCACATTTCGCATGAACCCCTGGCCGCTGCTTTTTACTGAATAAAGGCAGGGGCCGTCGCGGGATATCAGGTACTGGGTCGAGAAGTAAATGGGGTCGCCACGGCGCTCCCTATCCTTTATTCCTACATACTTGTATTCTTCAGGGAAAATCATATCCGCTCATTCACATCCGCGAGTGCCAGTCCCTTCTGCTTTCTCCTGTGAGCCACGAGTCCCCCGTCCTGCAGTATTTTCAGGAGGAAGTCGGGCAGCCTCGTGCCCTGATAGGCTCTGTCGCCTACCCTTATTGTCCCTGCAGCCAGGTCAACCTCCACGACCTCTCCCTCTTTGGCTTCGACCTCTGCCTCGATCAGGGGAAGCCCGACATTGATTGCATTCCTGTAAAATATCCGTGCAAAAGACCTTGCCACGACCGCCGATACGCCGGCCTGCTTTAGGGCTAAAGGGGCCTGTTCTCTCGACGAGCCGCAGCCGAAGTTTTTGCCGGCCACAATCACATCCCCATTCTGTACCTTTGAGGCGAACTGAGGGTCAAGGCCTTCCAGGACGTGCTCTGCCCAGAGATTTGGGTCCTTTGTTCGCAAGTATTTCCCTGGAATTATTACATCAGTGTCAACATCGTCGCCGAAGATCCATGCCTTGCCCCTGATCATAGTAATAACCTCAGTGCCCCCGCAGTATATGGTTTTTCCCCTGCAAAAGGATATTATATTCCCTGGGGGAATTACATTTGTCAATTTGGAGGTGATCTGGCTGCTGGAGATTAAGGATCTATACGCCAGCATCGGCGGAAAACAAGTTCTCAAGGGTGTGAACCTTCACATCGGACCCGGCGAGACGCATGCTCTCTTTGGGCCGAACGGGACGGGCAAAACCACCCTCTTAAACGTCATAGCAGGAATTCCCAGATATGTTGTAGACAGCGGAAGCATAACGTTCAAGGGCAAGGACATCACGCGCATGTCCATGGACGATAGGGCCCGTCTGGGGATCGGCATGGCATTTCAGAGGCCGCCGGCAATACGCGGCCTGCGGCTTAAAGATCTGATAAAGATAATAAACCCGGAGGCCGATGCCCCGGCTCTTCTCAAGCGCATGGACTTCGAGGGCTTTGGCGAACGCGACGTGAACCGCGGATTTTCGGGAGGCGAGGTAAAGAGGTCTGAGATGGTTCAGCTCCTGGCGCAGCAGCCGGACTTCGTCATGCTGGATGAGCCCGATTCAGGCGTGGACCTCGAGAACATCAAGCTCATCGGCGAGGCCATCAATACGCTCACCCAAAAGAACATGCGGCCCAGCAGCCGGACAAAGTCGGGAATAATCATCACCCACTTCGGCCATATACTGGAGTACATGAAGACGGACAGGGCTCATGTCATGCTCGGAGGGTCCATCGTCTGCAGCGGCAACCCGAGAGAAATCCTGGAGCAGATCAAGAAAAGCGGATACGAAGGGTGTGTAGCATGCCTATGTCCAGTATAGAGGAGAAGGCCCGCAAGGCCAGGGGAAAGCTGGCCACATATGGAACTGATGTTGATCTGGAGAGTTATAAGTCGGAGGCCAGGGAGCATGAGGCCTTTGAGAGGGCTGAAGAGCTTCCAGGAGAGGTCAAGAAGGCTGCACTGGATGTGGGCGTAAAGCTGGATGAGGAGTCCTCGGGCGCTTATGTGCAGATGGACCAGACGCCGGTAGTTGTTAAGTCGCTATACGAGGGCGTTGAGATCATGGACATGGCCTCTGCTCTGAAGAAATACAATTACCTCAAAGACTACTGGTGGAAGCTGGTTGCGCCCGATGCCGACAAGTACACGGCAGACGTGGCCGAGGCGCCTCCCGCGGGCTATTTCATCCGCGCCAAAAAGGGAATGAAGACTGTATTCCCCGTCAAGAGCTGCCTTTATCTCGGGTCCACCGATGTAAACCAGCGGGTGCATAATGTCGTCATTGCAGAAGAGGGCTCAGAGCTGCACGTCATCACCGGCTGCACCACGCCCTCGCATGTGCAGCGCGGACTCCATTTGGGCGTATCCGAGTTCTTCATCCAGAAAAACGCCAAGGTAAGCTTCACCATGATCCACAGCTGGGGCAAGGAGGTGGAGGTGAGGCCTAGGACTGGAATCGTGATCGAGGAAGGCGGGTCGCTATCCAACAATTACATCCTGATGAGGCCTGTCAAGACCATCCAGACCTTCCCGACGGCCACCCTTGCGGGCCGCGGGGCCGTTGCCAGCTTCAACTCCGTCATCTACTCGACCATGGGAAACATCGACATAGGCAGCAATGTCATCCTCGATGCACCCGAAACCTCGGCCGAATCGATCTCCCGCGTTGTATCCGTCGGCGGAGAGGTCATCGCCAGGGGGCGAATGACGGGCAAGGTTCCTGGCGCCAGGGCCCATTTGGAGTGCGTCGGTCTGCTCCTTTCGGACAAGGGCCGCATCTACTCGATACCTGAGCTGGACGGCCAGAGCCGCGACCTTGACATGTCGCACGAGGCGGCAGTCGGCAGGATCTCAGAGGAGGAGCTTGAATACCTCATGGCCAGAGGGCTCACATCAGACCAGGCCACAAGCGTCATTGTGCGCGGCTTCCTTGATGTGGAGATCAAGGGACTTCCTGAAGACCTAAAGCAGGAGATCAAGAACATGACCCAGAGGGAGGACTTGCGAGGGTCCTGAACGGCCGGCACTCCCTCCGGCATGTTTTTTAATTTCTGAACAAAGCACCGTTTAAGCATAGGTTTAGGGACCGGACTGTCCATGAAAGGCTTACTTATGCGAATGAGAATTTTTCAGGACATTTTCCAGGAAGCCTTCGCAGAGTGGGTCAGGGACCACCCAACACTGCTGGCGGCAGCCCTTGCATATTACGGGTTATTTTCTCTGGCTCCCTTAATGATAATAATTCTGACGTCTATAGATTTTTTATTTAGCCAAAGTGAGCAGGGAAGGATGATGGTGCAGCAGGTCCAAGATACTGTCGGCCAGCAGGCTCCGCCCGTGGTAGAAGAGATAATAGACCAGTTCGGGAACCAGGCGGCATCATTCAAGCTGACGCTTATCAGCTTCATTTTCCTCCTATTGGGGGCAGCCGGGTTGTTCGTTCACACCAAGGCGGCCTTTCGAATTATCTGGCCCCTGCAGACAAAGGCCAAAAAAAGGCCAGCATTTGCAGGCAGGCTGGAATCCTTCCTCATGACATACGTCATCTCCTTTTTGATGATCACATTTGTCGGCGCTTTGCTGCTTGCATCCTCAATAGTCACTGCATTTCTCCTGCCGTTTGGCAAAATAGTCGAGGTTCTTCTTCCCATTCAATTCGGCCTGCTGCGACTGGTGACGCTCTCCATCTCACTCCTGCTGGTAACTGCGCTCTTCGCCGTCACCTACAAAACCTTATTCGATGTGCAGCTCGGCTGGAGAGAGATACTGCCTGGTTCGACGATAGCTGCCATTTTTCTCGCCATCGGCAACTACCTCATTGAGATATACGTGAGCATTATCAATATGGATTCGGTCTACGGTGCGGCCGGGTCACTGCTCATATTTCTCATCTGGGTCTACTTTTCCGCCCAAATATTCCTTTTCGGGGCAGAGTTCATAAAGGTCCAGAAGAGAAAAAAGGAGATATCCAGGTCTCAGGGAGAAAAATAGGGCGGCCATGTTCCGGCCGTCATGCCGGACGTCAGATAGATGTAACCTCGTAGGCCCTGCCGTTGTATACTACAATCACCCTGTCACCCAATGCGAAGTAATCTCCAAGTTGAGGCTCCGCCCGAAGCAGGTCGAAGTACTCAATGCTTAAGAACTCGACCTTCTCAGTTTCTTCTCCCTCATACTCAGTATCGATCCATGTTTCGTTGCGGTGAAGGAAGGCCTTGCTGCCAGCGTACCTCACGACATCGCCTGTGCTTATGGGCTCCGCGTTATCCCCGGCATAAATCTCAGATGGAACCGCTGCAGGCGACGATGCAGAGCTGAGGAGGCTCTCGAAGGCTGCCTTCTCCACAGCTCCTGCGCCATAGGAAGGCGCAGCTGCCTCCTCGGCCGCATAGCTCTCAAAGACATCTACGGCACGGCCCCTGCCTTCGGGGGTGAAGATATCCTCCTCCTGGATCAGGAAGGATGTGTAGGGAGTGATGATTCCGTAGCGGGTGCTGAGGGACACGATGCTGTCTATCCACTCCTGCTTCTCGCCCTTCAGGCGGATCTGAGTGAGAAGGTATCCGACAGCCCGCGTCGCCCACAGCCTCGGGATAAACTCCTCGCCGCCTGCCTCTCGGAAGTACAGGTCAGGATATTCGAAGCTCTGTTCCTCACCGTTAACTGTTCCCTTAAGAATCGCCGTCGCCGGCCCGCCCTCCCTGTATCTCCCCACAAGCACGAGCTGGCTGCCTGCAAATAGATCTGGAATATCCTCGGGGTAGAGCTGATCTACTGCTGCTTCCTCGAAGTCCAGAGTCACATCTGAGAGGACGGGAGTGCTGACCTTGCCGTAAAAGTCGCTCACCTTCTCGTCAATTCTCTGGCCCGGCCTCACATAGGAGCTGGCGCCGCTGTGATCGATGGAGAGCTGGTCCAGCAGATCCGTGTCCACCTCGTCGCCAACGCCGAAGCTGAAAATGCGCACGTTCCTTGATGCCGCAGCATCTACGTTGCTAAGAATGGCCGCCGTATCCTGCACGCCCTCTGTTGCCAGGCCGTCGGTGATGAAGATCAGCGTCGTGGGCCGCTCCGGATCGGCCATGTCCAGCGCCTCCAGAAGAGCGCGGTTGATGTCTGTTGATCCCAGTGCCTCCAGGCGATCGATGAACTCTGCGCCGTCCTTAAAGTCCGAGGATGGCGCTAGCTCCGACTGAAAAGCCCTTGTCGATGTGCTGAAGGAGACCAGCCCGAACCTGTCCTCATCGTTTAGATGCTCTAAAATGAAGCTCGCAGCCTCCTTGGCCTGGTCCATCTTTTCCCCGTCCATGCTTCCCGAGGTGTCAAGAACCAGAATTACATCCTTGGCCACGATCTCGCTCTCGTTTACCTGCACATCGGGAGCTGCCAGCAGCAGGAAAAAGCCGTCCTTATCCTTTTCTTTGTAGCTCAGGAGGTTGAGCCCTACGCCCTCAGAGCCAACGGTATAGTAGAACTCGAAGTCCTTATCGGGAAGGACAGCCGACTCCTCCAGCCCAAGCACTGCGCGGTAATCGTCCTCTCTATATATGGATACATCATGGCTCGGCGAGTATACGGCCTTGATGGGCTGCTTTGATTCGACCTCCGCCTTGATTGCCAGATCCTCAAGAGGCCTTGAGGAGAACCTCTCGGTGCTAAGCGGATAGATGTAGTGGACAAGGCCGTTTTCTGCGGGCAGCACCTGGGAATACTCCAGCTCGATTCTGCGCTCCTCGCCGGGAGGAATTGGGAAAACGCTGGCTTTCAGCGCCTTTCGTCCCACGTACTCCAGAAGTGCGGGGTCGCGCATCCTCTGGACAATATCGTTGTAGATCGCCCTGGCCTCGTTCGCCTCCAATATTTCCCCTCGAACGGGCTTGCCGTCGACCCACATCACGAAATCGCTGACCGATGCGCCCTCGGGCAGAGGGAAAATGTAAGTCCCTTCGGCCGTCCAGGGATTATCATTGACGAAGACCTGATCCACCTTGGTCGTAGCCACCTGGTCTTTGATGCTGACATCTACGTGGTGATACCTGATTGCCAGCGCCTGGTCCAGGCGAACGTCTATGCCCGGAGGCGGATCTACTATTATTATTCCATCCGCTCCAGCAGGCGCTGCCCAAAATACAATCATGATCAGCAAAATGAAGGTTAAGCGCAGTTTCATCCACCCACCTCAAGCTCAGGTCCAAGCGCTGCATCGCCCTATCGTGCCATGCCAGCGCTGGGGCTGAAGGCATATGCTCCGGCTACAATTGCCTGCGCAAGTATAAAAATTTATTCAGTTTTGGATTAGTGCAGCAGCCCGCGGTAATCTACTTCTTCCACAGCTCCGGCAGCAGCAGCATGAGCGCAGGAATTAATTCAAGCCTGCCAAAGTACATGCACGCTACCCCCAGCAATCTGCCTGCCTGAGAAACGCCGCTGAAGTCAAGAGCCACCACACCAAAGCCAGGGCCCACGACGCCCAGAGTACAAGCTGATGCGGAGATGGCGGAAAGAGCGTTAAACTGCAGGTTCCCCGACTCGGTTATGGCAAACGCCAGAGAGGCGCTGATGAAGATCATGAGGTATAGCAGCATAAAAAGGAGCACGGAGCGGATCAGCTCTTCTCTGATTATCGTATCCCCAAGCCTCATGGGCATTACCGCCCTAGGATGAAGAGAATGGATCAGCTCGTTATATGTGAATTTTAAAGCGATCAAAACCCGGCCCACCTTTATTCCGCCCGCCGTGGAGCCCGTGCAGCCGCCAACCAGCATCAGGATTATCAACATCAGCTTTGCTGCAAGAGACCAGGCATCGTAGTTGAAGTTGTTGACAAATCCAGTAGTCGTCATTGTGGATATAATCTGAAAAGAGGCGAACCTGATCTGATTTGTGATATCTCCTGGCACTCTGCCCCAAACCATTATTATTAAAAATGATATAAGCATGATCAGTAAGTAGAACTTGAACTCGGGATCTTTTGCAGGCTGCATTACATCTCTTCTGTATATTATCCTGTAAAGCAGGAAGAAGTTCATGCCGCCAATTGTGAGAAAGATGCATACGATCCCCTCCACCAGAGCGCTGTTATAGGCAGCAATGCTGAAGGCCTTGGGAGAAAAGCCTCCTGTGGCTATGCTGGTGAAGGCAGTGCAAAGGGAGTCATAAAGAGACAATCCAGCAATGCACAGGATGATAGCCAATACGGCCACGAGCCCCAGGTATATGCTCCAGAATGCTTTGGCAGTGTTCTTCACCCTGGGCGTGAATGCCTCCTTCGTAAGCCCAGGACCATCTATATGGTAAAGCTGGCGTCCTGCCACTCCAAGGTTCGGCAAGATGGCAATAAACAGCAATATTATGCCCATGCCGCCAAGCAGCTGAGAAAAGGACCTCCAGAAAAGAAGGCCGTAAAAAGTGCCCTTGATTGAGAGAAAGGAGCCGAGATCCAGGGTTATGCCGTGAAAGAGATCTATAGTAGCATTTGATTGCATTATAGCAGCATTGGACGGCGTCCCGGCTGCCAGATAGGCGGATGCTCCCTCGACGACGGCATGAGCCAGGCTTCCCGCCACCGTGTCAGAGCTAAGAACCCAATAACCCTGAGAGTTATATTCAGTCAGGGTCGTTGCGCCGGTGGTCGTGAACCCGGACATGGATTCGAATAAGGCATCAGTGGCCGACATTCCAAGAAAGAGAAACGGCAATGAGCCAAAAAAAGCTGCCAGAAGCCATCCCAGAGAAACGGCCGCGAAGGCCTCTCTGATATCCATGTCTCCGTTGCACCCAAGGCGTTTCATGACAAGCCCGGCGAAGATGGCGACAAGAGATGCCAGGGCAAATGCCACTTCACTCAGAGGCTCTTTGTAGATGGCTGCAACCAACCCGGGCAAAAGCATCAGAATACCCAGCAGAATCGCCAGCTGCCCTAGGGTATGAAGAACTACCTTTATTTTCATCGACGATCAAGGGTTTCTTCCTCCTTTTATAAGAATTATGGTAGAAACGATCATACCTTAAAAAACAAATTTATCCAAAAAAGGACTTATTCGCTATTAGTACCTTTCTTCCGCTCGTAGTCCTCTTTTATCGCCCTGGCCATCTCCTCATCCGCTTCCACTATGAGGGGGCCGACATAGCCGCAGTTCTTACAGTGATAAACTTTGCCGGTAGAGCCACCAAGTTCGTAGTATAGATCGGTGCTGCCGCAGACGGGGCAGATTTCTGAGATCTTTTCAGATGACATGCTCAGGCTATTTACTCCCGAACATTCAAACTTTCCGGTGATCGTGCAAGAGGTCAGAAAAGCCTCATCAGCGCCTCGGCAATTATCCTGTATCCTGCTTCGTTCGGATGGTCCAGTCCCGGCAAGATAAGAGAGCCAAGAGAGGTTCCCTGACTCACTCGCGCCATCCAGGCTCCATAGACATCAACAAAGCCCACATCCATCTGCCTCGCGACCCGCTCTATGGTCTGATAATAATCCAGGACAAGCCTATCATAGGGAGGCGTCTCCAGGGGCTGGGACGACAGCAGGAGCACCTCAGAATCTGGGCCTGACCTGATGCGCCGCACCATCTCGACGAAGTTCACCTCGAACTCATCCAACCCGAGGCCCAGGACGCAGTCGTTGATGCCGAAGTTGATGGTTACAAGGTCGGGCTCGTATGAGAGAACAGACCAGTCAAGCCTTGCCAGGCCGTCCATTGTCGTATCGCCTGAGACCCCTGAGTTTATCATCTCTATTTTGGAATCGGGATACTTCCTCAGGAGCATCTCCTTCCAAAACGACGGAAAGCCCCTCCGGACGGCGTAGCCCGCGGTGATTGAGTCACCGAAGGCTACAATCGTCACATTGCAGCCGTTCTTGAGGTCCCCTAAGGTGCGCGCTGCAAACCGTCCCCAATCGCCAGCCTCTGCCATAAAAAATGACTTGTCAGCAAACTATTGGAGCCTTGCCCTTTGAAGCGTCCCTTGCCGCGAATTTCACGGCCGCCTTCATCTCCCGGACGAGCCGCTCCAGCCGCTCGATCTCGCCTTTGGCGATCAGGTCAACGCAAGCGGACCCAACAATTGCGGCATCCGCCCCGGCGCGGATGACCTCAGCAGCCTGCTCGGGCGTCGAGATGCCAAAGCCCACAGCCTTCGGGATGCCGCCCGGCGCTCTGGCTATTAGCCCTCTAGTGTCCTCCAGTATATCGCTCCTTGCGCCGGTCACGCCCGTGCGGGCAACCAGGTAGAGAAAGCCGGAGGTCTGTCCCCCGATCATATTC
This sequence comes from uncultured Methanotrichaceae archaeon, assembly GCA_964534145.1. Lineage (GTDB taxonomy): Archaea > Halobacteriota > Methanosarcinia > Methanotrichales > Methanotrichaceae > CAWJYS01. The sequence continues at coordinate 1,714 of CAZHNU010000041.1, read as the reverse complement.
AGCCTCTCGCGAGGCGTGTTCGGCGCCGCCAGAAAGATCAGGTCAACGCCGAATCGCATGCAGGCCTCTTTCAGCGGCCCTGCCTCCTCAGGCGGCAGGTCGGGGACAATCATCCCTGAAATCCCGCTCCTGGAGCAGTCCTCTGCAAACCTCTCCAGCCCGCGGGCATAAACCATGTTGTAGTAGCCCATGAAGACCTTGGGTACATTCACATCGGCCTCTGCCGCCACGCGGAAGTAAATGTCAGTGTTCATGCCGGCTGCAATCGCCCTCTGCGCCGCCGCCTGTATGGTCGGGCCGTCTGCTATTGGATCGGAGTGGGGCAGCCCCAGCTCGACGATGTCTGCGCCAGCACGCACCAGCCTTTTCACCAGATCGGGCGTGCTTTCGGGATTGGGATCTCCAGCGCAAATATATACAATCAAGAGCGGCCCTGCCGAAAATGCTTCAGAGATTTTCATATTCCATCACCGTTGCCAGGTCTTTATCGCCGCGTCCAGAGACGTTTATTATTGCCAGATCGCCCAAAAGATCAGGCTCTCTCAAGGCGTAGCCTATTGCGTGAGCGGACTCGAGCGCAGGGATGATCCCCTCCAGCTGTGAGAGCGCCCTGAAACCCTGCAGAGCTGTTCTATCGTCGGCCATCTTTGCGGTCACGCGACCGTTTTGCGCCAGGAAGGCCAGCTCAGGCCCGACGCCCGGATAATCAAGACCTGCTGCCACCGAGTACGACTCCAGTATCTGGCCGAACGGGTCCTGCAATATCTTGGTCAAGGCCCCGTGAAGCACGCCGTCAGTGCCGCAGCCGAGAGACGCGCCGTTGTCCGCAATCTTGTCGGTTCTGCCCAGGCCCCGTCCTCCCGCCTCCACTGCGATGAGACTTACATAGTCCTTCAGAAAGGGCGCAAAGATTCCCATTGCATTGCTGCCGCCTCCGACACAGGCCACGATTGAGTCCGGCAGACGGCCCTCGGCGCGAAGTATCTGCTCCCTGGCCTCAAGCCCAATGACGCTCTGGAAGTCCCTGACCATTGAGGGGAACGGGTGAGGACCGGCGGCCGTTCCTAAGAGATAGTGAGTGCTCTCGAAGCTCGATGCCCAGTCCCTCAGTGACTCATTTATGGCATCTTTCAGCGTCCGCGAGCCTGATTTCACGGGGATCACCTCCGCGCCCATCAGCTCCATCCTGTAGACGTTCATCTTCTGACGCTCGATGTCCACCTCGCCCATGTAGATCTGAACCTCGAACCCCAGGTTTGCTCCAACGATGGCCGTGGCGACCCCGTGCTGGCCTGCTCCAGTCTCGGCAATGAGCCTGGTCTTTCCCATGTGCTTTGCCACAAGGGCCTGGCCCAGCGTGTTGTTAAGCTTGTGTGCCCCGCCATGGACCAGGTCCTCTCTCTTGAGGTATATCGTCCTTCCAAGCTCATCGCTCAGGTTTTTGGCCATGTAAAGGGAGGTCGGCCTTCCGGCGAAGTCTTTCAGGAGGCTTTCCAGCTGCGAGTTGAACTCGGGGCTGGCCATTAGGCGCCTGTAAGCCGCGGAGAGCTCCTCCAGCGGAGGGATCAGCGTCTCAGGGACAAAGCGCCCGCCGTACTTCCCGAACTTCACCGTGCCCGCTTGTGCAATCTGGCTCAAATAATCACCGACATTGATGTCTTATTTATTACTATGATGTACAGAGAAGTACATCATATTTAAGCCTTATCGCCTA
>CAZHNU010000040.1:16495-32911 GCA_964534145.1 uncultured Methanotrichaceae archaeon | reverse complement strand
TGGCGAAAAAGCCGCGAAGCTTCGTGGCGTCGCCCTTCATGGGGGCGTCGGAGTGCAGCGTTAGGCGGAGGACTTTGAGGATCATGTGGGCCTACTAGATGCCCTCTTTGGGGGTGACCCCGTTAAAAGCTTCAAAGTTCAATACCGCGACGTTTTGCATACTCTTCAAAGGTGATGAAATCCTCTTTTTCTTTTTCGATGAGCGCATGAATTTCTCCTGCCGTGTACTCTTCATGTTCTGGCAGAGCAAGAGCATCAAAATAGATTTTAAGCGGTTGTATATTCGATGTCATGGAACATCAAGCATTGAGCTATCTTTGCATTGACTTCTCGTTTTAGATCGTCGTCGGCCTCTCCAAGTATGCCCTCAACCTTTTCCTTAGCGAGCATCACGATTTTATCGATCGAGAGAACGGATTGTTCTTTCAATCCTGCGCTTGTGCCAGTTGGGATGATTAAGTCGGTTGGTAATAGTTTCGCAGGAATTTGGCCGGAGATGTAGGCAACTGTCACGTCCAAATAGCCTTCATAAATAACCAAAGCAGGTCTAAGCTTCTCGTTACTAAAATCGGTGTACGGAAACCACGCCAGGACAATACTTCCCTTGGGAATCTTGGGTGGTTCCATCATCTAAACCGGACTTTCAGATCGGCTACTGAATAGATGTCAGCTTCTTTCTCGATGAGAGGTGCCAGGGTTCGCTGAGAGGCACGCATAAGACTTGTGTGGTCCTCATTGGGTAAATGAGGTCTTTTTATCGTGGTGTCTGTCTTTGAAGCCATGTTTCAAGATATTACTTCCACTGATAAATATCTTTCCAGATTACAGATTGCTCTTTTTACCCAGGCACGATTCCACTTATCCTCGAATCATCAGTTTCAGCTGGCGCTTCCTCGCCGCGGGCATCATGCAGGCGATGAAGCCGTCAATTGCCTCATTTGCCACCGCTATTGCCTCTTCAACGGTTCGCCCAAACGTTAGGCAGCCTGGTAGCGAGGGCACAATCACTGTATAGGTTCCATCATCTTCTTTTCGAAGCAGAATTTTGTAGCGTAGGGTTTTCATTTCGAAGGCTTTTGAGCTGTATTTGATCATACAACAACTTCTACGCATTTTGCGGTGATTGTGGGTTCCGGTATGGGCAGCTTATCTTCTTTCAGTCCCTGAATGTGGAACTCTATGGCCTCTTTCATTAGGTTGATTGTCTCTTCTTCGGTTTTCGCAGCTGCAACCACGCCGGGAAGATCAGGGGCATACGCAGAATAGTTGCCTTTGCCCTTTTCGATGATTATTGCGTACTTAGTCATCAGATATCATCTATGCCTGCTTGTTTAAATATACTTTTCAAGGTCTTCGGGTGCAAGTCCATATCAAGCTTACCGGCAATGGTTACACGCCCTGGCTTATATGGGTGCTTGAACTGCCTGTGGCTGCCTTTGGTGCTTACCAATTGCCAGCCATCGGCTTCCACAAGCCGGATAACGTCTCTAACTCTCATTATCTTCAGGCAACTCCTTCAATGGACAATTAAAAGATCATCGAGCCCTCCCCGGCCCCTGCACGCTTGAAACCCGTATCATGATCATAGTAGTTGGGCAACTCTTCATTAGAGATATAACCGATATCTGTGTTTTCGGCAATCAGTGAATGCGCATACTTCTCTGGAGCAGAGATCAAGTACTCGCTGAAAGCCTTCTTTATCTTGAGATACTTTTTCGTCCTCTCTAAATGATTCTTCTCGGACTGCAGCTCTCGATATTGCTTCCAGATTTCTGCAGCATCGTTGTCCAACTCGACAAAGACATCCACTTTGGGATAGTCCTCCTCAGTTAGCTTGAATTTCTCGCTAAGATCCTTGAATGCCAATCCTGCGATGCAGTCCAGGCTCTCTTTTGAGTCAGTTTCACTCATGCCTCGTTTTACGGCTTTGAAATATTTGTTGTTGAGGTCTAGAAACTCCGATTCTTTGATTGGGCAGCTTATCGGTTTTAGGATATCGAGAGTCTTGCTTATTAGGAATGGATCGTAGATATATTTATAAAATTCTTTTCGATCGTCTTTCAAGATAAAGATCGAAACGGTGCCTTTCTCATCTTTGGCTGAGTTTCTGTTGCATCTGCCTGCCATCTGGTTGATGGAGTCCAGGGGTGCAAAGTCCCTGTAAACGATATCTGCATCGATATCTACACCTGCTTCGATGAGCTGGGTGCTGACAATGACCTTTCTCTCTTTCGGTGAATTCTTGGATTTTCTTATCTCATCTATCCGAGCCAGCCTTACCTTTGGAATAACATTCGTAGAAAGGAAAATAGTCTTAGTGTTTTCCAGCGGGAAACCTTGAACGAATTTATAGATATCTTGGGCAGAGCTGATAGTATTAAGAACAATCAGGAAATCCTTGTCGCTCTTTTGGACTAGATCTTCCTTCAGCAATGCTTTGAATTCATCCAATGTTAGTGCTTTTTCAATTCTTGGGATAAGCTCAATTCTATTTAAGCCCCGGAAATACTCCTCCTTCCTTTTCGCTATTTCTTTGATCTCTCCTTTTGCTTCATCAAAGATAAGCGGCTGGGTTGCGGTCATGAATACGACGTAGCTGTTGAACTTCTCGCAAAGCAGCTTTAGCGAGTCGTGTATCAGTGGCCAATACTGATGAGGCACGGCCTGGACCTCGTCAAGAATAATTATAGAGTTGGCGAGCTTGTTGAACTTGCGAAGCTGCTTATTCCGGTTGGAGAATAGGGTGTTGAACAACTGCCAGAATGTGGTTACTATTATCTCTGCGTTCCAGCCTTCCAGAAGCAGCAGACTTTTATCGACATCAAACTCGCTTTCTTCGATTTTATATTTCACATCAGCAAGATGGTGGTGCTTTAGGAGCAGCCGTGTGTCTTCATTGTTGCTGGGCTTGACTATGACCTCGTCGAAGACATTGTAGTTTTGGTCGATGATGCTCAAAAACGGCAACGCATAGATTATTCTTGGCTTGATCTTCAGTTCATTCTCCAATCGCGCTCTCAGCTTAAGTGACAGGGAAAGGGCGGCGAGCGTTTTGCCTGTGCCGGTGGGGACATTAAGGGATAGGATTCGATCGTCGAGGTTCCAGGCTTTGATGCTCTCTATAGCCTCTTCGTAGATCTGGTTACGCAGGTCATTGATATTGTCTTTATTGGAAGTGAATCCTTTAGCATCCCTGTAATCGTCTACTAGTTTGGATGAAAGGTCCAGACGGTCCAGATTAACGCCATCCAAGCCAGCATCAGTTTTGTCTGCATCCAGGAGGGCGGAATAAAGGAATTGAGAAATGAAATAGGGATAGAGGTCGCTTTTTCTTCCCAGGCTTCTAATCAGTCTCTTCTCTTTTCGTCCAATATCTTCTGTTTCAGCATGTAAAATATAATTAATAATATCGTCAATATTGATATTTAAGCTAACCTTTCCTTCTGAAAGGAGTGCCGAGATGATACCTCTTATCTCTGCTCTATCAATGGTTTTTATCTGCTCTTCTGCAGTCTTTAGAATCTTTTCTGACTCAGCATCCACCTCACTTATCTCGTCCATGGCATTCAATAGATTTCCATGATGCCTTTTTACAACCAGGAAAGAGACAATAGGCAAATATTCAGCCAGCCCTCCTTTTCTGTCCGCTTGACTAAGGTAATCCTTGATCACTGCATAGGTGAAGAATGCCGAGAGCAGACCATGATGTGTGTTCTCCTTTGCTTTGAGGGACCTTCTCTTTTTCTCGTCCTTTTCAGTAATGTATTCCTGAAAGAAGCTTGTTGCCTTCCCCAGATCATGAGTTATTCCTACGATGTAGGCCACATCGCTTAAAAGGTCGGAATTATCTATATTAAGAACTTTTTCAGCAATTGATTGCCTGCAGAGAATTCCAACATTTTTTAAATGGTCCACAAGCAGCTTATCTGGATGTGACATCAGACTAAAGGAATACAATTCGCTCTCGCTCACCACTCTCGACCTCCCAAAGGTTTTTGGCCCTGGCTCTTATCCCCTTTCCATTCCGCTCGAAGAGAACCTCGCTGTAGTCGGTTACCTCTCTTTCCGCTCCCATCTCGCCTGGCATGACCTCTGAAAAGTATTCCTTACCCATTTCAAAATCAGTTTCCAGAAGGCATTTTCCTGGAACAACGCTGTCAATAGTCTGGATCTCGTCACCCAGTCTTCTAATCCCGAACTCGCCTACAAAAGCAAAATTGCATACAAGCTGGCTCAGTCCGAGACAAGGCGTGTATACCGATTGATGATTGATGAGAAGATCTTTGAATTTTCTGTGTAATTGTTCATCGGAGTGAGAGAAGTATATTCTGTATTTCGGATCTTTAACAAACTCGAATCTGATCTGGGTTCTGTTCTTTATTATATGCATTTTTACTGCGCTCTTAGTATCAATCAGATTGTGACCGATCCTAACTTTTTTTACAGGTTCGCGGATCTTGCAGCCGATCTCGGCACGGTCTTTGAAGAAATGTTTAAAGTACTCAACCTTATCGAGGCCTGCAATAGCTCCGATCAATCCTGAAATGGCCGTTCGGGGCGGGAAAGAATAGGTTAGTGGAGAGCTGGTTGAGTAATTCTTCCTGAAATGGGCATAATCCCCCCACACATCGAATACTATTACTTTCTCAGGCATCGAGACCCCTAGAAAGCTATCGGTCTTACGGCTATGCCTGTTGCCTTAGTGAGGTCTGCCATTGGGAAAATGGGGCCGTCACTTGTGAACGTCATCCTATCGTCAAAGCAGATCTCAATGTCCTTGATCGACTCTTTCTGGGCGATAAGTTTCTTGATCAGATCGGATATATCGATATGGAAATCGCTTGTTGCCCGGATGTTTTCATGAGGCACATCCGCTATGAGCCTGAGCATCTTGTCCAGGTCTCCGATGTGATAGTTCTCTTTGCTGTAGTTCACCTTGAGGAGCAATCTTGGAACTTGTCCGGCCTTGGTCCGTGAGATCAAGCTCTTGGTTCCATTCCAGAGTCCTTCAAGCAGAAGCTTCACGTCTTCCTCCGAGAGGCCAGTGTGCTTGGCAGCGTTCTCGTTTATAATACCATAGAAGAGTATGAGCGAATAGGGAAGGATATCCTCCTCACGGAAGGTTGCCTGCTTTGAACCCTCCTTTGAGGCAAAGGCCCCTGTGCCCTTGATATGCTTCATTGTGACGCGGTGAAGCGATCTGCCCATCTTGAACTGCACCGGGCCAGTATAAGTTATCGAGTCCTCTTTGAGGGGAATAACTCCGCCGAAGAGACGCACATCGATGCACTCATTTAGAATTCTCTTGGCATCCTCTCCAAAATCCTTAGCTCGTTTCTTTCCATCCTGGATGTACCTATTTTGCTCGTCATAAATGATTTCCCTCACAAAGATCTCTGAGCCTTTGAAGTTGTTGAGATAGTCCCGAATGGTCCTCTTCAGCCTAACATCCGTTACGAGGTTTATTCCCGTCTCCTCATCGATTCTGGGCTTGTTTTCGTCCAAAGGATCCCCATTTGGATTTCCATCTCTTATGTCGTAGATGAAAAGAATCTCAGATCTGTTCCTTATTGTCTCTGTCATACTCATGTCTCCCCTTCAATTTTTACTTCTTCCTCTTTTGCATTCTTGAACAGTTTGTGCGTGTCCATTCCCAATACGAAATAGAAGCTAAGCTCGTTGTCTCCCTCTATCCAGTTGATTCCAGACAAGATAAAGTGATTTGCAATGATCTCTTCCAGTTCTCGATAGTAATTCTTCTCGTACTCTTCCAGCTTATTCTGGATATCTGGAAGAAGCCTTTTGATCAGCCCTTCGTTCATCTTAAGGCCGTGCAGCTTTGTGCGGAAGGGCGTGGCCTTTTTGTCCATCCATTGAATGTTGAGGAGCTTTTGCGCTAGCACTCCCACTAAGAACGTGGCTTTTTTGGCCTCACTATTAAAGAACGCTTTATTGACATCGAAAAATTTCTCAATTCGTTGCTCCAAGGGGAGCCCTTCAAGGTCTTCCTTGCGAAGGACTCCGCTTCCCTGTTCATCCATATCTTTCATCTCCGCCTTTGGTTTTTCGAAAAGATTAAGTTGTTTTATATAATGCAAAAGCAAGAAGCCGTTCAGAGTAGTAATATTCGTCGGATACCCTGCAATAAATGCCTCTCTTGCTTTTCTCATTATAAAATTCATTATCAAACTGTAATCTATCTTCTCACCAACAAAGATCTTGTCTACGATCTCCAGGAATATCTTGTCAAAGGTTCTGTTCTTTGATTCACTCGGGAAGAATCGCCTCAAAACTCCAAAGTTAAACTCAAGGTGGTTCTTTTCCTTCTGCGATTCACTCAAGATTGCATCGTTGTAGATCTTGAATCTCTCGTCGGCAGTCTCTTTGGCGTTAAAAAGAGCCTTCAATCTCGAAGGTAGAATCCCCTCGATAAGAAGCAGGATTCTGTAAGAGGACTGTTCTTTTTTATAAAATATCAAGCTATTGCTAAAGAAATCTTTCTGATCCTTTACATAGCCTAAAATTTCTTTTTCATCCGATGTGATGCGGTTCTTAACTTCGCGATTTATTTTTAGCTTTCTTTTTTCGTCTTTGATGCCTATAATGCTCAAGATTTCTTCATAGTCATCCTCTAAAGCCAACTTTGGGACGAGAAGATATCTAAAGCCATAAAAGCCAAAGTCGAGATTCTCCTCTATGTACTTCTTCCCTACTTCAAGGCGTGCAGCGCAATCAAAGCAGACTGGAGTATTCTTCCAGGATTCGGAAACATTGAACCCACCAGCTATAAAACCAGGCTTGTCGAAGGTGTGGAAAGTCCAGGGGATAGCAAAGCCGTAGACCTCCTCTTTTATCTCTTTGCAGACTGAACATGAGGCGTCTTTTCCCCTTGACTCTCCTTGTGACTTCTTGAGGAAGTACTTGTCCTTTCCTTTTCTGAGTAGAATTTCCTTGAAGACTAGGAGATCACCGGGAAAACTCAATTCGTCGTTATTCTCAATCGCGATAGTGATGATGGCATTATCTTTGGAACTCTTTTGTGAGAATTTTTCTTCTAGACTGGTTAGGATCTTATCCGCTTGATTGTTTATTTCGAGACTCATCTTTCGAAGAGTTTCTTTTTCCTCTTTTGAGATATCGTAACTATCATAGTCTTTGAACCATTTAAGGAACCTGTTCTCAAAAGTCTTTTTAAGGCTCCCGGCTATCTTGCTGGTTGGCGTGGCGTCCGTGCCGTTGGGCGCTCCTTTCTTGTAGAGGTATTTTTGGTAATTTTTAAACTCCTCGAAATCTACTCGATTAAAGTGGTACTCGCCATCAATTTCGCTCAATACTACCACTAGCACGAATTTATATTTCCCATTGCTATTGGGATTTTCGATGTAGGTAGAAAGCGAATCTGCCTCTTTTTGAGATCTTTGAACGTAATCTCCGATTCTACTGACCGCCTCAATCAATATAATCACCGATAACTTAATTATTCCATTTCTTTTATATTGTTTCCATAATTACTTAGCTTGCTTTTTGAAGCACTTAGGATTATTCTGGATTTAAGGGTAAGCTTTATATTGAAATGTGGCATACATCTAAATGCTTTTGGGCAATTCCCTGTTAACAGACGCGGCGGGTGGGATTTGAACCCACGTGGACCCGCCAGGACCAAACGGCTCTTAAGGCCGCCGCAATCGGCCTCTCAGCCACCGCCGCGCATTCTCAATTATTTCGAGTTTTTAGATCGCCTCTCCTAAAATCTTAGTAGCAATAACGAGTAGTTCTTAGTATATATGCTTTCCTCTTGCATTGGAATAATAATATCGATGGATTAATAAATGAATGCGTTCATCAATGTAAGTGGTTCCAATAAAACAAGGTTTGAAACGTAGCCATAACAAGTTGAGATTTATCGAAAATCTCTCTAATGTCATCCAGCAAAATAAGGATTTATGCATTAAGTTATCTTTAGCGTTAGCTAAGGAAATTTCCATAATAAAAGCTCCTTTGCATTTTCATATCAAACACAAATATTCCTGTACGTGCAGTCCACGCACCTTGCTTTCTGCTTCGACCCCTCAGGATAGTATCCCCTCTGAATTATCATCAGTATCTCGCGTACTATCTCTCTCGCCTTCTCAAAATCCTTCTCCCGAAAGTCGATCTCCTCTACATGATGGTTGCTCCTCGTGTAGCACACAAAGCCCCGCCTCACATCGACGCCGTAGTGCTCCATGATCAGAAGCCCGTAAAGAGCCGCCTGGTACTTGTGCGTCCTGTAGACGGTCTCCTTCCACTCGGCGTACTTGTAATCCAGGGGCGCTGCCGTCCCGTCGTCCAGGAAAAGAACCTCGTCAACCTCTCCCTTGAAGTGCATGCGCTGCGAGGTCAGGTAAACGGAGATCTCTTTCCTGTTGCAGTTGAGCCTCTTTCTAACATAATCCCTGTTCACCTTCTCACGGCTCTCGTGCAGTTCCCGGCCCTTCAGTACCTTGTACCGCCGCTCCTCCCGCTGAGCAATGCCGAGGCAGTGCATGAAGAATATGAACCTCGGACAGAACAGGTACTCCAGCGCATCCGATACGGTGACGAAAATCTCCTGCTCCGGCATCTGCGATGCAGCGGTCTCGCCTTTCATTCTTCCCTCCCTCCTTCCCTGTCCCTGCAGCCGCCTTGGCCTCAGAACACCTTTGTAATCGTCATCCCGCTCACGAGCTCCCTGTCGAAGCCCTCGCCGATCAGTTTGATCCGATCGTTGCAATCCTCGCACATCGGGAAGACGTAAACCGAGTCGGATCCGTCAATTATCGCCTCGCACTCCAGCGCCAGCGAGTCGGCCTCGTTCCTGTTCAGGTCGCCGAGGAATGCGCTCTTCTGAACGCGAAACAGCCCGTAGCCCTTGCAGATCTTTGCCACGCGGCTCCTGATCCTGTTCTCCGATATGTCGTAGATCACCCAAACGAGCATCTCAGCAGCTCCGCCCATCGTTTGCGTTTGCTTCCGGGCCCTCTTTCACTTTCAGGTCCTCCTCGTCCACCAAAACCTCCCAGTCCTCCACATCCGGCTCCTCGCCAGGCCGGATCAGGCTGTTGGCGATCCTGTGGCACTCCATCTGGATGGTGTTCCTGGCCTTCACCTTGCGGCCCCGGTAGTCTATCGGCTCCTCAAGGGCCTTGTTGATGGACTCGATCAGAGTTGCCTTTCCGTCCTTACTGAGACTCATGCCCTGCTCCAGGGGCTCGAAGAACTCATCCTTGACCATCCGCCTGGTGAAAAGAAACACAACAGTCTCGTCCGCGTATTGGCGGAACATCTCTATGATGTCGAAGACCAGCGACTTCTTGTTGTAGCTGTCAGTATGGAGAAAGCCCACATAAGGGTCGAGGCCCGCTATGATGCAGGCCTTTTCAACCAGCGAGTAGAGCATTCCGTATCCGTAGTTCAGCAGGGCGTTGAACTCATCCTTTGCAGGGTTCCTGCTCCGGCCTTCGAACCTGTAGCGCTTCGGCATGACTGCTGAGAGAGCCTCGAAGTAGGCCCTGGAGGCCTTGCCCTCCAGTCCGAGCATGTCCTGCCGCCTGGCGTCGATTGTACCCCGCAGGCGGCTCATCTGCTCGCGGGAGTTCTCGATCTCCTGGATAAAGGACTCAAGCTCCTCCATTTTTTCTCTCTTTTCCCTCTTCTCCTTATTCTCCTCCCTTGCCTCCCTCGCCTTTTTCAAACGGCTCAAAAGGTCTATCTGATTGTCCAGTTTCTTGAGTCCCCATTCTTTGGCAAGGTTGAGTCCTTCAAGGCTCTCGTAAATCTCCAGCTGCCTCCTTCGAATGAGAGTCGTGCTTCCAAGCTTCGGATGCCAGACCCTCCCGTAGGGGTCGCCGTGGGCGTCGAGAAAAACGATGTCTATGTTGTTGTCGACTGCCAGCTTGATGGCATCGGTCGTGATGTACGCAGCCGTTGTGATAAGGATACTGCTCACCTTGCTTACGGCTACCTCGAAGCTCTTTTCATCCCTCTTCACAAGAAAGCAGTTCCCGCTCTTCCGAAGGTACGCGCCGTAGGTGTTGATCACGAGCTGCATCTTTACCTCTGGCAATCCCCTGGCAATCCTTATGTCTGTTAGCCCATCAACTTCATTATTTTTAATCCAATCGGTTGCAGGGCGAAAGTAAACCCTCCTGAGGGACGGAGTCTCATTTAGCGGAGTCTCATTTCTTCCACTTTATGACATCGCCCTTGATCTTGATCATCCCGTTCTTCTCCAGGGATTTTGCAATCTCTTCGGCCGCCTGAGAGCCGAAAACTCTGAGAGTGCGATTCTTTGAATCGGCCTCAAACCAGCATTCCTCCTTGAAGGTCTCGAAGTCCGTTTTATCTGAGGGCCGGTTCTCAATCAGGTCTGTGAGCAGGAAATTAAAGGATGCGATTTTTAAATGCTCTCTTGAATATAGTTTGATGAACTCATCGTCTAAATTGTCCACAAGGAACAGCGAGAACTCATCGATATATATGTCGTAGCATTTGTTCAGGAACGTGGAAATGACCATCTTGGCCCTTGGGTGGTCTGTGCCGTAATCGTCAAGGTCGACGGGTATGGCAACGATTGGGTCATCGAGGCGATTGCCGATGTCCTCGCCCGGAATTATTTCGTTTAGGGATATAGCTGAAACGGCAAAGTCCTTTGCTTTTTCAACTTTAGCGAAGAGACTGGCCATCTCTGAAATCAGCCCTTTGGCTTCATCGGTTAGGCTGCCGTCGCTTTGTCCCACCTCGCCCATACCATTCTCTGCAGGCTGGAGCATCGACTTCAGCCTCTTTCTGCTTTCATCGATTGTTGGAAAAAGCTCATTGAGGTAGAGATTCTCCAGACTTTCAGGCGACGGCTTTGATAAAAGGATATTTTTAAGGGCGGCTAGATATCTCTCGTAGGTCTCGATGGTCCCCCTGTCTTTGATGTCCTCATTAAGCTCGCTAAGCTTTCCCTGAAGAAACTCATCCCTCTCAACGGATGCGTCAATTGAGGGCTTGACCTCCACCTTCATCCCGGCCTTTCTGAGATAGTCTGCAACCGGCTTTGCATCCTCTTCACAGAATTCCCCTAGCTTATACATGTGAGGAAGTAGTCGGAACTTGTCTAAGTAGTTGATCCATGCATGAGGTTTGCTTTTGGCGGAGCCAGGCAGACCGGGTAGAGAGTGCCATACTTTGGATCATATTTATATACTAATATCCATTAGAGCATATACGCTCAAAGGCTTCGAATTATGCAGGTTTTGCACTCAATATGGAACGGAGAACGGCTGTTTCTCTGGGCTGAATCCTCAACGATGCCCCTAAAGGCTACAGAGGGCTTGAAAAATGCAAGAGCGCATGCCTATTTCGCGCACCCCTTCGCCCTGAGGGCGAGCGAGCTTCTGCGCCATCTTGAAAGCCGGTTTCCAGATACTTTCACAGCGGCCAACGGCAGAACAACGCCCCTGTCCATCCGGCTGCCCTCGACAAAAAAGTCTCCCCTGCCCTCGCCGTGGCTCCTGCTCGATGACCCAATCCTGGAAAAGGCCGCTGGCCTGAGGGAATGGGCTGTGGATGCCCTGGAATTCGAGCCGGGTTATGCATTCGGCATCCTGGCAGGCCTGCCTGCCCATCCGCCGCAGGGAACCGCCTTTGGAGACTCCGTGCGCTTCTGGTCGGATCTGGCCTTATTCTCGCTGGAGCTAATCGCCAGAGAGCAGTTTATCCCTACGATCAAAGCCGGCAAGGCCACCTGGGCAGCAGTGATAGACGAGGACGACTGTCCAAGGCTTGAGGTTTTCATTGAGTCTTATCCTCCGAGCTGCCGTGGTTTTTTGGCAGCCGGTTCTAAGGCAAAGACAGGTTCTGCGTCGCCGCCCCCCAGGGATCTGGTAATGAGCTTCATCGACAGCGCTGTTGATTCCTTCGTTCGGGAAAGCCTCAGGGACGTGCAGCTCCTGCCCACCCGTCGGGGCCGCCGGCCCGCTGTCGTGCCTTTGGCGCAGCAGTTCCTGCAGGCTCTGTGCACCAGGTCCGACCAATCCTCCTTGAAGGCATCTGAACCGGATCTGAAATCGTTTTCGAGCGACCTGCAATCCTGGCTCTCGCGGCTTTTGCCCTCTGCATATGACACTCCCTTCCGCACCTGTTTCAGGCTTGAGCCCCCGCAGGACGGCGGTGAGGGCGAAGGCCAAGACGAAGGCGAAATAATAGGTGAAACAAAAAGCGGAATAGAAAGCGAAAACGCAAGCACAAGCGATACCTGGACCCTCCGCTTCTTTCTCCAGGCTAAAGACGACAGGAGCCTTCTCGTGCCCGCAGGGGAGGTCTGGCGGACCAGATCTCAGGCATTGACATTCCTTAAAAGGAGACTGAAAAATCCTCAGGAGCAGCTTCTCGCCGATCTGGGAAAGGCAGCTACCATCTTCCCCGACCTTGAGCAAAGCCTCCAGGAGGCCCGTCCGGTTGACCTGAGGCTGACAACCGCAGGAGCCTATTCATTCCTCAGGCAGACTGCACCTCTCCTGGAGCAAAACGGATTTGGCGTGCTCCTGCCAACCTGGTGGGAAAGGCCAGGCGCCAAATTGGGCGTAAAGCTGAAGCTGAAATCTCCTGGGCCCGCCAGCAGCCCCATTGCCCGTGGCCTTTTCGGGCTTGGTTCCCTGGCAGATTACGATTGGGAGCTGGCAATAGGCGGCGATTCCATCACCGAGGCCGAGTTTTATGAGCTGGCCCGCCTGAAAGTCCCTCTGGTCCGGCTGAGGGGGGAATGGGTGGAGCTGCCGGCAGGTGAGATCGAGGCCGCCATTGAATTCTTCAAAAAACACGGCGAGAGGAAGATCATGCTTGGCGAGGCTTTAAGCCTTAAGATCGGCCTTGAGGGCAAAAGCAAGACCGCGCCGGATTTGCAAGTGCAGGACGGCAAATCCAAATCGGGTCTACCGATTGTAGGCGTTGAGGCCGAAGGCTGGATCGGCGACCTGCTGAAATCTCTATCAGGTCCGGCTGAGGCACAGCTGAGACAAATTGAAGCGCCCCAGGGATTTAACGGTAGCCTCCGTCCCTATCAGGCCAAGGGCGTCTCGTGGCTGAGCTACCTCAACAGGTTCGGCCTTGGGGCCTGTCTGGCCGACGACATGGGACTTGGAAAAACCATTGAGCTGATAGCCTTTCTGCTGCATGAACGAGAGGGCGAAGGTAATAGCAGTTCCCTCATTTCCCCGACGCTTCTGATCTGTCCCATGTCCGTAGTCGGAAACTGGCAGAGTGAGTTTGAGCGCTTTGCGCCCTCCCTGAAGGTCATGCTTCATCACGGCACAAACCGGCTTTCAGGAGATCTCTTTGAGGTCGAGGCCTCAAAGCATGATGTGGTAATCACCACCTACTCGCTTGCGAATAGAGATGTTGATGCCCTTTCTGTGGTCCAGTGGGGGCATATAGTCCTAGATGAAGCCCAAAATATCAAGAACCAGTCTGCCAGGCAGACCCGGGCGATAAAGAGCTTTGGGACTGGTCAAAGGATCGCCCTGACTGGAACGCCTGTCGAGAACAGATTGTCTGAGCTGTGGTCCATTATGGACTTCCTGAATCCCAAGTACCTGGGATCACCTGAGTCCTTCCGCAGGGATTTCGTTTTGCCGATCGAGAGGTACAAAAGCAAGGATCGCTCAGAGATGCTGCGCGGTCTGATTCAGCCTTTTGTTTTGCGCCGGCTTAAGACCGATCCCACAATCCTAAACGATCTTCCGGAAAAGATGGAGATGAGGGTGAACTACAACCTCACTCCAGAGCAGGCATCTCTTTATGCGGCAGTGGTCGATGAGATGCTCGGAAAGATCGAGGAGGCCGAGGGGATAGATCGCAAAGGGCAGATCCTTTCGGCCTTGACAAAGCTAAAGCAGATCTGCAACCATCCCTCTCTCTTCCTCCAGGACGGCAGCCCTCTGGCAGGCCGATCCGGCAAGCTCGTCCGCCTTGAGGAAATGCTCAACGACGTGGCTGCAGAGGGCGAGCGTGCACTTATATTTACCCAATTTGCCGGAATGGGAGCAATGCTGCGCCATCATCTGCAGGAGAAACTCGGATGCGAGGTGCTGTTCCTGCACGGCGGAACGCCGAAGAGCCAAAGGGACCTCATGATCCAGAAATTTCAGTCCGGCGGACCTGCCGGACCTCCCATTTTCATCCTTTCCTTAAAGGCAGGCGGTGTCGGATTAAACCTCACTGCAGCCAACCACGTCTTCCACTTCGATAGGTGGTGGAATCCGGCAGTCGAGAACCAGGCCACCGATCGGGCCTTTAGAATAGGGCAGAAGAAGAACGTGTTTGTCCACAAGTTCGTCTGCCTTGGAACTCTTGAGGAGCGTATAGACGAGATGATAGAAGGCAAGAAGGCATTGGCCGAATCTGTGATAGGATCTGGCGAGGCCTGGCTGACTGAGCTTTCCAACGATGCCCTCAAAGACCTTCTATCTCTGCGCTATGGAGCTGTTTGCGATGCAGGAAATGGAGAATAGCGAACCTGGCAGAGTCGTGCATAGTGGAGCCGAACCTGGCGGGGCCGATCAATGCGGAGCAGAAACTAGCGAAGTCAAGCCTATCGGTGGGAACTTGGAATGACAGGCCCGAGATACTGGGGCTATTATGATTACGCCCCTTTAAAGGAGGTAAAGGACGGCATAAAGGCGAAGAGCAAGAGAGGGGCCATCGGCGAAAAGTGGTGGTCAAAGCGTTTTGTAAAGCTCCTAGAATCCTTCGAAATCGGAGCGAGGCTAGGTCGGGGTCGCTCTTATGCCAGAAAGGGCCAGGTGATATCAATCGACGTTCAGAAGGGAATCGTCAGATCGAAGGTCCAGGGAACAAGGTCAAAGCCGTATGATATAACGATTGAGCTTCGCCCGATATCTGATGACGGCTGGGAAAAGGCCATCGATGCCATGGCCTCCAAGGCCGTATTTGCCGCCAAGCTGCTGTCGGGAGAAATGCCCCAGGATATAGAAGAGGCCTTTGCCGATGCGGGTGTCTCTCTCTTCCCTGAAAGCCAGGACGACCTAGAAACCAATTGCTCATGTCCCGACTGGTCAAATCCCTGCAAGCACATAGCAGCGGTTTATTACCTCCTTGCGGAGCAGTTTGACCAGGACCCATTTCTCATTTTCAAGCTCAGGGGACGAACAAAGGAGGAGATTGTTCTGGATCTCCGGGAAAGGCGTTCTTCATGTGCTGCAGATGAGACGGCCGATGCAGCGTCCGGCCGAGAAATCCCGAATAAAGAGGTTCCGCCGCTAGAGGAATGCCTGGAATCCTTCTGGATGGCGGGCGACCGGCTGGGCTCCCTGGTGCTTTGCCCAAAGGCTCCGGAGGTCGAGAATGCAGTCCTCATCAGGCTGGGGGACTCTCCTTTCTTCATAGGAAAAACCAATCTTTCATCGCTCTTGCCAAAAGCATACAGAGCGGCGGGCGAAGCAGCACTTCGAAAGGCTGGCAATGGGGTAGAAGAATTATAAGCTGATAAGGTTGATGATAGTGATCGCGATAGCGATAATAAAAAAATGCGGCCGCTACAGCGCGGAAGCAGCCTTTACATCCTTTCTCTGAGCTATTCTATAGCCCGTTACCACCAGCAATCTCCCCGAGAGCCTCCCGTCCATTTCGGGGTCGCCGGTATAGACCAGAAGATGCTTAAGCTCCGCCAATTTATGCGGCGTGGATACTATTATCAGGTTCTCCGCCCCGACGGACTTCAGGACAGAGGCGCTTATCTGCTGG
Source organism: uncultured Methanotrichaceae archaeon (assembly GCA_964534145.1). Classification (GTDB taxonomy): domain Archaea; phylum Halobacteriota; class Methanosarcinia; order Methanotrichales; family Methanotrichaceae; genus CAWJYS01. Next base: position 17,143 of record CAZHNU010000040.1, on the reverse strand, counting down.
CTGCCACGTCCGAGGATGAACCCTTGAGCGCCTATCGGGCTCACAATTATTTTGACGCTCTTCTCTCTTTCAAGCAATTTTAGAAGGTCCATCTCAGAGGCATCCTTCACTATAAGCCTTTCATTCTGGACCACATCCACCCCAAGCAGCGTCTTTTCCAAACCCATGATCTCTGCAATTCTGCCGGTAGTGGTCCCGGCGCCGAGAATATATGCCGAGCCGTCCCTCATGAACTCTCTGGAGAAGAGGGCTATCTGGTCCTTGAACTCCTCCTCGTTTGCGCTTGAATAGATCCTCTTCCTCTCCTGGACAAGCGTCGGCTTGTACGGCGTCCTGGCTGTGGCGTAGAGCCTGGTTTGAAGCTCTCCTGAGCGGTAAAGCTCCTCGTCCACATCGACGATCTCAGTCTCTCTGGCCAGAAGATCGCCGCAGGCGTAGCCCAGCGCCAGCTCTGCAGCCGCCTCGGGGCTGACGGCGAAGACGCCTGAGTGCATCTTGACGCCTGCAGGAATCCCCAGTAGCGGAACCTGCAAATTAGAATTCATTAAATTAGAGTTTTTTAAATGAGAGTTCTTTAAATTAGAATCCTCTAAATGAGGGTTCTCTAAATGAAACTGGTTTGAAAACTGTTCTGAAAACTGTTCTGAA
>CAZHNU010000040.1:0-16395 GCA_964534145.1 uncultured Methanotrichaceae archaeon | reverse complement strand
TGAAAACTGTTCTGAAAACTGTTCTGAAGACTGTTTAGAAGACTGTTTAGAGGCCTCAAAGGCTACATCCCTTGCAGTCCCGTCGCCTCCACAAAAGAGGATCAGGTCGGCACCATCGTCGATGAAAGCCCTGCAGGCAGCCTTGGTATCCTCTGCGCTCGATTTTTCCTGTGACTTATAAACGACTGAATACTTGAGGCCTGACTCATTCATCACAGACTCGCCCATATCGCCGCCTGCGGTTAAAAAAGTGATGCCTTCGGCACGAGCACGGGGCGCCAGCACCCTCATGCAGGACCTGGCCCGGTCCTGGGCAAGGGGCTTTGCACCCCTTGCTGTAGCCTCCTCTGCCAGGCCGTCGGTCCCCTTGAGGCCTACGGCCCCGCCCATTCCCGCTATCGGGTTAATTAAAAAGCCTATCTTAGGCCTTGGGCAGCTTGGCAAGGGACTGCTTCACCAGATCTGCGGGGTACTCGTAGTCCACCAGCAATCCGTCGTTGAATGCGTCGTAGGCCGCCAGGTCGAAGTGGCCGTGGCCGGAGAGCGATATGAATATGATCTTCTCCTCGCCGGTCTTCCTGCACTTCAAGGCCTCGTCAATTGCGGGCTTGATTGCGTGGGCCGACTCGGGCGCAGGGATGATGCCCTCGCTGCGGGCGAATATCGTCGCCGCCTGGAATACCTCGATCTGCTGAAGCGCTGTGGCCTCAATCAGCCCGTCGTGCACTAGGTTGCAGAGCAGTGGAGCATCCCCGTGATAGCGCAGCCCTCCAGCGTGAATGCCCGGGGGTATGAAGTCGTGTCCCAGCGTGTACATCTTGATGACCGGAGCCATCCCTGCCGTATCGCCGTAGTCGTAGGCGTAGAGCCCTTTGGTGAGCGTTGGACAGGCAGTGGGCTCACATGCAACCATTCGAAGCTCCTTCTTATCCTTGAGCTTGTCGGGGATGAAGGGGAAAACCATGCCTGGGAAGTTGCTTCCTCCGCCGCAGCATCCGAACATGACGTCGGGATACTCATCGATCATTTCGAACTGCTTTTTCAGCTCCAGGCCTTCCACTGACTGGTGGATCAGGACGTGATTTAGAACAGATCCGAGCGCATAATTGGTGTCGTCGTGCGTTGCTGCATCTTCCACTGCCTCGGAGATGGCGATGCCGAGAGATCCCGGAGTATTCGGCATCTCCGATAGAACCTTCCTGCCGAAGTTGGTCCTGTCTGACGGGCTCGGGAGGCACTCAGCTCCCCAGACGCGCATGGCGCTTCTTCGGTAGGGCTTGCTGTCGTAGCTGGAGCGGACCATGTAAACTGTGCATTTCAGACCGAACATACAGGTGGCGAGGCTAAGAGCTGAGCCCCACTGGCCGGCGCCGGTCTCCGTCGCCAGGCGCTCGATGCCCTCCTTCATGTTGTAGTAGGCCTGGGGCACTGAGGTGTTTGGCTTATGGCTTCCCGCGGGCGAAACGCCCTCGTATTTGTAGTATATCTTTGCCGGAGTTTTCAGCGCCTTCTCAAGCCTTGCCGCCCTGTAGAGAGGCGTGGGCCTCCACAGCCTGTAGATATCGCGCACCTCTTCCGGAATGTCTATCCAGCGGTCCGTGCTCATTTCCTGCCTGATGAGCGCTTTAGGAAATATAGCTTCCATATCCTGGGGGCCGAGGGGCTTCAACGTTCCCGGATGAAGCGGCGGATCAAGGGGTGTCGGCATATCTGCTGCTACGTTGTACCATTTCTTTGGAATCTCTTCCTCATCCAGCAGTATCTTTGTCTTCATAAAAATTCTCCATAATCAGCTACAATGTACTTCTATGAGCATCAGTGATATGTAATTTCCTTATTTAAATCCTTTGAGCTTCGATCAGGTGACAGTCAACCTATCGAATGTGAAGATTTATTTATCATGAATGAGATGCCCCTGGCATGACTGGCCAAACCCTGTCCGAGAAGATCTTTTCCAGAGCCGCCAAAAAAACGGCGCACGCTGGCGACTTCGTGATGGCGGACGTAGACTGCGCGATGATCCATGACATCACCGGGCCCTTAGCGGTTAAGGGGTTTTACGAGATTGCGGGCAGGGATGCCAAGGTATGGGATCCCTCCAAGATTGTCATTCTGTTCGACCATCAGGTACCTGCCGACAGCCTGAAGGCGGCAGAGAACCATATCATGCTCCGCAGGTTCGCACAGGAGCAGGGAATCCTGAACTACGATATATTCTGCGGCGTGTGCCACCAGGTCATGCCCGAGAAGGGGCATGCACTGCCCGGCAAGATTGTCCTGGGGACCGATTCCCACACCTGCACCTACGGTGCTCTCGGCGCATTCGCAACAGGCATCGGCTCGACCGACATGTCCTCAGTCTTTGCCACAGGGCAGCTGTGGTTCATGGTTCCAAAGACGCTTCAGCTCGTTGTCGAGGGCAGGCTGCCAAAGAACGTGACATCAAAGGACGTGGTGCTGCGGATCATCGGCGACATCGGCGCTGACGGAGCCAACTATCTGGCCTGCGAGTTCAGGGGCGAGGCGGCCGGGCGGATGAGCATGCCGGAGAGAATGACCATGAGCAACATGGCAATCGAGATGGGGGCTAAGGCAGGGATCTTCGAGGCCGACGATGTCACCATAAACTACCTCAAAGAGAGGGTCAAGAACCCGTCAGCCGTCTCTGAGGGAATCGTCAGGGGCGATGAGGACGCAGAGTTTTCTACAAAGCACTGGAATGTGGACGACCTGGAGCCGCAGATCGCCATGCCTCACAACGTGGACAATGTACTGCCGATTGGCGAGGTTCCTGAGACGAAGATCGACCAGGTGTTCCTCGGCTCCTGCACGAACGGCAGGTTCGAGGACCTCAAGCTGGCCAGCGACCTCATGAAGGGCGAGCCCGTGGCCAAGGGCGTGCGGCTGATCGTTGTGCCTGCCAGCCGCGAGGAGTACATGAAATGCCTGCGGGCGGGCTTAGTCGAGCGGTTCATGGTGGCTGGGGCAATGGTTGAGTCTGCCTGCTGCGGCCCGTGCATGGGCGGGAGCTTCGGTCTCCTGGGCGACGGCGAGAGATGCCTCTCTACATCGAACAGGAACTTCGTGGGAAGGCAGGGAAGCCCCAAGGCCTTCGTCTACCTCTGCTCGCCGGCGGTGGCTGGAGCCAGCGCCGTCACTGGATACATAACGGATCCACGGGACGCTTAAACGCGAGGAGAAATGGGACTCCTCTGATGTGAAGTATCCTGATACAATTTTTTATTAGAAGTACTGCTCAGAGGCACTCCAGTTTCTTCTGCCTTTCTCTTTAAAAAAATCCCCAGCTTCATCGGCAATGATGCAGTCACTCGCTTAGATTGCTCATAATCTACCTCTTGCACGCAAAGCAGGGTTGAAATGGCCCTTTGAATGCAAAGCCTTTAGAGAGCCAAAAGCTAAATATTAGTTGTTATTAACAATGATTGTAATATCAAATAATCATGATCTAAGTATTTGGTGTTTGGTATGATGACGAAGATCTTCAGCTGGGCCATCCTTGGCGGCATGATAATGATCGGGCTGCTTTTTGGATCAAATATCTATGTCCTTGGCGACACAGCATCTGCTATCCATATGCATGATGATCTGCCCGCAACTGCAAGTCCACTTCTCGTAGATTTGAAAGTCATCATAACGTTTATCACAGGAATGCTTTATCTGATCGCTGCCTTTTCGATTATTAGCAAAAACCGCAATCTAGCCCTCGCTGGTGTATTAGGATTTGCTCTTTTTGACGGCTTTTATATTCTGGAAATCGCCATGTGGTCGGATATTCGCCCGCAGATATGGACCTACTTTGTCATGGTTGGCGGGATCTCTCTCCTATTCGGGATTTATTGCTGGCGCTACTGGAAGGCAGGACGAACATCCACAGCCCGATCTGTCGCGTAACACCAGGGCCAGGTGTGAGTAAATGGTAGACTTCGAAATCGATCAATCGCTGGGCTATCTGGCGGCAAAGACGAACCTGCTGATGAAAAGCTATTTCAGCAGAGCAATAAAGAGGGCGAATCTCGACATCACGCCCGAGCAGTGGGCCGTTTTATTTACAGTCGTTAAAAATCCCGGCATATCCCAGACAGAGATTGCCAAGATCAGCATGAAAGACAAGGCGAACGTCACCCATATCATCGACTCCCTTGAAGAGAAGGGTTATATAAAAAGGATCAGCGATCTCAGGGACAGGCGAGTAAATGTGATAACACCGACATCTGCTGCAGAAGAGGTCTTAGAACGGCTGATTGTAATTGCAAAAGCATCGAACGATGCCTTCACGCGAGATTTGACAGCGTCTGAACGGCGTTGTCTTATGGAATCTCTCAGAAAGGTCTCTACATCGCTGGAAGATATGCTTGACGATTGATGACGATGATGGAAACGTGTCGGTGGTCTAGATGAAGATCGCTCTCAAGCTCGCCTACCTCGGCGATAGCTACTACGGCTTCCAGCGCCAGCCGGACGTTGTGACTGTGGACTCAGAGGTCCGAAAGGCTCTGCTAAAGATCGGCGTCATCAACGGCGATTTCTGCTACGCCGGGCGAACCGACAGGGGCGTTTCAGCTCTTGGCCAGGTGATCGATTTCTGGATAGACGAGGACAAGGCATACCTGGCCAGGCCCAGGTGCGTCAACGGGCGGCTCCCAAGGGACATCTGGACCTGGGCCTGGGCTGTGGCCCCTATCGGCTTTTCCGCCCGCTGGAATGCGCTCTGGCGCGAGTATCGCTATCTGCTCTGGCATCCTGGGCTCGACCTTGATGTGATGAGGGGGGCGGCTGAGATGCTCAAAGGCGCTCACGATTTCCGGAACTTCTCCTCCGCCAAGATGGACACCGTAAAGACCATCACGAAGCTGGAGATCTCTGAGCAAAACGGCCTTTTCGTTTTCGATATTCGGGCCAGCGGTTTCCTCTGGAACATGGTGCGAAAGATCGTGGGCGCTCTGGAGAAGGTAGGATCCGGGGCCAAGGGAATGGACTGGTTCTCTGACCTTTTGAGGCCCGAGCTGAACCACGGCGCGCCGACGGCCCCTGCAGAAGGGCTTATGCTCATGGACGTTGGCTATGAGGGGCTGGACTGGCAGGTGGACGAGTACTCGCGGGACAGGGCAGCTACGGGGCTTGCGGCAACGGTACAAAAGCGCATGGCGATGGCGGCTGTGGCGAGGGAGATGCAGAGGGCGATGGGGCGATAGATGATGCGTTACTGATGATTTTTCCCTTGCAGCAGTTCATAAAAGGTTATTTAAGCCCAATGACGAATTTGCAATCGTTATGAAGGTTCGCATTGTACTTGGTGTACTGGGATCTTTGCTAATTTTATTGGGGATATTGATGCTGATACCCGGCCTAGTTGCAGCAATTTATGAGGAACCAGTCGGCGTAATGTCACTTGGATTGACATCCCTTATTACTATCTCCGCCGGATTGATAATGAGACGCTTTGGTCAAAGTGGAGATGTATTGCACAAAGAGGCTTTTGCGATAGTTACCTGCGGATGGCTGTTAGCTACGATTTTCGGTGCTCTGCCGTTCATATTCCTTGGCCTTGGCATCATTGATTCGCTGTTCGAGACCATGTCCGGATTCACTACAACAGGCGCCACCATCCTAACGGAATACAATTCAGAGGGATACTGGATCATTAACTCTACAGCTGTCGAAAATAGCCTGGCCCACCATCTGGTGGATGCCCTATTTGATCCAATAATAAGGTACAATTTGGGGATAATTGATCTGCAGATAAATACGTCATTAAGCGGCACCTTCTATGGCCTTTTATTTTGGAGGTCTTTCACTCAGCTTCTGGGCGGCATGGGCATCATTCTTCTTTTCATAGCCATCCTGCCCCAGCTGGGCGTTGCTGGCAGACAGCTTTATTACGTGGAGACCAGCCGCGAGCCCTTGACCCCCAGGGTAAAGAATACGGCTAGATTGTTTTGGGGCATATACTTGGTCTTTGTAGCATTGGAAACTCTGCTGCTCTGGATAGCAGGCATACCCTTTTATGATTCAATCTGCACATCGTTTACAACGGTATCTACAGCAGGGTATTCTCCTTTGGCATCAGGTATAGCAGCCTATAACAGCTTGATCATAGAGCTGATTGTGGTGGTCTTCATGATCGCAGGCGCTACCAGCTTTATCCTTCATTATCAGCTTATCTACAAGAAGAATATCTCTGGTTACATAAAAGATCCTGAATTTCTCTTTTATATATCTCTGCTTATTTCCGCTTCTGCCATCATCATCTTTTGGGGAGGTGTTGAGGGTGATCTCCTTCATAGAATCCGTCTCGCAGGCTTCCAGGTGGTGTCTATTGGCACCACTACCGGTTTCACGAATAATTTCGAATACAATCACTGGTCCTCCGCAGCCAACATGGTTCTCATCCTGCTCATGCTGATAGGCGGTTGCGCAGGAGCAACGGCTGGCGGAATTAAGGTTCTTCGAGTGCTTTTGGTGCAGAAATATGCTCGAAGAGAGTTGGTAAAGATGCTGCATCCCAAAGCTGTGCAATCCATACGGCTTGGGGATACAGTTGTAACCGAAGGCGTATTAATTTCCGTCCTGTTCTTCACTATAATTTATCTTACTATATTCTTTGGATCTTCGTTAGCTCTATCTATTGTGGAGTCGGCTGACAGGGACTTCGACCTGCTTTCAGCGATATCGGCAGTGGCGACCTGCATGGGGGGCGTTGGCCCTGGCCTGGGGGCAGTTGCTTTTGACTTCAGCAAGGTCACGCCTCTGGGCAAGTTGATTGTAATCTTCTGTATGTACGTGGGGCGGATGGAGATTACGCCGGTGCTGCTCTGGCTCTTGCCCGATTTTTGGAGGCGATAAAATATCAACAAGCAATGACATAGCGATTCGTTCATCCTTCCAAGTTTGCCCATGCAAGCTCCTATGTCTCTTCAATTTCATGAAATTTGAACGAGTCAGAGCATAACCTTCGCATTAGTTTATATTATTAAAAGATATATAGTCTTGATATTCATCCAGGTGATATTTTATTCTGCGAACATTGCAGAATAATTTATGCCTTTTCAGCTTAGTGGCCTAGATCCCATCTGGATGCAAAGCAAAGGAGAGATAAAATGAAGCAAAGAGCGCTTTTTGTAGCGATAACAATCATTGCCATTGCCGCTTCTCTGGCAATTTGCGCAACAGCACAGCCCCCAGGCTACTCAACTCCCCCATCGCCCGACGGCACGGGGTATTCTTCGTATCCGCCTGGGTACAGCGGACAGGGTGGTCAGCAGTATCCGCAGTATCCCTCAGATCAGCAGGGAACTTCGTCAGGCCAGGGAACTCAAACGGGACAGGGTGCTCAAGCCGGGCAGGGAACTCAAGCCGGACAGGGGGAAACTCCTGATCATCCATCGTCAGGTCCTCAATCACAGCAGCCTCAAAGCACTCCATCAGCATCTACCGGCACGGTAGCCGAAAACCTCGCCCAGGGCCAGTCCGTCACCAGAGAACAGGTGACCCAGCTTGGCGGAGAGCTGGCCAGCGGTGCACCCGAAGGACAGTATACGGCATATTTGATTGCGGGTCTGGAGCAGTGGGCTCTTTACAACGGACAATGGACCAAGGACCCCGCAGCTGTATATTACAGCGGAAGGATGAACCTGCTTGTGAATAACGATCGGGATCAGTACCTCTGGTCCTATGAGATGTATCCAAACGGCTATGAAGACTGGCGCTACTGGGGATATCTGTATTCCGGATACTACAACAGGATATTTCTGGGAGATGCACCCGGCTGGCATCAGATTGCCGTCTGGGGCGATCAGTCAGGATGGAGCAACGTGTTGTGGATCTATGTCTACGGGCCATAGAGGTGGGATTGGGCCTAGAAGGTCGCTTCCATCTTGCTCATAGATGGCGGACCCGTCTTCATCCTTTTTATAGTCAGGACTCAAGCGATATTGTGCATAGTCCTGTGGCTTCACCGTTGGGGCGAAGAATGTAAATATGGCCGCCCAAATCGACCTCGACGAAATCGCTTTTGGGGGATGCATCGTATCCGTGGGTGGCCAGGTAGAAGGCCAGATCATAGGCGTTCATGCGCGTATCCTCAAAGCCGGATATTTGCGACTTCAGTTCTGAGAGCGAATCGCTTGATGCATTCACAGTTGGCAGAGCCAGTATGAGCAGAATTAAGCTTACTGCACAAATTTCCTTCCAGGCCATGATAACAAATAGGGCTTGAAGAATCATATAGACGATTGTGTATAACTGAGGGATTTAATTTTAACAGATCTGGATGGATCCAAAATGGATTTGATCAGGTGCTTGTGCCTCTTAGGACTCTGTCCTGTTAGGACTCAATCCACAGCATCGATAGGCGTAATGTCTGATCTGCAGGCCTTCGTCCTCCTCGGATGCTGCAGTCGAAGCTTCTCAAGAACTCCTGACATAGTATGCTAGTGGTGCGTGTAAGAATAAGTACCTTTGGAGGAAAAAGATAGCGAAAAACCATTTTTACATAATCTAAAATACAAATAACATACAAATAATCGATGGTTTTCCTTGTTTGTCCAAAGCGCTCTTCAGGCCAAACGAAGACATTATAAAACGCTGCAATGTACCCAGTGGATAACTACGAAAAATTTTGCCCGAGCATAGGCGTCATTACCGGCCTTTGCCCGGTTTTTTGTTTTTGGATTTTTGGGCTCGCTGAGATCTGCAATCTACAGGATAATCTCTATGTCAAGCTCCTCGGCCAGTTCCTTGTAGCGGTTCCTGATGGTGACCTCTGTCACTCCCGCCACATCCGCCACCTCTCGCTGTGTCCTTCTGTCCCCGCAGAGAATGGAGGCTATGTAGATGGCTGCAGCTGCGACGCCTGTCGGCCCTCGGCCTGATGTCAGCTCTTTTTCAGCCGCCTGGCGCAAAATCTCGATTCCCTTGGCCTGCACCTCACCCTTAAGGTTAAGCCCGCTGCAAAAGCGGGGGATGTAATCTATGGGGCTCGTGGGCATGAGCTTTAGGGCAAGCTCTCTGGAAACGAACCTGTAGGTCCTGCCAATTTCCTTTCGAGATACCCTCGATACTTCTGCAATCTCGTCCAGCGTGCGTGGAACGTTGCACTGCCTGCAGGCTGCATAAAGCGCGGCAGCCGCCACGCCCTCAATGGACCTCCCGCGGATGAGGTTCTTGTCCACGGCCTTGCGATAGACCACTGCAGCAGTCTCGCGCACGTTCCTGGAAAGGCCTAAGGCCGATGCCATCCTGTCCAGCTCAGACAGAGCGAAGGCCAGGTTTCTCTCAGTTGCGTTGCTGACGCGAATTCGCCTCTGCCACTTCCTGAGACGGTAGAGCTGAGCCCTGTTCTTGGAGGATATAGTCTTTCCGTATGAGTCCCTGTTCCTCCAGTCGATCATCGTAGAGAGGCCCTTGTCGTGTATCGTGTAGGTCATGGGAGCGCCAACCCTTGACCTCTTCATGCGCTGATCGTGGTCGAAGGCCCGCCACTCCGGTCCCTGGTCTATGAAGTTCTCATCAATGACCAGCCCGCAGTCTGAGCAAACAAGTTCAGCCCTCTCGTAATCGCGCACCAGAGTATGGCTGCCGCACTCCGGACACTCTACGGTGAACTTCTCGAACTCGTCTACCTTTTCCTTCTCGCGCTTGAGCCGGGACTTCTCCTTGATCTTCTCCTGCTCAAACCTCTCTATCTCTCGAATCTTTTCTATCTCTTCCACTTGCTATCTCTCCCCGACGTCTCCTCGACGTAGAGCTTTTTTCCGACGTGGGCTGCGGCATCAAATCCTTTGTTCATCCGAACGATGATATACGGGTGCTTTACCGGGCCGAATATGTCGAAAACCCTTCCTATCTTAGTTCTCTTCTGGTCAACGACCCAGGAGTTTGCTCTTGGAATCTTTGTCTCGCTTCTAATATCGCTTCCTTCAACCGGCTCGCCACGCACAATTAGTCTCTTCTGTACCACATGAAGCGCGGTGCCCAATCTCTTCAACAGGTCACCTCATCTATATAGATATACAAGTACTATTTAAACCTTCCGAAAACATTTTATCAAATGACTTTTCCGGTTGCCTAGAGACGGTTGCCTAAAGATTTATCTGCCAATGCCTGCAACCTATGAGACGGATGTTCGAGAAGCTTCCCACCGTCCCTACCTCGCAGGAACTGATAGATAAGGCCTTTAGAAAGGCATCAAAAACTGGCATGACTCCCGGAAATGACATCGCAATGGTCACGGCAGCCGGCAACGTTTTATCCGACAACCTGGCCAACCTTATCAGGAAGTTTCCGTCCTTCGAGAACCTCCCGCCTTTTTATCGAGATATGGCAGATATCCTTGTCGGCGTCGACGACATGCGCATCAAGCTCTCGAGGCTGCACTGGGCATCAAAGCAGATAAAGGATATCACCAAAGAGTATACAACAAAAATGAAGCGCGGCGGAGAGCTGTCCATAAACCGCAGAGCAGCCTTTGGGAGGATGTCCTCCGTCATCAAGTCCATAGAAAAAGACCTGCTATTCCTCAACGACGCCCGAAACAGGCTCCGAAAAATGCCGACAATTGACCCCGGCCTTCCAACTATTCTCATTGCAGGCTATCCAAACGTCGGAAAATCGAGCTTTCTGGTAAAGGTAACAGGCGCCAGACCGGAGATCGCAAGCTATCCCTTTACAACCAAGGACATCTACGTTGGGCATTTTGTTAGGGATGGGCAGAAATATCAGGTGGTGGATACGCCGGGGCTGCTCGACCGCCCATTATCTGAGAGAAACGAGATCGAACGCCAGACAATGGCTGCCTTGAACCATTTGATGGGAGTGGTGCTCTTCATTGTCGATCCCAGCGAACATTCGGGATATCCGCTGGAGTCGCAGCTTAAGCTGGCGGAGGATATAAAAGGCTGGATTCGTCTTCCCATTTTGGTTGTGGCAAACAAGGCCGATATTCTCAGTTGCAGTGGAATGCCCTCAATGTCAACCTCTTCGGGAAAAGGCATTGAAGGCGTTTTGGAGGAGCTGATCTCTTTACTCAGCTCTACGAGGTCTGCTTGATCACATATTTTACCAGCTCTGGAGAAAGCTTGGTTTCCCTGGAGACGGTATCGGCGATCTCGTTGGCATCGATGCCGTTTGCGCGCAGCTGATCAATCCTGCGAAAGATGTTCTCGTCAATGATATAATACTCATTGATATCCTTTCTGTGGCCCCATACGTCGCCCTCTATAAGCTCAATGCCCTGCATCACGAGGAACATCTCGCTTGCCCTAGAGAGCGTTTTTCGATAGGATGTGGGGACCTGAACGGCCCTGATCCTCGGACAATTCTGGAGCAGCTTGAAGATATCAGTGTTGGATGCCCTGAACGCCAGATGTATCATCTGCTCATTTCTATTGAGATCTTCAATCTCGCTCTTAGAACTTACAACTCTTAATTTCACGGGCAATCACCGTTTAATTGCTGTTTTCCAGTCAACAGCCCTGTATTATACCACTGCGCATGATTTCCTGTATGCGGGCAATATTGCTCGATTTGAGCAATAATTATGCCCATATACTTCCCAACGTTTTGTTCAACGTCTAGAGATTATGATTTGCGTTACATCTATAAAAATTGAACCTAAATATAGGTACTTGCTTTAGGTTCGGAATTACTTTATGTTTCCAAATTTTTATTATTATTCTTATTGCTAATGGTTTTGTTTAATTTGCTTGAAATGCCTGTGCAGATGCGGAATTATTAATAAAGAATAATTATGTTCGGCAGTATTGCATATGGATCAGATGTCGGGGATTACAGCCTTATGTCTCAATCCTGCCGCTGCATTGAGCCTTAGAACAAATAGCTGCTCGAAGAAGTATCTTTTGCTGGCAATCTCTACAGTCTCCAGGCCCTCCAGCGATGCCTTGCGTCTGACATCGTCCATGCCTGTCAGGCTGGATATCAGGAGCAGAGCCCTTCCTCTGGGGCTTAAATGATCCTTTAGGTCCTCCAGGAACCTGGATATGGTGTTCCTGCCTGTGGCGCCCCCGTCCAGTGCATAATTGAGCCATCCTTCAATCCTTTCCTCCTCGGATGTCGGGAGATAAGGCGGATTGAAGATTACAAGATCGAACTGGGACTTAATTCCTTTGAACAGATCCGCTCTCACAGCTTCCAGGCCGAGCGTCTTTGCGTGTCTTACAGCATGAGGATTGATATCTGTAGCAAGAATGCTTTTCACCGACGGCCGGACTTCCTTTGAGATCAGGGCCCTTCCGCATCCTATTTCTATAACCTTGTCATCGGACCTGGCCTCTTTTAGCGCAGACTCTAAAAGCAGATAGGTATCCTCTGCGGGACAGTAAGTCTCTTCGACTTCAATCTCCATCTCGATTTTGTCGTTCAGTTTATCACGGTTTGCCATTCTCATGCTTGCCAAATGGGTGCTTCGCTGTCTATCCTCGTTTTATCCAATGATTTGCATCTATTTGAAGCGGTACAGGTCATCCAGGAACCTGCATATGTCCCTCATCGCCGATGGATCGTTCAGCCAGACTGCGGCCTCGAAGTTGCCCTCAATTCCTCCTCTAGTGAGATTGGCAGAGGCGATTATCGCCTCCTTTTTATCTACCACGTACATCTTGGCATGGAGCTGTCTTATGGTAAATACTTCCCCTTTGAGGTCCTCGATGTCCTGAATTATATCGTCGCTTAAGCCTGTAGAGAAGTCCGACTCGCATCCCCTCAAAAATACCCTCAGCCTTCCGCCCCGGCGGACAAATTTCTTAATCGATCCCTCGATCCTTTCCCACATTTGTCTCTTGATCCACGGGGATACTATAATGACCTCGAACTTTGCGCCTTCGAGCATGGATTTCAGCTTCTCCTCGAAGGTACGATGATTGCAGGGCTGGAATGTTTCCAGGAACACAATGCTGGGATTTTTGGGGGCGTTGGGCTTAAGGCGGGATTCAAGGTACTCAAGCCTGCCGGCTGAGGCAAAGGCAGATGCAAACTCCTCTGTCTGCTTTGTTTCTCTTAGCTCCTTCTCAAGCTCTTCGGCTCTGCTCTTCCATTTGATAAGGCCGGCGCAGCTGCGCTGCATTCGATCGACGTCCATCTCGCGCGCTCTAAGCCTTATCCCCATCTCGTCGAGGCCTTCCTGCAGTTGCCGGTTATCCGCCAGAAGACTTCTACAGCGGCGGTCCTTGAGCTGAACCGCTGATAGCGCAAATATTGCCATGGCCAGAAGGATCAGCCATATCAGGTATTCATCCATCAAAGCTCATCAGCAAATTGAGATCAGAAGTTATATAAAGATAACGTAATCAATATGCGTATGCTGTTTAAAGCCCAGAGAATTCGTAAATGAAGGATAAATCGGAATATAAAGAGATAAAGGGTTGCAGGCGTTTGGATTGCCTACATCATCCCGGGCATTCCCATGCCCATCCCAGGCATTCCACCCATGCCCATTCCGGGCATACCGCCGCCAGGCATTCCTCCCGGACCTGCTTCCTCCTTCTTCCTGGTTGAAGCAAGCACGTCGTCGATGCGCAGGATGAGCGCTGCAGCGTCGGTTGCGGACTGGATGGCCTGAAGCTTAATCCTGAGGGGCTCTACCACTCCTTCCTTCTCCATGTCCACGACCTCTCCGGTGTAGGCATTCAACCCCATGTTCTTGTTCTTCTCGTGCTTGCTCTTCAGCTCAACGAGCTTGTCGATGGAGTTGAATCCGGCGTTTTCAGCCAGGGTCTTCGGCACAATTTCCAGCGCCTCGGCGAACTTGATGATCGCCAACTGCTCCCGGCCTTTAAGAGTTGATGCGTACTCCCTGAGCCGGAGCGACAGCTCAATCTCGGGTGCTCCGCCTCCGGCCACAACCTTTCCGTCCTCTATCACATCGGCCACTGCATGCATGGCGTCGTCCAGCGCCCTCTCAAGGCTATCCAAAACCTGCTGTGTCCCGCCCCTTAAAAGCAGAGTGACTGCCGGATTTTTGGTGCCCGTGACGAAGGTCATGATTCCTTTTCCAATCCGTCTCTCCTCTACGACGGCGGCAGTTCCGAGGTCGCCGGCCTTCATCTCTTCAATGCTTGTGACCACATTTGCGCCTGTAGCTCTTGAGAGCTTGTCCAGGTCGCCCCTAATCACCCTTCGAAGGGCCAGGACGCCGGCGTTTGCAAGAAGATGCTGGGCCATGTCATCAATTCCCTTCTGGCAGAATATGACGTTGGCGCCTGTGGCGAGGACTTTGTCCACGACCTCTTTGATCCTCTTCTTCTCGTGCTCCATGAAGAGCTGGAACTGGGTGGCGTTGGTGATCTGGATCTCTGCCTTGTTCTCCGGATCCTTTGATTCAATGGCCACGCTTAGTAGGGCTACGCGCGCGTTTTCGATCCTTCGGGGCATGTTCTGGTGGACGATCTCCTTATCAACGACCACGCCCTCGATCATCTCTGTTTCCTGGATGCTTTCGCCTACCTTTTTCTCCACGTTTGCCCTGTCCAGGTCCACGACCATCTTTCCGTCCTTGGCCTCGGCGGCATTGACCACCAGGTCGACTGCATAGCGGGCAATCTTGCTGTCTGGCGAGCCTGCCAGCTTGCCTGTCATGGCCGTGATGGCAACTCTGTCCAGGAGTTCCCTGTTCTTCTCTGAGGCATTGATGGTGATGGCGCTAAGCATCTTCAGTGCCTTTTCTGCCGCCATCCTGTAGCCCTCGACGATGACTGTCGGGTGAACGTCCTGCTCCAGGAGGTCCTCGGCCTTCTTTAGAAGCTCGCCTGCCAAAACGGCCACGGTGGTGGTCCCATCGCCGACCTCCTTGTCCTGGGTCTTGGCGGCCTCGATGATCATCTTGGCTGCCGGGTGCTGTACGTCCATCTCCTTTAAGATTGTCACGCCGTCGTTGGTGATCGTCACGTCTCCGATGGCGTCGACCAGCAGCTTATCCATGCCCTTGGGGCCTAAGGTGCTCCGTACTGCGTTGGCCACGGCCCGCGCGGCCATGATGTTGTTCGAGATTGCCTCTTTTCCCGTCTCTCTCCGGGTGTCCTTCAAAATGATAATTGGCGTACCGCTCATTCCTGCCATGTGATAATCCTCCGCATCAATTCTCTTGCTTCTCAAGTTCACAGTATTTGATCTTCTATAAAACGTTTTCCTCTTGGGGTTCTGTTGCATATGGGGTTGGTACGAGGATTTAACTTCCTAAAAGCATGTTACCATGAAAGCTTAAACATTGGAAGGAATCTCAATAGATCGATCGTTGGAAGAGTGTTTATATTCACATTCCTCGATATGGGAGGTTATGGGCCTATCCGCTATATTAGAGAGTTCTTGGGTTCAGAAGACGGGCTTAATTTCGGGCATCATCAGTTCGATGATCATAATATGCGGCGTGATTCTTTACTTCGGGGGTGGGATTGATATGGCCTACCTTTGGAGTCAAGAAACTGTTGTCACGATTTTCTTCATATTAGCCGTAATCAATACGGCAATAACCTTCATCGCGATTTATTGGGGTTCGATCCAAACAAAAAATTTAAGTCGCACAACCAGGAAATGCCGAAATGATGAGCTAGAGAAACTTATCAAGCCTTTTCTCCTTTTGGATTCAAACCGCGAAAATCCAATTAAAGGGGCGCATTTAGCATTTAGCGAAATAAAACGATATGGAAATTTGGCGCAACCAGAATTGCGGAATTTGCTGCGTCAATACTGTGAAATCAGAGAAGAAAATCCACGTCTAGGAGATAAGGCACCATCATATCAAATGAATCATCAAAAAAGATTGACAGAAACAACTAAACAAATATTTGTTCTTGTTGAAAAGCGTTATAAAGAATTAATGTGGGAGGTGAATTAGAGCAAAGCTCCTTTTCTCATGCTCTTCTCAAGTAGTCCTACCCATTTATTCTCTCCCGTAATTCCAATCCCTGCCATTTCAGCAGGCGTCTTCCCGCCAATCCCATATGCGACCTTATGAAATTGTAATAGATTTTCTGGTCAGAAAAAGGATTTAGGTGCAAGGCTCTCTTAGTTGGGCGTCTTTCTTGTATAAGCGGTTTCTTTATGCCATCCAGTGGTGACGCCCTTTTCTTAGAAAACTTGATAATGGTGCACACCACAGCTAGTTATCATGGATATGCCTAATTATCGAGTTGAAAAAGGTGTCACGAGACAAGGTACTGCTAAATATTTTCTCGTAAAAGATGTAAAAGTTGGCAAGAATGTTGCGAGAGTAAGGAAATATATAAAAAGTGGAGATCCGCCGATAGCGGAAGAGCTGCAAAAATTCAGCAAGGAACATGCAAAGGATGTAGAAGTGGAGGCGCTGGACAAAGCCGCGAAGATGAGTAGTTCCAGGTATACCGCGCGATACTTATCGGAAGAAGA
>CAZHNU010000039.1:0-33019 GCA_964534145.1 uncultured Methanotrichaceae archaeon | reverse complement strand
GTTCGACCTGTCCAACTGGAACCACCTGTCCAACAGGAGCATCCTGTGCAACAGGTCAAACATGCACTACAGGCTCCAGATGTCCAACAGATGTGGTCTGTACAACGAGCGCAGGCTGCCCGAGCGGTGCCAGCTGTCCGACGCTGGCAGGGTGTTGTCTGATACCGACCACGATTACTGCGCCGACCGGCACAAACTGCCCGACAAGCGCATCCTGCTTGACCGGCACGGGCTGCGCCACGGGGGCGGGATGTGCCACCAGTTCGGCATGTCCAACAACCGCGAGCTGTGCAACCAGCATAAGCTGTCCCAGCGGCTCCTCCTGTCCGACGCTGCTGGGCTGCTGCCAGATAGTAACCAGCTCTGCAATACCAACTGGCGCTGATTGTCCGACAGGAGGCAGCTGTGCTACTGGAGCGGGCTGTACATCCGGCATAAGCTGCCCGACTGTATCGAGCTGCATGACAAGCGCATATTGCGTTACATGCAGCGGATGTATAACCGCCTCCGAATGTCCGACAGGCAGCAGCTGCATAGCAGGTGCAGGCTGCAACGTCAGGGCCGTTTGCCCTGAGAGCAAAGTCAAAGTATGTCCGCCGACCGGCAAGGTACGCTCTTCGAGCAGCAAAGCATGCCCGCAAAAGGATTCTCAGTGGCAATGCCAGGGAAGCAGCAAGGAACACAGCAGCAAAGAATGTCCGCCATGCAGCTCGAAGTGCAATTCGACATGCAGCGATAAAACATAAAGCGGCTAGGCAGCGCAGCTCGCAGCTTTATGCAAAGCAGCTGCGTCCATGAATTTTTATTTTTCCTGGCGGAGTACGCTGTTGGGAAAGGTTCCAGCATGCGACATGAGATCAGCATCCCAGGTGGCATCTGATGCTATTATCAGAGGCAAATGGAGAAATGATAATAGGTAAATGATAATAGGTGAGGGTGAGAAGCAAAAAGAGATAAGAACCGAAAAGAAAGGCAATCTGTGAACTGGTCCCATCGCCCCTGCAAAAAGCTTACGAGAATATAAGGACTGAGTATATAAGGCCAAAGCCCCAAAAAGCAGTACTTACGCCATGAACAGGACTGCGCTAAAGATTTTGTCTAAGCGTTTAGCGCCAAAAATTCTTTTTCATATTCACGTCTTACAGATATCGATTTATACAGAAGTATACAGTGCAAGTGTCTATTAATAATATGAAGGCGTTGTAATGCTAGGAGAGATAAAGATGAGACTTAGAGTCGTAAGCGCAAGAGATGAGATACCAACCTTAAGCCCCAACGAGAAGATGATTCACCTGGCCTTCAGGGCCTCCAACGTAGATTTCCTCAATCTGATGCAGCGCTGTCCGAGGCTGCGCGTGATTCAGATACCGTCCTCTTACAGGAAAACCATGTCCAACGCTATTGGCGTGTTTCTGGACATGCAGGGTATAGAGCTTTTAGAGGGCGATGTCTGGGGACACAGAAAGGACCTCGATGAGTACTTCACAGTTGAGGACGAAACTATGGAGGAGATTCGCACATTGGCCGCCAGCGGGGCGACGATGGACGAGGTTACATCCCAGATCCAGAAGAGATCGAGGCTCGGACCGGACCTAATTAAGTTCATAGCCAACACAAAGATAACGGCCTGAAGCTGACGGCTTGAAGCCGATAGCTTGAAGCTGATTGCCTGAGCCAGATCCGAACTGGCTCTGTTTTTCCTATTCCTAAAATTATAAGTTTTCTCATTTGTTCCTTTTCCAGCCATTTAATCCCAAGAGCTGTCAGGGCAATCCTCATCAGATAAGATTAAATAAGTTAAATAATATAATTGTAGGTGGTGGATTTATGAGAAGATTTTGCGGCATCCTCTTCCTACTGATCATTTGCACGGCAGCTTCCGGCGCCATCGATTTGCTGGAGGGCGGATATGCAGGACAGGGCGGCTACGGCGATACAGGGCAGTATTTCAATGATCCTCTTTTCTATCCTCAAGGTGGAGATCCTTATGCAGTGGCCGATCCCGCAGTAATGAGCATGCTGATGTCGCTGGATATGCCCAGAGAATCGATACCAAGACCTGCAGATCCGGCAATACGGCAGATGGAAGCATCGATGGACTATTATTCAAGCACCGGGCGCTATGGAACCTCAAGCCAGGCATCATCACTATCGACTCAAAAATATTACCCTACAGCATATTATCCCTCAAATGAAGCAGGAAGATTGCAGATAATGCTCAGCGATGGAACAATCATTGACCTCACGCTCCACCAATCCCAGAATGCTGTCAACGGGCAAGGGTCTCTTAACTTAAAAGGCAATGTCCAATGGGCGACAGCCAGAGGCTTCATTTACGGCAACAACATGCAGATCGATGTCATGCCTGCCGACAGTGCTTCCCGGTATGTAATTTCCCTTGATATGTCTTCTCTGCAAAATATGCCTGGAAGATATGAGGTTTACAGGTACGGCGCCAACCCATGTTTTGGAACTGCTAATGCCGTATGGCTTTCGACATCGAGCAGGTATTAAAACCGCTGCAGATCTCTATCTTTTTTGTATCGCGTAAAATGAGAAGAGACGAGCCCTATTCGGTAAGTGAGCTGGATCTGGAGAGGTATGAGCTGCTCCATCAAATAGAGGAATGGAGCGAGCTGCCCTTAGGCATTCTAGGATTTATCTGGCTTGCTCTTTTGGTCATAGAACTGATCTGGGGACTGACGCCTGCGCTGGAGGCAGCGACAACCGCGATCTGGATAATTTTCATCATCGACTTCGCTATAGATATGCTCCTTGCGCCCGATAGGAAGGCATATCTAAAAAAAAATTGGATAATGGTCATTGCGCTCATAGTTCCTGCATTTAGGGCCTTCAGGGTTCTCCAGGTGCTGAGATCAGCCAGGGCCGTTCGGGGCCTGACATTAACCAGGATGGTCACGTCCTTAAACCGCAACATGAGGGCTTTAAGGCTGAGCATGGGGCGAAGAGGCCTGGGATATGTGGTCATACTGACATCCCTTGTGACGCTGGCCGGATCGGCCGGCATTTACACATTTGAGAGGGGAATAAATGAAAACCTCAGCAGCTTTGGAAATGCGCTCTGGTTTACGGCCATGATGATGACCACAATGGGCTCTGATTACTGGCCGAGGACCCCAGAAGGCAGGATTTTGGCCGTGATGCTGGGCATCTACGCCTTTACAGTTTTCGGCTATGTCACTGCTTCTCTTGCCAGCTTCTTCGTTGGCCGCGATGCAGATAGCGATAACTCCGAAATCGCAGGTATAAAATCCATAAAGGCGCTTCAAAGCGAGGTCGAAGCCCTGCGATCGGAGGTTCGCACCCTATCGGATCAGCTGAAGGCCAGGCGTGAAGATAGAGGCTAGCGGGCACAGCTGGCCAGAATTGGTAACGATAAATCAAACAGTATATCTCACTTTTTGGTATCTTTGATATCGATTCTATAACAATCGTTATCGGCTGTCTCTGTGGCTCCTCGGATAAACTTAAGTATCATCATTCCAAGGGGGTAATATCGCATGAGCATTGCATTACACTCAGATTACGGGGCATGATAGTTTGGCACCTTTTATAGAGATTCGGGACCTAACAGTTAGATTTGGTAATGTTGAAGCCCTTAAAAACGTCAACCTAACCATCAAAGAGGGCGAGTCGGTAGGGATTTTGGGCAGGAGCGGCTCGGGCAAGAGCGTTCTTATGCATGTGCTTCGTGGCGTTGAGTCCTTTCCCGGCATCAGCGGCAGCGTGATATTCCATATCGCCAGGTGCGTGAAGTGCAAGCACGTGGAGCCTCCGAGCCTTGCCGGGAAAGCGTGCAGGTGCGGCGGAGTGCTGGAGCCTTTCGATGCGGATTTTGCAAAGCTTGATATAAACGATCCCCTCAGGCGCGATATCGCCCGCCGAATAGCTATAATGCTGCAGAGGACCTTTGCCCTCTACGGCGATGAGAGAGTCATTGTAAACGTCATGAGGGCAGTCGAGGAATCCGGAGTATCGAACGAATCCATGAGCGTTCATCGGGCTGCTGATCTGCTTGATGAGGTCAATCTATCCCACAGGATGATGCATGTAGCCCGCGAGCTTTCCGGCGGAGAGAAGCAGCGAGTGGTTCTGGCGCGACAGCTTGCCAAATCGCCCATGATCCTTCTGGCAGACGAGCCGACGGGAACCCTTGATCCGGCGACTGCCAAAGTCGTTCACGAGTCCATCAAGCGTGCGGTGAAGGACTTCAACATGACGCTGATCATCACCAGCCACTGGGAGGACGTGATGATCGAGCTGGCCGATAGAGCTATTCTCCTGGACCAGGGAGAGATAAAGGCGGTGGGCGCGCCCAAGGATGTGGCTGCACAGTTCCTGGCAATGGCAGGAGAGCTATCGCAGCGCGAGACGGCAGTCGTAGGAGAGCCGATAATTAGGGCCTACGAGGCCTCCAAGAGGTACATCAGCATTGATCGCGGCGTGGTCAAGGCAGTGGATAATGTTAGCTTTGAGGTAAAAGAGGGCGAGATCTTCGGCCTTGTTGGCGTTTCGGGCGGCGGCAAAACAACGCTTTCCAAGCTCATCAGCGGAATCATCACTCCTACAGCCGGCAACGTATGGGTAAGGGTAGGAGATGATTGGGTGGATATGACGACCCTGGGCGCGTCCGGGCGCGGCAGAGCCACAAAGTACATAGGCGTGCTGCACCAGGAATATACGCTTTATCCGTCAAGGACGGTAATCGATAACCTGACGGAGTCCATCGGGCTTGCCCTGCCCTTTGAGCTTGCTGAAAGGAAGGCGATTCACACCCTCACAACCGTCGGATTCACCGATGAGCAGGCAGAGGCAGTTCTGGACAAGATGCCCGATGAGCTGTCAGAGGGAGAGCGCCACAGAATAGCCATGGCCCAAGTATTGATTAAGGAGCCGAGCATAGTCATACTGGACGAGCCGACGGGGACCATGGATGCCATAACCAAGATAGAGGTGACGAAGTCCATCCTCAATGCTCGCGAAGAGCTGGGCGAGACCTTCGTTATAGTCAGCCATGACATGGACTTCGTGAAGAACGTCTGCGACAGGGCCATGCTTATGAGGAACGGAAAGGCAGTATTCACGGGCGAACCTGAAGCGGTCCTCGCCAAGATTACGGAAGAGGAAGAGAAGGAGATGCTGGGGAGTTAATTTGAATGTCTTTGTAGACGGCAGAGAGATCGACCTTGCAGCAGGGGCAACACTAGGCGATGCTCTCACCGCGGCCAACTCATGGCCAGCAAAGGGCGCAATTGCTGGCGTTGTTAAGGGAAGAGGCGAGAAATCGCGCCGGACAAACTCATACTGGCTCAATACCACAAAAGGCAAGCTTCGAATCGAGCTGCTGGACACCGGGCTTCAGCAGATCTGGCATGAGAATCTGGGTAACATAGACGGATCTGAGGTCAGATGGGCATCAGTTGATGCAGTTGCCTTTGGGCCTTTTTCCACAAACCTGGCATGCAGCAGAGACCCTCATGAGTACAACCGATGGGAGGTTGTGCTGGGGGCAGCGGGCTTTGAGGCTGAAAAGACACAGCTCATATTCGTTCGAAAAAGGCACACTGCAGCTTACGGCACGCCACCTGACGGAGGAAGGCTTGCCGGCGTTGTGGGCGGAAAGAATACCCTGGATAGGCTGGAAAAAGGAGACAGGATTCTGGGCATCGAGCCTATAGTTGAATGGGAGGACCTCACAGAAAAGTTCGCCACCAAGGATCTCACAACGCCTCTAACTGCCGGAATGGAGATCTTCACTAAATTTGACGTCGAGCTTGTCGAGGATGCCCCAGCAGGCGCCGAGTTCTTCATGGCTTTAACAAGGGACGGGACCTTCAGGGTAGACGGAGTCTCAAGCTCGTATATCTCTTCTGACCTGCTTTTAGGCGAGCGAATAACCTTCGAGCACCGCGAGCCGAGGCTTGAGGGAGCTGTGACCATAAGGACCAGCGGCCGGGGCCTGGGCAAGATTTTCCTATATAAGACCGACAGGACATCAAATCCGGGCCACTCAGTCGTCGGCCGGATAACCTCGGGGATGGACATAGTTAAGCTCGCAGGTCCCGAACAGCTTGTGACGGTAAATGTGAGGCCGCAAAGGATCATGCTCATGGGGTTGAGGCTGGAGCAGGCCCTTGCAGCCATGAAGGAGCTTGGGATAGAGGTTGAGGTTGATGGGCACACGGGAGATGATGCGGTCGTCATCAGGCAGGATCCGCCGACCACGATGGAGATCCTAAAAGGCAAAAAGGTCAGGCTGACGGCGATTCCTTCAAATCATCTGGTGGCCATTGAGCTGTACTACGATCTGGCCCCGAAATCCCTGGATTACTTCAGGCATGTGACCGGCTTAAAGGAGAGGCCGGTGGGCCCGCTGCCGACCTATTTCGTCTATGAGAACACCGTGCTTTTTAAGCCAGAGATCGATGCCGTGAGCTACAAAGAGCTGCTGCCTGAAAATAAGCCCACTGGTCCTGTGCCTGCTGGGTCCATCGGAATATCAAACCAGGTAGCCAAGAAGATAGGGCTTGTTGGGGTGAAGCTTGTTGAGGACAGGCGTTACGGCCCTTCGGGAGAGAAGTTCGAGGCAACGAACGTCATCGGCAAAGTTTTAGAGCCCGAGAAGCTTAAAGGGGTTAAGGACGGGGAAGTGGTTTACGTTCTTGAGGTGCGAAAATGAAGGTAACTAAGTACGTGATAACGTCCCCGGAGTCGAGCATCATTTCATCGGATATCGCCATGAAGATATATGGGTCGAAGTACGATGTGAACGTTAAGGAGACCTGTTTTGGCGTAATCATCAATGGCGAAGAGGATGTGATAAGCGAGGTTGTAAAGGAGATCCGGGCGATGGACCCATCCGGCATTTTCATCAAGGACAGGGGCTTTCCGCCGGGCGATCCGAGGCGCTGCCGTGGGCGAAGAGGCGGGGGTGCAAGGCCCGGATTTTATATGATTGAATCCGAGTCCAAAATGCTGCCCATGATCTCAAGGGCGCTGGCATCTGAGGGCGAGGCTCCAGCTGAGGTCTCAGCAGAAAAGAAACCGCTGGACATCAAGAGGCTTGAAGAAATAGTGAAAGAAGAGTTATCCTGAGGTATTTAATGGCAAAAGTCATCGTTTATCCTCCGACCAGCATGATCCTCTCCGATTTGGTGGAGAGGATGGGCCATAAAGCGCTCGTGGTTCCTGAAGCGGTCAGGAAGCTGGTGACCGCAAATGATATCCAGTCGCCGCCATTGAACGTAACGCCGGAAGAGCCGAAGAAGGGCCTGCGTTATGCTGCTGTGGATGTTCCTTCAGGCGTCAGAGGCCGGATGGCGCTCATCGGGCCGCTGATCGAGGAGGCAGAGGCCGCCATCATGGTCGAGGACCCGGGCTGGCTCACGGGCTGTGCCGGATGCTCCAGGACCAATGAGCTGGTCAGCCTTTTGATCAGGACCAAGGGCATTCCTGTTCTGGAGCTCTCCTACCCTAAGGATGATGCCGAGGCCAGAGAGTTCGTGCGAAAGATCAAGGCATTTCTGGAGGGGTTGAAATGATTCGCATTGCAGAGCTTTCCTGCGGGGCGGAGTACAGCGGCATACAAAAGGAGATCGAGCGTGCGGCTGAAACTGTGGGCGCGAAGATCGTTTATCCCGAGGTTTCTTTAGATGATATCCTAAACGTCGAAAAGAAGTTCGGCGTATCCGTTTCCAGCGGCGACCTTAATTTGGCAATGGCCCGCGCCGTTAGAATCGTCGAGAATCCCGACCTGGCCGATGCAGTCGTTGTAATGACTTGCTTCCGCTGCGCCGAGGCGGCAATAATCCGGTCGGAGATTCGAAAGTTTATCCACGAGCATTCCAGGATTCCTGTCCTAAGCTACTCGTTCACCGAAAGAACCACAGCCGAAACCCTCCTGACGAGGATGGAGGCCCTGGTCACGACGGTCAAATACCGCGGACTGCTTGCCAGAGAGAAGCAGAAGGGCCTTACGGCAGGCATAGATTCCGGTTCTACCACCACAAAGGCTGTGGTGATGAGGGACAACGAGGTAATAGGCACCGGCTGGGTTCCGACAACAGAGGTCATCAAGAGCGCCGAGGATGCCTATGAGGCGGCGCTGAAAACTGCAGGTGTCAAGAGAGAGAATATACAGGCAGTGGGCGTAACGGGATACGGCCGCTTCCTGATAGGCAAGCACTTTGATGCAAAGCTCATCCAGGAGGAGATTACAGTCAACTCCAAAGGTGCCGTTTTCCTGGCAGACGCCCAGAGGGGTCCGGCAACGGTCATCGATATCGGCGGAATGGATAACAAGGCCATTTCAGTCCAGGACGGAATACCGGGAGGATTCACCATGGGCGGCATTTGCGCCGGCGCTTCCGGCAGGTTCCTGGAGCTGACCGCACGCCGCCTTGGGGTGGATATCACCGAACTGGGGAAGCTGGCTTTAAAAGGCGACTACAGGAACGTGGCCATGAACAGCTACTGCATCGTCTTTGGGACTCAGAGCCTTGTAAACAGCCTGTCCATCGGCTGCAAGCCCGAGGATGTGGCAATGGCCGCCTGCCACTCAGTTGCTGAGCAGGTCTATGAGCAGCAGCTGCAGGAGGTCGAGGTGAAGGAGCCGGTTATAATGGTCGGCGGAACGTCACTCATCGAAGGTCTCCCAAGAGCGATGGAGGAGCTTCTTCAGGTCAAGGTGAAGGTGCCAAAGCATGCCCAATACATCGGAGCTGTAGGAGCGGCGCTTCTGGTATCGGGGCTGCTGGAGGGCTGAGATGGAGCCGATGGAGGTCTTCAAGATCGAGGTCACAGGAGATGAGGAGTATGGCACCAAAAAGTACAGGGAAATCATCATGGACATCCTCCAGGACCTGGGCCTCATCCGGTCCATTGGCAGGCTGTACGTTTATGTCGACATCAAGGAGCCCGTTTTTGCCGTTTACGGCCTTCTGCGCACAGGGATTCCGCCTCTAAGGGTGAGCGATGTAGGAGACGTGCTCAAGTCCGAGGGCGGATACCGGGTCAGGGTCAACGATGAGGAGCACATGGCCGATCTTCTCAAGGTGCTGTGGGCAAACTACGGAAGGGAGAGGGTGGAGCAGCCGGCGAGAGACACCTTGATCATAGCCTCCGATAGCTCTCCGGCAGAGCTGATGGTTGCCGATCTTGAGGCCGAGTTCCTTCAGGACCTAACAGATGCGCTCATAAGAATTGCTCCCGAGGGATTTCGCAATCGGAGAAATGAAATGACCAAGGACAGCTTCTTCTTCATAGCGGCCGAGGAAGGCTTAAGCGAGGAGCTTATCTCGAGGATCCGGGAGAATATCAGGAGGATGGAGAATGCTTGAACCTGTCATGTTTACCGGCGGCGTTTATAAGCACGACCTGGTCATCGAAATGGTTGAAGACCTCGGCGGCTATGTCCTGCAGAAAAACGTTGCCCAAAGCGAGGTAATCCTCCTTTTGCTCGTTCCATCGGATGATATGCCCGTTCTTGAGGCTCTCGCAAAAGAGCTAAGGGGCGAGCTGGTGAGGGCGCCGCTTGCCGGAACTGAGGTCGTTGTCGTCACGCCGACCCTTGCGATTCACCATCTGCCCCACACAGCCTGCGACATAGCCGAATACCTGCGAAGACACGGGGCAAAATCCAATATGATCGGCCTTGCCAGAGGTGTCGGCAGGGAGATCGCACAGATCAACGAGTATGAGGCAGCTCTCATTAACGAGCATGATGCAGCAGTTTTCATCTTCGGCAATTTTGCCGATTGTATTCGCAAAAAAGAGAACCTATATAGAAACATCAGTGTTCCAGTTGTGGTTACAGGCGGGCCGGCAATGCCCAAGGAGCAGCTGCCCTACGCCTTCGAATATGTTCCCTCTATTGGCCGTGTAGCCCACAGGGCCAGGAAGTCTACCGAGATCGGATCTCTGGACAGCATCATTTCAGCTGTGGGAAGAGCTCTGGATAAGACCCGGGCAGATATATCAAAGGACCCGCTCACGACATCGCCCCCACGCGTCATGGATGCTGTGCGCGAGCAGGTTCCTGAGGTTGAATACTCCTACTCGCCTCTGCCTATTGCTCTAAATCTGAACGGCGTGAGGGTTAAGCTGCCCTACGAGAGCTTTAAGGATGCCGTCAGAGCCGTCAGCTTCGACGAGGGCGTGACCCTGGGAGAGATCGCCACGATTAAACCGTCAAGGATGAAAGACTATATACTTGTGAGGATACTTCCTGCCTCTGAGACCGGGTTCGTCTTCTAAAATCCGGGCTCAAGATTGGGCTTCTTTCATAAGCCCTGACCTGGTGAGACAGTCATGAGCTTCGAGGACGAATTGGACGCTATTTCGACGAAGGGCAAAGAAAAAGCGGCGGAGGACATTTTAAAAATCATTGAGAACGCCTACGGCGAAGTTCCCTATGTTTTCGAGTTCATGAAGGACAATCCCGAGATCCTCATCACCAAGGTGCTCCACAACAACGCCATTCTCAGAAGCTCGGCACTGGATATGAAGACAATCGAGCTGATCTCTATTGCCGTTTCCGCTGCAATGAGGTGCACACACTGCCTTAAGCTGCACATTCGTGTGGCTTCGAACATGGGCGTCTCAGATCAAGAGATCGCTGCGGCCATATTCCTGGCGGGGAACCTCGTGAACGCCTCGGTCCTTGCGACCGCCACGCGCCGTCTGGACGAGGAGCGCGATATATGCAGGGCCTGTGAGATCAGCAGCGAGGAATGTGAGATACACGAAGATAGGTCAAAGGACAGGCAAAAGCCGCCATAGATCTGATCATTTGGCCCCTGCTAATGAAGGGGGTTGGCTGTAGCTCTTATCGCTGCATCAACCAGCACATCTTCGACCATGGCAAGGGAAGGATCGAAGCATCGTTCTCTCATCCATATGTCTCTGGAAGTTATCCCCTCTTTTATTCCGAGTGTTAGCTCATTTATCCGTCCGGCCACAGTCTCCTCTGATATTATCTGTGCGCCTATCAGCCTCTCGCTGGAGGCCTCGAATATCAGCTTGGCGATGATTCTCTTGGTATCGGGGAAGAACCTGGCCTTTGTGAATCTTGCGGAGGTTCCCGACTTTATCGGTATTCCGAATTTTCTGGCTGTCTCGGTCGTTATCCCAACAGACCCCACCTGCAGTCCCGACAGGTTGGCAGCCGTTGGGCTTAAACAGGGATCGTATGATGATCCATTGCCCAATATATTGTCTGCCACGACCCTGGACTGAACCAGTGCAGTGGATGCCAGCTGGCTGAGCCGGGGCGAGAAAGTGACAGCGTCTATCACCTCTGCACAATCGCCAAGGGCAAATACGTTATCCAGGTGGCGGCCCCCCATTTGGGCTCGAAGCGCACGGTCGGTCACGATTCCGCCGCTCTCTCCAATATCCATTCCGGCATCTCTGGCCAGATCGATATCCGGACGCATGCCTGCAGATATTAAAACTAAATCTGCGGGCAACTCTTCGCCCTCCGACGTTACCGATTTTACGCGCCCCCTTCCCCGAATGCCGTCCACGGCTCTTCCAGGCATGAAAGTGATGTCCGGCTTTAAGTACTCCTCTACTATCGACGACATATCGGCATCCAGAAGGTTGGGGATGAGGGAAGGCAATCTTTCAATAACTGTCGTCTTGATTCCTCTCTTGGAGAATGCAATAGCGGCCTGGAGGCCGATCCACCCGCTGCCGATGACGATTCCGTTCTTGATCTCTCCGGCATTTAATGCCGCGGAGATATGCTCGCCGTCTTCTCTGCAAATCATTGTGTAGACGCCCTCAAGATCCGTTCCCGGCATAGGCGGAATAAAGGGCTTGCTGCCTGTGGCTATTACCAGGTAATCATAGGAAAGCCTTTCACCGGATTCAAGACGTACAGACTGCTCCTTCAAATCTATGCCGGCAGCTCTCGTCTCCGTCCTGAAATCTACGCCTCTATCCCTGTAAACGTCAGGATGGAACTGGCTGAGAACACCCAGGCTATACATTCCCTGCAGGGCATAAGGCAAACCGCACATCGAGAAGAAGCCCTCTTTCTCCCTCTTGAGGAGGACAATCTCCATATCCTCAGACTCTTTGTTCCCCCGAAGCAATAGCTCTAAAACGTCTACGCCTGCTGCACCACCTCCTATTATTACGACCTTCTTTGGCATATACTCCGTCTTCTCCTCAGGCCATTTTTCGACCATGAACTAGAGTCCAAGCTATTTATATTCATTAGTCTGGTCACCAAGAATATCAGGACGTCAACTATATTAGCCATAAGTTGATAAGTTAAATGGGGAAAAAATCTAACAGTTTAATGAGAATAAAAGGTAGCTCGAGATAATACGAGGCCTTCGAATATGATCTCTAGAGATTCATTTGAAAGGATTAACAAGCTTCGAGTAATTTTTTATATGTTATTCCTAATTTATCTCTTATATTTCTTCTGCGACTTCTTTTATCAGGAATCAGGCCGCTACCTGTGGACATTATTAGCGATAATCTTTATAACGATTCCTTTTGGATTTGAAAGAATTTCAGGCATGTATTTTCCCTGGGAGATTAAAATAGTGATTACTCTTTCGCTCCTTCTCCATACGGCAGGAGAGTTTCATAGGTGGTATTATACGCTAATGCACTATGATAAAATTTCCCATTTTGCCTCTGCAGCTGGAATTGCATATCTGGTATTTCTTTTTATAATACTAATAAGATTATATTATGGGCTGGAATGGAATGCGCGGAAAATGGCATTCGTCATAATCCTTATGACCTGCGCCTTTGCCCTCTTTTGGGAATGGTGGGAAATATTTAGCGATAGCTATTTTGGCTCAAAATTTTTTTGGAATATGCAGGACGGAGTCGGAGATGCTGCAGCAAACATTGCAGGAGGAATTATCGTGGCCTGGGATACAAAAAATTTTCTTGAAGTGAAATCTCATGAGGAAATAGCGCAGGAATTTATATTGAGAGATGAAAATGGCCATAACGCCCTCAATTGGTCTACTATTTCTCAAATCAACGACAGAAGCCAAAAAGAGGGCGATGAATATCATATATAGAAATTTGAAAGGATATCCATGCTCAGGGATTTGCTCATAGGATCTAGCATCATATTGGTTCCATTGGGCCTATTAATCGTCACCATAGCCCTGGATCTTGATTTAAAGCAAAAGCAGCTTTTAAAGAGAATTAAAAAGCTGAATATTTTAGCGCACAGCATTGCAAAAGACGGTGCCAAAGACCTTGACCTATTTTTAAATAGACTTGAGCTGGACAAGCAGGACATTGAGCAGTTTTTGCAGGTAGCAGGTGAATTAAAGATAAAAGGTTCTAAAAATATTTCCATTAGAAGTTCTTTAATTGAGGACTATGTCAATGCTGCGAAAAGGGTATCAATGATAAGATGTGAAGAGCGATTGCTTCTTAATAAAAAGTTAAAATATTTCAAAATTTATTCTGCAGTTGCATATATTTTAATATGGGCATCCCTCGGAATTCTGCCTCTACTCAGCGTCATGGGCTTCACCTGGGGATGGAAATAAAAGGCTCCCACTTTTTATTGGCCGATCTTCTCTTATTATTTTTGAACGATATATATTTAATGCATAAATATCAGGTAAGATATCTTGAGTAATGCTTTATTGCAATCCGGGCTAAAACCGCTTTGCTCAGGGCCACTACATAAAAAGAACCAAACCTAAAATGAAGCTCACCTTTGATCGAGGCTCGATCCTCATTAGAGGCAATATTCGAGTCCCAAACTCCACGTGGGATGATCGATCGAAATCCTATAGAGCAATGGCCATTTATTACAGGGATATAATCGATTATCTGGAAGCATCGGGCCTTGATTTTTCCGATCATGTATTAAACCTCTTGCCGTGTCCCGAACTTCATGGCCGTTTCGTGTTAAGGGATTACCAGAAGCAAGCAATGGATGCATGGGCTGCTGCCGGAAATAGGGGCGTGGTCGTGCTCCCGACAGGAAGCGGCAAAACGATTGTCGGGATTAAGGCCATATCCATTCTAAACACTCCTACGATTGTAATAGTCCCAACCATCGACCTGCTGAATCAGTGGCATTCAAGGCTTTTGGATGAGTTCAAGGTGGATGTCGGGACCTTAGGCGGCGGAGAGAAGGACATAAAGGCCCTGACGGTATCGACCTACGATTCTGCATACATCCATGCCGAGCGGCTTGGGAACAGGTTTGGGCTCATTATTTTTGACGAGGTTCATCACCTTCCTGCCGAAGGATTTAGGAATATCGCCGAGATGTTTGCGTCCCCGGCCAGGCTTGGCCTGACTGCCACATTCGAGCGCGAGGACGGCCTGCACAAGGATTTAAACAGGCTTGTGGGCGGGAAGGTCTTTGAAAGGAGGGTAAACGACCTTGCCGGGTACTATCTTTCGCCTTTTCGGCTGGAGAAGGTTGTGGTGGAGCTGACAGATGAGGAGAAGGCCGATTACGAGGAAAACCGGAGAATTTTCTCAGACTATTTGTCGAGAAGCAACCTTCAAATGAGGACTCCTGCGGACTTTCAGAGACTTGTTATGAGGAGCGGCAGGGACCCAGGCGCAAGATGTGCATTGCTTGCAAGAAACAGGGCAAGGGACATTGCCTTTAACAGCGCCTCCAAAATCGGGATGCTGTCGGATATCCTGAAAAGGCATAGCGGCAGCAGAGTCTTCATCTTCACTGAGCACAACAGGCTTGTCAACGAAATATCCAGAAAATTCCTGATACCGTCGATAACCTATAGAACCGCAGGCAAAGAGAGAACCGAGATTATAAACAAGTTCAGATCAGGCGAGTATAGAGCGGTTGTCACATCTAGGGTTTTGGATGAGGGAATAGACGTCCCCGACGCGGACGTGGGCATCATTTTGAGCGGAACTGGAAGCGAGAGGGCCTTTGTGCAGCGGCTGGGCAGAATCCTCCGGAAAATTGAGGGAAAGGAGGCCGTCTTATACGAGATAGTGTCCGCAAAGACAAGCGAGACCGCAATTTCTTGCAGAAGGAGAAGGCCTCTTAGGAATTAGAAGGCGGCAACTAGGGAAAAGAAAAAATGCTCACCTCCGACCTGCTGGTTACCAGAACATATAAGGGAAGAATAGAGCCCGTCTTTGCCCCTCTGGACGAGGAGAACCTGGGCATCGCCGGCTCGGTCATAGATGCCTTCGAGAAGCATATCGGCAAAACATACGGGGTTCTTGCCGAAGAGATAGACGGCCTTGAGGAGATAAACTATCGATTCGTCAGGGGACTCGCCCAGCTCCTCGAGAAAAGGTGCGTCATCGATAAGGATTCCATCATAGATCCTGCAACGGCTAGACGGACGGTTTTTGAGGAATCCAGAGGATTTATCGTGGGCGAGGACCAGAGAGCCGAGGTCCTGGCAAGAGCAGCCCGGAAGCTGTCGATTGAGCCGGATTCCCTTGAGAAGGCCCTATGGTCGGATCTGGAGGAGAACCTGGTAATTAAGGCCTTCTCACCCATTGATCCTGAAAATTTGCTCAGGCAGTACAACCTGTCCCTGGCTCAAACGCTTCTGTTTCGGGCCACAGGAATGGAGATTCAAGTTGCGGATAAATACCAGGAGATCTTCAGAAAGGTCAAGCAGCTGGGCCTCATTTATACTATCCTGGACGATAAAATATACCTTGATGGCCCGATTTCCCTATTCAGGCTGACTGAAAAATACGGCAGCTCCCTTGCAAAGCTGCTGCCAATAGTTGCCTCGTCCTCCGGGTGGAGCATGAGGGCAACAATTCTACGTAGAACGATGCAGGGGAAGAGGATTTACGACTTCACGCTTGACCATACCTGCAGGCAGCTTTTAGGAAAGGAGCCCGAAGGCGAAGCAGTCTCCTTCGACAGCTCAATTGAGAAGGAGTTCTATCAGTTCAGCTTCAACGGCTGGACAGTCTGCAGAGAGCCGACTGTGCTGAAGGCGGGCCAGTACGCCTTTATCCCCGACTTTTCGCTCGAGCGAAAAGGCACAAAAATATACGTCGAGATCATCGGCTTTTGGACGCCTGAGTATCTGAGGAATAAAATCGATAAGATCAATAGGCTAGAAAAAAAGGAGAGCATGATACTCCTCGTGAATAAGAATCTGGCCTGCTCCGGCTCCGACTTTAAAACGGAGAACGTCATATTCTACGACAGGAAGATACCCTATCTGGAGATAGTGAAAATTCTAAGAGGATATGATGAGGCAAAGCTGACAGACGAGATCAAAATGCTGGAAGGTAGAGATATTACGCTTGAAGACACGGCAGGCGTTGTAGGCCTTGATGAGGTTGCCGGGAGATACGGCGTAAGCCCTGATGCCCTTAAAGAGGTAATCAAAAAGGAGGCCGATAGCGACCAGAACAAGGCAGATTACCTGCTTTTAGGAGAACAGCTTATCGGCCGTCGGGTGCTTGAGATGCTGCAAAGCGAGCTGCAGGGCGTAAAAAAGTACGAGGATGCTGTAAGGATTTTAAATGGACATGGGATTAAAGCACATGCCGCTGCGCTCGATTACCTCGGCTATAGGGTTAAGTGGAGCGGAATTTCTCCTGAGAATGCACAGATCATAAAGGCATAATTCAGGCCTGCGAGGCCTTAAACTCAACAGTCATCGAGGGCGCTCCGGATTCGCCTCTGGCCGAAAAGTACAGGATGCTGGCCCGCTATGTTGTGGATCATCTGGAGTAATGATTTGTGGGCCATATCCGGAATTTCATATCTGTTTTGTGTTACCAAATACGAAAAGTTATTAACTTGGAAGATAAAGGAGAAGCTAATTCGTATTATATGAGGATGAACGCGGCAACAATATGTATATAAAAGCTGCGCCGAAGCCGCAACTGCATTTTCAGCAGGCTGGGATGATCCTCATCGTATCTGGTGGTAACAAATGAAACTTGTGTCCATTACCTGGAGCGGCGAGCTGCCCCTCTTGCTGCAAGGTGCCAAAGAGCTTTCCCTGGATCTGGAGGCGTGGTCTTATGCTCAGTTCGACAACCCTTCTGAGCTGGAGAAATGCCTGGCATCATTGAAGACGGCCCAAATGGTTTTAATTCATCCCTCAAGCGATCCCTGCTGGGATGAGATAATTCCTGCCCTGGAGCCGAAAACCCCAGTGATTGCCTTCGGCCGCGACCCGTCTCACTGGGCTGCTGCAAATGTCCCGCTGGATGTTACAGGCATGGTCAACAAATATGTTCTTTTCGGGGGGCCGAAAAATTATGCAAACATGCTCAAGTACGCCTGCCGTGAGGCCCTGGGGATGGACTTTGAACCGGAGCCTCCCGAGGAGCTCCTCTGGCAGGGGATCTATCACCCTAGGGCCAAGTCTGCCTTTCCAACACTTGATGAGTACCTGAAGTGGTACGTTCAGTCAGAGCGCCCATGCATAGGCCTGATCTTCTCCAGGACTTACTGGGCAAACGGCGACCTGGCTGTAATAGACGCAATCGTAATGGAGCTGGAGAAGGAGTTCAACGTCCTGCCTGCATTCTGCTTTGGCATGGGAGACGCAGACCTCGGCGCCTGGTCGAGCGGCGAGGTTGCGGAGAGGATGTTTCGGGGGAGAGTTGACGCAATAATCAACCTCCAGCCGATCTTCCGCTCCCGGAACATGGAAGAGTCCATAGAAACCCTTAAAAGCCTCGATGTGCCGGTTTTCCATCCCCTGATGATCTATCATAAGACCGAGGAGGAATGGCAAAAGGACATACACGGGCTCTCCAGCAGCGAGGTGGGCTGGTCCGTGGCCATGCCCGAGTTCGAGGGAGTAATAGAGCCGCTGATTGTAGGCGTGACTGATAAGTCTGAGATGGACGGCGCTCTGGTTGAGAGGCATGTGCCTCTCCCTGAGAGGATTTCCAAATTGTGCCGCCGCGTCTCGGGGTGGATCTCCCTCAAGAACAAGCCCGTGTCAGAGAGGCGGGTGGCGTTTATTTTGCACAATAACCCCTGCGTATCGGTGGAGGCGTCTGTTGGAGGCGGAGCCCACCTCGACACGCTCGAGAGCGTTGCCCTCATCATGAACAGGATGGCCGAGGCAGGCTACTCGCTGGATGGCATCCCTGGAAACGGCAAAGAGCTGATCGAGACGATCATGGGCAGGAAGGCCATCTCTGAGTTCCGCTGGACGCCCATAGAGGAGATCGTGGCCAAGGGCGGGGCCCTGGCATACCTGACCAAGGAGGAATATGAGCAGTGGTTTTCGAATCTTTCGCCACAGGTGCGGGATCGTGTCAGCGATGCCTGGGGACGACCTCCAGGCGAGGAGAAGGACGGCATCCCTGCGGCCATGCTCTACCAGGGGAAGATCGTTATCACCGGCGTCCAGTACGGCAATGCCCTGGTCTGCGCCCAGCCAAAGCGCGGATGTGCCGGGGCGCGATGCGACGGCCAGGTCTGCAAGATCCTGCACGATCCCGACGTTCCGCCCACCCACCAGTACATGGCCACCTACAGGTACATAGAAAAGGTCTTCGGGGCGGATGTAATCGTTCACGTTGGAACACACGGCAACCTTGAGTTCCTGCCCGGAAAGTCCGTTGGCCTCTCCGGAGACTGCTATCCGGATATCGGGATCGGAGACATGCCTCACCTCTATATCTACAACTCCGATAATCCGCCTGAGGGAACCATTGCCAAGCGCCGCAGCTACGCCGTACTCGTGGACCACATGCAAACGGTGATGACCGACTCCGACCTCTATGGGGAGCTAAAAGACCTCGAGGAAAGGATCGCCGAGTACAACCGTGCCAAGGTCTCCGACGGCGGAAGGGCTCATGCTCTGGAGCACATAATCCTGGAGCTTCTGGAGAAGAGCAACCTTGCGAAGGAGATGAAGCTTGAGAAGATGATTTCGTCCAACGCAAGCTTCGAGGAGATACTGGAAAGGGCTCACGACAAGATATCCCAGATCTACAACACCCAGATCCCCGACGGCATGCACATCTTCGGAGTTCTCCCGGAGGGTGACAGGAAGCGGGAGATGGTGAGGGCAATCCTTCGGCCTGAGTTCAGAAAGGCGGCTGCGAGGCTGCTGGGAAAAGAGGTCACGACAAGAATGGAGGATCTGCAGGAGCTTGATCTACTTTCCAAGGAACTGGTCTCCGCCATGATGCCCTCTGGCCTTGAGGGTGAAGGCAGCGGCGACGGGCATAAGGCGCTCGAAGGGCTGCTGGAGTCTAAAGGGCTGAAGGGCAGCGGATCACTCTCAGCGCTTCGAGAGCGCGTGGAGGAGCT
The DNA here is from genome assembly GCA_964534145.1 of uncultured Methanotrichaceae archaeon. GTDB lineage: Archaea > Halobacteriota > Methanosarcinia > Methanotrichales > Methanotrichaceae > CAWJYS01. Next base: position 13,749 of record CAZHNU010000039.1, on the reverse strand, counting down.
GTGCTGGAGGCTGGAGGCCTCAAAGGAGATGGAGAGCCTGCATCACGGCTTCTCTGGTGGATTCATCGAGCCTGGCCCCTCAGGACTTATCACCAAGGGAAAGATCGAGGTTTTGCCGACAGGCCGCAACTTCTACTCTCTCGATCCCGAGGCAGTGCCGACCGAGGCAGCCTGGATTGTCGGAAAAAGGCTGGCCGACAGCCTCATCGAGAGGTACAGGACTGATCAGGGCCGGCTGCCCGAAAATGTGGCCATGTTCTGGATGGCCGGGGATGTGATGTATGCCGACGGGGAGCAGATGGCCCAGATCTTCCACCTGATAGGGGTGAAGCCCAGGTGGAAGGGAGCAAAGCTCAGGGGCTTCGAGGTCATTTCGCTGGAGGAGCTTGGGCGCCCCAGAATCGACCTGACCATTCGCGTCTCGGGAATCACAAGGGACTGTTTCTACAACTGCATAGAGATTGTTGACAGGGCCGTAAAGGAGGTCTCGCTTTTGGATGAGCCGCCGGAGATGAACTACCTGAGGAAGCACGACTTTGAGAACGGTCCATCGCCGCGCATCTTCGCCAGCAAGCCGGGAACCTACGGAAACGGCGTGAACCTCGCAGTCTATGCCTCGGCCTGGAAGAAGGACAAGGACCTCTCAGACGTTTTCATCTACTGGAACGGCTATGCATACGGCAAGGGCTTCTTCGGGGAGGAATCCCATGAGAGGTTTGTCAAGCAGCTTAAAAGCGTTGACGTCACCTTCAACAAGACGACAACGGATGAGAAGGACCTCTTCGGCTGCTGCTGCTACTTCGGGAACCACGGGGGCCTGACCGTTGCGGCCAGGGAAGTCTCCGGCCATCAGGTGGAGGCCTACTACGGAGACACCAGGGATGCGGATCATGTGGAGGTGCGCACACTGGCCGACGAGGTCAGGCGCGTGGTCCGTACAAAGCTGCTCAATCCGAAGTGGATCGACGGCATGAAGCGCCACGGCTACAAGGGCGCTGGAGACATCTCAAAGCGCGTCGGCCGAGTCTACGGCTGGGAGGCAACGACCCAGGAGGTGGACGACTGGATCTTCGACGATATCGCCCGAACCTTCATCATGGACGAGGAGAACCGCAAGTTCTTCCAGGAGAACAATCCGTGGGCCATGGAGGAGATGGGACGAAGGCTATTGGAGGCCGAGCAGAGAGGCCTGTGGAAGGCCGACCCCGAGGTCCTGGACGCCCTGAAATCCCTTTACCTGGAGATCGAGGGCTGGATGGAAGAGCGCATGGGTGATGTCGGCGGCGAGTTCCAGGGCGGGGCGATTGACGTCATCAACGTCGATGAGGTAAAGGCCTGGAAGGAGAAGATGAGCAAGGTGCTGGGAGCGTGAGGGAATCATGAGCACGAATCTGAAGATGGGGCTCGTCATTTTGCTGATCCTGGCAGCATCGTCATCGCCTCCTATTTCGTCAAGGAGGGGTTCGGTTATACGGTCCTAAACGATACTATTGCCAGGGAGTCGGCTAAGGACTGTCCTGAAGTCCGATATGCTCAACCAGACCAGAGCCGCGAAGTAAGGACGGATTTACACCTGCAAAAGGAGTATTTCGAGGAGTGGCACTCTATACCAAATCAGGGATTATGGGCGTACCCGTGAGTTAGATTGCCAAACGGATGGCAAATGCGGCTCGCCATGCAAACCATCATCTCTTTTTTTGTGATCGCTTATTGATTTAAGGGACCTTACATTTAAGGAACCTTACCGGGCTATTGTCAACTTCCCATACATAATCCAGATGATAAAAGTGCCTTGACAAAAAAGATATGACAGAAAAGAGCGCCCGCAATAAGTAAATACTATGCACATAGTAATATAATCTTGAAATTCAAGACGCCTTAAGCTCCTGAAATTTTAAGCAGTAATTATGGAGGCAATATATGGCGGCATCTGAGTCGTCCGCTCGAATAACGGGTTTGGGAACGTTAATTAAAGCTGGAAGCCTTGCAGCAGCAGTCTTTATCTTGATGAGTCAATACAAAAAATACAAAAGAAAGAGGGCAAAAACCCAGATAGTTCAGCAGCCAGCTGAACAATCCTATGGATCCTATGAGCACGATTCCTCATCGGCGGAAAAAGCCAAGGGACGAAAGATAGAAATAGAGTCCCCAGATTTGCCTGAACCAGGCACGCTTGGCACGCCTGCAAAGTTCCCCGGCGAGCAGAAGAGAATAACCATCACGAGCAGCAAGGAGGGAATAGAAGGCGACGAAAAGAAAGAAATTTCAGATATATCGGAAACCCGGAGCATTGCAGGCGGATACAATCGCTCTCCCGGCGAGATGTATACGAGAAAAGGGCCTTCGGCAAGTATGTCGGCCGATACGAAGGGTCCTGAAGCAATTAAGGTCCCAGATAATACCCCATCCAGTCCTGCATCAGAAGCTCTGTCAGCCCGCAACGATAACCGCAGCAACCTCAGCGAAGAGGATCGCGCCCTAAAGGAAAAAATAGCGGCAATAGATGCCATAGGATGCAGGGCGGCAGAAGGGGATCCAGAGGCTGTGAGCCTCTTATTTAAGCATGTGCAAAACGAGGACTTCCATGTCAGACAAGAGGCTGTCAGGGGAATTCTTCTTCATGGGAGAAAGGAGGACAGAGAGCAGCTTCACGAGACACTTCCTGCCGGCGACTGGTATATCATGGATATCCGCTCAGAGGATATGAGAAAAGTATGCTAAAATTAAACAGGTGAGGAGAGGCTGAAAATTCCAGCCTTATCCTTCAATCCTAAATCTGGGGCCATTTGGGCATATTAATATCGGTATACCAGAAGGTTCCATACCAGGCATCCACGCCCAGATGCATTGAATCCCAGGGGTAGCTGGGCTTCACTGCAGCGCTTTGTACACCCGGATTGCAGCATTGCCCACAGCAGCAATTGAGGACATCTATATGAGGAGGAGCTATTTCGATGTCGCTTGCCAGGCTGCCTATTATTTCTAAATCGACAGAATCAGAGCCCGATTCAACAGTGACATTATCGGCGTCGCTGCCTATGATATCTACAACTACGGATCCTGCACTGCATGCGCTGCAGCCATGGAGCGCCAGCAGAACGGATATCATTGCCAAGGATAAACCCATCTTAATCACTTTAATCCCCTCGCAAAGTCAGTATTTAAGATAGATTTTATATATACTGAAAGTAGAAAAAACTTTCGGAGAGATTTATGCGAATCTGCTGTCGTAATCAGATATAATTACAGCTAAAATATCTATAAAGAAATTATGGATGACCCAACGCTGCATTCAAGAAAATTCCTGGTAGTATCTCCCAAGATAAGCAACGGGATATCCGTTATATTCATACGATGCAGAATTTGTGCCGTATCCATTATTCATGGCATGGAAGGGCCTGTTATACCTGGTAGGAATATAGGAACTCCATGGATAGCAGAGCGGTCTTCGGAAATCATCCCAGATAGTCGTATAGCCGCAGCAGCACTCTCCGCAGTAGCACATGCCGCACTCTGTGTTATTTTCATGGTCCTCAGCGAATCCTATCTGAATATTTGCCGCACTGCTTCCAATAATATCGACCTCTACAGGACCCGATCCCAAAGAAACTATGCTGGCGTTATCGGCATCGCTTCCTAAAAGATCCAAGCTGACCGACTCAGGACTGTTCATGGCGCCGGCCATACCCGCCAATAGCCCGAACGTTAAAACTAACCTGATGATTATACTGATCATTGTACTCGACCTCTCGCCCCTTTTTATAATCAGGTGTATTAAAATGTCTTAGAAGTAGAAAAGCCTTTTGATTATTTGCAAAAATTATTCGCATAAAACGCCTTTGTTTCGTCCGTTTATTCATTATTTTGATGCCTCGAACCTCCATGCCTCCAGGCCGATTCTTAGCATCTCGCCGGTTACGGTATTAGTCCCCCAATAATCGTTTTGGATGGTTCCGTACATCGAAGAGGCGCTCCTTAAAAAGGCCTCGATCTGCACTACCATATAAACGCCTGAGCCTAAAGGGTAAGTGCCCTGGAAAACTGCTCCTCTTTGCGTGTACTGACCCTGGATCGAGCCGCTGCTGCCCGTCAAAACAGGGCCGCTGCCGTAGTCTTCGATCTTCCAGGAGTCAGGCTTTATGTCGCCGGGCTTTGGCGCATTGGGATCATTCGGGTTCTCGGCGGTTGCTGTTACAAGTTCTCCAATAACGCTCCAGGTGCCGAGCATATCCTCTGAGCCGGCAAACGATGAGCCGCAAAATATGCCGGCAACCGGCAATATCAATAGTAAAGCCAGATATAGTCTGCGAAATTTTAATCTCCTGCTCATGGCAAAACCCACTCGAGAATCATCTCACAGCACTTCTACTACTGCTTTTCCAAAATAGCCCTTTATCTTTGTGCCGCCGGGGGTAGCCAGAATCTCCATTCCGTGGAACTCCTCCAAGCTGCAAAGAACATCTTGCTCCGGGTGAGTCCCCGGCTGTATATTGCAGCGAAGATGCGTTTTCGGCCCGATTGATACCACCGTCTTCAGCCTGGCCGATGCAGGGTGGCCTTTGGGCAGGACTATGAGAGGGGACTCAAGCTCTCTGATCTGATAAATCGTGCATCTAAGACCGCGCCTGACCTTTTCTCCGGTGCCAAATGAGGACGCTACTATCAGGTCCTCCGGCTCGGTAAAGAGCACTATTTCCTCTGCCTCTGTCTCCAAATAAAAGAGTTTTCCAAGAGACTTAGCCAAAGCTATGGTTCCGCTCTCGCCGCAGAGAAAGACGATCTCGCTTTCCTTAAAGGAGATATTCATGCTTTATATTCAAGTGTTCAAGTCTATGCTGCCTTGACATTCCTGGATTTGCAAGAGGGACACATGACCCTTCTGCCCATAGCCTTGAACTTGTTCTTGCAGTCCAGGCACTCGTAATCTTTCGCAGCTAAGGACTCGATGTTTCCGATGTCAGGACCTCCGCCAACGGTGCACATATTGCCTTCACCTCTATGCATTGTATTGCATATCTGCCTATTTAAACTAGGCGGCATCGCCTGGTGGAAAGCCAAAAGATGCGCTGCTCTGGATATGGCTTAGGATATTGCTCAGGATATGATTTCATCCAAAAGTTTCCGGATCGATGCCCTGAAATCGTCCAGGTCTCCCTCATTTTTCACCCGCAGGTCCGCCTCTCTCATGGCCTCGCACATCCCCCATGAAAGCTCTCTGCACTCTCTCCTCTCCAGGGCCTCGGCAGTATCTCTGCTGACGCTTCCATCCTTGCAGGATGTCACGATCTTAGGGTCCTTTGTCTCTGTCCCCAGAATTCCTGCTCCCGGATCGTCGGCACGTCCCCTGGAAACGATCCATTTGACCCTGGCCTCAGAAGGGGCAATGATTTCAATCAGGTGGAACTCTTCGGCACTTGATCTAAAAAAGTCTGCCTCAGCCTTGGACCGCAGGCCGTCTATCACAATTGCCTTTGCTTTAGGACCTGCATTTACCTTCGGACCTGCCTTTGCATCCGGACAAAGCTCCGAATTTATTCCTGGGCGCTCACTCAAGGCGTTTTCAAGCGTCCTTCTTGCAACAGCATCAGGGCCTTCCCCGGTGCGAAGCATATTCCCTACCCGTCCGAGGTTCTCGTCGGTAGGCTCAAGTCCCAGCCGTCTGGCCTCGCCCCGGATAACATCCCCCATGACGGCAACCTTCAAGCCCATGCTCCTGGCCACATCCGACGCCACGCTCTTGCCCGACCCAGGCATGCCTACAAAGCCTATGATCTTCATTCCAAAGTGCTCCCGTCCACAGGCAAAAGGCCTTCGGAGCTATCAACTTTGTCCAGCTTGACCTTAACCTTAGGCCCGGCGCGAACAAACGCCCCGATCCCCCCAAGTCCATCAATATATCTGGCCATCGCATCCAGCTCATCCCAGGGAACAGGCTCAAACTCGCGCCCCTTCGGCAGGCCCTGCTGGATCACCATGCAGTCCAATCGATGGTCAGGGAACTCTTCCTTTGCCTTATTCAAAGTCGCTGCTATTTCGCCAAGCTCAGCAAAAGAGGGCATCTCAGGAAAGATTGTGGTCCTGATCTCCAGGGGAACTCCCGACCTCATGCAGACCTCCAGGCTTTCAGCAACGCGCTTTGCAGTGCCCCGCACGCCCGTCGCCCTTGTGTATTCGGGATCTTTAAGCGCTGCCTTGATATCCAGAAATACCCTGTCGGCCACTTTTCTCTTCAGGAGCTCTGAGAGCCAGTCCGGATAATAGCCTGATGTCTCAATGCCGGTGAAAAGTCCAAGGCTTTTCGCAGTTCCGAGAATGGCCGCGGCCTGCCTCGGCTGCATCAGCGGGTCTCCGCCCGAGAGGACAAAGCCGCTTATAAACGGCTTTGATTTCGTCCTGAGGAAGGACTCCTCCAGCGTGATCTGATTGATATAATTGATCTGGTCGACCCTATCGATCTCGTCTGTCCGACCGATATCATTGATTTGGTCATTAATTTGATAGGATTTCCCGCCAAATAGCGTGGCCTTTTTAATCTCATTTCTGATAAAGGCCAGGTCCACAGGGCTTTCGCCCTCCCAGAGAGACTGGTTCTGGCAATGCGGGCAGCGCAGTGGGCATCCTCGGAGAAACACGACCATGCATGCCCTGCCCGGCCAATCGACCGTGGATAGATGCACAATTCCGCCGAGGTTGACCTTCATGTGCCCTGCTCTCCCGACTCAAGGCCCATGTCAATCTCCACAGGCCTGCCGGCGATTTTTGAGGTCCTTTCCTTAAGTTCTGCCTCATCGCGAGCGGCCTTCTCCTCAAGAGCGGCAAGCGTCTGGCGGCTTGAAGACAGCTCCGCATCTAGACGTTCGATTTCCTTCCTGGTGCGGGCCAGATCCTTGTTTAAGCTCACAGTTCCTCTGGTGCTCTCGTCCAGCTCCCTTTCCAGGGCAAGAGTCTCCTCCTGAAGCTTTTTGTGCCGTGCCTTCAGGGCCTCCAGAGGCCTTTTGTCTATCAGGTAGTCTAGATGGTCCAGGACCTTCTCCTTCTTGCGGTCCTTCAGCCCCAGGACTGCCATATGGGACCTTACCTCCCTGAGGGGCTCAGAGATATCGCCATCCAGCGCCTGCAGCGGATATCTGGAGAGCATCTCCAAGACCTCTCTATGCTGAAGGCTGATTCTATCGCTCGACTCCTGCTTCATGGCCCTGCTGAGGGCTTTCGTCAGGGGAGAGACCAGATCATCAATCTCCGCCTCGATCTCCTTCAGCTCTTCCCTCTTTCCATTCAGGTCTGACTTGAGTTCCTCGATCTTTTTTCCCTGTGAGCTTGATGCCACCCTCTTAATCTCTTCATCTCCGCGCCTTTGGAAATCTAAAAGCTCTGACAGCCTCTGTTCATCCTTTTTTATTCGGGAGCGCAGATCCCGTATCTCTCTTTGCTCCTGCGGTATTTTTGCCGCAAGCTCCCGGGAGTACCAGATCTCCTCCCTTTCCTTGCGGTTTTTCCCTATCTCCTCCTCGAGCTGGACGAGCAGGCGGCTTAAGCGGTTGAAATCGGAGTTGACGGCCTCTGCCTCCTTCGGGAAAAGGGCGGCCACATATCTCTGAGCCCGCCCGAACTTCTGGACTGTGTTATTGAGCGCCTTGACCATAGCCCAGTGGTGCTCGGAGACCGACTCGGCATCCATCTGCTTTGGCGGGGCAAGCTTTTTGGACAGCGAGTCTATCTGCTTCACAACCTCTCCCCTGGCGGCAAGTCCCGCCTTCAGGAGTCTCGGCGGGGTTGACTCATTTGGCTTTGCGGAAGCCAGGGCATCTATATCGCTTTCCAGGTCCCGTCCAACCTCCCCGATGCCCCTGTAAATCTCCTGCAGGTTCTCCCTGGACAGGGCATTGCCGCTTTTCTCATCCAGCCAGGCGCCAAGCTCTGAGAGCTTCAGCTTTTCAGGGCTTTCCTGCGGCGTCCCCTTTTGAAAAATATTTTTCAGCCACTTCAAGGCAGCATCCCCCCAGTCTCCCCTTTTCGTTCGCTCTCCCCTATCTCGCCTTTCTTCAGCTGCAGCATTACCTTTTGTGCAATCTTCGGGCCGATAATGTGCCCAATCTCCGTTTCAGATGCGCCTTTAAGCTTCTCCAGGCTGGTGTAGCCCGCCAGGTAGAGCTTCCTGGCCCGGACACGGCCCACGCCCTTCAGGTCGAGCAGCGCCAGGAGGTCGGGTCCTGCTCCGTAGTGGATGCGCTGGGACAGCTGCTCAGCCCTGAAGGCATGTCCCAGGTTGAGGTGCTTGGACAGCTCCGAGAGGGCGTGCATGAGCCACTCGGCCGTCTCGGCCGCTCGGCGAATATCGCCCGGGCCGATTCTGTAGCGGTCGCTGATCTGCTCCTCTTTGACCTCCCCTATCCAGTCCATGATCATGGCCGAGGTCTTGGCCTCACGGAGGAGGAAGTCGTAGTTGTCCTCGGGATTTAGGTCGTCCTCATGCTCGTAGATGAACTCCTCTATCCAGTGGTCGGCAGTCTGAACGTAGAGAAGGTCCATGTTGGGAGTCATTGTGATAAGGTGAATGAGGCGCAGATCGGAGGGCCTCTTTTTGTCGCTTTTATCTTTCAGGTTCTCAATCATTATGACGGCGCTTAACGGGTCGATGTAGAGCTTGGAGACCAGAGACCCAAGGCGCGTGGGCGAAACTGCGTCGCCAGCGCATTCGATCATTCCCTTCTCTGCAAGGAAATCAAGGACCCTTTCCAGGGTTGAGTCGAGGTGCCATGGGTCCTGCTGGTTGGCGTAAAATGTGGTGGATATGAACTCCTTCAGCTCCGGAGTGCTTGACGCAAATCCCGAGGCGATGGTCGATAGGATGTGGGTGCGAAGGGCGCTTTCCGATGCGAGCTTCGACCATATCTCCTCGGGCATGCCGTTGACGTAGCGCTCCATCAGCTCCAGTCTCTCGGAATCGCTCTTGGCCATGAGGAAGGACTCGCCGTAGGGATCCAGGCCCGGCCGGCCGGCTCTGCCTGCCATCTGGCGGTACTCGATGACGGGAATTGGGACCATGCCAGAGCCGTACTCATAGCGCCTGTAGCTTTTTATCAGCACCCTTCTGGCGGGCAGGTTCAATCCTGCGGCAAGGGTCGGCGTGCTGGCTATGGCCTTTATCTTGTTTTCGCGAAATCCCTTCTCTACAAGCCTTCTCTGCTCCGGCAAAAGACCAGCATGGTGGAATGCTACACCCCTTGAGACGCAGCTGGCGAGCCTGCGGCAGGTCTCGCTCTCGCCTGTGGACAAAACCAGCTCAGACAGGCCTTTCAGCTCTTTTTGCTCCGGCTCGCCGATGGGCAGCTCGCCGCAAAGCTTGGTTGCCATAGCCTCGGCGTTTCGCCTGCTGTTCTCGAAGATCAGTATCTGGGCCTTCTGGTCGATGGTGTCCCTGACAAGGGCCAGGGCCTCATCCTTTGCGCCTTTTGAGGCCAGCGCCACCTCGCTGTCGGAAAAGACAAGCTTCCTGTTGCAGATGACACCCTCCTTGAGCTGGATGGGCCTCCAGTCGCTTGATACCATCTCCGCCTTCAGCCACTCGGCGATCTCCCGGCCGTTGGCGACAGTTGCCGAGAGGCCGATGACCTGAATTCGAGGATTGATCCGAAGGAGCTTTGTGATCGTCATCTCGAGGGTGGGGCCCCTTCCGGGGTCGTTTAAGAGGTGGATCTCGTCCACGACCAGAACGCCCAGGTCGCGGACCCAGGCAGCGCCGTTCCTCATCAGGGAGTCGGCCTTCTCGGATGTGGCTATTATAATCTGGTTTTTGCCCAGCCGCTCGTCCTTCTTGTCGAAGTCGCCGGTGCTGATTCCGACATCGATTCCAAGCCTTTTGAAGCTGCGAAAAGAGTCGTACTTCTCAGAGGCCAGAGCCCTCAAGGGCACGATGTAAAGCGATCTTTCTCCCTTTAAGGCGGCCTTAAGCATCGCCATCTCTGCCAGAAGGGTCTTGCCGCTGGCTGTGGGCATGGCCAGAAGCATGCTTTTGCCCTCCAGCAGCCCGCGCTCAACGGCCTCAGCCTGGGGCGGGTACAGCTCCCTGATTCCCCGTCCCTCATAGAGGTCTATCACTTCCTGGGGCAGCCAGGACTTGAGGTCCTTTATCTCGAGCATCAATCCCCTCTAATCTTAAATACTACGTGAAAGTACTACCTGCGGGATAACTACAAGATACTGAATGAGAATTGAATTGAAGCTTCATCGTATATATGCATCTTCCATGGAGAGAACCAAATGTACGCCGATCGGATAAAGCACCTTCCGCCATATCTCTTTGCAGCAATTGATAAGGCCAAACAGGAGGCCAGGGCAAAGGGCGTGGATGTAATAGACCTAAGCGTTGGCGATCCTGACCTGCCGACGCCAGCACACATCATAGAAGCCCTGGACAAGGCTTCCAGGGACCCTTCCAACCACCAGTACCCCTCCTACGAGGGAAAGCTCGCATTTCGCACAGCGGTGGCCGACTGGTACAGGGAGACCTTCAATGTAGGCCTGGACCCCTCAAAGGAGGTTCTCACACTCATCGGCTCAAAGGAGGGCATAGCCCATGCCCCGCTGGCATTCATCAATCCCGGAGATTCGGCGCTGATCCCCGACCCGGCATATCCCGTCTACAGGACGTCGGTCTCATTTGCAGGCGGGACGCCGGTCGTCATGCCGCTTTTAAGGGAGAACGGATTTCTGCCGGACCTGGATGCAATCGACCCTGCGGCGGCAAAGAAGGCCAAGCTGATCTTCCTCAACTATCCGAACAACCCCACGGGAGCATCGGCCGACAGGGCGTTCTTTAAAAAGCTCGTAGACTTCGCAAAGGATAACGAGATTATCGTAATGCATGACAATCCCTACTCCGAGGTCTACTACGACGGCCAGAGGTCCATGAGCATCTTCGAAATTGATGGGGCCAGGGATGTGGCCGTTGAGTTCCACTCTCTGTCCAAAACCTACAATATGACAGGCTGGAGGATAGGGGCTGTCGTCGGGAATGCCGAGATAGTCGCGGGAATCGGCAAGATCAAGAGCAACATCGACTCAGGCACATTTGGAGCCGTGCAGGATGCAGGAATCGCAGCGCTGAAGAGCCCGAAAAAGGTGGTAGACGATATCAGAAAAGTCTACCAGCACAGGATTGACATCCTCTATAAGGCCTTGGTCGACATGGGCATGAAGCTGGAGAAGCCCCGCGCCACGCTCTACCTATGGGCCTACGTGGGAGGAAGCTCCATTGAGTATGCAGCCAGGCTTCTGGATGAGACGGGCATCGTCGCCACACCGGGCGTCGGCTTTGGCCGGTACGGCGAGGGCTATGTGAGGTTCTCCATCACCCAGCCGACGGAGAGGGTCGAGGCTGCGGTGGAGCGGCTGGAGAAGATGGATCTTTAAAGCGAATTTTATCTTAAATAATGTTTTAAAATTTCGGAGGAAATAAAGTTGCTCAAAGACTACTCCGCAAAGGAGATCGAGGCCAAGTGGCAGAAGACCTGGGAGGAGGAGGCGGTCTTCCAGCCGGAGCCCGACTCCCGCCAGAAGTTTTTCTTAACCATACCTTATCCGTATCTAAACGGCAACCTTCATGCTGGACACACCAGGACCTTCACAATCGGCGATGCTGTGGCGCGCTTCCGACGAATGAAGGGGGACAACGTCTTATTCCCCATGGCTTTTCACGCCACGGGAACGCCGATCGTCGGCCTGTCAGAGCTCATAGTCAACAAGGACCCGCTCATCTGGGGAGTCTACACAAAGCTTCACGGCATTCCAGAGGATGAGCTGTCCAGCCTGAACACGCCTGAAAAGATCGTGGCCTACTTCCGCCGCGAGGCGAAGAAGGCAATGCAGAGCATCGGCTACTCAATCGACTGGAGGCGGGAGTTCACCACGACCGATCCGGCCTACAGCAAGTTCATCGAGTGGCAGTACGGGATCCTGCGCCGCCTGGACTACGTCGTAAAGGGCAGCCACCCCGTGCGCTGGTGCCCCCACGACAGGAATCCCGTGGAGGACCACGATATTTTGAAGGGCGAGGATGCCACAATCATGGATTTTGCCCTCATAAAGTTCCGGATGGGAAAGGATGTCCTTCCCTGCGCTACCTTAAGGCCTGAGACGGTCTTCGGAGTGACCAACCTCTGGCTGAACCCGGATGTGAACTATGTCCTGGCGCGGGTGAACGACGAGAGCTGGATAGTGTCCAGGGAGGCCTACGAGAAGCTCACATTCACCGACCGCCAGGTGGCCTGCGGAGCAGAGATATCCGGCAAAGAGCTGATAGGAAAGACGGTCACAAACCCGCTCACAGGAACTGAGGTCCTCATTCTGCCAGCCGGATTCGTGGACCCTGACAACGGCTCAGGAATCGTCATGTCGGTTCCAGCCCACGCGCCCTACGATTACCTGGCCCTGAAGGACCTTTACGATAAGGACCTATCCGAGTACGGCATAAAGGACGACCTCCAAAAGATCCAGTTCATTTCCCTGATAGAGTCGCCGGGCTACGGCGAGCTTCCGGCTGTGGAGGCAGTGAACGAGCTGAAGGTAAAGGACCAGAACGACCCCAAGGCAGAGGAGGCCACAAAGCTCGTCTACCGCAGGGAGTTCCACAACGGCGTGCTCAAGGCCAACACGGGCAAGTATGCAGGGATCGCAGTCTCCAAGATCAAGGACGTGCTCCTGAGGGACCTGATCGATCAGGGCATGGCTGAGATATTCTACGAGTTCTCCGAGAGCCCCGTCATCTGCCGCTGCGGAACGCGCTGCGTGATCATGATGGTGCGGGACCAGTGGTTCCTGGAGTACTCAGACCCGGTATGGAAGGCGCGGGTCCTTGAGTGCCTGAGGAACATGGACATCATCCCCGAGGAGTTCCGCATCGAGTTCGAGAACAAGGTGGACTGGCTGAAGGACAAGGCCTGTGCCCGCCGCAAAGGCCTCGGTACGCGCCTGCCCTGGGACAAGGAGTGGCTGATCGAATCTCTGGGCGACTCCACGATCTACATGGCCTACTACATCCTGGCCAAGTACGTGAACGCCGGGATGAAGATCGATGCGCTCCCACCGGAGTTCTTCGAGTACATCTTTATGGACAACGGCTCGGCCGAAGAGGTTTCCAAAATAACGGGAATCCCGCAGGAGACGGTCAGGCAGATTCACGACGATTTCGCCTACTGGTATCCCGTGGATCTTCGAACTTCAGGAAAGGATCTGGTGGCAAATCACCTGCTGTTCTTCCTCTACCATCACGTGGCCATCTTCCCCGAATCCGAATGGCCCAGGGCGATTGCTGTCAACGGCTTCGTCTCCCTGGAGGGGCAGAAGATGTCCAAGTCCAAGGGGCCGCTGCTCACGCTGCGGCAGGCTGTTGCCGAAAACGGCGCCGATGTGACGAGGCTCTACATCCTGGGCAACGCCGAGTACACGCAGGACGTGGACTGGCGAAACGACGGCGTGGTCTCGACGCGGGGGCAGCTGGAGAGGTTCTACAACCTCGCCCGCGAGATCCTGGCCGACGGCAGCATCGACGAGTCGGCAGAGCCCAGCCTCATCGACCGCTGGATGCTGTCCAGGCTGCAAAGACGCATCGCAGAGGCTACGACTGCGATGGAGAACATCCAGACTCGCCGGGCGCTGCAGAGCGCGTTTTATCTGCTGTACAACGACCTGCGGTGGTATCAGCGCCGTGGCGGCAGAAATCAGCTTCGAAAGGTTCTGAGCGCCTGGATA
>CAZHNU010000038.1:27442-33836 GCA_964534145.1 uncultured Methanotrichaceae archaeon | reverse complement strand
GCCCTGGGAGAGCTTCCTGGACCTCTTTCTCCAGGGGATTCCTGCCAGTCTTATGTATCAGATCCACAGCCTCCTGGACTGAAGGGCCTTTCTTTTGAGGCTCAAACTTCTTCCCATTCCGCCACCCCTCCCTGGCCTTCAGAGCTGCAGCACTGACACAACGACCGCCCCTCATGATGATCTCTCTGGCAATGGTGGCTGGACTCGGCTCCTCATCAGCTCTAAGAGTGATTTCCATGAACCTTCTGGAGAGCATACCAGGCTCTTCTGGAATGTCCTGATCCATGAACTTGATTTCATATTCCACACCCCAGTGGACCATAGGCGTATTCTTCCTATAGCCCACTTCCCTGAAGTATGTCCTGAAGTCCTCCAGGATTTCTGCCTTGACTATCTCAATGCTGAAGGAAAAATCATTCACTTGAGATGGCCTCCTGTCGCCGATCTTGATCTTTGCTCCATCCAGCTCATGCTGGCTATCTTCATGGATATAAAACTGCTTGAATCAGTAATCAAACTCCGGATATTTATTTATCATTTATAAATATACTAGGAAGAGTATATAGTTTAATCCCATGATATATGGGAGGGAATAAAGTGAAGAGATATTTAAAGATCCTCAAAGGATTCGTCTTGGTTTTAGTACTCTTTGCATCGGTTTGTGCAATAGGCGTTTGTGATGGCTCATATAAGGCAAGCGTAAAGATCGTTCAAGTTTCAACTGAGGATGATGACAAGGTAGGAACGACTACTATAAACACCTATATGAAGGAAAGTAGTGAGCCTGCCGGGATACAGGTAACAGCTAAAATACTCGGAAGCGGCGAGAAGACGATTACTGACAAGGATGGTGTGGTTCTTCCAGAAGGTGATGAGACCCCCGCTAAAAGTCCGGTTTCTATCACCAAGCCGACCTACTTGGAACCCGGTGAATCAATCGAAGAGTTTAGCGATGACGTCTACATCTGGATTCAGTACATGCTGGATGAGACCCAACCTTTAGCATTCTATGATTTCCCGGCGAATGTTGCAGATATAATCAACGCTGTGTAGCAGATATAATCAACGCTGATTGCCAAATCTATTGAGAATATCGCGGCAAAGTCAATGGTGACCCGCTCAGAAGGGAATACTGATGCTGTTCGACTTTGCCGATATCTTACTCGACATTAAACGATATAAAAGATTCGGTTCTGACAATTGCGGATTGAGGGTGATATAAAAACCGCCAGAGGAAGAATAAATAGAAAAGGAAATAAGAGCCGCCCATGCGGCTGGCTCATGCAGTTGCCTTGGAAGTGGCGATGTATTTGATCAGGTCAGGGCTAATCCTGGCCTTCTGCTCGACCTGGGCTGCAACCTCATCCATTGGAATACCGCTGGCTGCAAGGGTGCGAATTTCTTCCATTGTGGCATCTTCAACGGTATAGTATTCGTCAAGATCCTTCCTGTGGCCCCAGACATCGCCCTCAAGAAGCTCTATTCCCTGCATATCCAGGAATACAGTGATGGCGCTGGACAGAGTCTTCCGGTAGGAAGTGGGTGTCTGTATCGCTCTAAGCCTTGGACATCTCTGCATCAGGTTTAGGAAATCGACGTTGGAGGCCCTGAAGGCCAGATGGATCATCTTCTCATTGGGGTTGAGATTTGGGATCTCATTTCTTCCGCTTACAACTCTAAGTCTCATTTTAGCACTCCGGCCTATACAAAACCATCATATTATTAATAGACACTTGCATTGTACACTTATGTATAAATCGCTATTGATAGGATGAATCCAAATCAAAAGTTGATTTTTCAGTTGTACACCAAACCGCATTCAATAACGTTATTAGCCAATTCAACATTATGTATTAATTTGATTAGAAGAATGGCTTAATGATCCAAAAATAGTTAATTTAGATAGAAGTAATAAAATGATACACCAAAAATGATTCACTTTTATCGTTCTTATTGTTCGATACTCACAAAATAGGGGCGGACCTTGCCCACTTCCATTGTCTCATCCTGATGCTTCTTGATAGTCCAATAATTAAGCAAACACCAAAGAGGTGAGAATCGCAATTTCTATTAACAAATATTATGTTTTTGGCAGGACTTCAGGAATGTATTATAAATGCGAAAATGTATTTATCTGAGGAAGACGAGGTATGGACTGAAACGGATGTGACGAGAATCGCCACCCTGAGACCATCTAAGACTATAAGGTGTCAGTTTATATGCATCACGTGAGAAATTTGGAGGATTTTCGAAAGGATTATCCTGATAAGTTTGCGCCCGAGGAGGCAATATTTGGCCATATACATGCCGGAGATAGGATATTCATCGGCACAGGCTGCGGCGAGCCCCAGTATCTGGTCCAGGCGCTGGTGAACTACGTCAAGAGCAATCCTAAAGCCTTCTTCGATGCCGAGCTGATACATGTCTGGACCCTCGGCGTCGCCCCGTACACGGATGAGCGGCTGCAGGAGAACTTCAGGCTTGACTCGTTCTTTGTGGGAGAGAGCACGAGAAACGCCGTGAACAGAGGGGCAGCGGACTACACGCCCATTTTTCTCTCAGCCGTCCCTAACCTGTTCCGCCGGGAGATGATTCCCATAGATGTGGCCCTGATCCAGACATCCCTTCCAGATAAGCACGGCTACGTCAGCCTCGGAATCAGTGTGGACATCGTCAAGGCTGCAACCGAGAAGGCCTCTCTGGTTATCGCCCAGGTGAACTCGAATATGCCGCGCACCCATGGCGACGGATTCATTCATATTAAGGACCTGGATTACATCATACCGCACAACGAGCCTTTGCTTGAATACTCTGTCAAAGCTCCCACAGATATCGTGCAGAGAATCGGGAACTATGTTGCGAGGATTATAGAGGACGGCTCAACTATTCAGGTCGGCTACGGCATGGTCCCTGATGCCGTTCTTCCAAACCTTGAAGGAAAGAGGCATTTGGGAGTGCATACAGAGCTTCTGGGCGACGGACTTGTCGATTTGATGAAAAAGGGCGTCGTCGATAACACGATGAAGGGAAACAATCCCGGAAAGACCGTGGCTGCATTTTGCATGGGAAGCCGGGATACATACGAGTTTCTGGACGAAAATCCGATGGTCGACTTCAAGAGAATTGACTACACGAACAGCCCCATGATCATAGCCAGGAACTACCGCATGACGGCAATCAACAGCGCCATGGAGATCGACCTGACCGGCCAGGCAACGGCCGAGTCTCTGGGGGATGTCTTTTACAGCGGAATCGGAGGCCAGGCCGATTTCATGCGGGGGGCGGTGATGGCTCCCGAAGGAAAGACAATCCTGGCAATGCCCTCCACTGCTTTAAACGACAGCATCTCCAGGATCGTTCCGATCCTAAAGGATGGAGCCGGCGTCACTTTAACCAGGGGAGACATTCAGTATGTGGTGACCGAGTACGGCATAGCCTACCTTCACGGAAAGAACATCCGCCAGAGAGCCATGGATTTGATCTCCATCGCCCATCCGAAGTTCCGGCCCTGGCTGATAGAGGAGGCCAAGAAGAGGACATTGATTTACCTGGATCAGGCATTCATACCCGGCGAGAGAGGAGTGTATCCTGAGTCTCTTGAGACCTGGAGGACTACGAAGACCGGCCTCAACATTATGCTTCGTCCTGTCAAAATAACGGATGAAACTCTCCTCAAGAACTTCTTCTACGCCCTTTCCGAGGACAGCATGTACCTGCGGTTTTTCTCAATGAGGCGGGATATGCCGCACAGCAGACTGCAGGAGTTCATGGTGATCGATTACTCCAGGAAGATGGTGATTTTAGCCGTTTTGCAGGAAAAGGAGAGGGAGACGATTGTGGGCCTAGGGCAGTATGAGGTAAACAGGGATTTGCATACTGCAGAAGTTGCAATCGTTGTAAAAGACGAGTATCAGGGAAAGGGTGTTGGAACTGAGATCCTGTCTTATCTCACCTATCTGGCCAGAAGACAGGGACTGCTCGCGTTCACTGCGGAAGTATTGGTCGAAAACAGGCCAATGATTATGCTTTTCGAAAAAATGGGATTCGATATCGAGAAGCGCAGGGAAGAGGGCGTGTATGAAATGAGCCTTAGGTTCCGGGAGGAGAAGATTGAGTGAGATTTGGAAATGAGAAAAAATTAAAATGAGAAGTGACGATTAAGTTGAGCCTGCGCTCAATCAATCTTTTGTATAATCCCGAATAAACCCACCAGACATGCAAGGCATGCAAGCAGATTAACGATATTGCCAAACGCGATTGCCAAAATGAAGTTCAAGGCCGCTGCTGCTAAGATGGACCATATTCCCCAGTGAATGTTCGCTATTGCGTTTCGAACGGCCTTACGAGTGCGACCCTTTTCCTTCTTGCGCTTGATTTCCTGCGGCGAATACATTATACCCCACCTCTTAACCTTTTATCATACCCGGATCTTATTGCTACCAGGGATTATAGGCCAGTGAAAGATACATCTTCCGGTCGTGATGACAAAGACAAAGCCATTTAAGCCTGATGTATCATCGATGGATTATCGATGGATCATTGATCCAGCCCCAGCCTGATATGCTTCGGCTCGAGGAAGGATTCAAGGCCGAAGTGGCCAAGCTCACGGCCGCTACCGCTCTGCTTCCAGCCGCCGAATGGCGCCTGCAAATCCACCACGCTGTTCACGTTTACGCCGATTCCGCCGGCCTCCAGCCGCTCGGCGGCATAAATCGCGGTCTTCAGGCTCTCCGTGAAAATGTAGGCCGCCAGGCCGTAATCGCTGTCGTTGGCGAGAGCCAGGGCCTCATCAAGTGTTTTAAAGCGCATTATAGGGGCCACGGGGCCGAATGTCTCCTCACGCATTACCCTCATCCTGTGGTCTGCATTCGACAGCACTGTCGGGAGGAAGAAGAACCCCTTTTCGTACTCCAGGCCCTCTGGCTCGCGGCCGCCGTAAAGCAGCTCTGCGCCTTTATCAAGCGCATCTGCCACGTGCTCTTTTGTCTTCTGGCGCGAGTTGGCGCTGGCCATGGGGCCGAGGTCGACATCAGGATTAAGGCCGCTGCCGATCTTCATCTTTTTAGTGCGGGCAACG
The DNA here is from genome assembly GCA_964534145.1 of uncultured Methanotrichaceae archaeon. GTDB lineage: Archaea > Halobacteriota > Methanosarcinia > Methanotrichales > Methanotrichaceae > CAWJYS01. The sequence continues at coordinate 28,759 of CAZHNU010000038.1, read as the reverse complement.
AGCCGCGAGGTGAACTCCTCGGCGACGCTCTCGTCCACATAAATCCTGTTCACGCTGATGCAGATTTGCCCCATGTTGTTGAATGCCCTCTTTGCGCAGGCGGCTGCGGCCTTTTCAAGGTCGGCGTCCCGGCAGACGATGAAGGGGGACTGGCCGCCAAGCTCCAGGGAAACCCGTTTTATATATTTCGCTGCCTTTTCCATGATCCATTTGCCGGTTGCGGTCTCGCCGGTGAAGGCGATCTTTCGGCTGATTGGATTTTCCACCAGCTCAGCCCCCACCTCGCCTCCAGGCCCGTGGACGACGTTGACGGTTCCCGGAGGCAGCCCTGCCTCGTTCACAGTCCTTATGAACTCGGTTGCAGCCAGGGGCGCGATGCTCGGCGGCTTGGCCACGAAGGTGCACCCGGCGGCCAGAGCAGGGCCGACCTTCCAGGCCAGAAGGTCTACGGGAAAATTCCAGGGTGTGATCAGGGCGCAGACTCCGACAGGCTGGCGGATGACGATGCTCCGGCTGCTGGAGGAGGTGATCCACTCTCCGAAGTTGCGGCGCCCTTCCTCGGCGTAGTAGTCCAGAGTGTCCGCAGACGCCAGTATCTCACGCCTTGAGCCTTTCATGGGCTTTCCCATTTCCTGAGTCAGCAGCCGGGCTATATCTTCAGAGCGCTTTCGTACAAGGCGGGCAGCCTCGTGGAGAAGGTCGGCTCGAAGAAGGCTGGTGGTCCTCGACCATTCGGGGAACGCGGCCTTCGCGGCCTCAAGCGCCATGCGGGCGTCCTCGCGGCCTCCGACCGAAACTTCTGCAACGGGCTCCTGGTTGGCGGGATTTTTGATGATCTCGGCTTTGCCGGAAAGGGAAGGAACGGACCGGCCGTTGATGAACATCTGGGACTCGAACATGGGAATCACGGAGAGATTTGATTGGATGATGATCTTTGGCTTGGGAATTTAAATAGGTACTGAAGAACTCTTTAGCAAACAGCCTTCGAAAAACAGGAAGTTCCTGGTACAGCAAAGGCAAAGGGCAGAAAGCCCAAGAGTGTGCAGAGCAGGGATTGCCTGCAGAGCCGGAAGAGCTGCGCCGCCTTGACCACCGGGCCAGGGTGGTTTTGGGCCTTTTTGCTAAAAAAGAAAGGATCATATCGGCAGATGTGGCTGTCGCGCTTGGCCTCTCAGAGCGCATGGCGCGCAACCTTTTGAAAGGCTGGACAAAAGAGGGATGGCTGGAGATGGCGGAGCCATCCCGCCGGTCGAGGTCTTACTCATTATCGGCAATTTATCGGCAATACATCGGCAATACATCGGCAATACATCGGCA
>CAZHNU010000038.1:13665-27342 GCA_964534145.1 uncultured Methanotrichaceae archaeon | reverse complement strand
ATCGGCAATACATCGGCAATACATCGGCAATACATCGGCAGCTTATCGGCAAAGGATCTCGGAGGAAATAAAAACAACCAGTAATGCCTCCTAAAACTAATTGATCGAGCAGTTTGCAATTGAATCTTTGCGGATATTAAAAAAATAGCTTAATGCCCTCTCGAAATCAATGGGGCATAGCCGGTTAATTTCCTTTCCAACCGCCTAAACTACGATCATCCCGGCCGACTGCCATTCCGGCACTCCGCCCTGAAGTATCCAGGCATCCCGGCCGCCGAAGACCTGCAGCGTCATCACGCCAAATGCTGCAGCGATATCATCATCGCCGTAGACCGCCACCTTCTTTCCGGCAGGTATCATGCTCATCATCAGGACGAGGTCGCTGGCTGGCATGCTGATGGCGTTCTCGATATGGCCGGCAGCATATTCGTCCGCAGGCCTGATATCCAGAATGACCCAGTTGGGATCTGCCTTTTGCATTTCCAGAAACTCTGGAACTGTCACCATGTAGAGGCTATTGGCTGCAGCCCCATCCAGGAAGAGATCTGCGCTGACCGGATAGTTTTGCGATGTGCTCTTTGCCTGGCCTATCTCCGTCCTCGCCAGGGACGATCCCGCCGGGGGTTTTCCCTTCTGGCTTATGTCAGAGCTGGAAGGTTCATCCAGGAACTGCTTGATCTCGTTTGTGGCCGGATCGGCATATGTGTTGGAGGCGGGACTCTGTCCGCTCTGGGCGCAGGCATGGAGCGCCAGAGAAAACAGAACCGCCATGCATAACAGTAGCCTGCAATGCTTCATTTAATTCACCTGATCGTGGGCTGATTTTTTTCTTGAGATTCTTGAGATATTCCTTTCAGGATATATCCTTTTCAGATACTCGCTTGAGCCCAAACGGCCCTAAGCCTTGCTATATCTCCCCTCCAGGCATGAACCAGTGGGTCCAGCTCCGGATCGCCCCCCTCATGCTTCACCCTCCACCTTCTAAATGCCAGCTCATTTTGCGCGTTGACGACAGATCTTGCAGCGGGCTGCGGGAAGCCGGGCACAGTTCGAAGCCCAAATAGGGACTCATCTTTTAAAAGCTCGTACTCCTCTGGAGTGATGCTTCTGCCAATCTCGCTTTCCAGCTCAGTTCTTATGACCTTTTGCTCCCACCGGCCGCTGAAAATCAGCGCAACTGTGATCAGGAAATAGAATGGGAACTGCGTTATAATGGTAGAAACGGCATAGGAAAACCAAACAACAAACAAGGGAACGCTGGACAGGACAGTCTCAGCCTCGATATCTGCCCCAGAGGATTGCAGCAGGAGGACGAAGGAGACGGCAGTAAGCGAGTTGTTGATAAAATGCGCGAGAATTCCCATTGTCAGGCCGCCGACGGGAGACAGAATTTTAAGCCACATCCGGTTTGTTTGCATTGCCAATCCAAGTCCCGCGCCGAAAATGGCGCTGTAAAGCGAGTGGCCGTCCAGCCCCAGGAATACAAACCTTGTAACAATTTGCTCAAGATAAGGTGCATATCCAGTCTGGGCATAGCCGGCAACGATGTACTGCACCGTTTCCAAAATGTTGAAGCCGAGCCCAATTAAAGCTCCATAGATTATCCCGTCCCGCACGCCGTCGAACTCGTAGCGGAGCAGCCAGAAAATGAGCAGTATCCCCAGGCCCTTCATGATCTCTTCCACCGGCGGCGCAATCAGCCAGGCCACCAGAATATCTCTAACGATTGCCACCTCCGCACCGGAGGCCTCAATCTCGGCCTTAAGGGCCGCATCGTCATTCATGACCTGATACAGGGCCAGGCCTCCGGAGGTGTTGAGCAGCAGGGCATAGGCTGCGGCAATCCAGGCACCCCATAAAAGTAGGCCTGCGAAGACCCATATGCTCTCGCGCTCGCGCCTGTCGAGGTACCATAAAGCGGCCATTGCCGGAGTCGAGGCCAGAAGTGCCAGCGCCAGAGCCGTCAGATAGACCTCGAATCCCTGAAGGATGTTGACGAAGATGTTGAGGATGGAGATGCAAATGCCGAAAAGCATGGTGAATGCGAGGACTGCCACGATCATGCGGCCTACCAGCGGGCGGCGAAGCGGCGAGCCGTAAAAGGCGCGCTGAAGGGACTTATCGACAATCGGCATGGAAAATTCATCTTATAATTATGATCCTCCTAATGGAAGAAGCCTTTGGATGGATTGGGGCCCGGCATTTTTAGGAGTCTGATATTGAGTCTGATATTTATAGCGGTCGTATCTTAAAGGCATCCATGATATACCGATATGCAGATGCTGCTCCCATCGAGGTTATGCCGGGACTCATTCGCCGCACTCTGGCGGATGGCGGCTCGCTCATGATCTGCGAGTTCACCCTGGAGACGGGGGTTGAGATTCCAGAGCATTCTCATCCGCAGGAGCAAATAGGCTATGTGGCCTGCGGAAGGATTAGAATTACGGTGAACGGAAAGGGCGAAGACCTGGGCCCTGGCGACTGCTATTATGCCCCTTCGGGCGCAAAGCACGGGGCACATGTGCTTGAAAGGTCAGTGGTGGTCGATACATTCAATCCGCCGAGGGACGACTACAGGCAGAAGAAAAAATAAGGATTGAAGTATCTCAGGCAGTATTTCGAGCAGCGAGAGGAAAGGGCTGCGAAGTTTTAGCACTGCTCCTCTATATCTTTGCCCTCTACGAATGCCAGCCCATTCATTTCCGCATACCTCATTGCGTCCTCCTTGGAAAGTGCCCGGCCGGTTGCTCCGTCCAGCATCTCGCAAACGGCCACAACGGGCGTAACATTTGCAGCCCTTGCCAGAACAATTGAAAGCTCAGTCTGGCCTTTTCTGTCCTTAAGCAGGTTTGGGGCGGCCCTCAGGAGCGGCACATGCCCCGGGGACCGAAACTCCGTTCCCAGGCTAATGCAGCTGCCGTTCAGGGACTGTTTCGCTACTTCTCCAAGCCCGGTGATGGTGAGGGCTCTATCGATGTCCGTTATTCCCGTGAACGTCCTCCTATGGTTGACCCAGAGCGAGAACGATGACTTGGAGTCGTATGGAATGTCTCCAGCCCGCTCGCAAACGGATGAAACCGCCCCAAATCCATTGCCCGAGCTGCCGGCGCACCTCAGAAGATCGACGAAGTATGGGAGCCCTAAAAGAGAGCTTGCAACAGGGTCCATCGCCACGCAAATCAGGCCTCCTGCATCTCTTCTCAGCTGGAAGATGTGCTTTGGGGTTACGAATTCGGCGGCAATGATCAAATCGGTCTCCCCTTCCCTATCATCATAGTCATATAACGCAACTATCTCTCCGGCCCTCATTGCGTCGATCGCCCTCTTTAATTCGCTCATTCCAGGGTCACCTCTATCTCATCTCCGTCAGACAGACAAAGCGCTTTCCTGAGGTTGACGGGGGCGATGACCTCGACGAGATTAGCAGGATAGCTGGAGCGCTCAGGACGCACTATCGCAGCCTTAATTCCGTTGATCTTTACAGGATAGCACCTGCATTCCCCAAAGGTGCGCTCATCGTCCCTGAAGCCCTCGATCTTAATCGAACCTCCAAAGCTCTCGGCAAACGGCTCAATTAGCCTCAGGTTTAAGGTTCCAGGATAAGGATTAAAGCCAAGCTTCCGGTTAAACTGGCTCCGATAGCCGTCAACAGATATGTAGTACTGTCCTTCTCCCAGCCCCGTAACAACCTTCCCATGGATTTTGTTGAAGCTGGTATCCTCGAATATCCTTTGCAGATCCGCATATTCGGACCTGAGCTTGAGGATGCCCTTCTCTGTGATCTTCACCCTCTGGCCCTCGCTGTTAACAATTCGCGTGATATAGCCCTCTGTTTCCAGCCAGGAAAGTCTTCTGGCAGCTGTCTGCGTGCTGCAGCCGATAGCAGATGCAAGCAGCGAGGATGACAGGCTTATGTGCGCCTTCATTGCGCCAAGCATCGCAAGCCTCTTGAGCGTCTCGATTTCCATGCAGTCTCCCATTTTTAAGATGCTTATCATCTGTGGTATGCCTTCATATAATTTTCCCTGTTTCGACCGCTATTCCTTCTCTAGCTCTGTCCAATAAGGTCCGGTGGATCAAGCTATATGGCAGCGAAATTTTATGCCTGTATGCTCTTGGCGTTAATTCACAAAGGTTAAATCCTTATAAATTCCTAAATAATGAGGGGATTTAATATATGAGCATCAAAATTCACGGGCCTGAACTGATGGCTGAAGCAGAGAAAACAGTGAAACCCCATTATCCGACTGCCGTACAGGTAGAAAACGTGGGAGTTCCCTCCAGCGGCTCTGCAATGGTCGCCAGCGATCTGGATCGCTGGACGTTTATCTTCACGGACATCGACGGGAGCGAGACGGTAACCCTGGAATATATAAAAGGAGCTTTCCGCAAGCCTGTTCGGGCGGCCAAGGCCTGGATTGCCACCCAGATCAAGGAACTTCCCAGAAATATGCCTATGGATAAGGCTCTTGAATACCTGAGAGGAGCCGGACATAATGAACCTATAATATCCGTCACTCTTCGCGCACCATTTCCGGCCGAGAGGGGAGCATGCTATATTTTCCAGATGGATAAAAAGGCGGTCTACATGGATCCCTATAGCGGCGAGGTAATAAGGGTAGTTGAAGGGTGAGGCATGGCCCAGGTCAATTGATGGATTGTGATGAGTGCCTTGCGGCAGTCTCAGTCCCTCTCAGTCCACCTCAGCCCTTCTCACTTCACCTCATTCCATCTCAGTCCATGACCCACCAAATTTTTGGGGCTTGCTGAGGCATTTTATAGAGATGCTCCAAGTTCGTAGGCCCGCTGCAGCTCCTCAGGGCATTTCACGATCTCGCCCTTCTCATAGGCCTGGGCCAGAATGCTTCCAATCATCGCCATTCCCAGGTAATCAAAGGACATGCGCATCATTTCAACAAGAGGCCCGCAGCATCCGGGGCCTTCCTCTGAAGGAACAACTATTATTCCTCTTTTGCCCTTCAGCCTCCCGCTGGCAATGAAAGGCCGGAGCCTGTCGATTAGCAGCTTCATTTTGGCCGTTGGGCCGTACCAGTAGATGGGCGTGCCTAGGACGATTACATCGGCTGCCTCAAGCATGGCATAGATTTCATCCATCTCATCCTCGAGCCTGCAGCGAAGATCTCCTCGCTTGCACGCCCTGCAGTCGATGCAGGGCTGGATCTCATAGTCGTAAAGATGAACCTTTTCGCCAAAATGCCCTCTGTCACACGATCCCTTCAGAACCTGATCGACTAGAATGTCGGTGTTGCCGCCGACCCTGGGGCTGCCGACAAGAGCTAAAATCCTCATGGGACTCACTCTTTAGGAAAATATCTATTAATGGTTTCTCTCACTTCATCGAGCCAAGCCCTTCTTTGCAGAAGAGTACTGGTTACCACTACCGAGTAAGTCCTTCTATGAAAATGCCCAACGCCGCAAAGTCCGAATATGCAGTTCTTCCAGAGGGTTTCAAGAGGGTTGCCGAAAACCGAAAGCTCCCTCTTGGGAAATGTATTGGATGTATTGAACACAAGCGCAGTTTTGGCTCTCTTACTTGAAGAACTCCTTGAGGTCAACGTTCAGATATCTTCTCACTTCGCTTGCATCATCGGTCTTCCCAAAGGCGATGGCAAAGGCCGGATATCTCGAAGTATCAAGCTTGCAGTATCCAACCAGGTCCCGGAAGGTATCGGCAAACTCCTCATGGTCCGGCGTTTTTCCTCCGGCTCCTTCCGGCATTCTTGCAAGCACGCGGAAGAACAATTCCTCGCCGGATTGTGACAAAATCCTATCCCAGTTGGGCTTTTGCTGGTTAAAGAAGTTTTTGTACGGATTTACCCTGAAGGCGAAGAATGCAAGATCGGGGATGCTGAAGCTCCCAAACCTCAGAGGATTTACCTCCAGCGGCAGAAGCCTGTTCCTCTGCAGCCGAAATTCCGCATGCATTGGAATGCTCCGAACTCCTGTTTGGTCGGAAAGCCTTCGCAGGAAGTCTGAGACTCTCGGAAGCATTTTCTTCATGATGCCTGCACCTGTATAATAGACGATATCCCTGAAGTCCTCCATGTCTCTCAGGGGGTGCGCATAGATTCCCAGCACCACCGGCTCTCCTTTTGAATCGATGTAGGCATCGCAGGCGAACTCATCGCCCTTTATGTACTCCTCGATCAGGAGCCTGCCGACGCCATGAAGTGCATCAGGTGCGCTGTCTGCGGCCGTGAGTCTGGCCGTTTGCCCGATATCCATGCCTGCCTGAGAAAGATCGCCGCCAATCCTTAGCATCCTAACACCAGTGCCCTTCGAGCCCGATGACGGCTTTATGATGTAGCTCTTGCCGGAAGGCAGTTTGGCTTTGAGATCTTTCAGCCTGCCGGCATCGATGTTGGAATCGGCCTCCAGAAAGAAATAATCCGGAGAGGCCTCTCTCTCCAGCTCTCTAAACAAGATCTTATCCGCAAGCATCCTCAGCCGCTCTGCTCTGGCCGGGGCTGAAGCAGTGCCGATCACGCATGGGAGAAAGCCCTCCGAGTTTATGAGCAATCTGCCGTCCTCTTTAGAAATAATATCCAGAGCTTGGGCTTTATCCGGGACCTTCAGGCCTGGGCAGAACCGCTCCAGCTCGGCCTTTAGCCTTTTGCCCCGGACGGCGGCCGGTATCCCCTCTCGCTGAAGGGTGTTTAGAAGCAGGGGCGAAATGTAGTCATCGGCAAGCAAAGCCAGAGAGTCAGCTTTCACAGAGCCTTTCAATATGCTCATCCCTTAAATAGGTTTTAGCGAAAAAGAGAAGGTGCAGGTCCTTGAAGCCTAATCGATCCATTTCAAAATCACATCTTCATTTCTGGCCGGGGCATCCAGGTCACTTTCAGCAGGATATCCGAAAACCAAGGAGGCGATCAGCCTGTGCCTCTCAGGAACTCCGATCTCCTTCACTATCCCTGCTACCCTCTCCAGGGGCTGGGCAAGGCCTATAAAGCAGCTTCCAATTCCAAGCGACCAGGCTGCAAGCATCATATTCTCAGCCGCCAGGGAGCAGTCGACCTGGGGCGAAAACCCCTTTGTATCGGCAAATATCATGATAAGGAGCGGCGCGTTGTAGAAAAGGTTGAAGCCGGGCGCAGATACCATATCGGCAAGCCTTTGCAGATCGGGGCTTTGCATGCTCTTGGACTGCTCGACCCATAGCTCCTTGGCCTTATCCGAGAGCTTATCCATGACCTTTCTGTTCCTGATTACCACAAATCTCCAGGGTTGCATGTTCATGGCGCTTGGGGCAAAGGTGCCCGCATGGATTATCTCTTTGACGATATCAATGGGAACTGGGTCCGAGCAGTAGTTACGGACGGACCTTCGCCGGTAAATGGCCTTCAAGACGCCATTTTGCCGGACTGCGGGCGAAACTGATGGACCGATCATTCCAATAAATATACTATCTATGCATATTTATTTCTATTTGAATTCATCACAGGGCCAGCGACCCACAAAGCTCTATGAGGCGCCGCCGGGGGTGGGGAAAGCTTAAAATTTGATGCTAAAACGTAACGGTTGAAAGCAGACCGAAACTTAAGCAGCGTACTGCAAGATACCGTTCAAGCTGCCCAAAAACGATAAAGGTCGAGGCGCATCAAATGGAGTATATTTTACACCCGAAATCGGAGATAGACAGCAGGATAAAGAGGCTCCAGTCGCGGATGGGCGAAATGGATGGGGTCCTGCTATTTCACGCAGTGGACATGTGCTATTTTTCAGGCACCGCCCAGGACGGCCTGGTCTACATTCCCAGAGACGGAGAGCCGGTCGCGATGATGAGGAGAAGCATGGAGAGGGCCGTGCAGGAATCGCCTCTGGAGGTCCGGCCGCTTAAAAACATGAGGAGTCTGAAATCGGATCTCGGCATTCGGCCTAAAGCCACCATAGGGCTTGAGATGGATGTCCTTCCCTGCAATTTCTATTTCCGGGTGGCAGGCGCCCTTCAGGAGGCAGAGTTCACCGATGTCTCTGAGGAGATCAAGCACATACGCTCGGTTAAGTCGGACTTCGAGATCGGCCTCATCAAAGAGGCTGCCAGAATTCTCGATGTCGGCATCGCATCAATCCCGGAGCACATCGAGGAGGGGATCAAGGAGGTGGACCTGATGTGCCGCGCAGAATCGGTCATGAGGTCTATTGGGCACCAGGGATCGCTTCGCTTTCGCAGGTTCAACAGCATTGTCCCCTTAGGCCATATCATGTCGGGCCCGAACGCCTCCGCACCGAGCTTCCTGGCCTCTCCAACCGGCGGCAAGGGCACGTCCCTGCTCTTCCCACAGGGGGCGGGCTTTCGCAAGATAAGGCGCAACGAGCCTGTGTTTGTGGATATGGTGGGGATCTATAACGGGTATATAGCCGATGCCACCAGGATCTTTTCCCTAGGCAGGCTTTCTGCAGAGCTGGAGGATGCTTATGAGGCCGCCCTGGGGATAGAGATGGCCCTGGCAAGAGAGCTTTCTTCAGGCAGGAATGGAAGAGAGCTTTTCAACCTTTCCGAGGCCGAAGGGGAAAGCCGCGGCTACAAGGAATACCTTGGCGGGCCGCCGGGGGCCAAATGCGGATTCGTTGGCCACGGCGTGGGCCTCGAGCTTGACGAATATCCGGTGCTGGGTCCTCTGGATCATGTCATCGAAAGGAACATGACCATTGCCATTGAGCCGAAGATAATCTATCCCGACAAGGGCGTAATGGGAGTTGAAGATACATTCCTGACAACAGAGAACGGAGCCCGGAGGCTGACAAAGCTCCCGCAAGGGATATGGCAGGTATAAATGAGTTATGGAATTTATAGAATGCATAATCGATCATTTATATTGACCTCCATCATATCGAGTGCTGCCGCAATCTTTGCAGGATTTTGCGGCTTCATTTTTTATTAATTGTCTACCATAAAGTATATATTCAATGCAGTATATCTCGTCAATCGCCGTATAGAGGGACTTTAACTGTGCCCTAAAAACCCATAAGACTTAGGGCATAGATATCGGCGATTTCTAAGCACGACAGAGGAGGACAAAATGGCACAGAGCGAAATGGGATAGCGGATGCCATATTCTGCTATTCATCGGCTGCCGGCCAACTGGCATAGATATTGCTATAGGTACACTTGCCATTGGCTGCTGACTAATACCTTCATGACGGCATTATCTGCAAAAATACAGTTAATGCTGCTTCAGTTAAGATTCATAATAATTATGTTTATTCAGTTTATAAAATTATGGTCCGCGGGTGATTATATTGATGTGCGAAGTGACGGGACTTAGAAACGATACATCCATTGAGCTTTTTGGTCTGGCTGAATATTATGATGCAATTTTTAGAAGAGCAGGGCTTGTTAAAAAGGAGACCGAATTTCGAAGCTTTAAACTGAGCCTGGTCCTGGATTTCATCAGAGCTATTGATATCTCAGAGCGCCTGGCTGCCGATTTGGCATCTGCGATCGTTACTGCCTGGAGGCTGCAGGTCCCCGAGAAGACGCAAAAGCAAAGGGAGGAGGAGCTGCATATTATCCTCGACTGCATTGAGAAGGTAAAAAGCGAAATAGAAGATGGCTATAGACAGGGTGATCCGCCGGCAGAAAGGCATCTTGATGCCGTAGTTTTATCTGGCCTGCCGGTATTGGCATCAGACCTCGATTCCAATCACGCGTCTGTGGTCGATAACCTGATGAACCAGGTGTCGGAGCACAGTCTAATCTCAATCAAGGGAAAACTAATCAAAGCGGAAAAATCGCTTCATTGCAGCAATAAGTCACCGAAGCCTGAGGGACTGATGACAGTTGGGAATAAATATGATTAGGTAATCGTGGACCCTCTAAGTCGAAGGTGATGGGACTGAGGAAAACAACGCTTCTAAGGAGGCTCATTCAGGACGAGAGTCTCCTCATGATTCCTGTAGCTCACGATGCTCTTTGTGCCAGGATCGCTGAGCAATCCGGATTTCAGGCGATATTCACGGCCGGCTATGCCAACAGCGCCGCCCTTTTGGGAAAACCGGACATCTCTCTTTTGACTTTGACGGAAATGGTAGATGCTGCGTCGAGAATTGCAGACGCAGTCAACATTCCGGTATTTGCCGACGGAGACACAGGCCACGGAAGCATTGCAAATGTGATAAGAATGGTCAAGCTTTTTGAAAAGGCTGGGGTTGCCGGGCTTTTCATCGAGGACCAGATATATCCGAAGCGCTGCGGCCATATGGCCGGAAAACAGGTAATACCGCCGGAGGAAATGGCGGCGAAGCTTCAGGCGGCCCTTGAAGCCAGATCCGATCCGGACTTCGTTATAATGGCAAGGACCGATGCCCTGGCCGTAAACGGGATCGATGATGCCATCAGGAGAGCAAAGATATACAGGGAGGCGGGAGCGGACTTGATCTTCGTTGAGGCGCCCGAGTCGGTGGAGCAGATGAGACGGATAGTCGGGGAGGTGGATGCTCCCCACATGGTCAACATGCTTCCGGGAGGCAAAACGCCATTGCTCACAGCCGGAGAGCTGCAAGAGATAGGTTACTCAGTGGCGGCCTATGCAACCGCGTGCACCTATACAATCGCCAGGGCGGTTATGGATCTCTTTGAAGCTCTTCGGAAAACAGGCACAACCGCCGGCCTTGAAGAGAGAATGATGAGCTTTGATGAGTTCAACAACCTTGTTGGCCTGGAGGAGATTCGAAAGATTGAGGATGGGTACATGAGCAGAACTGACCCATGATAGAGCAATGCCTCTTGGCTAAAGCGTTATTTGAGAAAATCAGCACTTCTCCTTCAGCACCCCAATCTCAAGCCCTATCTCCATCCAGGCCCATGCCCAGACCACCGATTCAAACGCTCTGATCAGGTCCCCTTTGTCTATAAAGTATCTGGAGTCGCTGAGGTAGGCTCCGATGTTCTCCATGAACCTGTCCTCTCCGGAAAGTTTGCCGAAGAGGTCATCAGCCCGCTCCAGCCATTTCTGAGTCTCGGCCAAAAGGTCATCAGCCAGATTGTCGGTCATTTGCCATTTGCAGTTTCGGTAACCTTGCTCACGTGCATCTCGTCCACTTCGACCTCAACCATTGTCTTTACGCAGTAGCCTTTGGCCTTCAGCTTCTCCACGCCCTCGCCTCGCTTGATGACAACTACAATATCCTTTACTTCGGCTCCAGCCACCTTTAGGGACTCAAGAGTGGCCAGAAGCGTCCCTCCTGTGCTGATCACATCGTCGACCACGATGATCCTATCTCCCCTACTTATGCCGTTTAGGAACAGCTGGGATTTGGAGTAGCCAGTGACCTGAGAGACCTCAATCTCGCCTGGCAGGCCGTATTTTCGCTTTCTTATTATTACCAGCGGTATATCTGTGATTATCGAGAGCGCGATTCCAATGGGGATTCCCATGGCCTCCACGGTTACAATTTTATCCACATCCAGGTCGGCAATTCGCACTATATGGCCTACTACCTCTCTTATCAGCTCCGGCCTGACCTCAGGAACCCCGTCTGTGATCGGATGAATGAAATAATTGTAGTTGCCCCGCTTGAATACGGGTGCATCGAGCAGCGATCTCTTAAGCCTTTCAAGCAATTGAAGTCCTCCTTTTTGTAAGCGAATAGGCAGTCCGAACTTTAAAGGTATTGGCCCTTCCTAGCCAGAAAAATAGTCTATGTGCAATTTAAATGTATTTGCAGATCAATGGCAATAGATTGTATAAGAGCCCCATGTAGGAGAAGGAGGATAACCACATAGGGCTTTACAATGGCGTTTTAATTCAATGGCATCACATGCCAAATTAATATATGAATTCATAAGATTTAAACTTTTTCATAAATCACTGAAGATTAATTACACTGACCGTTACGGCCAATGCGATTTCTAATTCAGTGAAAAAGACTTGAGGGTAAGCCGAATTGTTATGCAGGCTGTGCTTCTTCGTTCCTTTCATTATCGATATGAATGTTCTTCAGTTAAAAATTCATCATTGCATGCTATCGATTATCGCGATATCCTTATATAGCTTGATATCGTTCTATCTCAACAATGGTCCAAAGCATAGTATTGTTCATGATGCTGCTGAAATCCAGCTTGTAACAGGCCTTTTCTAAAGTTAGCTTGGACTATCGTCCTTTGATTAACAACCTTTGACTATCATCCTTCGATGCCTTTTGGGGCAATAGGGCATAGGCAGAATCCTTGCGATGGCCAATGCTTAGTCCCTGCCAAAGCGTTGAAGCTGCGATATTCCACAGGTGCATCAACTATTGAAATATTATTTAATACCAAAAAAACTCGGAGGTGACTCGCTATGATGAACAAAACTATGAGGCTGCTCATGCTCTCTGATGTCTTCGTCCTGACGGGCTTCGGGCTTATACAGCCGATCCTTGCCATATTCATAAACGGAGATGTAGCAGGAGGTACAATTCTGACTGCAGGGTTAGCGAGCACCATCTTTCTCGTGATTAAATCGCTGGTGCAGCTGCCCTTCGGGAGGTATATCGACGGCCATGCCGACAAGATGCGTTGGCTGATGATTGGAACAGCGCTGATGGCCTGTGTACCCATTTTATACCTCAGAGCCGACAGCATTTATCACATATATCTGGCAGAGGCGATATACGGCCTGGGAAGCGGTCTGGCCTATCCCACCTGGCTTGGGCTGTGGTCCACAAATTTGGATAAGGGCAGGGAGAGCTTCCAGTGGTCAGTTTACTCGACCACAACGGGTCTCGGGACTGCAGCCACGGGCACACTGGGGGCTGGAATTGCAAGCGTGTTGGGCTTCAGCGCTACTTTCATCTTTGCCGGGATTATGTGCCTCTTGGGATGCCTTACCCTTTTCATTCTGGAAAAAAAGAGCGTAAAAAAGAATGCCGAGATAAAGTCCGAAATGGTTGGGAAAAAGATGCCTCATGTGAGAAACACGCTGGTCAATATGCTGAGGCTGTGAAGGACTTACCATCCTTAATTTTCTTTCTATATGCTTTAATACTATCCTGGTTATATTTATACAGGCTTAACAATAAAGGAGATACCGAAATTTCGAAAAACAGCTAAGGCCGTTTGGTTGATCCTGTAATTTTAAGGGAGAACGAAGGGGGTATGATATGGAATCTCTCAATGGAAGAGCGGAAGAGACGGATATGGAGTTCGCAGAGCTGTTAGAGAATCTGGGAGTTTCGAGAAATTTGGCCTTGCTCATCGCCTTTTTGGCCAGCTCAAAGGAAGCATCTTCAAAGGATATCGAAAACGGTGCAGGAATAAGCCAGGCAGGAGTAAGCATTGCCATAAAGGCATTGAGGGAGAAGGGCTGGATCGAAGAGCAAAGGATCAGGGGCGGAAAATGGGGCAGAACAAGGAATGTATACAGGCTCAAGGTGAGGGTCGACGAGATCATAAGGCATTTTGAAAGGGAGATGCTGGATGAATCCGTTCAGGTCAATATCACTATACAAAGGCTTAAAGAGCTGGCCTCCGCTTAATCGGTCACCTGCAGCAGAGTACCTATTAAAATAATGCTCTTGGGAGGCTTTCGAATTCCCGGAGGCTTTCTTGCATGTGTCCTCCTATCCTCTTGCCCGCAAAGTTGATATGGCTTAGGCTCATATCGTCAAGTGTCGTGGACGTTTACTACAAGAGTTGAGATGGCAAGTTACTGCAAGAGTTGAGATGGCAAG
>CAZHNU010000038.1:0-13565 GCA_964534145.1 uncultured Methanotrichaceae archaeon | reverse complement strand
CAAGAGTTGAGATGGCAAGTTACTGCAAGAGTTGAGATGGCAAGAGCCAGAGCCCACTCTGAAATATTGGCTCCTGCCGTCATTTAAAAAACAGAGGAGGAAACCATGATGGAAAGGAATAGCCCAGCTTTAGCTAAGCTTTTTTATAAAGAAAAGCAGGATAGGGAGGTGATATTTCAGTTTCTTTGCCGTCTGAAGGAATTCACCCCCAGTTTCTCTTATTTAGCTCATCGTACGGGCATTAAAGCTGGAATGGAAAAATCCGAATCTTGGTGGTGTCAGAAATGCGGCTGCTGGTAGTATCCAACCGTCTTCCTGTGACGGTCGTGGAGAACGAGGGCAAGCTGGAATTCAAAGAGAGCGTAGGCGGCCTGGCATCCGGCATCAAATCATACATTGAGATACTGAAGAATAAAGGCTCACGCGATGGCTCCTGGGAATCCGATAGGAAGCCCCTGGACTTCATATGGATAGGCTGGCCCGGCATAAGCGTTGACAAGGGCATGAGAGAGACTCTAGCATCGAGGCTCTTTTCAGAATTATGTGCATATCCAGTCTTTATACCCGAAAATACAATGGATAAGTTCTATCACGGATTTTGCAATAAGACCATCTGGCCTCTGTTTCATTATTTCACATCTCATGTCCAGTACGATAAGGACAGCTGGGAGTATTACAGAGAGGTAAATCAGAAATTCTGCGACGCAGTCGTGAGGCTGGCAGAGCCGGACGACATAATCTGGATTCACGATTACCATCTCATGCTCCTTCCCAGAATGATAAGGGATGCGGCGCCGGGCCTCCAGATTGGCTTCTTCCTTCATATCCCATTTCCGTCGTTTGAGGTGTTCCGGCTGCTCCCAAGCAATTGGCGAAGGGAGATCCTCGAAGGCCTGCTCGGAGCCGACCTCATAGGTTTTCACACCAATGATTATACTCACTATTTCTTGAGGTCGGTTCAGCGCATTTTGGGCTATGAGCACAACATGGGCAGAATCATAGCGGACGATCATCTCGTTGAAGCCGATATATTCCCCATGGGCATTGACTACCAGAAGTTTCGCGACCATGCAAGCAGCCCTGAGGTCGAGATGGAGAAGGCGGACCTCAAGGTAATGTTTTCCGGCCGTAAAGTCGTCCTCTCTATCGACCGCCTGGACTACACAAAGGGCATCATCAACCGTCTGCAGGGCTATGAGAAGTTTTTGAAGAAAAACCCAGAGTGGCACGGCAAGGTGACGCTTGTGCTGGTGGTGGTCCCATCCAGGACGCAGGTCGAGCATTACCAGCATATGAAGAAGCAGATCGATGAGACCGTAGGCAGGATCAACGGCAGGTGCGGGAGGATGAACTGGATGCCCATACTTTATCATTATAAGTTCATGCCGTTCAACCTCTTGGTAGCTCTTTACAGCATGAGCGATGTGGCCCTGGTCACGCCTCTTAGAGACGGAATGAACCTTATAGCAAAGGAGTTCATCGCCACGAAGACCGACGGCAGGGGCGTTTTGATCCTAAGCGAGATGGCGGGCACCTCAAAGGAGGCATGGGAGACCATCCTCATCAACCCGAACGATACGGACGAGATAGCAGATGCCTTAGAGACGGCTCTCAAGATGCCGGAGGAGGTGCAGGTAAGGTGCAACCGTGCAATACAGGCAAGGCTCAAGCGGCACGACGTCATCAGATGGGCAGAGTACTTCATTCAAAGGCTGATAATGCTGCAGGGTGAGCAGGAGCGGTTTAATGCCAGGCATATGGGACAGTCCTCCAGGACAAGAATGAAGCAGGCCTTTAGAGATGCGAAAAGAAGGCTGATCCTGCTGGACTATGACGGAACGCTCGTTCCTCTTGTAAAGCATCCCCAAATGGCGGCTCCACCAGACGACCTCAAGCTTTTTCTTGGGCTTTTGGGAAAGGAGCTGGGGACAAATGTGGTGCTGATCAGCGGGCGAAATAAGAACGAGCTCCAAGACTGGTTTGGCGGCCTGGGTTTGGGCCTGGTGGCAGAGCACGGCGTCTGGATTAGGGAGTCTGGAAATGACTGGAAAATGCTTAAGCCCCTATCAAATGAATGGAAGCCGAAGATCCTCCCCCTGATGGAGATGTACGTCGACAGGCTTCCAGGCTCCTTCATAGAGGAGAAGGATTACTCTCTGGCATGGCACTACCGCATGGCCGATCCTGAAATATCCTCAATCGTTGCAAAGGAGCTTGTGGACGGTCTTTTAAGCTTTACGGCAAATATCGATATACAGGTGCTGCAGGGAAACAAGGTAGTAGAGGTGAGGAATGCCGGGCTCACCAAGGGCGATGCAGGATTATATTGGATGTCGAAGGAGAGCTACGACTTCGTCCTGGCGGCAGGCGATGATTGGACCGATGAGGACCTGTTCAAGGTTTTGCCGGAGAATGCCTTCTCGTTTCGCATTGGGATGGCGCAGTCATATGCGCATTTCAACCTGCGCAACTGCACAGAGTTCCTTGATCTCATGAGGGATATGACAGGCGAGCAGCCCATGTTGCTTCGGAAGAAAGCCTGATATGCCAGGTCAACCCTCTTGACTACTTCCTGTAGAACCTGGGAGTGAATACTTTTTAGTTCGGGCTTATCATCCTTCCATTGGGGCAAAAGCTTCTTGGTTTCATAGTAGGAGACAGATTTGCCTTCCTGTATGTAGGCGTTCCTCCGAACTGCTAGTGTTTCTTTATAGGTCTGCCTGCAAAGCTCCAGGGTATCAGCCATCTTGGATCTCTGAGACTTTGTTGGATAGAGCCTATACCGAAGCACTTTCAACAGGTTACTTCACCTTTCTGTAACCATAGGCTTCGGAAGATATTTGGATAACGTGTGCAGGACGAAAGTAATAATCACGGGCTGTGCCACGACTGCGTCGGTGGCAGTCTCGACGTAGTCGAGACATATCCCTCCAATGAATTGGAGGGGATTAGCCCTGATTTCGTCCTAAAGCTGCAGGGCAGCAACATAAAATAATAGGATGGATGCATACAAACTTCATGAGATCATGACGGAAGAAATGAGGTTTGCAACCAAATGCGTCCATGCAGGCGAGGGGCATAATCCCGAAGGGTCCCACGCCGTTCCCATTTACCAGACATCGACATTTGTTTTTGATAGCGCCGAGGCGGCAGCAAAGACGTTTTCAGGGGGCCCAGGATACAGATACATAAGGTCTCCACCCAACACGCCTACCCATAAGGCATTTATCGAAAAGCTATGCGCCCTTGAAGGCTCTGAGGCAGGCCTGGCCTTCTCCTCAGGGATGGCAGCTGAGGCAGCAGTCCTTCTCTCGCTGCTAAAAAATGGGGACCATGTCATCTCCACGGACATCGTTTACGGCGGGACATACGGGCTTTTTTCCTCGCTTATTTCCCGGTTCGGCATAGATGTGAGCTTTGTCGATACAACTGATCCGCAGAAAATAAAAGAGGCCATTAGGCCCAATACCCGCATGGTCTTCCTGGAGTCGCCCGCCAATCCCACGATGGCCGTTTGCGATATCGGCGAGATCTGCAAAATTGCTCGTAATGCAGGCGCGATATCAGTGGTAGATAACACATTTGCCACACCCTATTTCCAGCGGCCTCTGCTCCTCGGAGCCGACGTGGTGGTCGAGAGCTGCACAAAATATATAGGCGGCCACGGCGACCTCCTCGGAGGGGCAGCACTGGCATCAAAAGATCTCATCAAGCGCATGAGAGGCGCTGCAGTTCTCGCAGGAGGGACGATGGGCACTCATGAGGCATGGCTTTGCATTCGGGGATTAAAGACGCTGCACTTAAGGATGCAAAGGCACGCAGAGAATGCAATGCAGGTTGCAGAGTTCCTGGAGGGGCATCCCAAAGTAGAAAGCGTAAACTACCCGGGACTTAAAAGCCACCCCCAGCACGATATCGCCAGAAGGCAGATGTCCGGCTACGGCGGGATGCTCTCCTTCGTGGTTAAGGGCGGAGTTGAGGCCGGCAGAAAGCTCATGAACGCCGTCCGGCTGATGAGCCTGGCCGTTAGCCTCGGGTCGGTCGATACGTTGATCCAGCACCCTGCCTCAATGACGCATGCCGTGATGCCGAAGGAGATTCGTGAGAGTCTCGGAATCAGCGACGGCCTTGTGAGGATATCGGTGGGAATTGAGGATGCTTGGGACATCATAGCCGATTTAAGGAACGGGCTGGACAGCATGTGAATATTTCATAGGGAAATTTTGGGCACAAGGATGATTGAGTAGTGGCATCTTTTCCAGGCGGACAAAAGGAATTTGCAGGCATTGCGTCCATAGGCTATTACATTCCGAAAAGCACCATCTCCAGCGCCGAGATATCAAGTCTCTCCGGCGTTCCGGTGCATGTTCTTTTGGATAAGATAGGCATGGAGAAAAAGCATGTATCTGCTCCGGATGAGCAGCCGTCGGATATGGGAATTTTAGCCGCCAAAGATGCCTTAGCTAGAGCTGGGATAGACCCCAAAGAGATCGGCATCATCGCCTACTGCGGGGCCAGCTTCTACGACTACAGGATCTGGTCGCCCGCAGCCAGGATCCAGGCAGCTATTGGCGCTGATGACTGCTACGCCTTTGAGGTTAAGAATGGCTGCAACGGGGGAAACCTCGGGATTAACCTGTGCAAGAACCTCCTCCTCGGCGACTGCGAAAAAAAATACGCTCTGGTGGTCTGCTCTGAGAAGCTTTCGCCCTTGATAGACTATGCCGATTCTAATGCGCTCTCGCTCTTCATGGTAGGAGACGGAGCTGCGGCAGCCGTCCTGAAAAAGGGTGAAACCACGAATCGCTTGCTCGAATATGCCTCGCTGACAGACGGATCGACGGTCGACTGCATCAAAGCTCCAATAGGCGGAACGAAAATTCCGTACGGCAGCAAGGAGGCAGACGGCAGCCAGGGCTTCGTCCGCGTGGACGACCCCGCAGGGCTTGATAGTATCCTGTCACAAACATACCTGGAAAACTATGTGAAGGTGATATCCAGAGCGCTTGCAAAGAGCGGCTATTCCCTTAAGGATATCGATTTCCTCTTCACCAACCAGGTAAAAAGGAGCCTTTCAAGGGATATTTTCAGGTCAGTAGGCTTAAGTGAGGAGAATACTGTGACCTCCATCAGGGACTTCGGCCATATGGGAACGGTTGATACCCTCTTTAACCTTGAAAGGGCAATAGAAATGGGAAGGATCAAGCCCGGCTGCATTGCGGTTATTGCCAGCAGCGGTGCGGGATTTACGTGGGCTGCAATGGCGATCAGGTTTGAAGAACCGATGCAGCATGCCTTGGCTGGTGGACGGTGAATTCTCAGGCAAAAAAATTCCATGGTGATCTTAGTGGATACAGTTGACTATCAAATACTCAAAGCGATATCGGATCTGAAGGTTCCTTACCCACGAGCCGATAAGATCAGCTCGTTGGTTAAGCTGGATCCTGAGGAGCTGGGGGCGCGACTGGGCGTTCTGGAGATGGAAGGGCTCATCAAGACACAGAGTGGCAGCAGTGCATCTGAATTCGTCCTGCCAAACGGCATATCCGCAGCAGGGCTGACGGCTCAGGGACGGCGCGCTCTGGAGGGCCCAAGGTGGTAGCGCATATTTAAATTAGGTCGTCCTTATTTTTAATCCTCCGGATATAATTTAGCGAATAATTCTAAAAACAAAATTGCCGATGGGCGTACCTATCAAACCCAAGAAAAGCGAAAAAAATTGGGATAATAATTTGGCTGTAATTTCAACGCCAAATCCAACGATTCTGGTGGTGCCTATGTTAGTCGACTCTTACACTTTCTGAATTGGTTTTTGCATCGTTTGTTGTTACGCCGCCTCCTGATGCGAGAATTTTGCAGTAGACGTCGGTCTTGTCCGTCCAAAACGGATCTGTGCTGTTCAACGTCTGATGAGGCACGACGATGCCATCCACAAAGAAGCACTTGGGAAGAAGGGCATCGCGTAAAAAAGCCGGACCGAGCTGGAAGCTCTGATTAGTAGTCAACAGATCATCGGAGGACCAATCATCCTCATCCCAGACGTTTACCCTGATAGTCATTAAACTATTGCCGATTTTATCAATAGCCTCTCTATTCAAGACGATCGCTCCACCTACCATGAGAAGTAGATCCTGGCTTGTGGATCGATTGGGGTTCCTGATAAACATCCACGGACCCAAAATTCTAGCTAATGCCGCCATTTTTAATTCACCTAATAATCTTTCTTAATTATTCATTTAAGTATTTTTTGATATTTTTCAAAAATGTATTTTTCCTTCAGGATCTACCTTTTATTCAAGAATATCTCTCTGTTCTCTTGGACGATGGATACGAACTCAAGTACTGATCAGGCGGTACTTATCTCATTATAAAGGAGGGATGATCGATATCAGGCAAGCCGGACACTGGGCAGAGCTTGGAAAAGATCTTTGCTGTGGCAAGGGATATCCAGACGGCTTCTCCGTCTTATCCTTTTCAGCAGGCTCTTGCACAGGGGACAACCAGCGAAGGTCACTATAATATCCCCACAGTGGCCCGCTATTCCCTGAGCGTCCGGCCCCCGAGGCTCACGGATGCCATCCTCTTGGCGGAGAGGATACATGCCGCGCTGGTGGAGCTGTCTGACGGCTCCCCTGTTTTCACCGGCTGCGATGAGTCCGGAGCGCCCCTGAAGGGAAATGCCCATGCCTACATCCTGAGCGAGTCCAACTGCGCGCTGGGGAGAGGCCAGGGTGGGGAGATAACTCATGTCACCATCTATTCCCGCGCAGGTTTCGGACTGGTTGAGAGGGCGGCGCTTGATGAGCTTGAAGAGATAAGGGGCTCGGGCCTGCAGGTGGGGCTCAGCCTGCAGGGAATGGGCCGTCCTGAGGACTTCGGAGGGCCTGATCCTGAGAGGGGGAAATGTCCGCTGCTGGCTGAAGGGCGGACGTGGGTTTCGAGGACGCCGTTTTTGCCCACAAGGCATCCCAAAATTACGAGAGCGGGCGTACCCAAGCGGGACGAAAGCGGCCTTCAGATCGGGAGCCCTGAGCACGAGCTGCGGAGGCTGCTCCGGCTGGCGGGATTTCCGGAGCCTGTCGCTGTGGAGCCGCTGGCCGGTACAAACCTGGGCGGGCGGGAGGTCGCATGGTGTAAGTTCCTGCGCTGCAGGGAGTGCGGGCAGGGAAGATGATGAATCCTGGCAGAGGTCGATGGAGAGACTGCAATTGGGTGGCGAGCGTACCTATGGCTGGGGGCGTCTTGTCCTCTTCTCAGACTGGGGAGGAAATAGCGGTGGACGCGGGAAAACAGCTACCGGCCATCGCTGGGAAGCGGAAGGCGGAGAGATTGTTCTTACGCTTAGTAAAGATGAGAGAATAACTGCTCATGCTCTGGCTGCCTGCAATGAGTCCCACGCTGAAGGATATGATTCTGGATGCAGCGATAAGATCATCCCCAATGCTGGTGTCAGAGGCGCGACCAATGATGTTGCTGGACCTGTGGAGCCTATTGTAGGTCGGGAATGGAACGCCTTTGCTGGACAAAAAGTGTGTTTCAGCGGCGTATATTTCATGCCTGGAGGCGAGGTTAAAAAAGAGGCTCGATTCGTAATCGACTCCTTTGGGAGATGGGCATCTAATGGAAAATAGCTCATGCAAGTAGCGCTCGAATACAAAACGATCTTTAATGAGCCCTCCGCTCTTCTCGCCATCCCCAGGGGCTCTCTCGTGATAGTCGAAGGCCGCGCCCCCATCTGGCGCTATGGCATGGCGCTCCACCTGCTGCACGCCTCGCCAGCCGCAGCCATCGCCTTCTACGACCCGCGCCTGGGGGCAGTCGTTATAGCCAGCCACAGCCCAGAGTGGCAGGTCGGGCAGGTGGTGGACATAACAATACCAGGGCCAAATGAGCCAAAGACTGACAGGCAGTAGCTATCGAAAAGAGACCTTGGAGCAATCGGTGGCAAGGATATGAGCCTAGATCCCTACCGTCTCCATGTCTGAAAAGTCCCGCTCCCAATCGAATTATAATAGTGACTCTAAATGTCCAATAAAGACAGGGCAATTATCAGGGGCCTTATGAGGTTTCCAGGGTAGAGAAAAATCAAAATATTTCGTTCATTGGCGTTATCTTTTTCTCTTTATGCATGCTAACAACAAATGACATGTTCACAGAATATATTCAGGCAGCCCTGGAAAAAGCCGAATATGAGGTAATCGATAACCCTGAGCCGTATTATGCTCATGTTCCCGGTCTGGTTGGTGTTTGGGCAACAGGCAAGACCATCGAAGAATGCCGCAAGGAACTGGTTGAGGTCATTGAAGAATGGATTGTGGCGAAGCTTCAATGGGGGCAACAAATACCTTCCATAGGCGGCCATACAATAGCTACCTCCTCCAAGGAGCCGATACCTGTTGTATAAGCTCTTGCCTGTATCAAGAAGGGATTTGATCCAGAGGTTGAGGAGCTTAGGGGCGGTAGGTCCATTTCAGGGCAAAAGACATCAGTATATGGTCAGAGGGACCGATACCATCATCATCCCTAATCCCCATCACGGCGAGGAGATCGGAGTAGATCTCTTGTCTAAGATTTTAAGAGATGGCGGTATTAGTCGGGAAGAGTGGTTTTCTGTAGATTAAACTAACCATATCATTACTTCATAAAATCCTTATGGTTTAATTCTTGAGGAAGGTAAAATGCCGTGCTCCTTTGTCAGGCACGGCCCTCCATCATCTGCACGCCTCACCCCCTAAACCCGCATTTAATAATAACCATAGTAGAGGGCCGCGCCCCTTTGGTCGGGCATGGCGCTCCATCTGCTGCACGCCTCGCCAGCAGCGGCGATCGCCTTCTACGATCCGCGCCTGGGCGCCGTCATTGTCGCCAGTCACAGCCCTTCCTGGGAGGTCGGAGACGTAATAGATATAAACCTTGAGCAATAACTACAAGAGCGTTGTAGTTCTGGCAAGCAGGCACCCTCATAAGAAGGGCCGTCCAGCCAGGGGGACGGGTCGATGATAATTTCTGCCTTGGCGCATCGAGGTGGTGCCCAAAACACCGGGAGATGCGCGAAAGGCCTGTGCATATTGAAAATGCCCTTTAATAACTGTTAACTTTGTATAAGAACTGCAATAAGTTAACGGTATGCGCCAAAATCGGCTTTTTTTCGATAGCGGCAAAGGCCGAAAAACGGCCGCCGTCTCCATGTCTGAAAAGACGTGGCCCAATTGAAACTGTACAAAAATTTTAAAAATTCAACATACTGTTTCTATAGCTGAAAGGCAATTTATCAGCCGAGATAAGCTCGCACTTTTTTTGGGATACCGCGCGCGTTGCCTGTTTTCGCGCGCGAGGGCTAGGGGGCGTCCTCATGGCCGGACGGCCCCCCTGACCCCGTGGCCACGGGGAACCTGCCGTGAATAAGTCGGATGCAGCATAGCTTTTGCGGTAATGAAAAAAAGCTGCAGATATCGCCAGGCCAGCGGACGCCCTCCCCCAGCGAGGGGCCGGGGGTAGCCCACGCGGCGATTGAGCGGGCCCCAATCTCACTCGCGCGAGAACCAAGTAACGCGCGGAGTCCCAAAAGAGTGGATGAGACCTCATGGAACAATTTCCAATGAATAATTGAGCGCACCCTTACCCCTCTCGCGCTAGAAACCGGCAACGCGCGGGCATACCGAAAGAGCAAAGGCAAAGTTCTCAGACAATTTACATGGGAAACACAGCAAATGAAGATCAAGGGGAGCATTTGGGAAGAAGAGATGAGTATGAAGCCCACAGACCTTGTCCACTTGAGAAGGAGCAATCGAGCTGAAACTGAATGCATAATGCCTGGCAAAAAGATATTTATCGTTTATTGCCAATATTGAGACTATGGATATTGAGGCGGAGGTCGTGGAGATGAAGCAAATGCTCATTGATATCTCTAAGAGAATCGATGATATGCTTGATGAGAGCTTGACTGCAGCACTCATGAAACTATCAGAGGAGTCGATCTCGGAGTTATATGAAGATGAGCCTGATCTTTACAGCATTGCAGACCTTAAGGTAAGGTACAAATGAAAGGCAAGATCATCCTGATACCAGTTCCCTATACGGATCTAACTGCTGCAAAGCTGCGGCCTGCGCTTGTCATCTTTGAAGGAAGGCGGGATTTGGTTGTGGCCGCCATAACAACGACGATGCATAATGTGTTTTCTGAATGGGATGTTGTTATCGATAAGGATGATCCAGAATTTTACAAAACTGGCTTGAAAACAGCGTCCGTCTTAAAATTGACTAAAATTTCGACAGTTCACAAAGATCTTGTAGAGGGCGAGCTTGGAAAAATTGGTGGCGACCTGAGAGATGAAGTCAATCAAAAGCTGAGGCTGATCTTCGAGATATGATGAAGTAGAGCATCGGAGCGATCATTCCTGCTGCAGAGCCAAGGTGCCTAAAATGACTACCCCCGTCATATACTCCATCGCCGTCCCCTCCCCCATCACCCCCTCCGAGTCCCTGCCCCCTCTCCCCGCCATCCTCAGGGGCTCTTTAGTAATAGTCGAAGGCCGCGCCCCTTTGGCCGGGCATGGCGCTCCATCTGCTGCACGCCTCGCCAGCAGCAGCAATCGCCTTCTACGATCCGCGCCTGGGGGCAGTCGTGGTGGCCAGCCACAGCCTCTCCTGGAAGGTCGGAGACGTAATAGATATAAACCTTGGGCATTAACTTCTATCCATGGCTGAAAAGTCGTGCGCCTCGTGAAGGATTTCCGTGAAGGGAACTTTCTGGCGCGGCAGATGGAAATCGACATCTTCCGATACCATGAGTCCATATTTTCATGGGAAAGACATGGATCCATTGAAACAATGTAAAGCGTTATATAGAAAGAAAAAGACGTTTTATTCAGAAAAAGGTGTTTGCGATGGCATGCTTTGATATACATAACAATGGCCCAGCGGTGCGCATCAAACCTCGCCCTATGACTCCCGAAGAGGCCGATAAGAGGTTAAGCGCTTTGCCACCTAGCCTGCGCAAGCACTTCCTTGAGAGTATGCAGCATAACAAGGAAATGTTAGAAGAGCTAGCCGAAATGTGATTAAACCAGCATGTGATTAAACTAGCTTTCGAACTTTTCTTTTCACCCATTTTGATATAGTATCTATTTCATCGTCTTCAGGGTAGTCATACTCCGCTATTCTTCTCATTACACTGATTATTTCATTTTTATTACTTCGATCAAAATAATATCCATGCTCTCTTAAGAGTGAATCAGCCAACTCAAAAGCAGTTCTCTTTTGACCGTCCCAAAAGGGATGACGGTATGCTAGAAACAGTGCAATAGCTGCTTTCCTAATCACATCAGTTTCACAGTTGATGGCATCAACTAAGAAGTACAAAGTGCCTGGATCACGAATGCCCGGTTCGCCTCCCGTCTCCGCGATAATGTAATCATGAATTTGCATAACCATCTCTTCGGTAAGCTGATCCATTAAATCCGGTTAAGGCACCAGTACACATTAAGCTTGCTGTAGGTTCGAGCAATAAAAGCAAGGCTGAGGATGCCGTAGAGGACTAACCCTCGATATGTTGTGGTTGTTTGAACCGAAATGCGGGCTCCAAGACTCAGGATGCCATTGAATAACCGCGCTTGTCACCTACTCCATTACCGTTCCCTCTCCCCGTTAGCCCCAGAGGCTCGCTCGTAATCGTCGAGGGCCGCACCCCTTTGGTCAGGCATGGCCCTGCACCATAGCTGCACGGCTAGCCTGCAGCGGCGATCGCTTTCCACAGCTCGTGCCTTGGAGCCGTCGTTGTCGCCAGCCACAGCCTCGACATCTTCGTGGGCCAGGTTATCGATATCGACTTGCTGCAGTAGGATAAACGGCACTGCAGTCAAAGGCAGGAATGCCTGAGGAATGCCTGCAACGGAGTCTTCTTTAAAGGAATTGAAGCTTCCGGGACTGGCGGGAACGCATTTTTAGGCTGCATCCGTGACTTGCTTCCAGCCGGCAACCTCTGGGAGTGATTCCACCAATTTCAGGGGGAAATTATCAGCAGCTTTTTCGATTCCTGCGATATTTTGGTATCTGCAACAGTTTTTTGTTCTCTCAAGGCTTTTGTTCAAACCTGTCAGCCTGAAACATATCGAATAATGTTTCCACACCTCGCCATCAGGTCCCACAATTAGTTCAGGGTTTCTCGTTTGCATGTCTGGCACGAAATGAAGAAACGAATCGGCAGGCTTCTCGCCCTCCAGGACATGTTGTGCCTGCACTGCCACCTGCTGTCCCCAGGTTCGAATCTCATCCTCTCCGGCTAGCCAGACGTAACGACAGACAATGAGAGGCTTTCCCATCCAAAAGAAGAACACGCTAAGCCGCTTTGGCCGGTCGTTTTCCCAGTTCTCTTCTATCTTCCCGATCCAGACAAAAAGGGAAACTA
Source organism: uncultured Methanotrichaceae archaeon (assembly GCA_964534145.1). GTDB lineage: Archaea > Halobacteriota > Methanosarcinia > Methanotrichales > Methanotrichaceae > CAWJYS01. Next base: position 1,159 of record CAZHNU010000038.1, on the reverse strand, counting down.
AGAGTGTGCCAATGCCGAGAATGCTTTGAGCGTTCAGCAGCCATTCGATGATACTTTCCGGAGTGTGGGAAGGGGTTGATGGAAGCCGCAGTTCACCCCCAGAATAGAACTCCTAATACTACCAGCACGATGAATGAGGCCATTATTGCTATCGGCAACTTCTGGTTCTTAAAGGCATAGATGAGAACCAGCCAAATCTTTCGCCACCACTTAAGCTCAGGCAAGGTAGGCCCAAGGTCATCGATAGTCTTATCCATGGGCGTTTTCCTCTTTGCCTTATCCTCCATGGCATCAAGGGAGCAGGGATCTTGCACATCTATAGTTCTGTCCCTGGCCTTTTCCTCAGCTCTCATCCGAAATCCTCTCCTTTTTGCTCATTAAGATCGCAAATTTTATAGATAAGTATTTAAGCGTTATCTAAGTTAGGACTTACGTATTTGAATCCGAACCGGAAAACTGCTTTATGCATCCAGAACTTACAAGTATAGGGTCACTTATGCATTTCGACTCGCTACGCAGATTAAATCGGAGTGCACTTAATCAATGAACATGCCTCGATTTACATCCAAGAATTAGCGCAATCGTTATAAACCCTGAGCAATAACTAGGAGACCGTTTGATCCGGATAGCAGTCCTCCTTTAGTTTAGGGCCATCCCTCCAGATGGATGGGCCGATGAATCTTTTGCTTTTCACGCGGTTACGTGGTGCCCAAAACCCTGAGAGGCGCGTGAAAGGCCTACGATTATCGAAAAATCGTTTTTTGATTGTCAACTTTGTGCAAGAACTGCAATAAGTTGACGAACCTCGTGAAAATCGGCTTTTTTTCGATAGCTGCAAAGGCCGAAAAACGGCCGCCGTCTCCATGTCTGAAAAGACGTGGCCCAATTGAAACATAATCTCTCGGCTTCAACATCCGTGAAGCTTCTTGGCTGTCTCCATGTCTGAAAAGACGTGGCCCAATTGAAACTGTATAATCTTTTTAAGTCTAACAAACCGTTTCTATGACCAAAAGGCAATTTATCAGCCGAGATAAGCTCGCACTTTTTTTTGGGATACCGCGCGCGCTGCCTGTTTTCGCGCGCGAGGGCAAGGGGGCGTCCTCGTGGCCGGACGGCCCCCCTGACCCCGTGGCCACGGGGAACCTGCCGTGAATAAGTC
>CAZHNU010000037.1:27727-33841 GCA_964534145.1 uncultured Methanotrichaceae archaeon | reverse complement strand
ATGATGATGGTAGCTGTTCCCAGACTAACAACACATTATGGGTAGACTACCAGATTTTGAAGAGGGGTATATAAATTGTATGTCGGTTAACTAGACCGATACCAAGAAGTGAATGTAAGTAGAAATGCCCCTGATATAAACAAGTTTACTAGGAAAGCCTCTAATCATCAACTGAATTTAATACGGGCAATAGTACCAACAAAAAGGAGAGCACTAAAAAAGAAGAATACATAAAAGGCTCCCCCCAAGAACGTGAGATTAGCAATGCTATAATGAAAAAATACCCCAATACAAAGAGAGCGATAATCCAAGTAATAATGTGCCCTATAGGGATTTCACTTTGCCAACCGAAATCAATTTTACCCCCTTCCCTAATATCGAATTGGGTTCTGACAGTCTTAACTGGACTAAGCCATTTTTCCAATAAAAAGGCCCAGTTCCTATAATGCTTTTGATATTTATCGTCCCGACTCATCATTAAATACCAGAGAAAATTTAGAATAATGCCCATAAATGAAAAAAATCCCGCAAAAAATAAGCGCATTTCATTAGTAAGAAACTCATCCAGCTGTGCCGCTCCAGCGGGAAGCCCGAAGGGCCACAGCCTTGATCTGGCCAGACTCCGGCAACTGGCAGGCGCTTGGGCTTCGCGGGCGGACGGGTTACGAAAATGGTAGGCCTGGGATCGAGGCCCGCATATTATAAGGCAAGCGCCCTGGGTTCCTGAGTACTTCTTTCGTTCAAGAGTCGCGACCAATGATTTTGGTGTAGCGCTAATTTGTATTACCGTTATAGTGGACTTCTATGAAATCGTCGATATATTTTATTCCTTCTATGTAAGTGTCTAGCCAACCTGTAAAAGTTTATACGATGTGTGTCAAAACCCTGTTAGGGATCTATGGCAAACAAGGATCAGCTTAAGATTCTCCGACGAGGGGTAGTGGCTTGGAATAAGTGGCGGGAAGAGAATCCTAAAGAGAGAGTGGATCTCAGGGAGGCAAACCTCGAAGGAGCAGACCTCTACCAGGCAAACCTTTGTGGGGTAGATCTAAGAATTGCAAACCTCAATGAGGCAGACCTTAGCGAGGCACGCCTCATGGGATCAAACCTCTACAAGGCACATCTTGGCGAGGCATACCTTCGTAAGGCAGACCTCAGAGGAACCTTTCTCAGCAGGGCCTACCTTCGCAACGCAGATCTCAGTGAAGCAAACCTGAGTGGGGCATACCTTAGTGAGGCAAGTCTCATGAGGACAAAGCTCATTAAGGCAGATCTCAGCAGGGCAGATCTCAGCCGGACATGCCTTTATAGGGCAGATCTCAGCAAAGCAAACCTCAGCAATGCAAACCTCCGTGGGACATACCTTAACAGGGCAATCTTGGTTAAAACAAATCTGAGGAACGCCATTCTTACGGATTGTTGCATATATGGCATCTCTGCTTGGGGGTTAAATCTGGAAGGCACTGAGCAGAAGAACCTTGCTATTACGCCTCTGCCTACAATCACCGCAGATAACCTCGAGGTTGCCCAGTTCCTTTATTTGCTTCTTTACAGCAAGAAAATCCGCGAGGCAATTGATACCGTAGCATCGAAGGTTGTCCTCATCTTGGGCAAATTCACGCCAGATCAATTCATGCCAGAACGTAGGGTTGAACGTTGGGCTGTATTGGATGCCCTTCGCGAAGAACTCCGGGGCCGCGGTTACATCCCTGTTCTATTTCCTTTCAAGGAGCCCCATTTCGAAGATTCCAATTTGGAGGACTCCTTTCTTGAGGATCATCTGATCCTCGATCCCATAGAGACTATATCTACCCTAGCCCATATTGCCAGGTTCATTATTGCCGATATCACTGATGCTAAGGGCCTTCTCACAGAGCTTGAAAGCGTAGTGCCTGGACTTCCCTCGGTGCCTGTGATGACAATAGCACCAAATAAAGATTACGAAGACGGATTATTAAAGCAGATCAGGAGATATCCCTGGGTCCTGGAGCCATATCGATATGAGAACCAGGCAGAGTTAGTCGCTTCTATTGGGGAGAGGGTTATTGCTCCTGCTGAATCGATGTTAAAGGAACTTCAAACCAAAAGGTAACGCTCGCACTTTGCAAAGCAGTACACAAAACTTCTAATTATCTCATTAATCAGAAAATGGGCGGCGACAGAGCATACCACTTATTTGTAATCTCAGGTGCTGGGGATGAGATTCTCGCACTCAAAGCGCTAAGATAAAGCTGCAATGTGGCGTAAACGGCCTTAAACGCTTAGCCGCCCGTACCTCTTATGAGCCTGCTCGATCGTCATAATATCCAGTATCCGCACGGTCTGTTTATCCTCGAAGATGCGATAAAACACCGTGTAAGATCGCCCTACATGCAGCCGGTAAAGCGTTCGAAAGCCAGGGAGATGAAGAACTTCTTTATCTCCGCTCTTGCCTGGAAATGGGTCTTCTGCAAGCGCCAGACAGTGCTTTTTCACAATCCGCTGGCTTTTCTCAGGCAGCGAAGACAGGAACTTTGAGGCTCCCTCTTCGATCTCCAGCTTCAAAGAGGCATCTCCACAAAATTACCTTCCCTCTCGATCTTCTCCATATCCAAGAATAGCCGTAGCTTCTTCTCGTGCTCGATCATCTCTTCAAGGAGTTGTGCAAACGTTTCGCCAGGGCTCTTCAGGTCGGATAAGCCCTCCCAGACCTCCTTTGTCACAGGTATGCGCTTATCAGCTACTTCAGACATATAAGGACTGTAAGGGCTGTAAGCGTATATACCTTGCGTCGTGAGGGCACAGATAAATATTATTAAATAAATATTTCGAAAATCGACCCTCTCCAGGAGCCGCTTAGCCAGTTCGGATCTTATTAAGTCTTTTAGCATGTCCACCGTAGCCTGAAAAGTCGTTTTCCTAACTCGTTCATCCCAGGCGTTATAGGAATATTTCAACCTCCTGCCATACACCCTTGGTTATCGAGGTGGAATATATGCCAAAAGAACATACTGATGCAAAAGAACAGCGAATTTTTAAAAAGTGCATTCGGGGAATAAAAATTTCTGCACTTAATCACACTTGCATAGATTTTCTTCCCAGCAAAGCTACGGTACTACAGCTCTCTTTTAGGGACGAGAAAGCCTAAATTTAATAAGATAATTCGAGAAGAAGATCGATGATGGAAAAACAAGAGATGTTGGATCTGTTCTGGGAAATTCACAGCGGCAATCCAAGAGAAGGCCCCGGCGAGTTTCAATCTACGAAAAGGGCCTTTGATATGCTCGAGGATCTGCCTTCTAGCTCCAAGATCCTGGATATTGGCTGTGGACCGGGCATGCAGACCATAGATCTGGGCCGCTTGGCAGATGGAATAATAATAGCAGTCGATAACCATCCTCAGTTCCTGAATGACTTGAAAAGGAAAGCGCAGCAGGATGGGCTGGCTGATAGGATAATCCCCAACTGGGAGATATGTGCGACCTGCACTTTGAAGCCGGAACATTTGATGCCATCTGGTCTGAAGGCTCGAGCTATATCATAGGCTTTGAAAAAGGATTCAAGCAATGGCGACCCCTCCTGAAGGATAATGGATATCTCGTTGCATCAGAGCTGACTTGGCTCAAGGCCGAAGCGCCTGGTGAGGTCAGAGAGTATTTCGCTAAGGAATATCCAGGTATGCAAGATATGGAAGGAAATCTGAGGATAATCCAAAGCGCTGGCTATCGCAATATAGATCACTTCGTCCTTCCGGGATCTGCGTGGTGGTGCTACTACTCGCCAGTGGAAGAAAAACTCTCCAGGCTGAGACGCAAATATGCAGGCCATCCTGAAGCTCTTGCGGTATTGGAGGATCATCAGAGAGAAATCAACATCTTTAGGCGATATTCTGAATATTATGGTTTTGTATTCTATATAGCGCAGTTCGGTTAAGGTTAGGGGATCACATAAAAAGATAGATAAGTGCCCAAGAGAGGTGCAAGTGCTTACTGGTAGCACACTGCTTCGTTGGCATTGGACAGTATAAGCAATTCAAGGTAGGGATAACATGATCTGTATTCGAGAAGAGAAACCAGAGGACATTGAAAAAATAAGGGAGTTAAACGAAAAAACCTTCACGCAGACCTTCGGTCAGGCTCCAGAGGCAAATCTTGTTGATAGGCTACGCGAGAATTGCCCAAGCATTCTTTCTCTGGTGGCAGTCCAGGATGATCAGGTTGTAGGTCACATCGTCTTCAGTCCAGTCATGATTGAAGGTGATAGGACATTAGATGGCATGGGGCTGGGTCCCATGGCCGTGCTGCCAGAATTTCAGCATCGAGGTATTGGATCACGGCTAGTCCAAGCCGGCATAGAGATTCTCAAGAACCAGGGTGCGCCTTTCATCATCGTGCTTGGGCATCCAGAATACTATCCTCGCTTTGGCTTTGAGCTGGCGTCACATAGCGGTATCCGCAGCCAATGGGAAGGAGTTCCTGATGAGGCTTTTATGATTTTGATTTTGAATGAAAACGCTATATCTGACATTCATGGAGTTGCCAGATATAGTAGCGAGTTCGATGAAGCTTTATAGAGATTGAAGAAATATTGCTCTAGGGAGGTTGCCTCGTGGATCTCGTGTTAAAAAAGCTTGGCTGGAACCCTTTTTTCGGAAGACCGTTCAAGGAGTATGCTGCTAGCTATGAGCCTGGAAGGATATCGAACGTAAACAAAAGCGGCTGCAAAGCCTATACAAAAAGCGGGGAAATAAGGGCAAGGATATCAGGCAGGCAGCGCCAGGATGGCATCTATCCCGCCATAGGGGACTGGGTGGCGCTTTCAAAGGACAGCTCAGGCACCTATACGATACATGCCATACTGCCCAGGAAGAACAAGATCTCCAGGAAGGATGCAGGACGGGCTACAGGCGAGCAGGTGATTGCCGCGAACATCGATGTAGCGTTTATAATGACCTCTCTCAACAGGGACCTGAACCTGAGGCGGCTGGAAAGGTACCTGGCGGTTGTCAAACAGAGCGATGTGGATCCGGTAATAATATTGAACAAATCGGATATCTGTGCAGATCCTGACAGCAGTATAAGAGATGTGAAGGCAATTGCTCCAGATGTGCCCGTATACGCGATCAGCGCTACAGAAAGCGCAGGCATGGACGCTCTTTCACAGTATATCCAGGACGGCAAGACCGTGGTGCTCCTCGGTTCATCGGGCGTGGGAAAGTCCACACTCATCAATGCGCTGGAAGGATTTGAGAGGCAGAAGGTAAGTGAGATCAGGGAAGATGATAGCCGGGGCAGGCATACGACAACCGTTAGGGAGCTGATAATGCTTGATAGAGGCGGGATTATCATCGATAATCCAGGTATGAGAGAGCTGCAGCTCTGGGATGCAGGGACAGGTCTGCAGAGCACTTTCCAGGATATTGAAGAGCTTGCTGCTCAATGTAAATTCTCTGATTGCAGGCACGAGACTGAGCCAGGATGTATGATCAAAATAGCAATTGAGGAAGGAATACTGTCCCAGGTCAGGTTTGATAGCTATGTAAAGCTCCAGAGGGAGCTACTTGCAGTTGAGAGAAAGAAAAATCCAGAGCTTCAGGCAGCCGAGAGGAAAAAGTGGAGGAAACTCGGGCACCTGGCAGATGAGATCAGAGATAGGAAAGAGCGAGGCATATAAAGTAGGCTCGTCTCGATACTCAATAGAGGCTATTTGCTATGTCAATATCCTAAGATGCAGACTGCGAACAAGTATGTATAACTAGCAACATGTTTACTTGCTTTTCACTATTTTTCGGCTCCCAGTAAATTATTATAAAGACGAACTTGAACTCAAAATCCCGGCCTATACGCGATAGATTATACAGCATCTTTTCTAGGCAACTGATAGCGATTAATCGATAGCTGGCAATTGTCGATAGAGTATGCCTATAGTATATGGAATAATAAGGTAGCTGGAAGAGCTTTTGAGCTGAATTTAGGCACCATATAATAGTTATATATTTTGATATGTGGAACTGTGAGCGGTGATACGTACATCTCTAGTTAGTTCTATGACATTATGCAAGAATTTAAGTACAATGTCATAGAACTATTGTGCATGCACAGAACCGACGCCGGAGAACAAAGAAAAGCCTTGAAG
>CAZHNU010000037.1:0-27627 GCA_964534145.1 uncultured Methanotrichaceae archaeon | reverse complement strand
TGAAGGATCAGGCCAGGCTTGAGGACCTCCATGTGTGGGAGATGAAGAAGATCAAGACCACAAAGAAAGGATCTAAGACCTATACCTATTTGATGGCCAGCTGGCGCGAGGGCGATAAAACGAGGAATATCCACCTGGGGAGCTGTGGAAAGATGAGCCAAGCTGAAGCCCTGCATAAGGCCAGGGCGATGAAGGCAAAAGCGCTGGCGATCAAACTTTAAATATCAAGAGCCCAGAGGTAATATCTATGTGTGAGAGCTTAGGACGCAAAATTATACCCTCCCAGCTCCCTTACGACCTGGAAGAGCCAAGCGAGAGGGACATCACCAAAGGACTTATGATACTCTCACAGCAGGCGCTATCTAAATATGTAGATAACGAGCCTGACATCTATTGATGAAAGGAAAGATCGCCGTTATCCCATTCCCTTTTACAAACCTGAACGCATATAAGCGCCGTCCAGCCTTGGTCCTTCATGAAACCAAATATGATATCGTGGTGGCCTATATCTCCTCGGTTATGCCCACAATCCCCTCATCAGAAGATGTTCTAGTTCCGCAGAGTCGATCATCTTTCATCAGGACGGGATTGATAACAGACTCGGTTATCCAGTTAGATAAGCTTGCTACGGTAGATAAATCCCTTATCATACGCTTTTTGGGCGAAGTAGATGAGGATCTAAAGGCAGAGATAAACCCGAAGCTCGCGGCATGTTATAGGCTCTAGGTCTATCATCAGGGATTAGAAAAATAGCACTATCTGGCCAAAGGCGCAAATAGAATATGGAAAAAAGCATGCACTATAACCTGAATTACAATCTCCCTCATTATGGCCTTGATATACATCCTTCTCCCTCCCCCTAAAAAGGGACTGCCTAGAAGGCCATAATACTATTAAAACTATTTGTGACACTAGATACCATGTGACCTACTTACCCAAAACACGCCCTTCTTGTGTAACCGGAAGGCCACACATCACAAGATCGGTTCCATAAGAGAGATCATAAAAGCTATTTTTTGGTAAGACGCATATTTGCGCCAGGGAGAAGCAATGCAAAGATTTCATGCGCCTTTCGATGAGCCCACATTGGCGCAGATCGACCGAGAAGTAGAAAAAAAAGCATTAGTCGGGCTCAATGGCTTAGTTCCACTATCGGCTCATCTCAGTTAATCTTACCCATGGCGATTCCCTTCCAGGGCATAATGCTGGCGTTATATCCATGGTAGTCACCAGACAGTGAGTTTCTGTTCATGGTCAAGTAAAGCCGGAAGAGCGTAAGATCATCGGTGATAATATCTAAATTCGCCTTGTTCCCATTGATCGTCCCGGTGGCTCTGGTAGCTTGAACAGCTTCGCCTATTGATATCGTCCCTTCGCCCCATATCACATTTTCCGACTGGCTCATCTGCAGCTCTACAGTTCGCTCCATGCTGTCAATTAGCTTAAGGCTCCATGTGTTGGTAGGACTTAGAAGCCGCGCTTTGGGCTGAGGAGGTTTCAGGTCTATCGATGCATCAGGAAGGCTCTTCCCCATTATAACAGGCGTGGCATTGCCCATAGCATCCTGATTTGGCTTGAAGATATCCTCCTTTCCGGCAGCATCATCGAAATTCAATGGGTCGTTCTCTGCTATTGATGACCCTGTTAGGAAACCAAGCACCAGCATAGCTGTAATAAATTTTATCACATTCATTTTACCCCTCCCAGTAGCGGATCTGATAGTTTGATTTGATGGAAATCGATCTCTGCTTTTTTATTCGGGAAACATAAGACTTGCGTCTGTACGGTTCTATGACATTATGGCGATGTTCAAGCTTGGTGTCATAGAATATTCTCGTGTTGCATGCACCTGAACTGTCAGTAATCCACACTAAAATATATAACTTTTTCAGGTCATCAAAATTGGTTCAATGATCTTCTCAGTTAAGCCTTGTTCCAGCCAATAAAGGAATGATGATCAAGTTTCCTTGAGAGGTCACTGATATCAATGGATTGATTCTATTGCTATCGATTGAGGATAACATAGAATCTGGAGCGCACCATCAAGGGATAACGAGATCAGGAAGGTATTTATAAAATACGACCTCAGCTTTGAAGGCGCTAAAAATAGAGGAATAGGTTTACGAGTTGTACATACTACTGATAGGTGTGATCAGCCCGTATATCCCAGCTCCCCGGCCTTGGCGAAGGCTACTTCTGCCTCTTGGATGTTGCCAAGCGATTTAAGAGCTAAACTTTTGCCAGCCCAGGCGTTTGGATCTTGTGGGTTCAGTTCTGTGGCCTTACTGAGTGCTTGAAGAGCTTCATCGTACTTGCCTTGCATACCGAGAGCAAGGCCTTTGTTATACCAGGCTTCGTCATCTTGTGGATTCAGCTCTATGGCCTTATCAAAGGCTTTAATGGCTTCATCGTGCTTGCCCTGATTAAAGAGCGCAATGCCTTTGGTGTTCCAAGCAAGTGCATATTGTGGATTGATCTCAATGGCTTTGCTGCAGGATTCAATCGCTTCGCTATAATTACCTTGAAGATATTGAGTCAAGCCTTTGTTATTCCATGCAAGTGTATGTTTGGGGTCCATCTCTATTGCCTTATCAAAGCATTTGATCGCCTCATCATACTTCCCCAAACCATTGAGAGCAAGCCCCTTGTTACTCCATGCATCGGCATACGATGAGTTTAGCTCAATGGCCTTATCGTAAGCCTTAATTGCCTCATCGTACTTGCCCTGGCTATAGTAAGAAAATCCTTTGTTGCTCCAGGGCCAAGCGAACTTAGGATCTAGATCAATAGCCCTGTCAAAGCATCTGATAGCCTCATCGTATCTGCCCTGATCATTGAGAGCAAGCCCCTTGTCATACCATGCAGTCTTGCACGATGGGTCAAGCTCGATTACCTTATCGTAGCATTTGATGGCTTCATCATTTTTCCTCTGGTTGCGAAGAGCTTCGCCCTTGTTGTTCCAGGGATCAACGTACAACGGGTTCAACTCAATGGCTCTATCAAAGGACTCAATGGCTTCATCATACCTTCCTTGGCTATTGAGAGTAGTGCCTTTATTGTACCAGGCTTTTGCAAAGTTTGGATTCAGCTGGATAGCCTTATCGAAAGCCTGAATGGCATCACCGTACTTGCCCTGGCCATCGAAAGCGCCACCCTTGTTACTCCAAGCCAACGCATCTGACGGATTTAACTCTATAGCCACGTCAAGGCATTTGACGGCCTCGTCGTACTTGCCCTGCTCAAGGAGGACAGCGCCTTTGTTGTTCCATGCGTTCGCATACAATGGATCTAGCTCGATAGCCTTGTCATAAGCCTGAAGGGCTTCATCGTACTTACCCTGAACATAGAAGGCATTGCCTTTGTTATACCAGGCATCTGCTGATTGAGGATTGAAACTAATTGCTTTATCGCAAGCCTTAATGGCCTCATCATACTTGCCCTGATCAGAGAGAGCAATGCCTTTATTGTTCCAGGCATCTAGGTAATTGGGATCGAGTCTTATAGCCTCATCATAAGCCTGGATGGCTTCATCGTATTTGCCCTGGCTATTAAGAGCATTGCCTTTACTATACCAGGCTGATGCATCTTGAGGAGTGATCTCTAGAGACTTGTTATAAGCCTGTATAGCTTCATCGTACTTACCCTGATCAGAGAGAGCAATGCCTTTATTATACCAGGCTCTTGCATATTCTGGATTGATCTCAATAGCCTCATCATAGGCTTGAATGGCTTCGTCGTTCTTGCCTAGGGCCGTGAGTGCCATTCCTTTGTTGTACCATGCCATGGCTAGGTGGGATTCAATCCTTATAGCTTCATCATAAGCTTTGATGGCATCATCGTACTTGCCCTGTTCATGGAGGACATCGCCTTTGTTGTACCATGCCACGGCGAGGTTAGGATTGATCTCTATAGCCCTATCAAAAGCCTGAATGGCTTCATCGTATTTGCCCTGGTTATTAAGAGCATTGCCTTTATTGTTCCAGGCATTGGCATAGTTTGGATCTATCCTGATAGCCTCGTCATAAGCCTGGATGGCTTCGTCGTTCTTGCCTAGGGCCGTGAATGCTATTCCTTTGTTGTACCATGCCACGGTGAGGTTAGGATTCAGCCGGATCATCTTGTCGTAAACCTTGATGGCTTCATCGTGTTTTCCTAGAGCCTCGAGGGCATTACCTTTGTCACCCCAGGCATCTAGGTAATTGGGATCGAGTCTTATAGCCTCATCATAATTTTTGATGGCTTCATCATACTTTCCTTGGGCATCAAGAGCACGGCCTTTGTTGTACCATGCCATGGCTAGGTGGGATTCTATCCTTATAGCTTCTTCATAGGCTTTGACCGCTTTATCGTATTCACCCTTGCTAAAGATAGCACTGCCTTTTAGGACCCAGATTACGGATTGATTTGGATATAGCCTAATAGCTTCGTCATAAGCTTTGATGGCCTCATCGTACTTGCCCTGGCTATGAAGAGCACCCCCTTTGAGGATCCAGGCTTTGGCAAGGCTTGGGTCAATCCTTATAGCTTCGTTAAAAGCTTTGATGGCCTCGTCGTACTTGCCTTGCTTACCAAGAGCATGGCCTTTGTTGTACCAGGCTTCTGCAGTTTGCTGCCCGGAAGCAGGCTGAGTTTCCTGTACATGACGTGACATCGCAGGAAATTGAGAGGTTAATAATTGATTTGTGCCGATTGCAGTTTGTTGCCCTATAGCCGGATTAAAAAATATTAAGAGCAACAGGCATAAAATAAGTATGGTCTTTACTTTCAACAATAAAATCCTCCCCAAACTTTGTTCACGTTTTATAATGATAAATGTTTTGGAAATAACATGAGCTAGCTAATCCCCGCACGTTACCTTCTACCCTATAACCCACATCTATAGGCAATATTTTTCGATAGCATTTCTCGGAGAAAACCAGTGGGATCGTATCTGAGCGCGAGAGTGTGATTAGGGAGACGTTCTATCCACTATAGCCCAGCTCTTTAGCCTTAGCTTTTGCAGCATTGGCTTCGGAGGTCCTTCCAAGAGCACCGAGTACAATACCTTTGTTGTTCCAGGCCACGATACTATTTGGGTCAATTCTGATGGCCTCGTCAAAAGCCTTGAGGGCCTCATTGTACTTGCCCTGAATTACGAGAGTAACGCCCTTGTTGTTCCAGGCATCGACATCTTTGGGATCGAGCCTAATGGCATCGTCGAAGCACTTGATGGCTTCATCATATTTGCCCTTATTACCAAGAGCGATGCCTTTTTTGTTCAATTTCATAAGATTAAAGAAGTGTGGAAATAAGATATGGTTATCGGGTTATGTTGATTCTTGCAGTGGTGACCTGGTGCATTGGAGAGAACCCCTTGAGTAGACAATGATTTAATCACCATAAACTCATGAAGGAAAGTACATGAAGAAGACGAGGCGGCGCTACAACCGAGAATTCAAGATATCGGTAATAGCTGAGCTTAAGGATGGCAAACCTCTCGCCCAGATCGCCCGCGAGCATAACATCCATCTAAGTCTACCCTACCGATGGAAAGAAGAGTATGCAGAGAACCCTGAAAAAGCATTCCGTGGGAATGGGAACCAGTACAAAGAGAATGCAAGGAACTCCGAAGAAGGGATCTCGGTTAAACTGGGTAATGATAGCCCGATAGGGAATCGCAAAGAGGTTACTGGAAAGATTTTCAGGATAATCCAGGACGCTTTATCTAAAGATCCTCAGCTTTCGATACGCAAGGCATGTCAGATTCATGGAGCAAGTCGGAGTGGTTACTACAAATGGATGAAACGACCAGAACCCAACTCATTTGTGATGAGATCGGATATCGATGTCAAGGACCAGATTCAAAAGATAATCCTGGAATTCCCAGAATATGGATACCGTCGGGTCACTATAGAATTAAGGAATCGTGGGTATATAGCTAACCACAAACGAATATTGAGAATTATGAGAGACTTAAGGAATGTCGGTTAATGGACTAATGTATGGGGAAGTCCCCTGTTGCCTGGCTTGGGGCGAAGTCGGTAGGTTTGGAGTGCAGTTGAAGACTTTTCTTGGCATGATTCCCTACTATGGCACTAAATGTACTGAGTGCCATTTTTCGGCTTGAATCTGGCGATCGAGTATATAAAGGCCAGAGGGTTAGAAGACTAAAAATGGCACTTAATATCTTTTCTGTGCCAATCGATATCAAGCAGCTGCAACCAGATCTGCTATCTGGTTTACAAGCCTATATCTGTGGGCTTACCTCCCCAAACACAAACGCCGCCTCCTCCCATGCCTTCTCCAATAGCTTCCCGTAATACCCCGCATCAAACCCCGCCGCCTCTCTCTCCGTCCCCACCTCCCACCTGCCGGCATCCTTCACCACATAGCCTATCTCCATCCCCGGAGCCAAGGATATCCCACGCTCCAGGTGAGCCTTCACAGCCGAGGCCTCAGCACACCTGCGGGAATAGTCCAGCCTGCCTACCCTGCGGTGAATGGCCAGCTCCCTGACGTCTACCTCAGCCATCCCATCCACATATCTCCTGTAGACCTCCTGGGCCTTTGGCTCTACCCTGCGAAGCTCCTCACGGCTCCTGGCCTCCCCCAGGACATCGAACAGCTCCTGCTGCATCCTCCTGATGTATTCGGGCGTGTCTCCCTTGCGGGCCATCACTCCACGGATCTTCATCTTGCCCGTATTGAGCCTGCCGAAGTAGCGGTTGTAGGCTCCGGTGCCGTCTGCCATTGGGAGAAAGGCGATCCAGTCGTAGGAATCGACCTCTGTAAGGATGCCCGTCGTCCTCTCGACAGCCTCCTCAAAAGCGGATATGAGCTCTCCTTTTACCCAGAGGCAGTCCACTATCCCATGCAGAACCTCGAAGCCCATCCCCTCGGCCAGCTCCTTGATCTGCATGAGCAGCTCCCTGGAGATGCCCGTGATCCTCTCGTGAACCTGAATCTGGCCGAACTTGGCGTTCCTGTAGCCTGTGTAGCCGAAACAGGTGACGAGCATCCACTTCAGGACAGAGTCTACCCCTGCATACTCAGAATCAAGCTTCTTCAGCCGCTTGGTCTCTATCCTGAGGCTGAGCAGTGGGGAGAGCACAGTGCTCAAAAAGCCCCTCATCTCCGGGTGCTCGACGGTCTCTGGCGAGAGGTTGTGCTTCACAATGATCGAGGGGTAGAGGGAGGTGAAATCGATCTCGTGAACCCTCTCGTACACTCCGGGCGCGGGCTGGAAGATCATGCCGCCCTTATCGCAGGCCTTCAGCTCGCAGATGTTCCTGAGACCTTCAGCATCTCTTTTCCTGAAAGGCACTGTGATGCCCCGGCGCAGCGCCTCGTAGACCTCGTAAGAGGAGATCAGGGTTCCGGGAGTAAACCTGGACGTGAGGTTGGGAGAGAGGCCGGTGAGCCTTGATGCCAGCAAAACGCCCTTCAGGCCGCCGTCACGGTAAGCAAAACTCCTGACGGTATCGATGAGGACCTTGCCCTCGGGGATCAGGGCGCCGTCCTTGTGTTTGACCTGGCCGTAGCTCCAGTAAGACTTCGAGGCTATCTGCTTGAAATAGCCGCTGCGGCTGACGATGGGCTCCAGGCCGTATCTCCTGGCTCTCTTGACGATGAGGGGAACCCAGGTATCGGCAAATGGCATCAGCAGAAGGTCAGGGTCACGGGAGCGGATGAACTCCAGGAGGTCGGCGATGACCTGCCTCTCCGGCCCTTCGAATTTTCTCTTGCGGCCGCTCAGGGTCTCGATGCAGGAGATATCCCTTGGAATGTAGGGGTCTCCGGCTACCCGGAGTTCCAGGCCAGTCAGGGGAACGTCGAAGTCGGGCGAGAACCTGGACTCGTCCCTGTCTCCACAGGGGAAGATGTCGTGCTCGGCCATGTAGCGCTGGTCCTGGCGGACGTCCACGTTGTAGAGTTGGGCTGCGTAGCCCGTCTGGATCTCGATCTTTTCGGCTACCTCCCTGTCGGCGTAAATCCTGTAACCATCTAGAACGCCGAAGATGGTCTTGAAGCGGCATTCTCCGGCTTTGAAGCGACTCTCCAGGGCCTGCAGCATCTCCCTGTGTGCAGCAGGGTCCTTGAGATGCAGGAAAAACGATGGCGGAGAGGCTATGCTTGCCCTGGAGAGGCCCCTCTCTTTGCCCCAGAGTTCCACGCAGCCCTTGTAGTAGGAGTCAAAGATCCACATGCTATCCCTCCCCCTGCAGGGCCCCGGCGCGGAGCCATCCCTCCCAATGCGATCTCCTTACGGGCATAGATGATAAGGGCGAGGCGAGAGCGGGACGAATGTGAACAAGGCCTATGGTATCCTGTGAATATGTCGCTTAATGTTATAGATTACTGGACTGTACCCCTCCAAGTAGACAATGAGTTAGGGGATGATGCCCAATTGAGGGGTGCGGTCCAATCTGCAAGATTATTGGCCTCAACCGTGGTTATCACTTATCCAGCCATTCGTTAGGCTTGAAAAGCTCGGTATTGATCCTATTAAACCAGCCATAGCGCTCTTTTCCAAGAGTTGTCAGCTCATATGCAATGACCACACGTTCCCCCCACTTCTCCCTTTTCTCAACGATGTACCCCGCCTCAACCAGCATAATAAGATATTTTTCGGCTGAAGTGGTCTTCAGGTTTGCGCACTGGATTATATGAGTTTTTAACGCCCGCCCTTTTGATTGCCTCGTTGATATGCACTCAAGAATCCTCAGCACGATTTTGATAGCAGGTCTGTACCGGGCCATTTCCCCCTTCTGATTGTTTGTATCATTCTGCTTTTAATAATTTCTATATCATTGGTATATGACATTTAAACGTTTATATTGTCTCACAATCTATTTTAAGACAAATCACTTTATGATAGTTGGGAATAGATCAGATAGGAAAAAGCTTGCCTCCTTATGGATCTATCTTCCCTCCCCAATTTTCTTATCTCGCAGCCAAATCCTTTTCTCTCAAAGATACGATTGCAGATCTGTATGAGCGAAAAGATAAGGCTCTCTCAGGCATCTATATTACTGCTATTATTATCCGTCACAGCGCTGGCACATCCAGACGAGGCGTCCGGTTTGGTCTCCCAGGTCGTCGACGGCAACACTATAGACGTTGACGGCCTCGGCCGGGTCCGCCTGGCGGACATAGACTGCCCGAAGGTGGACACCGACCAGGGTCTGGCTGCAAAGCAGTTCACCACAACATGGTTACAGGACAACCTCGTCGCCCTGGATATCGATGACAGGCGCAGGACTGATTTTTCCAGCCGATTGGTCGCCGTGGTCTACATGGTCTATCCGGACGGCTCTACAGTGAACTTCAACATGAAGCTGGTAGAGGAAGGCCGGGCCTGCATATGGGACTTCCTGGATAACGAATTCAATCCTGTAGATTGGTGGAACGGGGCGATTCCTGAAGGCGTTTGCATAAAATCTGATTCGTCAGCGTCAACGTCTGCATCAGGATTCACACAGCTTGGTGGAGTGTCCCCGGTCGGAACCGACATATTCGACTCTACTCCATTACAAGAAAGAAATCAGTACAGCAGCGAAGGAAGCCCGCATCCGGGCGACACCGACACCGAGCATACCTATTACGGATAAAATACAGAAAGTTGAATTTTCCGGCAATTGAGCTGGATGAGGGCGATGCATCGCTTGGAGTTTCGCGAAATCATGGGGACTGCACAACCAAGGATGCATGCGCCAAATGCGCCGCAGCCCTCGGACGGGAGAATTTCTTTCACACATCATTTTAGCGATGCCCGCAACCATTTTCACCCTGTAGTTCGTTTAAATTTTCTGCCAACTCATTTTATTTTTAAGCCATGATAAAACATACATACTAAAGGTATTTAGAAAGATTTAAATTCCTTAAACGAGATCAGTACTAAAAGTAGGTCCTATAAAGGAGACTGAAAAAAGATGAATTGTCTAGCAAACGCATGCATTCTGTCGGTCCTCATGGCTCTGGCCCTGGGGATCACTTCGGTACAGGCACAAGGCAACGGCGACGGCGCAGAGATCGATGTGGCAATAACCGAGGTTAATTTCGTGGCTACAAGCCCAGAGAAGGAGAACCTCAACGATGAGTGGATAGAGATCACCAACCAGGGTGAAGAGGACATAAGCCTTGAGGGCTGGACTCTAAGTGACCAGCAGAACCACACTTATACCTTCCCGGAGTTCATCCTACTGGCCGGAGCATCGGTTAAGGTGCACACAGGAAGCGGTGAGGACGCGGAGGTGGACCTCTACATCAACCGGAGCACTCCCATCTGGAACAACGACGGAGATGTCGCAACCCTTGAAGATGCTGAGGAGAATATTGTAGCCAGATATCCGGAGTAAACCGCAGGGGGGCTGAAAAAGGGCTCCCATTCTCTTTTTCCAAACCGGTATTCTCCAAACCAGCATTCTTTATCCTTGCGATGAATCTCTCTTTAAAGCGTTCGATATTTTATGAAATGCAGAAAGAATCGGCTCAAATTTATTCATGGGAGCGTAAGGGAGAAATGCTATCTCTACATATCTCTCCCCGAGGTTAATGCGATGAATCCGGAAGAGATGTCCGATATACTGAAAAACACCCTTGGGTTGAGGACCAACGTCGTGGGCGTTAAGCTGTTTAAGCGCGAGGAGGATATCCCAAAGGAGCTTGAGTCCATAGAGAGGCCCTTCAGGTACTGCCAGATGGTCCAGAACGCCCGACTGGAAGGAAGCAGCTTCCTGGCCCATGCAGACTATCACGAATGCAAGGGGGGCGCTGCAGGCATAGGCCTTATTGAATGCCCTGAAAATATCTCGTCAGGATCATTATATTTCGATAAGCTCCATAAGTGCGAGACTAAAGGCATAGGCTCCAGCATAGTTGCCGGCATGCCGCGCCTGCCCGCAGGAAGCACGGTTGCCACCTATGTTGCTCCTCTGGATAAGATGGTGGTCAACCCCGATGTGGCAATAATCGTAGGGACGCCACTTCAGGCCCGAAGGATTGTTCAGGCAGTGATGTACAAGCAGGGAGGCAGGTCAACCTTCAACACCGCAGGCATTCAGTCGTTTTGCGTGGACGCCACATCCTCGCCGTATCTGAAGGGTGAGGTAAACGTCTCTATGGGATGCGATGGAGCTGCCAGGAACGCCGGCCTGGATGACGAGAGCGTGGTCATTGGCATACCGTTCGGGATGCTGGAGGATATAACAAAAGTGCTCAAGGAGCGTTATCAGAGCTGGGACGCGTTTATGAGGGGCTATCAGGAGGCCGTTAAGAAGGAGGCTGCAGCAAAGTAAACCTCAAACCTCTTTTGGCCTTTTTTAGGAAGCCTTTTTGAGATATATCATTTAGGGAATATCATGCAAAATCTCTCGATAGCACAGATTAAATATAGCTTAAGAGATGAAATAATATTGAGAAATTATGTTTAAGACAATCTTAATTGCCACAGACGGCTCAAAGCACAGCGAGAATGCTGCAGGCAAAGGACTTGAAATTGCCAAGCTTACCGGGGGAAAGGCAACTGTACTCTACGTCGCAGATTCAGGAAGACACATTCTGCCCGTAGATGTGAGCTACAATATTGCGGATGACGTGCTCGGCAGCGTAAGGAGATCGGTGCGTGAGGATGGCGAGACGGCTGTTGGGCGCGTTCTGAAGCTGGCAAAGGATGCAGGCGTTCCCATGGAGAGCAAGGTCGTCGAGGGAAATCCGGCCAATGAAATCATAAAAGCTGCAGAAGAAGGAAGCGCTGAACTCATTGTCATGGGCGGCATTGGCAAGACCGGCCTTGATAAGTTCCTCCTGGGAAGCGTGGCCGAAAAGGTGGTCAGGAGTTCTAAAATCCCTGTACTGGTTGTGCGCTGAAAAGCAGGACAAGGATTGAAGTGCATAGCGCAGCACAGAAAGTATCAAAGAGTAAAGCAGAGACCTCGGATTTAATGAATTGCGGATTTATTACTGATTGATCACCCGCCAATGCATCAGCGCTCCGTCATCCAACGCCTCGACGAAGATGAGCTTGAGCTTTGGGAAATCGGATGCAAATCCGTCTCCATCCACAGGCGTTGGAGCGCCATTGCCGCCAATGATAAGCGAGCCCACGTAAACGCATATCTCATCGACGAGCCCTTCACTAATCATTGACCAGTTGAGCGTTCCTCCGCCTTCAACCATGAGATCATTCACGCCTCTTTCGCTGAGGGCATTGAGCAGCTCTCGAAGGTTTACCCTGCCATGGCCGCACCGCACAATCTCGCATCTGCGCGCCAGGTCCGCCAGCCGTTTCTCCGGCGCCTTATCGCAAACGCCGATCAGGCAGCCGTCGCGCGGGCCGTTGCCTAGGACCTGCGCATCCGGGGGCGTTCGCGCAAGGCTGTCGGCCACCACGCGCAGGGGATTCCCCGGCCTGCCTGAAGATATCCTGTCCGAGCGCAGTTGCTCGGATTTAACCCTCAGGCCCGGATCGTCCGCAATGACCGTCGCCACACCGACCATTATCGCGTCGCTCTTTGCGCGCATGGAATCGACCCTCGCCATATCCGACCTGCCCGAAATTCTCACCTGTCTTCTTTCAAACGTGCTGATCTTGCCGTCTGCGCTCATGGCGCAGTTGATGACGACGTGGGGTCTTTTCAAGGGCTCACCTCAAAGCCCAGGACACTGCAGGAAGCTAAATAACTTATCAGCGATATTCTACCCTCGAATGGCCGAGCATCGCGATGTACTCCTCTGTGGCACTATAATTTACGGCGATGACTTCGAGCCCATGGAGGGCTATATCTGCATCAGAGATGGGATAATCGCCGAGGTGGGCGAGGAGAAGGTAGATGCCGACTTTACGGGAATTATCTGCCCGCGATTCGTCAATGCCCATACCCATATCGGGGACTCGGCATTCAAAGATCCTCCGTTTCTGTCTCTTGAGGACCTTGTGGGACCTGGGGGCTTGAAGCACAGGATGCTGGCTGAGACGTCCAGATCGCGGCTGCTGGATGGCATGAAAAGGAGCCTTAGATACATGCTCGCTACGGGGACCTTTGCCTTTGCCGATTTTCGTGAAGGGGGACCTGAAGGCGTAACCATAATGCAGGAGGCGATGAAGGGTATTCCACTCATTTCCAGGATTATGGGCAGGCCTGCGGAGGGCTGTGTTGAAATTCATGAGGGCTGCTGGGGGCTTGGAATCAGCAGCACCAGAGATTGCAATCTTGAAATTCTGGAAGAGGCGGTAAAAACCGCCCGGAGAGCGGGCCGGAAGGTGGCCATACACGCAGGCGAATCCGGGCGGGACGACATCGCCCCAGCACTTAGCCTGGATCCCGATTTCCTGGTTCACTTAAACAGGGCATCTGAGAAGGATTTGAAGACGGTCGCAGACGCGGGCATTCCTGTGGTCATATGTCCCCGATCCAACCTCGTCACGGGCACCGGCCTTCCTGATGCAAGAAGGATGATCGAGCTTGGAATCACTCTCGGAGTTGGAACTGATAACGTCATGCTGAACTCACCAAACATATTTGAAGAGATGGGACTCATATGCAAAGCCCTGCTCAAAGACGATAGACAGGTATTTAAGATGTGCACGCTAAACGGGGCTAAAATAATGGGAATCGACCGATGTGCCGGCTCTATTTGCGAAGGAGGACTTTGCAGAGTAATGGTCATAGACGCGCTGTCCGACAACCTATGGGGGTCCTCCGATCCCCTGGCAAGCGTTGTGAGACGTGCCGGGCCATCGGACATAAAGGCAGTATTCTAGGGATCAACTATGTTCGATAAGATTCTGGTTGCAACTGACGGTTCAAAGCACAGCGAAAAAGCGGCAAAAATGGCTGTCGAGCTTGGAAAGCTCTCTGGAGGCACTGTAACCGCCATTTACGTGGCGGATACCAGCAGGACCAGCCACCTCCCGGACGATATGCTGCTGTTCAGCATCAGAGAGCTTCTGATGAAAGAGGGCAACGAGGCCCTCGATTTCGTGGATAGCTTGGCAAAAGAGGCGGGAGTCGCCTTTGAAAGGGCTCTGGTTGAGGGAAATCCCGGTGAGGAGATAATCTACTACGCTGAGAAAAACGGACGAGATGTCATAATAATCGGCAGTGTGGGGCGCACCGGCCTTGATAAGTTCCTCTTAGGAAGCGTGGCGGAGAAGATAGTAAGGAACTCCAAAATACCGGTCCTGACGATTCCGGGGGAGAAGGGGGAGAAAACTTGAGCCCCATCCTCGTCGAAGATGTAATGGTCAAGGATGTCGCATACGTCGAGATTCCCGGCAGCAGGGACGAGGTGCTGAAGGTTTTACAAAAGAGGCATGTCTCGGGAGTACCTGTGGTGAAAAAGGGGGAGATCGCAGGAATGATCACCAGGAACGATCTTCTGCGAAACCGCGAGGAGGATCAAACAGCGCTCCTCATGAGCCGCGATCCCATAACGATCGGCCCAAAAAACACCATAGTTGAGGCTGCAAGGCGTCTTCTCGAGCACAAGATAAGAAGGCTGCCGGTGGTTGAGGATAGCTCGCTTATCGGCATCATTACCATAGCGGACATTGTGCGGGTCGCAGCAGAAATGAACATCCCGTCGAAGATCGAGCAATACTTCGAGAAGGATATCCTGGTTCTCTGGAGTGAGATGCCCCTGCCTGTGGCAGGAGCGATCATGGAGTTTGCCAAGGCCGAGGCATGTCCTGTAATCGACTCCGGCTTGAAGCTGGTCGGGATAATCTCGGACCGCGACCTGATAGGCGCAAGCGTGATCGATGAATCTGTGGAAAAGATGGACACCTCCGTTGACGCCGGGGAGGATGCCTGGATGTGGGACAGATACATGCAGGGAATGGATAGATACTACGCCATATCCCGCATTGAGCTTCGCAGTATTAAGGTAGGCGAGGCAATGGTTCCTGCAATGACCGCTATTAAAAGCAACAGCATCAGCGAGTGCGCCGCGATCATGAGCAAGAACAGGATAGATCAGATGCCGGTTGTCGCATCCAGTCAGAAGCTGATGGGGCTGCTCAGGGATAGGGATATTGCCAGGGCACTCGTGGACTGTTGCGAAAGGGCAGCCTGAAACATTTTTATCATTTCATAATCATTTTATCACCCTTTTGTCCATTGCATTGAATGTCCACCGAATTGAATATTGCCCACGGGATGAGGTCTGACGCCATCGTATTCGGGCATAACTCATCAACGCCTTTTAATGCGAGCAATGATCTGGACATCTCTGAATAAGTATAAACAATTTGGTATTAATCGTAATATATATGAATCTTAATGTCCTAATTTATAGCGATTCTCTATGAAAACCCTAAGCGATGTAGAGACAACTCTCAAGGAACAAATGCCCCTTCTTCAAGAGCAGTTCAAGGTAACTAGGATGGGCATAATTGGGTCCCTTGCACGCGGAGAGCACGAAACGGCAAAAGACGTCGATATTCTGGTATATTTTTCAGAACCCATAGGCGCAGGCATGTATCTCAAGCTTGAGGGCTATCTAAGCGGCCTGCTGGAAACTGAGGTGAATATTGTCTTGCGCAAGGGGCTTAGCCGCAGAATAGCACAGCAGGTTCTAAAAGAAGTCATGTATGTTTGGTAGGGCAAAAAAGGCAAAGCAAGCAAGCAAGTCTACCTGGCCAGCCTCTTTGCCAATAAAGCAACCCTTGCCCCAAGCTTCTTGCAGACACCCAATGCATCTCTGGACGGCTCCCCCACTGCAATAGCACCATAATGTCCGCCGGTCTCCATCGGATCCCCCACGACAATCATGGAGTGAATGAGCATTGCCTGGAGGATTGAGAGAATGGCGGTTTGGTTGCCTCCTTCAATGCTTGCCGAAGAGGTGAAGGCCGCTCCCACTTTGTTTTCGAGCTGGCCTCTCACATCTGAAGACCTGTCAAAAAGCTGCTTGATCTCTGCAGCCATCAGCCCGTAATAGGTCGGCGTGCCGATGATGATGCCGTCTGCCTTCAGCAGGTCGTCGAGGGTGGTATCTCCGGCCTTTTTAACAGTTACATCAGAGCCTGCTGATTTTGCCCCAGCGGCCACAGATTCTGCCATCTTAGCCGTGTTTCCTGTGCCGGAATGATAAATTATCAGGACCTTCGACATATCACACCTTCTAAATTTCCTATTATTTTCTATCATTTTCTATTTAATACTATCCTGTCGCCCTCTTTCGTATTCCTGACGATATCCAGCCCCTCGATCACCCGGCCAATGTGGTTAACGGCCGAGTAGGGCTGCGTCCGTCCGAAGAATATGCATAATGCAGGGCCCGGTGCCCAGTAGGATACGTCTCCGGCGATCGCCGATGGTGACGGGTTCTCGTTCTCCGTTTCCAGGGGCATGTCGAAGTAGACCTCCTCGCCCCAGAGGTTGGCCTTGGCCTCGAATGGAAGCATCTGGTAAAGCGCATTTGAGATTTTTGGATTTCTATCGTCCAGCTCAGCCAGGGCTCTGCCCTTTCCAAGAATTTCGATCTCCACATATCTCATTTCATATCATCCTGCGGATTTTGGATTATTGCTTTATTGGATCCGTTTATTGGATTGCTTTTTCCTATTACTTTCGCTCTGCTTGGATTAGATACTCATAGTTAATACTACTATGAACTGTTTGGCCGCTCGCCAATCTCTTTTGACTACTCCCGGTGAGCGGGTCCATCCCCTTCAGGTTCACGCTCTGTTTGGGTTATTGATAAATTATTATACCATGCAGACCACCATTTATTTCATCTCCCATTAGCGGCGCAGGCAGAACAAAAAGGAGCGATCTCATGGCCAAATTAGAGGATATTGGAATAACTGGGGTAAAGGGAATAATTTTCGACTGCTATAACACGCTGATCGACATAAATACGGACGAGGACGGTCCAAGAACCTATGAGCCCGTCTCCAAGTGGCTGATCTATCAAGGAGTAAAAATTGCTACAGACGAGCTGGAGACCGAATACAAGCGCGTGGTCAACGAATATTTGGCCGGACGGTGGGAAAAGTATCCCGAGGTGAGAGTAGACCAGGTGTTCGGCAAGATATGTCAGGCGCACTCTCTCTGGGACATAGATGAAGATGCCGTCGGAATGGAGACGGCCCGCGCCTTCCGGGCTGCATCCCTGCGCAGGCTAAATATCTTCCCCCAAAGCCTGGGTCTCTTAAAGCTGCTGGAGGAGTATCCCAAGGCCGTTGTCTCAAACGGACAGAGGGTTTTCTCCGAGCTGGAGATGAGGTATTTCGGACTTTATGATTTGTTCCAGTTTGTGCTTTTCTCATCTGATTTCGGCCACAAAAAGCCCGATCCCAGAATATTTCTCGATGCCGCACGGCAGCTCGGCATGGATCCTGAGGAGGTGCTTTGCATCGGCGACAACTTCGATAACGATATTGTTCCTGCGGCAAAGCTGGGGATGAAGGCCTTGCACATAGAGGAGGCCTGGAGGATGTTCAACTTGAAATGATTGAGAGGATAATTTGGCCCTATAGCCTCATTATCTCGTTTTCTCATATCTCTCATTCGCCCCTGACTGCCATTTGATCCTTGAATCCGGCAGTTCAAAACGGGCAATGACCGGTGCATGGTCCGATTCGGGATAGAAAATCCGCGTGGCAAAGACTATGGACTCGTCATGCAAGAGTTCGTTATGCACCTCTGAGCCCTTGAAGTAGGCCAGAAGCGTTCTCGACACCAGAATATGATCCAGCATTTTTCCCTTGCCGTTATGGAGCAATGAATAGCGGGCGGGCTCTGGGATGTTTCTCTCGGTCGGAACCATGACCCTCATGGCAAGCTTGATGTTTCCGGTGTTCTCGACATCGCCCCTTATGGCCTCCAGGGCGACCTCGTCGAACTCCTCGTTGAAATCCCCGCATACCGCGATCAGGGTACAGGGGTCCTCATCGAAGAGCCGATCTATCA
Source organism: uncultured Methanotrichaceae archaeon (assembly GCA_964534145.1). GTDB lineage: Archaea > Halobacteriota > Methanosarcinia > Methanotrichales > Methanotrichaceae > CAWJYS01. The sequence continues at coordinate 9,730 of CAZHNU010000037.1, read as the reverse complement.
GGATCCTGGTCTCAAGAGCCTGCCCGATGCGCTTCATGGAGGATATGAAGACGCCTTCTGCCCATCCTGATGCTGTCTTCCAGATTCTCTCATCTACCTTATGCCCCTGAATGTTGGTGGGCCGACGGGACTTGAGGTGCAGGTTGATCACATCGATGACCATCTTGTTTTGAAGACTGATCTTTGCATGCAAAATGGGCCGTTCCCACGACACCTCTCTGGCCTCGTGCTCCTCAGGCTGCGCTGTCACCTTCTGGTAGCGCGGCGATGGAGCATAATCATGGAGATACTGATGGTGCTCAACTATCTCATGGCGGCTTAAAATTACGAGATTATGGTTCTCGAAGACATCTCTTGACCCTTCTTCCACGCTTGTGGCCCTGTGATAGCCCTCATAGGGAGTGCATTCCAGGAGCCTGTCCAAAGCGCTAAGCCTCATCCTGCCATGATCATGCTGGCCGCAGACTTCCTGCAGGCAGAGGATATCGGCATCGAGCCGTACAAGCTGAGAACGAAGAATGGGGATTCGCTCCTCAAGGCTCGGCTTCCTGTCGCGTCTGTCGTCGAGGTTCATGAGGTTGAATGTGGCGATCCGAAGCTTTATGGGCATAATACCATCCCCTGGATGACTTGTGGCCAAGAGGGATTATCCTTGCGGTCGAGTCCACTCTTGATCGGCAAATGAGATGCATTCTATTCTTTGGCCACATCAATTGGCCATGTGAATTAGAATTCCGTGGCCCTGTGTTTGGCCGCGATCTTACCAACTATTGGCCAGATAGTTGACCAAAAAAGGCTATCTATAGACCTTTAAGGTTTATTACCTTTTTCACCTTTTTACCGAAAAGAATAAATACTATTTTGCAATAAAAGGTATTATCCAAAAGAAACGGGTGGTTGCCCATATCACGGGAAAGCGGAGAGGCGAAAATATGGTAAATAATGTATTTTATTACTTTGTAGGGCTATTGGTTCTAGCATTTTTGGCCTTTGTAACTCTCGGATTCGCATCGATGTGAGCAATTGGTTTTTTTTAATGGCCGGAGGTGATAAAAAGAGGATGATTAAGAAAGGGGATACGAGAAACTAACGCGTATCTTGGGAGTAGCTATCGCCTGCAGCAGTTTATTCATGATCACTCCCCCCTCCCTCCCGAGATAGCATTTTTTTGGTTCATTGCTTTTTTATGCTGGACAAAAAAGACCTGGCGACCAGCGGATTGGCCAGAGCATCGGGCATGCCCAGCTCCCTTAAGACCCGATGGCACAGCTCCATCGAATCCAAACCGCTTGAGCCTCCTGCGGCCTTTAAAACCGCCTCATGGATCCTCTGAAGATATTCCAGCCCCTCATCCATGATCTGATAAGCCCTCTCATCCCGTCGAGGGTCATCCCAGGAGGAAAGCAGAAGCTCTATTCCCTGAACCGATTTCAGCCTCTTGATGGATAGAGCGGATTCGACGATATCCTCATAAATGGGCATTTCTCCTTTAAGGGGAACGGCATCCGCTGAAAAGAGGGCGCACTCCTCAGGAAGCCATAGGGATATTGAGCCGCGAGAATGGCCGGGTGTATGAATCACTCTCAAGCATGGTTCATCTCCCAAGCATAGTCCCTCTCCCAGGCTCAGGACATCTCCGTCCTTGAGAATGCGGTCAACCTTAACCGATCCGCCGACGAGGGTTTTAAAGCCCGGAACGGGCCGCTCGCGGGCCTGAAGATCCACGTCCTCGATCCATGCCTTCTCTGCATCATGGGCCGCAACCTCGCAGCCGGTTGCTTTATTCACGGCCCAAGCAGCGCCGATGTGATCGGGATGAGAGTGTGTGAGGATCAGCAGAGAGATCTCCTCAGGTCTTCGTCCCAGCCGTTTTATGTAGTCGAAGATTATCTTCTCCGAAGACGCTACACCGCTATCGATGAGACAGATTTTTTCTCCGCAAATCATGTAGACGTAGACGAACCTTGGGACCTTGCCTTCTGGCGCCTCTATGTAGAAAGGTATCTTGAGACCATGTATGTGCTTGGTGATCTGCATTTTTGCCTCTATGATCGAATTTTGACACGACGGATAAAAATGTATCTGCCTTAAAAAAGTTGGGCAGCCAATGGCGAAATGACCTTTGACCGATCTTAGGAGCCGTAAGAAATCTTGTACGAAGTGCTGTAGTAGGTATGTCCGGTTGACGGGAATGGCTTCGTTGCGGGCAAGGAATTCGAGGGCACATAAGGCAGCGGCGTTGGGCCGTAGCTATTTCCCGGGCTCACCCAGTAGTTGTAATTGCCTGAGCTGTAGACGTAGATATAGGCGTAATTGCTCCAGCCGTTGCAGTAGAACTGGAGGATGTGCCATCCTGGAACGTCCGCAAAGAACCATCTCTTGAACCATCCGGGATAGTATGCGTATCCTGCGTGGTTGATGTCCAGATATCCGCTTGGATACCACTCATAGAACCATATATCGCCCGTCCCGGCCACATTCATCCACAAAGGCAGGTTGGAATAGAGATAGCATCCGGCCGTAGTCTGGGGCGCATAGGATACATAGAGATTATTGGGAGCATAGCCGCCTGGCGGCACAATGACCTGGTTATATGTGGGGCTTGTGGCGGTTGCCTTTAGTCCCTGGGGGGCGGCGGCGTAAGCTGCCTTCTGATCAGCCTTCATCAATCCCTGAGAGCTTTCCTGCGGCGAAGGCGGCTGAGAGGAGGTCGTCGGGGAAGGGGTCTGAAGGCCCAACGCATCGGGGCTGGCGGGGGTGGTGGGCGTTGGCGCTCCACCCGGATTTTGGGCAGAGTACGCGTTCGGCAGGGCGCTGGCGCAAAGGGATAGGAGCATGATCGACGCTATTATTAGCGCAGTCAATTTCATTTGGAGTACACCTCTGCAAAATATTGCTGATTCTGAACGTAAATAGATAACCGTATGAAATCACAGCGATCTTTATTATCTGTTGGAGCACCATCCTGCCGTCAGAGAAATTAAATACCCAGGAACTCAAACGCCACTTTCATCCAATGCAAAAAACGACTAGAACATTCTCCCCCGGCAGAAGCGATATCTTCTGGTGTCCCTCCTGCATGGTTCCCCTTCTCTCTGAGAGATGCGCCTGCGGATGTATAGGCACGCACATATCAATCTCGCCTCCGGCTGACGTTCGCATCTGTTCTGTAAGAGGGCTTGAGAGGCTAAACGGGCTGTTCCTGCGAGATTTCGGGTGCGCCGATTTCCTTGAGGGACGCATTGTTCTGCTAAACAAAATAGCGGGCATAGACCGCAGGGATCAGGTTTTCCTCGAAGGCCATCACATAGCCACGCTCTCCTTTGATATCACGACTGAAGCGTACAGGCTGGACATCGAGGTGGCAGGGGCCGCTATGCTGGCAAAGAGGGCCATTAAGAACGTCGTGGTCTGCAGCGAGTCTCTCCTGAAAGGCCATATCAAGGGAAAGTGGGTTTCAAGCAAGAGCATCCAGAGCCGACCCGAGCGCCTCTCTGAGGGTGATTGTGTAATCCTCCGCATCGGGAAGTTTTCGGGAGTAGGAGTGGTCAGAAGGCGGCAGGACGGCTCGAAATCCATACGAATACTGGATGTGACTCAAAAGGACCTCAAGCTCAGCGACAGGCGAGCAACCCTGGAGGATGTCATCAGGGCCAACGAGCCCCATTTGAAGGAGCTGGAAAAGACTGCATTAGGAGAGCTGAGGGGCTTCTTTGCCAAAACGAGGCTGCCTGTAAACGTCTCCTTTAGCGGAGGAAAGGACAGCCTGGCGGCGCTGTGCCTATGTCTCAAGGTAAAGCCTAGGCCCGATGTGCTCTTCATCGACACGGGGCTCGAGTTTCCTGAGACTGTGGACTATGTAAAGCAGCTTTCAGCCTCGAAGAAACTGAGGCTGCACGTGATCGAAGGCCAGGGCGATTTCTTTATGGAGGTGAAAAGCTTCGGCCCTCCGGCCAAAGACTTCCGCTGGTGCTGCAAAACCCACAAGCTGGGACCTCTGGCATCATTCATCAAAGAGCATTATCCCAAGGGCTGCGTGACCGTGGAGGGCCGCCGGATCTACGAGTCCTTCAACCGCTCCAGGATCGACTTCATCGAGCGCAATCCCTACGTGCCTGGCCAGACGACGCTTTGCCCCATACGCAGCTGGAACGCAATGGAGGTAATGCTTTACATCTACTGGAATCGCCTGACGCCAAATCCCCTCTACGACGAGGACTTCGAGCGAATCGGCTGCTGGCTGTGTCCTTCATCGCTGCAGTCTGAGTTTTCAAGCCTGAAAAAGACACACCCGCAGATGTACGATCGTTGGACGGCCATTCTTAAGGATTGGGCTGAAAGGAACAGCCTAGATCCCAGATACGTCGACTGGGGTTTCTGGCGCTGGAAACAACACCCGCCAAAGATGCTGGAGATCGCAAAGGCCAACGACATCGACCTGCAAATCGCATCTGGAGATAGTGGAGAGAAAAAGGATATAGGCCTTGAGACCGTCAGGGGAAGGTCGCCCTGCGGCCTGGAATACTCAATCGAGGCCAGCCTGACCGTCCCGCAAAACCATCCCTTCCAGGCAGTCGCCGGCGCGCTTTGCATGGTGGGGGACGTGAAATACTCTGAGGACCTGGGCATGGCCGTAATAAAGACGGATAAGGGCAGGTGCACAGTCTTTGCCGGCGGCCACATCATGATTATTGCAGGAAAAAAAGAGGCCGAGGAGCTGCTGGATAAGGTTGTGGAAACGGTCCTTCGCGTTCAGACCTGCACACGCTGTGGAATATGCGAGAAAAGGTGTAAGCGAGGGGCTATCAAAGTTGAGAATACAATTGTCGTCGACGAGAAGAGATGCAACAGTTGCGGGAGATGCGCTGAAGGATGCATTGTCGCCGACCGGGCGTCGAAGATGCTGAGGAAGACTCCATAAAAGATATAGTCTCGTCTGGTATAGCCATCGCGCATAGCCGACCCAACGATTGCCGAGACAGAGTCTGCCGATGAGGTATGGCTGTCAATTATATATATGTGAGACACAATGAGAATTTGGATCCTGTTGAAGGAATCTGCCAACTTATGAGTCACGGCCCGCAGGGCCTAATCTTCGGCCAGGCAAATGCATGGCTTAAATTTGGGAACCGAACTATTTTGGTGCTTTTTCTATGAAACTGAACGTTTTGGAACCATAGATCGCCCAGCATTTGAGTCATACTTTTAGATCGTTCGGTTATACTCTTATATACTTTGAAAAGAAAAACCGACGTGACGGCCAATTATCGATTATCGTGCCGATCACTGAAGGAGGAAAGGCGTAATGGACAGTATAAAATTCATGATAGCGTTGATGGCTGTATGTGCACTTGTTATGCCGGCCTTTTCAATGCAGGATAATATGGGACAGGATTGCGAGCAAAAGATGTGTAGCTGCTTGAAGTCTCCAATGCAGGATAATGGCAAGATGGCATGTCAGGGGCATAGTGAAGATCAGAAGCCGTGCGGCTGCATTAAATCCATGATGGGCCAGGATGATAAGCAAATGCCCTGTGGACCGAAGCCGATGATGGAGCCGGAGCATAAGCAAATTAAGTCTATGATGGGGCAGGACTGCGATCTTAAGATCCACAAGCATATCAAGTCCATGATGGGCGACAGAGACGGCAACGAAAAAGTCATGATGATAGTCGTAATTAAAAGATAGTCAAAGCCCGATCTTTTGGGTCATGGGATGCCTGAAAGCCGCATAACCTTGACTATTTTATTTTTAAGACTATATCTATGGTTGCCCTCCCATCTTTTTCAGTACATCTTCCTGTGTGCGCCATCTATACGCTATTCTCGGTCTACTGAATTCTCCACCAATGAGATCCCGAGTAGCTCAGAGGCTTCTCCCTGGCCACCATCTCGTCGTTGGACAAGACCTCCAGAACAAGGGTGCTAAATCCTGTAGCACTGCCCTTTGGAACATCAGAGTACTCGAGAGTCAGCACACAATTACTGAGGATCCCACGGGCGACATTCGACCATTCAGGTTCCATAGCCGAGCTCTCTCCACCCCACCAGATAATATGACCCTGCTGCGTGATATAATAGATGCCTCCATCATCGCAGCCCCAGGTTCCTGTGAGGTCCAAGCCTGTCAGGTCATCTGGGCACCACGCGCATCCAGTGACAGATGGACCTGTATCCTGAGGCGGCTCCACAACATGAGAAGGTCCCGTTTCTTGAGACGGCCCTGTGCCATCTCCGTTCTCCGGTGGTCTGGGCACATAGATTGGCTCGGATATCTCCTCAGTTCCACCTGGAGGGGTCCAGAAGAGCTGTAGTGCAATCTCGTCTCTAGGTCCTTGGAAGTAATCTACTTCAATCGAATGCTGGCCGCTAGCAAGATAAACGTCACCGAAAGCGCTCTGTGTAGCATGCGTGCCATCATTATCGATAATCTTCTTGCCATCGATGATCAAGCGTGAGCCATCATCTGAAACAAGCCTGAATGCATAATCCCCTTCCTTATCGACATTGAAGGTGCCAGCGTATCTGATGGCAAACCACTCGAACCTATCGGTAACTCCGGGAAAACCAGAAGTGAATGATCGTGTTGGAATATCCAGGACCTTTGTATATATGCTTCCGACAGGAGTAAGGCTAGTGAAGTCTGGAAGGGACGATGTGCCCTCTGGTAGGTAATAGATATCTCCTTTTAGAGACATTAAGTCGGAGGTTGCTGAGCCAAAAGGATTTTCGCTGCCTTGCCCCATAGCAGATATGCAAAGCATATTCAATGCGGCTAAAATGAGAACAAACCAAGCCTTCATTATTACACCTCTATTATCATTATTGATCATTGGCCTGAAATAGTTTATGCGCGTTTTCCCAAATTATCAAAGACGGGCCATATCGGGTTACCGGTGGACTACCGATATACGAACATTATCACGTTCCAGATCTCATCTATCTTTTCGCCGATGATGATCCTCTGCGCTTCCCTGTAATTTATGCAATTTACATTCGCTCCGCTCCCTTGCCTCGCCCTTTAATCCCTGCAGGACCCACCTTTCACCATGGACTTCGATCTTTACCCCACCATTACCCTCCGTTCCAGGTCCTTCAATGCCCTCCTCGCCCCCAGGGATTTCTTCGTGCAGGCCCTGAACCGCAACCTGAACATCCAGCGCTTCCGCGTGCTGTACATCACCGGCAACTATTCCGCCGTCCTTTCGAGGCTGGACCGCAGGTTCGATGCCCTGGAGATCCGCCGGGGCTTCACAGCCTTTCAGCTCATGACAATCCTGGAGGAGGCGCATCATTCTCTGATCTTCGTGGAGCACGATCCACTGCTCTACGAGAACGCGGCGGAGATGACGGAGTACGTATCGCAGGCACTGAGGGAGGCGGCCAAGGGAGCGGCGGTGCTGCTCTACGCGCCCGGAGCTGACCCGTATTTCGAGGAGCTGGTCAGGAATGCCGATCGCGTATTCTACTTCGACGAGGGGCCGAGGGCAGAGGCGAGGGTCGCAGCCAGGGGGAACCCGAAAGCCCAAAGGAGCCAGACCACCCTGGAGGCATTCACGTGATGTTCATTCGATGGCCCTTGCGCCGCAGACAGGAGGCCGGGCCGGTTGAGCCGTCGATCATGGCCAATCCCAGGCGGGCCGAGCTGGAGTCGGCCCTGGAGATACTGGCCGAGATCTTTGGCATTCGGACGGTGGAGGTGGAGGAGATGATACAGCGGAGGCTTGAGGAGCGGAGCAAGGAACGGAGCATGTCCAGAGAGCAGACGTGCTTAGCGGAAGATAGTCTGTGGCCGGCGACATTTTGTATAGAGGGATAGTTGTGGGAAGGAGCTATGAGAGCGTGAGAATGGGCGCAAAGGACGTTTCGGAAAGGTGGCTGAAGGCCAGCCGGGCCTTGAAGAAGGACGATCAGATCTATGGGCAGACGATCGCGAAGATGGCGAGGATACATTCCAGCGAGGCTTTCTATGCGCTGGACGATCCTTTGGAGGCTGCTGTGTTTTCAGTGCTGGTGGAGATAATGAAAAGGCAAGCTAAGGCAGAAGATAAGATCATTGAGGCTTAGCTGCTCAGCTCATTGTAGAATCTCCTCCGAAAGATCTATTCCCGTTACCCTGTGGACCATTTCGGCCAAAATGAAAGCGACCACTCCCGGCCCCGTGCCAACGTCCAACACATCAAGGGAGCCACCATTTAAAGGCTCAGCCAGGATTTCCATCCAAATTCTCTTCTGTTGAGAGTATCCAAAAAATTAAAAATTTAATCCTCAACCAGGATATTCACATGTTTTGTGCATATGGATAGATGAAAACGCCCTGTTTCTTGACATCAAAATCCAAGTTACAGAACATATCTACATATTCTTGATGTATCGCTTGAGGATCGATATCCTTGAAAAGATCCGGGTGCATCAATTTCGCCATGTATATGGATCCTATCAGCGTTTGCCCTGCACCACCAAGTATTGACTCATCAATTACATAGACGTTGCCATTTTTTACTGCTGCGACGTTGGCTAATTCAGGGCGCTTAAGCAAATCCTCTCTAAGCGCTGCAACAGTCGATGGATCGTTTGTCTCAAATCCATGATCGGTTGCATTGAGCTGCGTCGAAGCATGTATGAAAACGAATTCTGGATCGTGTTTTATGACATACTCGGGATCTACATCAAATACTGAATAGTATTGTGAAGAGTCAGGACCCACCATATCATCTGCGATATTCTTTCCACCAGCCATTATATACGATTTTGAATATCTATCCCCAGATCCCTTTGTCTGATAACGTCTGTACTCGAAATAAACTCTATTCTTATCAGTTTCAGGAAGAGCCCCAATTCTGGATTCAAGCAGGTCTCGTTGTTCATCTATCCAACTGGCAAACTCCTCTGCTTTGTCTTCTTTATCGATAATGTATCCACATGTTCTTATATTTCTTGACAAATTATCCAGTTCACGCACATTCAAGGATATGAGCGGAATTCCAGGGAGGTTTTCTTTGAGTTTTCCATACTGCACGCGCCCGCTTTCAGCAACTGCCCAATTTGCTTCTAGATTCGTTTGGACGGCATCAGGTTCTAGAGATAGCACCGTTTCATAGTCGCAATTATCGGCGGTGTCGCCCACTGCAGGTAGCTTGCTAATGAAGGGATATGAGATTGGTGTGCCCATCCGATAGTTATTTCCCACAGCTACAAGCAAATCTTCGGCTCCCAGGGCACGAGTAACGTCTACACCATTCCAGCCCATATTTACCAGACGCTTGATGGGCTTGTTAACCGTCACATTTTCGCCGAATATATCGATATATATTAATTTCTATTCACTTTGGTTTATGATTTGTTCAATCTGCTGGATATCTTGTTCATCGATTTCGTCGTCGAGGTTCGCATCTGCAAGTTCCGTCGGTTTAGCAGTGCCTATTATCACATTATTAACATAAGTAATATCGTTTTCATCTATCACATTATCCAAGTTAGCGTTACCATATATAGCAGGTCCGTAGTCTGCAGCAGAAATGCCAGATGGAAGGGCTATTGCTAAGAGCAACAGTATAAGTATTCTTTTGTGCATTTGATCCACCGTTCCTGTTAGGTCTCGACAATTTAAGCTAGGCTTAATAATTGCGAATTAGTTATAAATCTTTCGATTTTAGTGCGAATTATTATGAAATCACTCATAGGTTTATTGGATGATGCGCAAATGGCTTAACTTGCGTCATCCACTCTG
>CAZHNU010000036.1:0-34544 GCA_964534145.1 uncultured Methanotrichaceae archaeon | reverse complement strand
ATCACCGTTGGCCTGGCTTGGTTATCCCCGCGCAGTATAGCGATTTCTGAGATTTTTCCGTTCTCTCCTTATATCGAGAGTCAGGTCTTGGTATAAAAAGATTATCGGTGAATTGAGCAGCATCTATCACCCGTGGGCAGGAGGCAATCAGCATACGCTTATGAATATAGCATAGAGGAACTTTTAAGAGCGCTTAGTATGCGGTCAGTTTTCGAATCGCACCGGAAGCATTTACAATATTATCGTTGTATACTTAAGAAAATATTCATATATGTTTGATGAATATGTAATATAATATGGCTGAAGAAATGAGATCCCGACAAAGCGATGAGCAGCTAAGGAGCATTCAGGGCCAGATGAAGGCGCTCGATGATGAAATGAAGAAGGCGACTTCGCAGGCCTCTAAGGATGAAATCAAACAGCGACAGGATGAGCTCAGGCGACAGATGGAGGGCATGGAGAGGAAATAAAAATCGACTATAGGCAACGCCGCAGGTATCTGCAGCCGGACGGACCTTTGAAAATCGTCTTCCGGCTTTGCATATTTATGTTTTTCTTCATGAGGGCATCGGCGCTGCCTGGATTTTCTTCAGATTATTGCTTTCGTCCTATCTGTTTAATCTCTATTAAAAATTTATATCATTTGCAGCATAATTTAATCATAGTCCATAGGACCATCGGGCTCCAAACAGTCCGGCTCCAAATACCCCTTCATCCAGGATTCAGGGTATTCGGGGAGAACAAAATTGTTTAAATTAAGATTAATAATATGCAACAATTATAATAACAATTGGTGGTCTGGCGAATATGGCGAAGGATTATGTAGAGATCAAGGTTAAAGGAAAGGCTGAAAGAAAAGCGGACAAAACAGAGGCACAGGAGACTGCGCAGATCGAGGCTGAAAGGAGGGCGTCGCAGGCAGGTGCAAAAACAGAGAAGAGACGGACGAATGCTGATAGAGATACGGGCTCCTCAAAGGCTGATGAGAAAGGCATTGTGACGGATATAAAAGAGAAGGCTGCTGATATAAAAAGAAAAATATTATAGATTATCCTTTCGTTCAATGCCATGATTCATTTAGCAACAGTTATCCGAAGAAATTGCGAAAGCAAACCCGAAAAAGGGAAACTGTTGCAGGCAAGGTCCTCATTCAACGGCAAATCTCTCCGGGATTTGCCTTATAAACGGCCTTCTGTGGATAAGCAGCCAGAGCACTTCGCAGGCAAGGCCGATCAGGATGTTCATAATGCCGAGGACCAAAACGGTATTGCTCCAGCCAAGTGAAATGATGGTCATCCCGATGCTTCCCATGAATATGCCAAAGCAGCTCATCAGGGCGGCTGCAGAACCGGTATCCCCCTTTTGCTGCTCAAGCATCAGGTTTGCGCCTGGAGTTCTCACGCAGCTGGCGCTGATGGTTGCCGGGAGAAGCAAAACTGCAAGCGCCCATGGGGCAGTATTTCCAAATAGGCAAATTAAAAGCCCGCTGGCCGATACTGCAGCAAAGCATGCGATGATGATCGACCTGCGGCTGGTGCGCCTGGACAGTCGCATATAAAGCATCGGTCCTGCAATCATGCAAAGGGCATTCAGGGCGAAGTAGTAGCTGTACTCCTGCTCGCTTAGGCCGAATCCGTCTATGTAAATGTACGAGGAGGAGGCTATGAAGGCCATCGACGACACGCTCAGCAAAGAGAACACGAGGAGCAGCGATGAAAAGCCGGGGTTCTTGAGCACCGTCCAGAGCCGGCCCACTGCCTCCGGCATTGTGCCGTCATAGCGCTTGCCTATGGTCTCCTGCAGGGCTATGCCCCCGGATAGTGCAATCAGCCCTATTCCTGCGAGGGTCCAGAATATTCCCCGCCAGGAAAGGAACCTCAGCAGGAGCGCGCCGATGACCGGGGCAGTAGCAGGAGAAATCAGCACCATAGATTGAACCATGGCCAAAATAGGCTCCCGGCTTTTGATGTCGTAGACATCCTTGATCATGGCGGTCGCCACCGCAAAGGCACCGCTGCCTCCAACGGCCTGCAGTATTCTAAAAGCTATCAGCTGATAAACATCTGAGGAACCTGCACAGGCCATGCTAGCTGCTGTGTAAAGAGAAAGCCCGATCAACAGCACCGGTTTTCTTCCGTATTTATCGCTTAGCGGCCCCCAGACAAGCGTCCCTGCCGCGAAAAATACGAAGAACAGAATCAAAGTGAGATTGATGAGATCCGAGGAGACATTGAAGTATTCCGCCATGCCGGGGAGAGCCGGAAGATAAAGGTCGGTGGATAGCGGCACGAAGGCGCTTAAAAGTGTTATAAGTGCAATTAGGCCTATTTTTCCAAGATGCTTTTGCCCATGTGTTTTATCAGCGGCTTTTATGCATGATTTATTGCTCTTGTCCCTCATTGTTGGTTGAGTGGTAAGATTTGCTGATGATAAATGCTTCGGATTCGAATGGCAGAACTTAAATATTCAGCCGTCCAATTTTCATTAGATCTGACTTAGGAGGGATTATGTCGTTGAGAGGAGCTACAGCTTCGTCCTTGCTGCTGATGGCAGCCGTGGTTGGTATATTCATTTTGCCTGTCGGAGCCACGTGCTCTGGATGCGGGTGCTATACATCCTGTCCAACCGAAGCCGAGAAAGAGCAGTTCCTTTGGATGAAGGAGGCGATCTGCTTTCTCTATAGCGACGACTGCTGTCGTCCTACAGTTGCCCCTCAATACTTCGGCCTATCAGCCGGAACATCTGCAGATGCATCAGCAGGGACATCTGCCGGTACGTCAGCCGTGACGCCTGCAGCAGCATCAATTCCTGCATCTGTAGCAACGTCCGCAAGCAAATCGGCAGCGGCATCTGCCAGTGCAGTGCAGCCTTGGGAAAACGGCACTGCAGCATACTATCTGAACAAAGCCAACGAACTCTACCTGGCGGGCTCCTATAGCCAGGCAGCGGAGTCGTACTCAAAGGCTGTGGAAATCGATCCGTCGCTTCAGGATGCATGGCTCAACATGGGCAATGCGCTTTTCTTCATGAACAGATACGAGGAATCGCTAAACGCCTATGACTCTGTGCTGAAACTCAATCCCCAAAATGAAAATGCATGGCTAGGCAAGAGCAAGGCTCTCTCTGCCCTTAACCGCACAGAGGAAGCAGGCGCCGCCTTGGGCGTTGTCGAAAAGCTGCAGGGCCGCAAGATCGCCGAGGTTGGGGGATCGAAGTCCAATGCAGGAGCAGTAGTCGAGCCCGTGGTGGTAGGAAGCGGCTGATAAGGAAATAGTCACAGGATCAAATTTGAATTACATCGATGAATTACATCGATAAATTACATCAAAGGAGAACACCGTTCATTTGAACTCTTCCTCCAGCTGCCTCCACCTTCGAACGCCTATCAAATCGTTAAATTCGGACCAGCTGACGCCAATCTCTCCAATCCCCGCGAGGTCTCCATCTTTTAGCATCTTCAGAGCGTTCGACATGGCCTTTGCAGCCGGATAAACGCAGACCATCGGAATCGAAAGGTACTTCACCCCGAGGTCTTGCAGCTCATTTATTGAAAACTGTGGTGTCTTGCCGCCGGGGATCAGATTGAATGCCAGCGGTATTGGGATTTCATCAACCAGCTGTTTTACCTCTGATAGAGATTGCGGGCATTCGACGTAAATGTAATCAGCACCGGCCTTTGCATAAGCAACGCCCCGCTAGATAGTCTTTTCAAAGCCCTCGATGGCCCTGGCATCAGTTCTGGCTCCTATCACCATATCAGAGGTTTCTTCGTTTCTAGCCCTGACGGCGGCTTTGATCTTATGAACCATCTCTTCCTTGGAAATAATCGATTTTCCGCTCATGTGACCGCAGCGTTTGGGCCAGGTCTGGTCCTCAATTCTCAATCCAGCAGCATCGATCCAGATGTAATTTTTAACTGTCCAGTAAACATTAAGAGCGTTTCCATAGCCTGTGTCGCCGTCCACATCAACAGGTATCGAAACGCTATTTATGATGTTTCTTGCTCTTTCCAGCAATTCACCAAAGCTTATCAATCCAAGATCAGGCTGCCCTATTGAGGATGCTGAAATGGCATATCCGGATGTCCCAAGTAATTTAAATCCTGATCTCTCTATTAAAATAGCTGAAAGGGCATCATAGGCACAGGGCCTTAAGGTCAAGCCTGGCTGCTCGAGCAATTGTCTAAAAACTTTTGATTTATTCATGGTTCATGTCTCCATATAGTTTGCTGCCCTTCTCTATCATAATCTTTTTTAAGCTAGTCTACACAGTGCGAAACAAATCCTCGTGAAACGGATCCTTATAATTCTCAGAACGTACGGAACGAGACGGACATTTCTGAAGAGGGCCGTTGCAGCAAAAGGCCGTTTGCCCTGAAAGCCACTGCAGCAAAGGAGCAATCTATCTCACCCCATTCCATCGCGATGTCTAAATATGTGGCGTGACATAAAACGCAGGCCAAATGAGCGATGAGGAAAAGGAGCAGATAATCCGAGAAGAGGATGAACAGGGCAATACTCTCGTCTACCATGTGATATTCATTCAGCCGATCGGCACAGTAGACGTAGAAATATTGAGCCACTTGAGTCGCACTTTGTCCCATTTATGGCCGGTTCAGGTGCTTTTTCCCGTAGATATCCCTGGGGATGCTTACGATGACGTTCGGGATCAGCACGACGGAATGACCCTTTTGAAGGCTTTGCCTGAGAAGGAAGGCGCTGTTCTTGGCGTTGTAGATGAAGATATTTATGCAGATTGCCTAAACTTCCTCTTCGGCCTTGCCTGCGGCGGCAAGGCATTGATATCTTTGAAGAGGCTCCGGCCTGAGTTCTACGGAATGCCAGCGGACCCAAGGTTGTTCAAGCTCAGGGCGCAAAAGGAGGCAGTCCATGAGCTTGGCCATGTGTTCGGCCTTGAGCACTGTCCGGATAAGAGATGTGTGATGTACTTCTCCAACTCCATTTTGGATACGGATTTCAAGGGCTGGACTTTTTGCAGATCCTGCGAGCGAGAACTGCAACGTTAAAAGCCGCAAGCATTCTCTAGTCCACATGGCTCACGCAGGTCCAGTGATAATACCCAAAGACGCCAGTACCGGTCACCTCATCGAACTCCTCCAGCTCGCAGCCGCAGATCTGGCAGACCTCGCCGTCCTCGACCTCGATCTCTGAGTCGTTGCAGATAACTGTTACCATCTTAAGTAGAATCGGACCTGCAGGGCTTCAAGCTTTCGCTGCTTGCATGATCATTTCAGTCATAATGAACTTTGGATGCATGTGAGTTCTCCGCTGTTGAAGGTTCGCTATCGAAGGCTTAGATATCTACGGCATCCCGAGCCTTGCCTTTATGGCTTGAATATCGCGTTCTATTCGAACGAGCCTATCTTCGCGTAAGCTCTCTGCAGTTTCTGCGGTGTGACCTTTGATCTCCTGGATAATTGGGATGGCCTTGACGATTTGGCTGGCTGTTAGAATCAAGGCAAAATCAATCATTCGTGGTACAAATCCTTCAAAGTCACCTATCCGTACTTCGGATACTTCCGCCTCGTCTGGTCGCTCGCTCTGTGCAAAAGCACTAAACTCTCTGACTGAATCAGCCGATCCTTCTACAATGACCCAAACTTTTTGCAGGCCTTCTTTGCCTGTTTGGTTGAGGGCTGTGAAACCGTCTACGCCTTGGAGCATGGCTTGGTTCATCAGGAAATATCTATAGCCCACGCCGTGAACTTTGGGACCGATGATTTCTAATCTCTGTTTCATTCTGCCTCATTCATTACAGTCTAGCATCTTCTGAGCGTCGGCTCCTTTTATTTGTTATGGTATCATGCATATAGATTTTAACAAAGCCACGACGTGAGCGATTCGAGCATTGCTTTTTCTCTTACGAGGGGGATTATGGCGCGCTCAATGCGACCATAAAATGACGGCTACCTCGTTAGAAGGGCCACTAGCCTTAGAGCCATGGATTGAGGCATCATCGTTTTTACGTCCACATCTCGCATAGTGTTACACGGGCTAATTTTTTTAAGGAGACAAAGAGCCGGACAAGAGTGAAGGCACGCCAGTTGATGATGGTTAATGATCGCTCTATCTAAGTTCAAGTTTAAGAATTATATTTATATAATATTAACTATATTACTATATCAGATGCATAATTTGCACAGGAGCAGCAAGGCCCAAAAGCCCGATGCCAGAAAGGCGAATATCAACTGGAAAGGAAGGCAAGCATTTATCAGATATCTGGCGACCGGCCTGCTTGTCCTGGTTGCCCAGATCGCCGTGCTGGGGCTGCTAAGCGTCTACCTCTCCGGCCTCTCCGTTAGTGCTCCAGAAGCCGCCGTCACATTTGTGCTCGTCTTGAGCCTTGCCAACAGCGTCGTTTTGCCCCGGCTCATCAGTCTCTCAATCCGCGTGCACCCGCTGCTCTTTCCAGCCCTGGTTTTCCTGCTGAACGGCACACTTGTCCTGGCTGCAGCATTGCTTGTTCCCGGCATTGCTGTCCATTCGATCTGGACCGCTATCGGGATTTCCCTTGCCCTGTCCGTTACTGGAGTTCTGGCAGGAAGCCTGCTTGCCATCGATGATTACGATGCCTATGAGCGCTTCGTCGTCTATCCGCTTCTTAAGCGCTACAGCCGCCGGGAAAAAGTGAACGTGCCGGGGCTGGTGTTCCTCGAGATTGACGGGCTCTCGGCAAAAGTGCTTCAGAAGGCTATACAGGAGGGTTATATGCCCACGGTAAAGAGATGGCTTGAGAACGGGAGCCATAGGCTTTCCTCCTGGGAAACGGACCTCTCAAGCCAGACAGGCTCCTCCCAGCTGGGGATACTTCACGGCAGCAACTTCAACATACCCGCCTTCCGATGGTATGAAAAAGACAGCGGTAAGCTCTATGCTCTGACCCGCTCGGATAACTGCGCAGAGGTGGAAAAAAGAGCATCAAACGGCAATGGGCTTTTATCCAAAAGCGGATCGAGCCGGGCTAACATGTACACGGGCGATGCCCCAGAGACAATGCTTACATTCAGCACTCTGGCAAGCCCCAGTCTACATAAGACCTCTGAGTACTTCCTGTTCGTCGCCAATCCATACATGGCCACAAGGACATTTAGCATCTACTTATCTCACCTACTGGTGGAGATCTTCGAGGGCCTTCTGCAGTGGATAAAGGACGAAAAGCCCCGCGTATCCCGGAGCGGAACATACCCCCTGATCAGGGCGCTGGCCACCGGCATTTTGCGGGAGATCACCCTCTTTGCAATTGTCGGAGATATGATGCGGGGCCTGCCGACGGTATACGCTACCTTCGCGGGCTACGATGAGGTGGCGCACCATTCCGGGATCGAGCGGAAGGACGCGCTCCGCGTCCTCTCGGGGATAGACAAGATGTTCGGCTGGCTTGAGCGCATATCGGCGCATGCAGCCCGGCCGTATCGGCTTGTTGTTCTCTCAGATCACGGCCAGAGCAGCGGCGCAACCTTCCGGCAGCGATCGGGCAGGAGCCTTGAGAGGGCGGTAAGAGAGCTGATCGACCTTAAAACCATCTCGCCTTCCTCTGAGGATGAAACCTGGAACAGGGTCAATGCATTGCTAACAGACGTCTCCAGACAGGACTCCAGAAGCTGCCAGCTGATCAATAAGGCAGTTGGAAACAAAAAGGTAGACGGCATGGTAATGCTGGGTCCCGAGGGAAGACAGCTGCAAGGGCAAAGAGAAGACTCAAATGGCCGGAGCGGCAAACCCAAATCGGATAAGGCAATCGTCCTGGCCTCCGGAAACCTGGGGCTCATATATTTCACGGCCTGGAAGGACAGAATGAGCCTTGAGGAGATCAGCATGGCCTTTCCCGGCCTGATACCAGGGCTGCTTTCCTATCGGTCAGTGGGCTTTGTCATGGTCCGCTCGGAAAGCCAGGGGCCAATCGCCATAGGCGGCAATGGAATCTGTTTCCTGAGGGACGGACGCATTGAGGGGAACGATCCGCTGTCGGTTTTCGGCCCACTGGCACAGTCGCGTTTGCTCCGGGAGGATGAGTTCTTCAATGCGCCCGATCTGCTTGTGAACAGCTTTTTCGACCCCATTAGCGGGGAGGTGGCTGCCTTCGAGGAGCTTGTGGGATCTCACGGAGGAATCGGCGGCGACCAATCGCAGGCGATCCTTATCTACCCTTCAGAGTTCGATATCGGTTCGGACCCAATCATCGGAGCAGAGCGGCTTCATAAGGTCATCAGGCGCTGGCTGCCTGATAAATGATAGGGAGCAGACATTCTCTAGCCGGCTTTGCCTTTCCTTGCCTATCTCGCCTTTAAGATCTGCCATTTGATCAATACTTCACCCTTCTGTAAAAGAGCCTTTTCGCAATTTCGGCGGTCAGAACGTATATCGCAACAATCGCAGCTATTACTACGATGTACTCTGCCGGAAGCGGCGTGAATCCGAATAGCTCCGCAAGCCGAGTGTAGGGCAGGATAAACGTTGCCGCTACGACCGTCACCGTGGCTGCAAGGAGGTAGCGGCTTGGCCTCGACATAAAAAACGGTCGCCTGGTACGAATCACAAGGACCACAAGGGATGCAGAGGCCACCGACTCGACGAACCAGCCCGTTCTGAACTGATCTATCCCTGCATTTAGCAGCATCAGAAGAGCGCCGAATGTCAGGTAATCGAACAAAGAGCTGAGCAGCCCGAAGACCACCATGAAGCTCCTAATGAATCCAATCGACCATCGCCTGGGCTGGGAAATCATTTCGGGATCTACACTGTCCCCGGCGATTGTCATCTCCGGCAGGTCGGTTAAAAGGTTGGTCAGGAGGACCTGCACAGGCAGGAGCGGCAGAAATGGCAAAAAAATGGAAAGAACTGCCATGCTGAACATGTTGCCGAAGTTGGCCGAGGTGGCCATGAAGACGTACTTCATCGTGTTGGAGAAGGTCTTCCTGCCCTCGACAACTCCCTGAGACAAGACGCTCAGATCCTTTTCGAGCAGCACGATGTCGGCAGCCTCCTTGGCGACGTCCACTGCGCTGTCCACAGATATGCCTATGTCTGCCGCATGAAGGGCCGATGCATCGTTTATGCCGTCGCCCATATATCCGACTACATTTCCCATTTTCCGCAAAGCAAGGATTATTTTTTCCTTCTGATTCGGCTCCACCTCTGCGAAAATGTTGACCTCCTGGACCTGTCTTTGCAAAGCCTCGTCGCTGGTCCGCCCAAGTTCGCTGCCCGTGAAGACTTTATCCATTTCTAGTCCCACCTCCCTTCCGATGCTGGCAGCGACCAGCCGGTTGTCGCCTGTGATGACCTTTAAAACCACTCCAAGGCCCTCAAGATTGCTTATGGTTTCTGTAATGTTCTCTTTGGGCGGATCATAGAATACGAGGAAGCCCATGAAGGTCATATCCGCCTCATCTTTGCCCAGGCAAACGTTGGCCTCGATCCTTCTTATCGCCAATCCCAGTACCCTGTTACCCTCAGCGCTCAGATCATGAAATCTGCGATCGATATCATCCTTCACCAGGGAGATGTCTGCGACTCCCTGCACCGTCCTGGCGAATGATGAAACCTCCAGCACATTGGCAAGAGCCCCTTTAGTAATTATTATGTTATCTTTTATATTGTCTCTTATGTTGTCTCTTATGTTATCTTTTATATCATCTTTTATATCATATTTAGTATTATTTTCTATATTATTTTTTATATTTTTATCTATATTTTCATCCATATAATCGTGGATGTTCTCTTCTTCGCCTCCTGTTTTGCGGGATACAAGAATGCTGAGTCGTTTGCGGATGAAGTCGTAGGGAACCTCGTCCAGCTTCTTGAATCCTGAGACATCCTGCTGGCCATAGCTCAATATAGCCTCGTCTATGGGATTGGAAAAGCCCGTCTCAAAATATGCGTTCAGATAGGCGAATAAAGCGACCTCTTTGCTTTCCCTTCCCTCGACATCCAGGGCAGAGCGCATCAACACTCTTCCTTCAGTCAGCGTTCCCGTCTTGTCGCAGCAAAGCACGTTCATGCTCCCGAAGTTCTCGATGGATGCAAGCCTCTTGACTATTACCTTATGAGAGGCCATGCGACTTGCGCCCTGGGCCAGATTGATGCTTATGATCGCAGGCAGGAGCTGTGGGGTCAGGCCCACGGCCAGGGTGAGTGAGAAAAGAAATGCCTCGATTATCGGACGATCAAGGTAAACATTGATGGCGAATATGGCCACCACCAGCATCAGGGTGACCTCCAGGAGAAGATAGCCAAAATGCCTGACGCCATGCTCGAACTCCGTCTCGGGCTCTCTAAGCTCCAGGCGCTTAGATACGCGTCCGAACTCAGTGTCCTTTCCGATAGCTATAATTAGGGCCTTGGCAGTGCCGCTGACAACATTTGTGCCCATGAAGAGGCTGTTCTTGCGCTTTGCCAGAGGAGCATCCGAGGGCAGAACGCCTGCCATTTTATCTGCAGGGTATGTCTCTCCTGTGAGGGCTGCCTCATTGACGAAAAGGTCTCTGGATTCAAGGATTCGAGAGTCCCCTGGAATTATGTCGCCTGCAGTGAGAATAACGATGTCTCCCGGAACCACATCATCCAGCGGAACCTCAACCTTTTTCCCATCCCTGAGCACCTCAGCATTTACCCGGACCATAGACAGGAGTCCGGCCACTGCATTAGCAGCCCTCCTTTCCTGCCAGAAGCCCAAAATGCCGCTGATGAATATTATTATCAATATCAGGGATGCCTCCACTGCCTGATGGAGGTAAATGGACAGGACTGCTGCAAAAATGAGCAGCAAAATTATGGGATTCTTGAACTGATCCAGAAATAAAAATAAAGACGATGCCTCTTTTTTGGGTTGAAGACGGCTTGTGGCGTATTCTTTGCGCCGCCTCTGTGCCTCTGCCTCGGGCAGTCCCTCGATGCTGGCATTAAGCTGCAGGAGCAGCCCTTCCTGCGGAACTGCCCAGAAGGCAGAGTTCTCCTTATCCATTCTTAAAATCAGCTCTGGTAGCTTATCCTGTAGATCACATCTGAAAGGTCGTCTGAAACCAGCAAAGCTCCATCCGGCATAACCTGGACGTCCACCGGCCTACCCCAGGCACGACCACCCTGCAGCCAGCCGTCGGCGAACACCTCTGTTCCCGTCACACTGCTGTTCTCGACCTTCGCAAGGACCAGCCTGTAGCCTATGGGCACAGCCCTGTTCCAGGAGCCGTGCTCGGCTATGAATATCTGGCCTCTGTACTCCTCTGGAAACATAGTTCCATTGTAAAACCTCATGCCTAAAGCTGCCACATGCGGCCCCAGCAAAGCCATCGGAGCCGCAAACTCATTGCAGTCCCGGGATAGCCCGAACTCCGGGTCAGGGATGTCCCCCGCATGGCAGTATGGATATCCGAAATGTAGATCGCTTTTTGCAGCGCGGTTCAGCTCATCGTCCGGAACATCCTCGCCGAGCCAATCCCTGCCGTTGTCGGTAAACCACAGCTCACCCTCAGGGCTCCAATCAAAGCCCACTGTGTTTCTAACGCCTCTGGCAAAAATCTCGAATCCTGTGCCGTCGGGGTTCATGCGGGTGATGGATGCATAAGGGTCGCCGGGGTCGCAGATATTGCATGGGGCTCCGACTGGAACATAAAGCATGCCGTCAGGCCCGAAACGGATGAACTTCCAGCCGTGGCTCCTGTCGCTTGGGAAATCGGACTTAATGGCCTGCGGCGCTGGTGGGTTGTCCAGTCTGGACTCGATATCCTCGTACTTTAAAATCCTGCTTACCTCGGCCACGTAGAGGTCTCCGTCCTTGAAGGCTACTCCATTGGGCATGTTGAGGCCGCTTGCAATGGTTACGACCTCATCGGCCCTGTTGTCGCCGTTTTCGTCCAAAATGGCGTAAACGTTGCCGGCAGACCTGCTGCCGACAAATAGTGTCCCATTCGGGCTTAATGCCATGGAACGGGCATCCTCCACATCATCCGCATAAACGTCTATCTTGAAGCCGTCGGGGAGACGGATGTTCTCCAGCTGCGCGCCCTGCTGGCCTATGCATCCCGATGAGCAGAGAATCAGCGCCAATGATAGGCATAAAGCGATCAAGGCGCATGAACGGTTCGTATCCGCATATATCATAAAACCTCTTGAGCTGTGCCGCAGAGTCAACAGCATCAACTCCGTTGCAGCATTGACTGCATTGCAGCATTGACTGCATCAACTGTCTCAACTGCATCAGCTACATAAGAGCGTCTGAGGCTCTTCCCTATCTCTTCAGTTCTTACACTTTTCTTGATAACTGTTATCGTCAATGCCCTTTAACCTTTCCCGTTTTAATTGCGCAAATTATCAGATCTTGTAGACAGTAAAAAAGGTAAGGAGCAAAAGTCGCTATAATGTATGGGCTAGACTATCAAAATGTAGCGAACTTTTGCTGCAAATACTATTATTTTGCAGAATATAACCTTTGCGATTAGGTTCTACAATTGGACATTCTTGATTGGGGCTCCGGACCAAGCAGGCTTTCTCGCTTTAAAGTCTACAACGATATTGAATCTTTTAGGGGCATAGCTTCTCACTATTTCATGGTATACAATTTCAACGGATATCCCAAGCGTATCCGCTGCCCTTTTTATGATATCAGCATCCCTGTAAAGGCTTTGTTCAGGTGCGATCGAATAGTAATGAATAATTCCTCCGTCCCTGGCTGCCCTCATCGCAGGGACGAGAAACTTATCGGCGCTATGGGGAAGGTTCATGATGACGTGGTCGGCTATATTCTCATAGCGCGTGACCAGATCGGCCGCATCCCCCTCGAAGATCTCGATATCATGGGCCTTATTTAAAACGGCGTTTTCCCTGAGATATCTCACAGCGACGGGATTCTTGTCTATTGCGATAACTTTAGCGCCCCTTTTGGCCATGAGAAGGGCGAAAGGCCCAACGCCCGCAAACATGTCCAGGACAACATCCGAGGGATGAATTTGATTTGCAATTCGCAGCCGCTCTGTACCAAGGCGAGGCGTGAAATATGCTCCTTCAAGGTCCACGCGATACCGGAGTCCGTGCTCCTTGTGGATTGTAACTGTGCGGTTCTCTCCTGCAACATGGCGGAATCGCCGAGTTCGAAATTCTCCCTCGACGTCTGAGATCGGTGCGATAACCGCCTTAATGCTTTTGTAGCAGGACATGAGCGCCGATGCTACCTCGTCTGCCTTCTCATCTTCCACGATTGCAATATCTCCCACGATCTCGAAGCTGGGGTGAAAACCGAGTGACTCTTCCGGGCATAAATTCTGCTCCTCTTGGCGGAAATCCATATAGACCAGCTCGAAATCAGAGATTGCTCCAAGCCGCTTCATCTCCTCATCGTTTAAAGGACGGATCGGAAGGAAAACGTGAAAGCCATCTGAGCTTATCTTGCGGCTGCGATCGAAGGCATTTGTTTCCACGAGGGCCTTTCGGAACTGCTCGCCGAACCTCCTGTTGACCTTCACTCCCAGGGACATCACTACATCACAAAGGCCAATTGAATAAAACCTTTGTCTTAGGCAGCCGGAAGACGAGTTTGATCAAGAAAAAAAGGGACTTATTCGACCTTTAGATGTCAAGGCCGAAATAGCCTAGATACATGTTATTTCGATTTCGCTACCTTTTTGGTTCAACCCATTAATTGACCATCCCATCAGCAGCAGCACCTGTCACTGGGACATGGACACGGCGGACACGGAGCGGGAGCCGGTGCTGGGCATTCAGCCGGACAGTTGACCTCCGGGAAGTCAAAATTCACATCCGGGCAGCAAATACCGGGGAAATCGCTCACACATACGGCGGGAATGCATGGTGCGCTCGGCAGATCCAGATCAATATCCATGCAGTCTATTCCAGGGATATTGATAAATATTGGCTCACAGGTTGGTTCGGGCTCTGGCGGGCAAACCGGACATGCCGGCTCACAATTGCGGCAAGAATCTACCCTATTTCCACGATCGGCCATTGCTGCCGATGTCAGCAACAATAGCGATACTACTATTAGCGATGCAACTAACACTTTCTTCATGCTTTGCCTCCTTGATGTTAATGATAGTGTTTCAGACTTTAAAGATTAAAATTCTTTCGGTAGTATAATTACTGACATCATATAGTGATTTCAATAGAGTGCATGATCAGATTAATATCAAAGTAATTAATAGTAGTCTGAATTAGTCATCGGCATTTATATCAGGATTAAGTTCATTTAGAGGTCTCTTACCATGAGGCAGCATCGCAATATGATTAGAATGCAAAATCCGCCGCATAGGCGGCTGCGGGCATTTGCTTTTGATCCGATATTAAGCCGCCGAATCGATACATACGAGATCAATGAGGTGACGATTGGAGTCCCATGGGATAATCAATTGACTTTGGGCCCGGTGGATAGCTATCTGGAGGTCGTGGATTTCGACCCTGCAAGCCAGGCATTCTATGCACCTGTGGATCTGAATGATCCGGTGCTTCTGGCCCAGGACGGTCTTCCTCCCTCTGAAGGAAATCCCCAGTTCCACCAGCAGATGGCCTATGCAGTGGCCAAAACGACCATAAGCCACTTCGAGTTCGCTCTGGGCCGGAGAACGCTCTGGTCAACGAGGCAGGTTCAAAAGGATGGTGAACTTGTCAACGAATTCGTTGAGAGGCTCAGAATTTACCCTCATGCGCTAAGAGAAGCCAATGCCTATTACAGCCCTGATAAAAAGGCACTCTTATTCGGCTACTTTCCTGCGTCTTCAGCTCACGCGGGCCAGAACATGCCCGGCGAGATTGTCTTCACGTGCCTGTCGCACGACATCATCGCCCACGAGACTACACACGCCCTCATAGACGGGCTTCACCCGAGATTCATTGAGCCCTCGAACATAGATGCCCTGGCATTTCACGAGGCGATAGCCGATATTGTTGCGCTGTTCCAGCATTTTTCCTATCCGCGAGTCCTGAAGCATCAAATAGTTCGTACAAAAGGCGATCTCGAGAGCCAGAGCCTCCTCGGAGAGCTCGCCTACCAGTTTGGCCAGGCGACCGAATGCTACGGAGCCTTGAGAAGCGCAATTGGAGCAGTTGATCCGGAAACAAAAAAGTGGGTTTCGAATCTGCCGGATCCAGTAGAGATAACGCGCGTCTTGGAGCCGCACGCCAGGGGAGCGATACTCGTTGCAGCCGTTTTCGATGCCTTTCTGTCAATATATAAATCGAGGATCAGGGATCTTCTTCGCATAGCATCGGGCGGAACGGGGATCATTCCATCCGGGGAAATTCACCCCGATCTTGCAGAAAGACTGGCCCAGGAGGCTGCAAAGACAGCGCAGCATATCCTGCATATGTGCATCAGGGCTCTTGATTACTGTCCGCCGGTCGATATAGGATTTGGCGATTATTTAAGAGCGCTGATCACCGCAGACCTGGAGCTGGTGACCGATGACCGGCATAACTACAGGCTTGCGGTAATCGAGGCGTTTCGCAGGCGGGGCATCTATCAGCGCGATGTCCGCAACCTGTCCGTAGAAAGCCTTGTCTGGCATGTGCCGACAGTTGAGGAGCAACACGATTTTCAAAGGGCCTTTAGAAGCCCGGATCATTTGCGAAAGCTTATGCCGGACTGGGGGATGGAGTCGGATCGAAAGGAGATTTTCAGGCAGCTAGAAGAAAATAAGAAAACTCTGCACAAATTGTTCAGGGACAAAAGGGCAAAGGGCGCTAGCATGGCAGCCAGAATCCTGATTGATCCGGGAGAGGCCTCCCAGTACCGGTCCGTTTGTCGTGATGATGACGGACTCCCCAAGTTCGAGGTCCATTCTCTGCGGCCTGCGAGGCGCATTGGTCCCGGAGGCCAGACGGTAACTGAGCTTGTCGTAGAGATAACGCAGAGCCGCATGGGCTACATGGATGCCGATGTGCAGGAGAAGGTTGACTGCGGCAAAATCGAGCCGCCGGTGCCCGACTTCATCATGCGGGGAGGATGCACGCTCCTGATCGATCCAGAAACTGCAGGAGTCAGATACTGCATTTACAAGGATATAAGGAGCCGGAATCGACTGGAGAGAATGCGCAGCTTCCTGGCGAAGGGAGCAGGACAGTCGCTCAGAGCGACCTATTTCGGAGATGCCGGCAAAGAGTACTTCTCTAGGCACATATCCGGAAATAAGGCAGATGCTCTGGGGTTTGAACCCTTTGCCATGCTTCACCGTGCTTTTCCCTCTGCGGAGGAGGCTTAGATGCCGCAGGAAGAAAGCAGGGCGGATGAAAGCAGCACGGAGTCCAGGATGCTTCCGCCCAAATTTGGCGTCGCCGTCAGGATGTACAATACCGGCTTTGGAGATTGCTTCCTTCTGGCGTTTCCTGGCAAGGACGGAAGCGTTCGCTATGTGCTCATAGATTGCGGGGTCCACCATCAGTTTTCGGGCGGCAGCGAGCGCATGAGGATGGTTGCAGAGGACATCGCCAAGGCCACCGGGAAAAGGCTTCATATTGTCGCAGTAACCCATGAGCATACCGACCACATTACCGGATTTAAATATGCAGAGAAAACCTTCAAAGAAATAAAAATTGACCGCTTGTGGCTGGCCTGGACAGAGGACCCGTCGAATCCCGTGGCCAACAGGCTTCGAGATCTGCAGAGGATGAGGATTGCAGCACTTCAGGCTGCGATTGTTCAGCTAAAGGCGGCTGGCAGCCCGCTGGCCTTCCGCCTTGAGGGCGTTCTCGGCTTCGATACGGTCGGTACGGTCGATACTGCATTCGGCCTTGGCGCATCGGCCAAAAACAGGGACATTTTGGAAATGCTGCGCTCCTGGTGCGCTAGTTGTCCGGTACGGCCGGAGGACTACCGCACGCCTGGAGAGCCTCCGCTAAAGATCCCAGGCGTTGAAGGAGTAAAATGCTATGTCCTGGGACCGCCTCCGGATATCAAGCTCATCAACAAGGAGGAGGATAAGGGGGAGATGTACCCCAAAACAGGGATCTTGAATGAAGAAGCGGCCTTTATGGCTGCAGCGCTCGGCGCCTCGGCAAAGGGCGACGCGGCTGATTTTGAATCGGGCTTATTTGAAACAGACTCATTTGAATCAGACTTATTTGATTCAAATTCAATAGGGGAGCTGTTCAAACAGTCCCGTCCGTTCGATGAATGCCTGATGATACCGATGCAAAAAGCGGAATCTCATGAAGATTTTGGAGAGTTCTTTAAAGCGCATTACGGCTTAGGCGAATGCCGGGAGGACGATCATGGATGGAGGCGCATCGATTCAGACTGGCTGATGGCGGCGGACCGTCTGGCGCTCAACATCAACAGCGCCACAAACAACACAAGTCTGGTCCTGGCCTTTGAGCTGGCCTGGACCAGCCCTCCCAAAGTGCTGCTTTTTGCAGCCGATGCCCAGGTGGGAAACTGGCTTTACTGGCACAGTCTCGAGTGGCCCGAGGAGGGCTCCGACCGAGGCAAGGTCACAGCACAGGGTTTGCTGAAGCGAACAGTGCTCTACAAGGTTGGACATCACGGAAGCTTGAACGCCACTTTAAAGGACAAGGGTTTGGAGATGATGGAAAGCCGTGATCTCGTCGCCATGATCCCTGTGGATGAGGTTTGGGCTAAAAAGAGAGATTGGGAGCATCCCGCGGATTCGCTGCTGGGGAAGCTTTGTCAAAAATCTCGGGGTAGAATTATACGAAGCGATAAAATACCGGCAGATGAGCCGTTAAGCAGGCCGAAGGAGGCCAGCGATTCCGAGTGGAGGTCATTCCTCAAAAACCTTGAATGGGACAGGAGCCCTGATAAACTCTGGATACAGTTTACGGTCAGGTAAATGATGGCGAGCAGGCCGGTAAATCCGGCTTTTAGGCCTTGGCTTTGCATTTGGGCTTTAAAACCGGCGAAAGCCCGAGGCAAGTTGGCATCTAGGCCTTCAGCATCCAGGCCTGGGCGCTTCCCAAGCGATAAGCGACTTCCCGGCCCCCATATCGACCTGAAGCGTAGCTATTGCGGCTATTCACATCGCAAGACCTTGAGTCCTTCGTTGTCGACTCGGGTGGAAATGGCAACTTTCAGGCCCATCGGCTCTATCAGCCTTGCAATCTCCTCCTCGTCCCTGTCTGTGACGACGGCGATGGACGGCCCGACTGAACTCATGCCCACGAACTCAAGGCCGCTCTCCCGAAGCTGGCTCATGTAGTGGTAGATCTTGAAGCTGTGATGCTCCACCTCCGCCCTCTTTGAGCCGCGGAACTCTATCTCCCAGACCACATCGCCTATCCTCTTGAGGTCGCCTCTCTCCAGGGCCGGGATCAAGTCCATGAGAAGGAGGTAGGCCTTCAGCTCCCTGTCCTGGTAGTCTAGGTTTCGAGCGCGGTTCATCAGCAGGTCGAACTCGGAGCGACCTGCGGAGGAGACTGTCGTCGTGGGTATTATTATGAAGACGTTCTTGTCCTCGGCAAAGCGGTGGCGGTAGACGAGAGCCAGCTCGTCGCCGGTAATCGCCATGCCGCCATAGGTTGCGGCCGCAGGGCCTACGCCCGTCTCAAAGCCCCGCGTGACGCGGCCGTCCTCCGTCTCCTCGACGTAGTTGTTGCCGATAAGCAGCCTTATCTGCTCGGCGTTAAGCGGCGATCCGAGAGCTGCGTTCATGGCATGGCCGAGCGCCAGAAGGACCGACCCGGTAGACCCGAGGCCGACGTGCTTTCTCTGGTGGTCTTCGATCTTTATCCTAAAGCCGCCCTTGTAGCCCACGATCTTCCTGAACACCTCGACGAAATGGCGGACGATGGGCTCGCGGGAATAGTCTATTGCGATCTCCTCGGGCGTGCATTCGACATCTGCAGAGCAGTAAATCTGCAGGGCGAAGCCCACTCCGCCTCCGCCCGGCCGGTTTGGTGCGAAGCGGTTCATGTCCAGAACAGTCAGGTGAATGCGGCCGGGGGCAACAGCCCTGAACTTGCCGGGTAATGGAGAGATCTTGCTATCCTTGAAGTCCTTTTCAAAGCCCAGCGTATGTATGGCCTCGCCGGGATAGAACGGCTGGAACTCGTACTCCACCAGGTCCAGGTCGCCTCCTCGAATCTTCATCTTGGCCATGATTTGGTCCTCGAATTTTGTCACCTATTCATCATTATTAAGCCTGCAGGCCGGACGGCAGCTTATTCCTGTCTGTCGAAGTAGATGCTCTTGCCCGAGGCCTTGAGCGGCAGGCCGTAGGCGATGCTGCAGCCCTCCATCCAGCCAAGCGACAGAGCGCCCACACCTGCGGTGAACATTATGCGGTTGTCGACGTTGTGCAGGCCGGCGGTCTTGGCAGCGGATCCAAGAGCGATTCCTAAGTCTGCCATCTTGATGGCGCAGTTGGGGCCGTGAAAGGGCTTCTTTAAAGCAGCATTGGAATCCTGAGCGGCAAGCATATCTTTACATGTAACAAAACCGCAGCCGCTGCAGTCTATCCCCGCCACATCCTTTCCTTTGCAGCCGATGACGACGCATGCATCGCTTTTCTCCATGTTGCCGGAATCCCTCAGGAGGATCTTGATGCCCAGGGCCTTGCCCAGGCGGCGCATCTCGGCGGCGAGCCTTTGCACATCATCGCCGGTTACAACCTTAATCACGAGGGAGTCCTGCCCTTTGCCTTTGGGCGCTGTGCGGGCGGAGAGGGCCATAAGCTCCGCCACCATTTCAACTGCCTTCAAGGTCATGCGCAGAGATAATATCAGCTTTTACTTATAGCACATCGTCTGGAAAAACAGGAATGATGAGACATGATGAGCGTTTAAATAGAAATTGAGCTGAGAGCTGAGATTTCTTTGCTTTTGGCAACACCGCTTTCAAGCGCTGTGAGGAAGGGGCTTCCAGAATTTAGCGTATCAACTATGGCCTCTGTTATTCCTCCCTTTGTGCACATTTTCATGATATATTTTTCTCTTTCTTCATCGCAATCGAAGTCGGGCAAAACGTCTCTGGCCCACCGGCAAATCTCTGGGAAATCTGGATAATCCTTTCCTATGGTTCCAGCTGCCTGATCCGCATCAAGCCCTCTTTTAGAGGCCATGAGGAGGGCAGCCGGAAGGCACACGCCCACTGTGAAGATGTGCATAATGTCTTCATCGGGCAGTTCATAGACCTTCAGCCCCAGATGCGACAGAAAATTAATTAGAGTTTTATTATGGGGATAGGCTGCCACAATGCCTTTCCCTTCTTTTATCGTGTCCGGACCGCTGGGCATTATTCTGAAGACATCGACGTCCAGTGCTCTTTTCATGGTTGCAGTAGAAACGCCTGCCATGCAGGAGATCACAAGGGCATTTTTTGGAAAAGAGAGCCCTTGCAGCTCAGCCGCCGCCTGAGGCCTGACCGCGATAAAAATAATGGTTGCCATCCTACATATCTCTGCGTTGCTCCTTATATTTTCCAGCAGGCCTGCCCTTTTTATTTGCTCAAGGGTAGAGGCGCTTTTGCCATATGAGACCATGAGCCTTTCTTTGGGAAAGCCCTGGCGGACGATCTCCTGCGCAAGGGTCCTCCCTAGATGACCGCATCCGATGATGCCGATCGTCTCATTGGCCATAAAATCAAGGGGCTTCCCAACCATAAAAGCGAGGACAGTCAAGCAGTATTAATATCCGGCGGCATTTGCATGGTTTTCGTGCCTAATGACAATGATATTCAGCTGGCATCTATTTCCCGAAAGGACAGATGTAGAGGCACATGCCGCATACACCGACGCCGTTCTTCCTTTCCAGCTCCTGGTGATACTGCTCGCACCTGCGTGCATCATATCTTGCCTCCCGCGGCTCCGCCTCCAGAAAAGGCCGCCCCGTGAAGGCGCCTACAGGGCAGACATCCACGCACTCTCTGCAGTCCCCGCACCGCGACTCCATGGCGTGGCCGGTGGGCTTTAGCGGCGCGTCCGTCAGTACTGTCGCTAAGCGCACCCTTGGACCTGCCTCCGGCGTCACAAGCAGGCAGCTTTTGCCGATCCAACCCAATCCCGCGAGGTGGGCCGCGAGCTTATGCGAAAAGACGGCACAAATGCGCTCGTCGTCTGCGCGCTTGGACGCTGGAATGGGATAGGCCCTGTAGCCCTCATTTTGCAGAAGGCTGCCAAGACGCGAGGCTATAGAGTCGAGCCTGTCGTTTATGGCATCATAGGCGTGATGCCTGTAGGAGACGGCCACTCCCATCTCAAAACGGCGCGGTAGCTGGTCGACTATTGGATTTAAAAGGGCAATCCCGATGGAGATGGCTCTGGGATAGCTTCCTGCGATATCTCCTCCCTGCTGAAAAATGAAATCGCGGGCCGGAGCAGTGTCGGCAATGCCGTAAAAGTCGGTGCCCAAATCGATTGCCATCCTTTGCACTTTATCGTCGAGCTGCACGGCACCACCAGAAGAAAACTCGCAGATCTTCATGAACAAGGGATATTATGGACTTGGCGGGATTCGGACCCGCGGCCTCCGCCTTGCGAAGGCGGCGATCTACCACTGATCTACAAGCCCATAGAAAAGATGGTTTAGAGGAGCCCTACCTCTTCCACCTCGATGGATTCAACTCCCGGAAGCCCGGAAAACGCGTTTTCAATTTCATCAGGGCTGTGTCCGCCCTTGTCGTTCATGATTGTCACTACTATCAGGGCTTTGAGGCCGAAGGCTATGGGCTTTTCCTCAATGGCATGCAGCCTTGCAAAGCCGGGAACTGCTGCCTTAATTGACTCCTTGAGCTTGGCCAGGTCGATGTCGGTGCTCTCCGGCATGACCCTCATTCTAACTGCTGCGTCTCCCATAATACCGCCTCATGGGCCTGCGAAGCCGCATGCTTTGCAGGTATAAGCATTGCTCTGCTTTTTGCACTTATTGCAGCGAGCGATCACGGTCCCGCAGCTTGGACAGGGAAACTTGGTCCCCCCAACGCCGGTAAGCGTTATGCCGCAGGATATGCACCTCTCAGGTATTTCTTCCTTCATGTTATCTCCCCTCTTGTTGATTTATTGCCCTGTATAAACTTTCCCATAGATGAGCCGAACTAGGGCTCTTTTGGCCCGTGCCCTAGCCCTTGACGACAGTTCCGCCTCTGCTATTTCCCCTCAGCATTGAAACGAATCGCGCCGGGTCCAGGCCGCAAAGCACACGGCAGGAGCGGCCCTTGAGAAGGCTCAAAGTGCCCTGGTCGATGCACGTTTCGCGGCCGAAAAGCTCTGATGCTGTGATCTCCTCCGCCACCTGCCCGTCCAGGATCACTCCCTCGACATCTGTTGCCTTGATCAGAGGAGCATCCAGCCGGAGCGCCACCAGTGCCGCTATTGAATCGGATGTGTAGTCCCAGGAGTGGACAAGGCCCTCGTCGTCATCCAGGAGCGCCTGATAGGGAAGGAGGATCTCCAGGGCGCTCTCCGGCCCGGCCGGCCTTTGGATCTCGCGGGTGAGCCCGGCTCCGGTTCCGTCCGCCAGGAAGTAGGCATACTGCTCCATTGCAAGCACCGCCATCCAGTGCGCGGCCTCCTCGGATATGCCGTGCCTGGCGAAGAGGTCTCTTATCAGGTCTGCCATAGGACCTCCGCCGGGCACTATCAGGAAGCTGTATCCTTCGGCCGTGAGATCCGTGATGTCCGTAAGGTCCATAAGGGCCGTCACCAGTTCCCTACCGACATCCATGAGGCTTCCTCCGAGCTTGATCACGCAGAAGGGCATAGGTTAATGTATCCGGGACACCTATTTTAGGGTCGTCATAGGATGAAAATTTTAGCAAAAGGTCGATTGGATGTAGGGTAAGGAGGGAGATTCTATCGGAATCGACCTTTGCCTTCTGCCTGTTCGGCTTTCGTCGTAATAAGCGTTTCGGTGGCTGGCAATGTGAAATCAATCAAAACCCCGCTCCTGGCCGTTGACGCAATCATTTTGTTCCGGGAAGGCATTGTTCTCATAAGGAGAGTGAACCCGCCTTATCAGGGCTGCTACGCCCTTCCAGGAGGCTTTGTTGAGGTCGGCGAGAGCACAGAGGATGCAGTCCGTCGGGAGGCAAAGGAGGAGACGGGCCTGGAGATAGACCTGTTGGGCCTGGTCGGCGTCTACTCGGATCCTGCTCGCGATCCCCGAGGCCATGTCGTCTCGATCTGCTACCTCGCATGGGGCCGCGGCACGCTTCAGTCCGGATCCGATGCCGGGTCGGCCGAGATATTTCCCCTAAATCGCCTTCCGCCTTTGGCCTTTGATCACGAAAAGATTATCCGCGATGCTTTTAGTCGGCCTTCATGATGATCCGCCTAATCCTGACGATCAGCTTAAAGTACAGCAATCTAAATTAGCTCATTTGATTTAGAAAACCAGGGAGATAGAGCAACCATACAGTGGCTGTGCTCCTGCTTTAGGAGATTTTGCATGGATGAGATCAGAGAGCTCATAGAGAAGTATGCGCTGCAAAACGCTGTGAAGTACAGGGCCGCCCCCAATGCCGGGGCTGTCATGGGAAAGCTCATGGGCGAGCACCCAGAGCTTCGCTCCAGGGCAAAGGAGGTAAACCCTCTCGTCAGGGAGGTTCTGGCAGAGGTCGAAAAGACAAGCCCCGAGGAGTGGCAAAGGAGGCTGGAGGCCATTGCCCCGGAGCTGATAGTCGAGCTTTCTGAACGAAAGGAGCCGGACAAAGGGCTGCCGGCCCTTGAGGGTGCAGAGACGGGCGTTGTCATGCGCTTTGCCCCCAACCCCAACGGGCCGCCGACCCTTGGGAGCGCGAGAGGCATCATCGTCAACTCGGAGTATGTCAGGAAATACGGCGGCAAGTTCATCATTCGCTTCGACGACACGGATCCCGTCAAGAAGCGGCCAATGCCCGAGGCCTACGGCTGGTATCTGGAGGACTGCGCATGGCTTGATGCAGTGCCCGATGAGGTCATTATCGCCAGCCAGAGGGTTCACCTCTACTACGAGGTGGCTGAGGAGCTGATCCGCCGCGGCGGGGCGTATGTCTGCAGGTGCGAGCAGCTGACTTTTAAAGAGCACAAGGACAAGGGGATAGCCTGCGCCCACAGGGACCAGACACCCCAGGAGAACATGGCCCTCTGGAAAGAGATGCTGGACGGCACTCTGAAGGAAGGCCAGGCAGTGCTGCGCGTGAAGACCGACATGTCCCACAAGGACCCGGCGATACGCGACTGGCCCGCCGCCCGAATAGTCACGGCGCCTCACCCCTTTGCAGGGACAAAGTACCGCGTCTGGCCCCTGCTCGACTTTGAGTCGGCCATTGAGGACCACCTGCTTGGAACCACGCATATTCTGAGGGGCAAAGACCTTGCGGACAGCGAGAGCAGGCAGAAGTACCTCTACCGGCATATGGGCTGGGCCTATCCGCGCGTAATCCACTGGGGCAGGATCAAGATTCACCAGTACGGCTCTTTTAGCACCAGCAAGCTTCGAAAGGCCATCGAGGCAGGCGAGTATTCGGGGTGGGACGACCCGCGGGTCCCGACGGTTCGCGCGATGCGCTGCCGCGGCATTCGTGCGGAGGCACTCCGCAGGTTCATGATCGACCTTGGCGTAGGGGAGACGGACATCAGCATCAGCATGGATTCGATCTACGCAGAGAACCGAAAGATCATCGATCCTGAGGCCAACAGGTACTTCTTCGTCTGGGACCCGGTCGAGCTGGAGATCGAGGGCGATGTCCCGGCATTTGGAAAGGCGCCGCTGCATCCCCAAATGGACCGGGGCTTCCGGGAGATTCCTGCCGGGAACCGGCTTTTCATCTGCAGGAGCGACCTGGATGGCCTGAAGGCCGGGGATAAGATCCGGCTTAAAGACCTCTGCAATATTGAAATCCTGAGCAAGGAGCCCGCAAAGGCCCGGTTTGACGGCACTGAAGTTGGAAAGAAGATGAAGATCATCCACTGGGCTCCGAGCAACGGGCTGCCAATCAGGGTCATGAAGCCCGATGGGGTTGACGAGGGTGTGGGCGAGGCAGGGATTGCCGGAGAGCTGAACAAAGTCGTCCAGTTCGAGCGCTATGGATTTGTGCGCGTCAACTGCCTTGGCGAGCCGATAATTGGCTACTTCGCCCACAGATGAACAAAGTTAACATTTTGAGACAGTGCCGCCGCCAGAAATGCCAGCAGCGCGACGGCCATTCCCATTTTCAGCGCCTTCTGAGATCCTGATGCATCGCCCCTGGCGATCTTCCACACCGAGGACAGAAGGATCAGATCGGCCACAGCCACTATTATGAGATACGCCGTCCCAAAAGGCGGAAGGAAGCTTAGCGCAATTCCCACCAGAACGAACGCGGCCGCCAGGGCGGATGATATCTTTTCTCCTGCGATGATCGGCAGCGTTTTGGCACCTCCCTGCCTGTCGCCCTCCATGTCCTCGATGTCCTTGGCGATCTCCCGGCTCATGGTGGCGAGGATTGACAGCCCGGCCGGGACGAGGTTTGCCTCCATGCCCTCAAGGCCATAGGCTGCGCCTCCGAAGAGGAAGGTCGAGCCGGTGAGATAGGCCACGCACAGGTTGCCCGCTAGGGGTGTTGCCTTGAGGTTTCGGGCATAAAAGAAAAGGAGAGAGGAGTTCAGGGCGGCCACTGCCAGGCATATCTGGTTCACGGCAGCGGCAAAGATGCAGCCCGCGGCGAACAGCAGCAGCGAGTAGATGAGTGCCGACCTGGGGCTGATGCGTCCGCTGGGCAGAGGCCTATCCGGCCTGTTTACGGCATCTATATCCCTGTCGTAGTAATCGTTGACGGCGTTTCCGGCGCCTGTTATCATGAACACGGCCAGAAATATCAGGGCGGATGCCGGGGCGTCAAAGCCCCCGGCGATGAGGAGGCCGATGATCGCTGCCGCTCCTGCCATCAGGCAGTTGAAAGGACGAAGAATTTCCAGAAGAACCCTCAATGATATTCCCTACGCGCTTCTCTTTTCGCGTATCAGGTATAGCAGATAGAACTCGGTTAAGTATGTATCGATGTAGTGCTGCCGCGAATCACCTGCGAAGGCCGCATCAAATGGGCGGAAGAAACTGAAATGATGGGTTTCGCCGGCATCCTCAGAAACATCGACGGGCTCGATGACATGGTCAGAAACGCATCTAAATGCTGAAGCATCGCCATCACCAGGCGTCAAAGCGCCCTCTGGTGCAGAAGCGGGGCCAAGCCGCAGGCCGCTGGCGGGCTGGGTAGCATTATCGGTGCGAGAGCCGTCGCAGACCTCCGAAACGCCACCGAATTGAATGGCATGGCCAGTTTTAGAAGCATCGCCGGATAGAAAAGCACTGCCTGGTTTGAGTTCGCCATCGGCCTTTAGTGCATTATCGGCCTTGTATGCGTTATAAGCCCCAGGTGCGTAACCGGCCTTGAGTTCGTTACCAGGCCCGGAGGCACTGCCAAGCCTGATCAGGTATGTGCGCCTGCTGCCGTAATCTGCCGGCTGTCTGTTGATCAGCCCTGAGCGCTCCAGCCGGAGAACGACCTTGGAGCATTTGGCGCTGTCGACCTTCAGTTGCTTCCTAAGCTCCGACTGATAGAGTCCCTCTGACCTCAAGCCTATAAGCTCCAGAGCTCTCTCCTGCAGCTGGGCGATCCCGCATGTTGGCACAGCGGATGCCTTT
The DNA here is from genome assembly GCA_964534145.1 of uncultured Methanotrichaceae archaeon. GTDB lineage: Archaea > Halobacteriota > Methanosarcinia > Methanotrichales > Methanotrichaceae > CAWJYS01. The sequence goes on along the minus strand of CAZHNU010000036.1, from coordinate 7,971 downwards.
TCAGGCTTCACGCTCCCTTTGGTCTTCGAGCTTTTATTTTTCTTTGGGCCTTTTTTGGATTTTGAGACCTCTTTGGGCATTAACACCTCAGCATCGGGGAGAAGGCAAAACTTAATTAAATTTAATCAATTGTGATGAGATGATGGTATTTATTGTTTGTGCATCTTTCGGCTTTCTGATAAAATTATCCTGCAAACAATTCTTTTCACGTATTTTGCATGGAAAATCCACCACTAAAAATATCATTTGATTGACAAAGCATTCTAAGGATAATATGCGATCGATTATGCAGGAGCATTCACGACGCCGGCGGCAGCAAGACTTAATAAAATATATTGCGTCGATTTTTCCCAATTTCTATATTACTAAACGTTTCGCTGCGCTATTCTATCGTCAGGGCTGCTTTTTGGAAACCTGGTGCGAATCTCCTTGCTGCGCATCACCGGCAGTCCAATATCTTGAAGGATCTCGCCAACCTTCTTCTTCTGCTCTGATTTAAAGGATTTTCGATCGACGTATGCATAGCTTGCGCCTGATTTCTTCCGCGCCTCTTCCACAATCTCTTCATCCAGCCTATCTATCTGATAGGAGGAGAAAAGATGCCCGAAGGCAATTTCCGCCTCGAACATGAGGCTCGTCTGCCTTTGCACATAGTGTCCGCCGCCAAATCCCAGAAAAACGGGAACCTCTCTAGGCTCAAGGGATAAAATAGCTCTGGCAACAGCCTCGCCTGCAACGGGATCGACCCACTGGTTCTGGCTGCTCCCTATTTCCGCAAAGAAAGAAGGCGTTGACATATCTGTCGGGCCGTGGTGCGTGGCCTCTGCAGAAACCCTAAATCCATCCGGCGCTAAACCGGCGATGTTATGCAAAAATGATCTCAGGCCAAAAGGGGCTGCAGCCGACAGCTCTTTGGGGATTTCATCTCCTCCAATCGTGCCTGTGAAGTGTCCGCCCATCCATGGCACGCCCTTCTCAGACTGATGCCTGCACGGGAAGACCACCATTGAGGGGTGCAGTCCCATCTCCTCCAGGCGGGCATCCAAACCGCAAAGCGCTGTCTGCCGCTCGTCGTGGATGACCAAACTTCTATTGCCGGAGGTCTTGTACTTCCCCTTGTCCTCCCAGTCAGTCAGCTCTAAGAGAAGCTGAAGTATGTTGAGGCTGGCCGGATCTGCCGTCGAGCAGATTATAGCCACCCCGCGCTTCATATCTCTTTGCCAACACCTAGCATCTTGCTGACCATTGGAGCATAGTCTATCTTGTTGGCCTTGATCTCGCTTAACGGCATGATCACCATCGTAGGCCTTTCAATAATCAGGCCTTCGGTAGATAGGGATTTCAGCTCCTGGTCCATGCGGCTCTTAAGCTCCGGGAAGCCTGTAGAGAGAAAAGCTCCGAAGATCTCTCCGGGCTGCAAGTAGCTGAACAGAGGCGCGCCGATCCTCCTGAAAGCCCTGTAGACTCTGGCCAGGTCCTCGCGGTCATGGCCGTGGCGGGTCTTGACGTGGTAGAAGGACATCAGCTCGCAGCAGATCTTCTGCCAGTCCACATAAGCCTCGCGGCTCAGAAGGCCGCTTTGGAAGAACTTGGTGCGCTTGCCGGAAATGGTCGGCCGGGAAATGCCCGTTCTCCTGGACAGCTCCAGATCTGAGAGCATCGGGTACTTGACAAAGGCGTAGAGCGTCAGCTTATCCTTTTCAGTAAGCCTTGAATCCTCTGTTAAGGCGGGCCTTGGTGTCAGGGCCTCCTCGTGCTGTTCCTCCTTGCCAAGTTCGAAGATGCTGCTCACGGCCAGCGCCGCATCTGCAGAATAGCTCGATACCTGGAAGGGATAATGGTAGTATTGGATGTCCTCTACGAAGTCCTTCAGATAATACTCGTCGATAAGAGGATCGAAGTTCACCTTAAAATCCGTCAAGCTCGAAGAGTAGAACAATGAAATGGAATCTGTATCGGTGGCGACGTGAGAAACGCAGTTGGGATAGTTTATCCACGCATCGTAGGCCTTGGTATCCTTCCTTGCTTCAAAGGAGGCGTTTGGCTTGTACTTGACGAAGACTGCCGTCAAGATTTCGGCGCCTACAGCCTCTCCGGAAGGAACGTTTAGAAGCTTGATCAGCTTCCAGTCTCTGAACTTACGTTTGCTCTTGAATATAGTAGATCGGTCCACACCAATATTAGAAGCGAGGTCTATGTCACTGAAACCCGGATATCTGGCAAGACCGTAAAGAACTAACCTCTCCTTTGATGTCAATTTTAGCTGCATTTGCATAAGATATACCTTTCTTTAGTATTTATAGATTGCCTTTTCTTAGTTTTATCAATATAACAGTTCTGCAGATACAAGGGTATAGATTTTCAATTTTGGCGGATTTCATTCTCGGAGCTGTGCAATTGAACTTGCCTAATCATCAAGCTGAATGTAATTGCCTTTCCCCACTAAAAACGGCCGATCGTGGCCTGGCACAACGATATCCGCATTCTCGATTATCCTGGACATGCTTGCGACGGCCAGGTTTCTATCGACATGAAGCGCCGGCGGCACGCCCTTCAGGAAGTTGTTGAGGGTGGGCAGGGCATCGCCGGCTATTATTATTGTTATCTTCATTCCGGATATCGTGGACTCCACAGCTATGGATATGCTGTCCAGAGTATGTCCCGGCGTCGCCAGGGCCCGAACGCCTGGAGCTATCATCTCCCCGTCTGCCGGCCTCAGGTGTCGGGCGCTGCTGAATATATGGTTGTTTCCGCAGTGATCGGGATGGCAATGCGTGTTTACGATAGCCTCTATGTCCTGCGGGCGTATGCCTTTCGCCGCCAGGGCATCGACTATCAGGCCCTCTTCGCCCTGCAGGCCAGTGTCCACTATGATCCTTCTGGAGCCGGATCTTATCAGCGATACCGTTGACCTGGCGTCCAGGATATTCCCGGACTCGTCTCTGATGAGCGATCCGGGCTTGAGGACTGATACGCTGGGCATAAATGGCTGAGGGAATGAATGAGGGAAATCTCGAAGGAAAACGATTGGGTGAGCTGCTTCCCGGCTTCGGCTATGCCAGGAAGCGCTGTAGCCTCTCGTTTAGCCTCTCCACCTGCGAAACAGCCGTCCCTATGTACTCGTGGGGATCAAGCAGGGACCTGATCTCCTGGGCTGAAAGCTTCTCAGTCACGGCCTTTTGCTCCAGCAGTACTTCGGATAGCTCTCTTTTCTCCTCGAAGGCCTTCATCGATGCCTGGCGCATTATCTCGTGGGCCTGCTGGCGGCCAACTCCCTTCTTGGCCAGCTCCACCATTACGTTCTCAGCCATGTTCAGGCCGTGGAGCATTGTCAGGTTCCTCTCTATGTTCTCCGGCCGCAGGCGCAGGTTTGAAAGCACGCGAATGGAAAGCGTAATCAGGTGGTCGGTCATGACAAAGGCCTCTGGAAATACCACGCGCTCGCAGCTGGAGTTGGTCAGATCGCGCTCGTCCCAGAGGGGCATGTTCTCGAGAGCCGGGAGCACCTGGGCGCGGACAACTCGCGAGAGGCCGCAGATCTGCTCCGACTTGATGGGATTTCTCTTATGCGGCATGGTGCTCGATCCCACCTGCTTCTTGCCGAATCCCTCCTCGACCTCTGCGATCTCAGTCCTTTGCAGCGTTCGAATCTCGGTGAAGATCTTGTCCAGCGTCGTCGCAACAATCGCCATCCAGCAGATCATTTCTGCATGTCTGTCCCTCTGGACGACCTGGTTGGAGACATCAACCTCGTAAAGGCCCAGGTGCTTCATGACTAGGCTTTGGATCTCCATGCCCTTCGGGCCGTAGGCTGCCTGCGTCCCAACGGCGCCGCTGGTCTTGCCGACAGCCGCACGGGGGCGAAGCTGCTGCAGGCGTTCTATGTGCCTCGCCACCTCAGAGGCCCAGATCGCGAACCGGAGACCGTAGGTTGTGGGAACGGCGATCTGGCCGTGAGTCCTTCCTGCGCATACGAGGTTCTTGTTCTTCACCGCCAGGTCCAGGAGAATGGACAGCAGCTTCTTCAGCTTTGGCTCCAAAACGTCAAGGGAGGCCTTGATCTGCAGGCCGGTTGCTGTATCCAGGATGTCATTGGAGGTCGCCCCCAGGTGAATCCATTCGCCTGAGCGCGGGCAGACCTCGGCCATGGCGAGGACCGTCGCCATCATATCATGCCCTATCTCGTCCTCTATCTCCTTGGCGCGTTCAGGGCTTGCCGCCTCTGCGGCAGCTGCGATGTCCGCGGCGGTTCCAGCCGGAAGCAGCCCTACCTCCTCCTCAGCCCTGGCCAGGGCGGCCTCGACTTTAAAGAGGCATCTAAGCCGGTAGTCCTCCTCCCAGATCTGCTTCATCTCTGGCGTGCCGTACCTGAAATCAATTGGATGAATAGCCATATGAGAGGGGATGATTCAGGGGATTGATGGACTTTTTGGTTGCAAAAAAATGTTGATCAATACCCCTGATGCCCCTGCTGGTTTGGGGCCCTTATGGTGCATTTGGTCCATTGCCAGACATTCGCACCATCCGGCATTCTGGCATAGCATGAGCCTTTATGTGATCTTGCTCCAATATATATTACAGAGTCTATCTTATTATCCCTTGAATCAAATAGAGCTACTCTCTGGCTGTCTCCTTCAAGGCCGGTGACATTTACTGCAAGGAATCCATGCGGACGGATCTGCTTATTTCCTATTGTTCCGATGACCTGACCTGCCATATTTTTCATATACCATTGGCTCACGTTTGCCGGATTTCGGCCCGTATTGTACAGCTCTACTATCCCCCTCCCGCCATCCGGCGCCGTTTCCCGGCCGGGACGGATCTCGTTTATGACGACTGTTTCTGTCAGGCTATTCGAAAGCTGATCTTCAACCATGGATTCATATTTCAGAGTTACTTCGCTAGAACTTCCGTCGGAATCGTCGGCATCTCCGCCGGCATCAACATCATTCCCGCTGCCAGAACCGTCACCAGAGCCGTCGTCTGAGCCGTCACCAGAGTCATCACCGGAGCCGGGATCATCGCCGGAGTTGGAGCCGCCATCATTGCTTTCTTCCGGGTTTCCTCCAGGTTCATCGCTGCTATTATCGCTGGAGCTTTCCTCATCGCTTTGGCCTCCGGTTTGAACCACGGATACCTGGACAATTTCGCCGCCGACTATAGAGTTGTCTTGTGCGACCAGATGTTCGCTAATGCTAAACCTGTTGCCGTTTCCTGCCTCGGATATCTGGATACTACAGCAAAAAATCGGAAACGCAAATAGCATGCAGGCTAGAGCTGCAATAACTACCGTTTTCTGCATATTCCACACCCCACCCTAATCCACGTAATTCTCCTAATTTATTAACTGATGTTCGAATTCATAAATATATACGAATCTTGATTAATTATCTCATGGACCAAAGGTACATTCAGTGAATTGAACTACAGAGTACCTCGATACGGAATAGCGATCTTTTTATATATTTTAGATATGGAGATTGTCAGGTTAGCGATGACCCTGACAAAGCCTTGATCCTGAAAGATATTTCTACTGCTTGGGCAATCTCTCAGGCGATGGAAAATCGAAAAGGTGGAGAAATGTCCTCATTGCAGCGGGAAGGGCTATTCGAATAGGCAGGCCTCATCGAAGGGCGACAAGACGCCGCTGAAAAAATAATTTCCGGCGGGCTATTATTGAGAAAGCTTCTTTCTGTGACTCTGTGGTGAGGTCTGAGCATCATGATATCACAACGGAGGTACTGTAGACACAGAGAAATTCTGGCCAAGGTTTACCCGAATAAAACGACAAAAGGCCCAAAAAGTAGGCACCTCTCGAGGTGCTATGTCTTGGCTAAGCTCTTAGCCAGCTTGCTCCCAGGCTGCCGGGCTGCGGTGCCGCGTTAGCCCTGAACAATACGTATGTCCCGCTGAGAGGCAGGCGATCGATATTGATAGAAATCGCATACATCTCTGTCCCGTTCTGAGGGACCACATTAAGTCTCAATGCGTTGCCCGAGACCTCCCCGCTGGCAGTCGCCCACTGAGCATTGACCCCCGAGTTTACGCTTGCCCGCCCGAATACTGCAGCTCCGGATTGTGCTAAAGCCAAATCTATGAACGGCCCGTTGGAGAGCGCCAGGTGCCAGTTCCCTGCAATATTGGACTCAGTGGTGGCCGTTCTGGGCATGTCCAGAGATATCAGCATCTCCCTGATGGCCGGGTCGGTTATGCTGTATGACGGGCTGACCTGTGCGCTTGCCGCGGCAAAAAGGGAGGCGACAAGTGCTAGCGATATCAGCATTACTTTTAATCTCATTTTATTCACCAATTAGATTTCGAATGAGCATTATACTCTAAATCAGCTTCGGTCGTTTAAGGGTTGCTTCAAAATGGCTTTGTCCTCGTTCCAGGCAGCGCTGAGTTTGCGAGGAGGCACGGTGACGGACTGATAACGGTCAGGGGAAAGAAGCTACAGGATTACGAGACTGCGTAGCAAGATAGCGGCCAGTAAGGTGAATCGGCCAATTCTCAAACCTCATGATAAAGCGGCAGGGATGAGATGCGAACGTGATCGTACATATCCTCAGGGACGACATGCTCGCCAATGGACTCGAACTCTTCGGGGGTGCGAAGGTCGGCAAGAACGCTGCTGTCGAAGATGTTGGTCCTCCACTGGTGCCAGGCGCCCGTCAAGGCCCTCTCCTCGCTGCGGGAGTAGGAGACCTTTGCCTGCAGGAACATGGGCTTATATTCGCCTCCTCCTCTACGGAAGGCGTTTACTACCTCCCTGAGATCCTCCCTAGGCCTGGACACTGTTATCAGTCCGTGTCTGCCCAGCCTCCCATCCACTCGGCAGTTTTTGCGCTTATGGCAGCTCCTGCTAGCAGAGGCGGTTTGGATGGCAGGGTGTACAGCCTGGCCTTGTCTGCCTTTACGTGGCCTCGGTAAGTTACCGTCTTGCCGGACCACAGATTGCGCATGATCTCTGCGCTCTCGCAAAGCCGCTCGTTCCTCTCTACCTTTAGCGGCCATCGGTCGCCTGTTATGCCCTCATTCACCAGCTCTCCGCTCCAGACAGCCACCCGGAACCGTCCTGGAAACATCTCACCGAGGGTGGCCGCTGCCTGGGCGATAACTGCAGGGTAGATACCTCTAGCCCGGAGTGGAGACGATGCCAAAAGGAAGGGAGGTGGCCTGCAGGGCGGCTCCGAGCCAGGCCCAGGCAAAGCCGCTCTGGCCCTGGCGCAGGCTCCAGGGAGCGAAGTGGTCGGAGCACATGGCAGCGTTGAATCCTGCAGCCTCTGCCGCCTTTACGAAACCCAGAAGTATTCTCGGGGAGAGCTGTTCGTGCGATGCGTGATAGCCAATCCTCGCAGCCGGACAATCATCTGTACGGGGATTCATCTATATGGGGATTCATCTGTTAGCGATCTTCACTCCTTCCGCTAGTCCAGACCGCTTATCCGGCCATCTCCGTCAGGTTCATGAGACTGAATCCTTCTGCTCTGACGGCAAACGGCATTATTACTATCTGGCCGTTTGCCTTCTGCTCCACATCGGTATCTGGGTATTCAAACACGTTTGCTTGACCCCTGTCCAAGTGAAGGACGGCAAAAAGGTTATCTGTAGCAACGAAGCTGTGTATGGTTACTGCTACATCGCTGTTTGTCCCATTGTTTACATGCGTGTAGCCTATAACCCCGCCCGGCTTTCCAAATAGGTTGTTGTGTATCACTAACCAGCCAGGCCCATCGCTAATAGCTTCATCGATTACTACCTGGCCCAAGGTCTGGTTTCCTTCTACCATCTGTTCGCTTACGGTTATTTGAGGAGCGATAGTCCCAACGGTTGCAGCCTCATCCATGCCCTGCACATTCTCATCCGCATTCTGGCAGCAGCACAGTCCCACCGGCGCGGCTGACAAAAATAAGATCGTCGTGAAATTGTTTTTATTCATAATGTTTGCCTCATTATTCGATAATAACAAAT
>CAZHNU010000035.1:0-35823 GCA_964534145.1 uncultured Methanotrichaceae archaeon | reverse complement strand
ACGCTGCCTATGGCGACCTCCTCATTGTAGGCCGGCAGAATTGCCGTGATTCCGCTCAGGCTAAAACCCCCGCCGGAGTGAGTGCGGTGCTATGATGCGAAAGCTTCCAAAACATCACCACAGAGACACAGAGGCACAGAGATGATTTTATCGATTTAAGTAGAACCAAATCACTCTTGCCCTCTGGGCCTCCTCTGTGTCTCTGTGCCTCTTTGGTTAGAGCTAAAATTGGAACCGTATTCCAAAAATCGCCCAGCACCTTAGACCAGGTTCTGTCGGAACTGCCGTCGTCCACGACCACCATCCGGTCCACGTGCCCCTTGACGCCCGAGACGACCCTGCCGATGGACCGCTCCTCATTGTAGGCAGGCATGGCCGCTATTGTCAGACCCAAGGGCAACCTACCTCCTACACCCCATGATCTTGCTTGCCTTCAAATGCTATACCCTCCCCCAAATATGCTGCCGCCAACTCTGGCAGCCGGGCTGCCTTGAATGTTGACGGTTACCGACTTTTTCCCGCTTGCCTGGACCTGGCCGACCGGGCGTCCGCCATAGAGGCAAAAGGACGCTTTTGCCGGCTTGAGCCAAGCACGAGTTTCTTTTGATCTCTGTGCGCCCTCTGCATCTGCAGTGCCTATACGATTTAATTCAGTCCGGGTTCGCCGCTAGCAACCGTCATCCCAAACTGCTTCAAACAACCGGGAGCCGTGCTTCGAAACATGGGCTACCCATGAATAAGCAACCGCATAGGCATAACTCTACAAATAATTTTTGTCTGTTTTATCTATGGCGCAGTCTACAATATGCCAGGCCCTCTTATCACACCCGGTGAACGTGCCACCGGCGGCCGCGCGAAAACGGCCGCATCAATTCAGGTGCTGGCATGGTTGCAGACGTCAAAGCTTCAGGATGCTCTGACCAGACAGTGATACATACCTTTGGTACTTAGCTTCCAACCGAATCTGTTTACCTTCTCTAATAAATACTTAATGATCGGATGGAAAAACAGGGATAATTCAGATTCTTAATCAGGGCTCATGCTCTTTGAGGATTTGTGATGGTTGTTCGATGGCCACATTGGCCAATCGTAAAGACACTTTGTGTCTTAGTGGTTAGCCAGAGGGAGGCACACACTGCCACGGGACGGACATTCTTGCTGGCCTGAGCTGGAATGCAAAGCCGCGTCTTGGCTATGCGCATCCTCTGCAAAATCCTCAATCGCTTTCTGCACACCAGTAGATAAATGCTTAAGCGAACGTTTCATCCATAGCAATAGCGGCATCCCCTTGCTCGTTTCATGTTCCCCGTGGCCACGGGGTCAGGGGGGCCGTCCGGCCACGAGGAAAGACAGCCCCCACTGCGCGCGCGCGAAAACCGGCGGCGCGCGCGGGATCCCGGAAGAGTCTGCCAGTCTGTTAATTTATTGATTGAGATTCGATGACCTAAGAGGTTAGATCTATTCCGCCGCCAGATGTTCGATTATCCTATCTCCCGGCCAGCACATTGGACCTAACCTCCAGCGTCTCCGGCCTCTCCGTGTTATCTCGCAAGGTCACGCAGGGCACGCCCAGGATGCATGTCACCTCCCGGCCCCCCGCCCGAGTCCGTCAGCGCCAGACGGGCGTTAGCCTCCAGCTGCAGGAACTCCAGGAAGCCCACGGGCTCAATAGCCCTGATCCCGTCGAATTCATGAATCATAATTCTGTTATCTTGATTCAGGCTCCTTGCGTCATATCTCAGTTCGATCAAAGTCTGTATCGAAGCTTATTATATCTAAACCGTGTATAACAGCCACTGCATATTGATAGGCATCATCGAAATCTAAATTGAACCGCTTGGAGACACTTGCCATTACGGGAACATCTTCCGGGCCTAAACTGATCACACCAATTTCCGTTTTTATTATTATGTCATTGACAAAGCGCTCATAGACATTGTTGCTTATTTCGTTGGAAAAGTAAAACACCTATGGAATGAAGCGAAAAATCCGTTATGAATAGATCGGTAGGTGGATTACTGATGAAGATATGTTTTGCAGTTTTGCTCTTTTCTCGTTTCAGCAATATTTCTAAAAATATATTCGTATCTAGAAGATACATCAATCGCCTCGCATCTTTAGAATCTTGTGCTGAAGCTCGACTGAAGTATATTGCTCACCCAGGTCCTTAAGCGCCCCTTCCCAGTCGAAAGAGGGAACTTTATGATTCTTCTTTGCCCTTTTCTCCAGCAAAAACTCTGCAAAATCCTTAATCTCTTTCTGAATATCAGGAGGCAATTGCTCAACGAACTCTGCCAGTGTGGTCATATCTCTCCACTAATGTGTATCTACTAAACCTTTTAATATTTATCCCACACGCATCATGAGGCCCGCTGGGGCAGCACTATTCCGCCGCCGAATGCTCGCTCGATTATCCTCTCTTCCGCCCTGCCATCCCCAAACGGATTCTTCCACCCGTTCCCCTGCTCCAGCATCTGCCTCGCCTTCACAGACATCCGAAATGAATCAGCCCCTGCCAGAATGTTGGACCCGACATCCAGCTCCGGCCGCTCCGTGTTATCCCTCAGAGTCACGCAGGGCACGCCCAGGATGCACGTCTCCTCCTGTACCCCGCCAGAGTCCGTCAGCGCCAGACGGGCGTTGGCCTCCAGCTGCAGGAAATCCAGGAAGCCCATGGGCTCAATAGCCCTGATGCTTTTCTAGATAATTCCTTTTGCTTTCAATGCGGCCTTTACCTCTGCCATATCGCTCTTTAGCTCGACGATATCCTCTTCAAGCACCCGGTCGAGCTTCCTATTTACGTCTCTGACTTCATCCAGAAGCTCGTCCTGCTTACCAAGCATCTGATCCATCTTTCCGCTCAAATTATTATTCATCTGGTCTATCTTGCCGCTCAAATGATCATTCATCTGGTCTATCTTACCGCTCAAATTATTATTCATCTGGTCCATCTTGCCGCCCAGGTTATCATTCATATTATTGACAGCAAAGACAAGCTCTTTTAAATAGCCTGCCGCTGTGTCAAGCCTTGTGTCGGTCTCGTCTTTTGCCGCTAGCTCGCCGAACCTTTCGAACTCGCCGCTTGCAGGAGAGTATTTCTTTTCTATGGATGAAACAAATATAAGGGAATTTTTTATGTCTATTGCGCTCTCGAACCACTTGAGCTTGTCATCATCGCCCTCGGCTATTATCTTCACCCGACCGTCTTTAAGGTTCTCAACCATGCCCTTAAGGCTAAAAGCATTGGCTATATCGACTACCCTGGCTTCGATAGCCGACCTCCTGAACTTTGCCGGATGCGTATGCCGTGAGCCTCATCGTCATCTACATTTACCATGCTCTTTGTATATGGTTTTATCCATGATTATGTAAACTACTCCGCCCTAAAGGGCGGAGCTTTCAGTAGCCCTGAAAGAACTACCTTAATACTTGGTAGTTCGTCCGAGCCTCCAGGCCGGTCTACACAGCGGCCCAAGAAAGCAATATTCTGAGCACCGTTGAAATCAGCATCACCAGACCACCCACATGAAGAGCACTTGAAATGCTTCCCATTTCGAGACCCGATAGAGCCACAGACATGGCAGGTCTTACTTGTATAGGCAGGATCTACAAGAACGAGAGGGATTCCAGCTTGAAGAGCCTTGTATGTCAAAAACTCTCTGAGTTGGTAGAAGGCCCAACCGTTAACCCTTCTCCTCTGGTTCTTTCCGGCCTTTTGGTTAACATCCTCTCGGATGTCCGAAAGGTCTTCCAGAGCTATCTTAGCAGGGATCTCCTTCGCCCTGGTCACTATGGCTTTGCTGATTTCGTGGTTTATCTGTCTCTGATAGCGTGCTTCTTTGCCCGACAGTCGTTGCTGAAGCTCTCTACACCTTCTTCGAGAGCTCCTTGTACCTTTCACGGCTTTTTGCTGGAGAACAGCACGCATAGATGCATAATGGTCCTTGATCAGCTTAATGGTCTTTCCGCCAAAATTCTGGCCATCTGAAGTCACCGCAATATCGGTTATGCCAAGATCCACACCAAGAACAGTATCCACATGGATCTGTTCAGGTGCTTCGCTCTTGATCTGGACATTGATGTAATACTCGGACCCCTTCTTACAGAGCGTAGCACTGGTTGGCTTGGAACCTCTGAGCCTATCTTGCTGATAGTTTCCGAGAACCAGCTTGATCCACTGCCTGGATCTGAGAAGGGTAAGGCTGACGGATTCATCTTTCTCTCGGAAGGCAAAGATCCTGGCATCGTAATCGATACTTGTGGGCTCAAAGTTCTTGACGGTGGAGTGGTCTTTCAGAGCGGTCTTGCGATTGGCAGCAACCCGGCCGATTGCTCTAATTGCCAGATTCGCAGAGAGACCAAATTTAGCCCTAACGTCTTGATAGACAAGACCTTGGATACGAACCTTGTTACTAAGCTTAGCAGGCGTATTTTGGTTAATCCAGTTGCAAGCATCAGCAAAAGCTTTCAGAGTGTCTTCTATCTCGGCTGCTTGGGGGTCGGTTGGATTCAGCTTGCATTGAACGGTTGACACCTGCTCAGTCATTAATGGATAGAATAGTCACTCAGTGATATAAAGGTTATAGTAGGAGCCGTATGGCTTTCCTCTCCGGCCTAAAGACCGGAGCTTCCACCCTGAGGTTCCTGTGATTAAAATCCCGCTACCTCATCCCCGCCATTGCGCTCGCCAGCATCACAGGCCCGTTGAAGTTGCCCCTGGCCCGGCTGGAGTCCACGAAGACCTTATCCATCAGAACAGGCGCGCCGAGGGAGTTTGCGCCGCACAGCAGCAGCAGCGTCCTGAAAACGAGATTGCCCGATACGCCCTCGGGCGCAATCACGATGTCGTCACCACGACAGCCCTCAATCAGAATGCCCCTGTGCCTTGCTTCAATCCCTGCCTCCCTCGCCCTGGCAGCTATGAACTCGGCCTCGGCCAGGCTCCTGTCCACGCGCTCGCTTCTGCCCAAATCCTCCAGCCTGCCTCCTGAGAGGACTGAGACCTTTGGAGATGACACGCCCAGGCTCTGCAGGTATTTCGTTCCTTCTCTGACAAGGCCCAGGCGGTCTGAAATCGTCTCACCCTCATCGATTCCCACAGGGCCGAACAGGAATGCCCAGCCAAAAAGCTCAATTAAGGCCAGCCTTCTCACTTTGATGTCGAACTCCGCTGCCAGCGCCCTCATAGTCCTCCCGGCCGGCAGGTTCCCCCTCACGGCTCCATCGATTTCTCCGTCTGCCAGGAGCTTCGCCAACTCCTCCCACGGCTTCTCAGAGTGGATGCATTCCATGCCTCCGCCCCCCATACAGGCATCGCCCACAACCACAAGCTCCGCGTACCTTTCAGCCTCCCGGAGAGATTCCACAAGTTCCTGCTCGGGTCTATACATCCCTATTCCAATTCGGGCACGGCTTTTTTTGGCCGCATCCTCCAGACGGCTCACGAAGCTTGGATCCATGATTTCACCGGATGCCGGTCACGCATTCCTTCTCAAAGTCGAAGAGCACGGCCTCATCCTTTCCGAAGCGTATGATGAGCCTGTGCCCCTCGACGACCCTTCCAATGACCGCAGGCGTGAGTCCCCTCCGCCTGAAGACCTCTGCCGCCAATGAAGCGTTCTCGGGCTTTGCAGTCACAACGAAGCCCATTCCCGGATACATCTTGAGCCAGCTCTGCAGGTCCAGTCCCTTTGGAACAGGAATTTCATCCACGTCAACAACCGCGCCCACCCCGCTCGTCTCCAGAAGCATCCCCAGAGTGCCGAGCATTCCGGGATTTGAGATGTCCTTCCCGGCGGTGACAAGACCCGATTCCCCTAGCTCCCTCATGGCTCCTAGCTGCAGGAGCAGGGTATCTCGATCCTTAAAGCTGGTGGAGTCGAAGTTGATGTTAAACCTGGGATGGGGGCTGCCGTCCAGGTCGGCTGCGGCGATTATTGCATCTCCCGGACGCGCGGTGCTGCTGAGGATGACGGCGTACTTGCGGGCCTTTCCCAGAATTGCCACGTCAAGGGCGCTGTAGGGCGTATCCGGGTGAAGGTGGCCGCCGATGATTGGCACATTGAACTTCTCTATGGCCTTCCTCATGCCTTTGAGCACTGCATCGGCCGTTTCCTTGGAGTTCACAGAGAGAACATCAACCATCGCAACAGGCCAGCCGCCCATGGCTGCGATGTCGTGCACGTTTACCAGAACGGAGCAGTAGCCCGACCACTCGGGATCGGCCTCCATGAGCTTTGACCAGATGCCGTCAGCAGCCAGAAGCATGACCTCGTCGCCGTCGTCCACGACTGCGGCATCCTCTCCGAATGAGGCTATGATCTTTTCGGACTGCACAGGGAAATACGAAAGGAGATCGCCAATCTGCTTCTTTCGGGTAACGCCCACAAACCCGTGAAGCTCCGCCGCCAGAGGTTCAAGATTCATCGCTGAAATGGTGCGGCTTCGATCAAAAATAGGTAACGCTAAGATCCGATGATAGGTACTTACCTGTTTGCCTGGATAAAGGTTCCAATCGAAAAAAGGCCTGCTAAAATTATGGTAGTTCTGCTGCTATCGAAAATTCCCAACAGACTAAACAATAATATTTAGATTTTCTCCTATTTCGATCCAATATCAATATTCATAGATCAATGAGTTCAATCGAAAAAAGGGGGTTAATTTATAATATATCTGCGGAAGATAAGAAAATGCCATCTCATTGGGCATTGCTTACCTGAACCGCCTATCAATGACCAGTGGAATAGACTGGCCTGGGATAGACTGGCCTGCATGGCCGTGCATCCGGCTCCAGACCGATTCCTTTCAATATACCGGCGCAACTATTGCATTGCAGGCAATCTATGATCGGTAATTCGGGGCAACATTTAAGAAGATTATGGTAATGTGGAGTATAGGAGGGGATGAATAAATTGATTGTGAGGGGACTTGCGCAAGGCCGCTCTCTTCTGGTTGGGCTGGACCATGGCGAGGATATCGTCAGGCAGATATCAAACCTTTTGGATAAAGAGAAAATCGAAAACGCTGCGCTTTGGGCCATAGGCGCGCTGACCAAGGCCGAGATCGCCTTCTACGACCAGGCTGCCCATGAGTACAAAACGATATCCGTAAACGAGCCAGCTGAGCTTGTCTCATTCATCGGCAACGCAACCATTCGCGACGGCAAACCCTTCCTACACGCTCATGCTGCTCTAGCATTTTCCAACGGAAAAGTGGTGGGCGGCCACCTCATATACGGCCGCGTATTTGCTGCCGAGGTATACCTGCAGGAGCTGATGGGCGAGCCTCTGGTCAGGCAGCACGACTCAACAACCGGCCTTTACCTCTGGAGTTAGCACGTGAAGATGAATACAGACGAGTACTTCGATGCCCTTGAGGGCGAGCTTGGAAGGGCTATGGGAATAGCAAAAGAGGCCCGAAGCCAGGGCAAGGACCCGACCACTGACGTGGAGGTGCCTCTGGCCGTGGACCTCGCTGAGCGGGTGGAGAAGCTGATCGGCATTCCCGGAATTGCCGCAAGGATCAGGGAGATGGAGGCAGAGGGAATGAGCCGGGAGGAGTCGGCCCTTGCCATCGGCGTTGACTTTGCCGAAGGAAGGCTCGGCAAAGGCTCCTCGAAGATAGAGTCGGTGGATAACGCCATCAGGACCGCAGTGGCGCTGCTTACCGAGGGCGTCGTGGCTGCTCCAATTGAGGGCATAGCCCGCGTGGACTTGGGAAAGAATGACGACGGAACCGACTATCTCAAGGTCTACTATGCAGGGCCCATAAGGTCCGCGGGCGGAACTGCCCAGGCGCTGTCAGTCCTGGTGGCCGACTATGTGCGAAGGAGCGTGGGAATTGCTCCCTGGAACCCGAGGCCCGAAGAGGTTGAGCGGTATGTGGAGGAGATTGGGCTTTACAAGCGCGTCGCAGGCCTCCAGTACTCCCCGTCGGACGACGAGATTCGCACGATTGTCCGCAACTGCCCGATATGCATCGACGGCGAGCCGACAGAGGAGGAGGAGGTCTCCGGCTATCGAGATCTTCCGCGAATTGAGACAAACCGCGTTCGAGGCGGAATCGCCCTTGTCTCGGCTGAGGGAATTGCCTTAAAGAGGCCCAAGCTCAAAAAGCATGTCTCAAAGCTTGGAATATCGGGATGGGAGTGGCTTGACACCCTCGCCAGCGGCAAGAAGGACGGCGGAGACTCCACCCCCAAGTTCCTGCGAGACCTGATAGCAGGAAGGCCTGTGTTCTCCCATCCCTCAAGGCCGGGAGGATTTCGCCTCCGCTACGGAAGGGCGCGAAACACAGGCCTTGCAGCTGCAGGGATTAACCCCGCATCAATGCTCCTCCTGGGCGGATTCATGGCAGCAGGAACCCAGATCAAGGTCGAGCAGCCGGGAAAGGCCGCAGCCGTCGCCCCTGTCAGCTCAATCGAAGGGCCGACTGTGCGGCTATTGAACGGCGACGTGGTCAGGTTTGACCTGGCTGATGATATCCTCTCCTGGATGCCGGTCACCGTCAAGGACCCCCTGTCAATCAACATCGCCTTGAAGGCCCATGTCTCCAAGATTCTGGACTTAGGAGAGATCCTGATCAGCTACGGAGAGTTCCTGGAGAACAACCGGCCGCTGGCTCCGGCATCGTATGCCTTCGAGTGGTGGGCTGCAGAGCTTAAAGCTGCAGGTGGTGAGCCCGCGGGACTTGAAAAGATCGGGGGCGTGGAGGCCATCTCGCTGTCCAGAAAATACGGCGTACCTCTTCATCCTGCCCACACCTATTTCTGGCACGACCTTCCTGCAGAGGAGTTCGAGAGGCTGGCATGTATTGTCTCCTCAGAGGGGTCTATGGAATCCGGAAGGCTTCTCCTGCCGCTGTCCATAAAGGAATCTCTGGAGACGCTGCTGGTGCTGCATAAGGTCCGAGATGGAAAAATAATAATCGACGATCCTCTGCCGCTTCTGCTCTGCCTGGGAATTGACCCGAATGGTCTGGCCAAAACATGGGAGGGAATGGATGGCTCAGCGCTGGAGATGGCAAACAGGCTGGCGGGAATTGCAGTCAGGGCCAGGGCCCCGACGAGGATAGGCGCAAGGATGGGAAGACCAGAGAAATCCGACAGAAGGCTGATGCGCCCTCCGCCCCACGTTTTATTCCCAACCGGCGAGGCCGGCGGCAAATCCAGGTCGATCCAGGAGGCTGCAAAGCACTCCGAGGGAAATGGGAGCAGGACCGGCATCGTGGATGTTGAGATCGAGCGCAGGATATGCCGGGAATGCGGCAGAGAGGGATTCTCGTTCCGCTGCGAGTGCGGAGGCTATACCGACAAAAAAAGAGTCTGTCCCGAATGCAATATTCCCGCCGATGAAAAATGCCCCAAGTGCGGAGAGGAGACAACTGCTGCATCTGCCATGCACATCGATGTAAAAAAGCTCTATCACGAGGCCCTGGAGCGCCTGGGAGAACGCGAGCCTGAGTCGCTGAAGGGCGTCATGGGCCTCACATCCAGGGATAAGACTCCAGAGCCCCTTGAGAAGGGCATACTCAGGGCAAAGCACGGCGTGAACATCTTCAAGGACGGCACTGTTCGCTACGACCTATCAGACCTGCCGCTGACCCATTTCCGCCCAGACGAGATTGGGGCGGACCTGGAGAGGCTGAGAAGCCTCGGGTATGACGAGGACATCGACGGCCGGCCGCTGGCGAGGTCCGACCAGGTGTGCGAGCTGAAGGTCCAGGACATCATTTTATCTAAGGACGGCGGAGAGTATCTTCTGAAGGTGGCGCAGTTCGCGGACGACCTCCTGGTCAAGTTCTATGGGCTGCAAAGCTATTACAACGCCGCCACTCCGAGCGATCTGATCGGTACGCTGATGGTGGGCCTGGCTCCTCACACCTCTGCGGGAGTGCTTTGCCGGCTCATCGGCTACACATCAGCCTCTGCCGGCTTTGGCCATCCGTTCTTCCACGCGGCCAAACGGAGGAACTGCGACGGGGACGAGGACTGCGTCATGCTTCTAATGGACGCTATCTTAAACTTCTCGATGTCTTACCTGCCGGAAAGGCGCGGCGGCAAGATGGACGCGCCTCTGGTCATGACCACCAGGTTGAATCCGGCAGAGGTGGATAAGGAGGCTCACAACCTCGATGTGACACGGGTTTATCCCCTGGAGTTCTACGAGGCAACGCTTGCCAGTTCCAGCCCCAAGGACCTTGAGGCGAAGTTCGACCTCGTGTCCAAGAGGCTCGGCTCTGATGCCCAGTACCAGGGATTTCGGTTCAGCCACGATACGACCGATATCGCTGCAGGTCCCCGTAACAGCGCCTACAAAACCCTGGAGACCATGATCGATAAGATGGACGCCCAGTTGGAGCTGGCCAGGCTGATACGGGCCGTGGACGAGAAGGATGTGGCAGAGAGGGTGATCAACTCTCACTTCCTGCCCGACCTCATAGGCAACCTGCATGCCTTCTCCAAGCAGAAGGTGCGGTGCGTGAAATGCGGGGCGAAGTACAGGCGGCCGCCTTTAAAGGAGGTCTGTCCCAAGTGCGGCGGCAGGATAATCCTCACCGTTCACGAGGGTAGCGTGCGAAAATATTTGGAGGTCTCGATGAAGGTGGCGGCTGAGTACGAGGTCAGCAGTTATACCAGACAGAGACTGGAACTGCTGAAGATCGAGATAGATTCCATATTTAAGAATGATAGGTCAAAGCAGACCGGGCTTGCAGACTTTATGTAATAATTTCCTTAAAATAATTTCTATAAACATGTGCTGCATAATTCTTATTTTACGTCTACCAGCGCAAACTATTTTATACGTTATGACATAACTGATCAGGGGAATAATATATGATGCCAAAACGATTCGGCATAAGCAATAAGGTCGTGTTTGCTTTTTTATCGATCGGCCTGATTTTATGTATGGATATAGCTTTAGGGTCCACATTAGACATTTATGTGTACTCCGGAGGGGCACCTGCCAGCTCCGCAGAAATATATGTGGATGGCGTCTGGAAGGGACGAACATACCCAGATGGCTCACTGCTCAACATTGATGTCGCACCAGGTTTTCATACGGTAGTCGCGAGCTTTGATGGGAGAAGCAAGAATAGGGATTTCACGGCACAATCAGATTCCTATACGCAGCTGCGCATCGATATGTAGTGCTTTCAATGAGGTCACATGCAAATTTGGAAAGTAACGTTATATTAAAGAGTGCAAAGGCTTCATACTGACAGATATACCTGTATATATTTTATTATTTAGCATTTCCAAGTCGAAAGAATAAGTTTCTTAGCTTATTTATTCTCAATTATAGATCATATTGCATCTAAAAAATTATAAATACTGAGAAAACATACAGCGCTTAAGTGAGTCTCGATGTCAGGTCCCCATTGAAGAATTAATAAAAATTTTAATGCAGGCCTGCGGATATCTAACCAAGGGGTTGTACATATGATGAGAAAACGATTAGCCATAAGCAATAAGGTCCTATTCGCTCTTTTATCGATCAGCCTGGTATTATGTATCGATATGGCACTAGGGTCTACGTTAGACGTTTACGTAGATTATAAACATGGGCCAGCTGGCCAGGCCGACGTATTTATCGATAATGATACACTATTGGGAGAAACGGACTCAGATGGCGCTCTATATGACATCAAAGTCAATCCAGGTGTCCATACAATTGCTGCCAAGTGGCAAGATAATAATGGCAAGCTGTGCTATGGAGAAAGATCTTTTACAGCACTGTCTGATTCTTATACGCTGCTTCACATTGATGTAGCCCCCAGAAACCTAGGCTGGATATGGCAATTTATGAAGAATATGGATTGGTAAATCAATAGCCATCCATTTCTATAATTCATCTTAATGCATCGTTAAATATGGATTTATGTCATAATGGCGAGAATTGCGGAACATAAGTTGATCTGAGAAAAGCTTCGAAGACACCTAAACGCCAAAGGTTTTCGCATAAAGCGATGGATGCTAAAATACAGGCTTCATTGAGGCCGATCAGCCTCATCAATTTACAGCGTTCGCATTTAATTTTTATTGGCTGTGCATTTAAAGAATAACAGAATTGTTAGTTTTTGTTGGTTTCAATAGAAGAATGATCAACAAAAAGGCTATTCAATTAAATAGAATATCATTTTGAAGAAATTGCTTTCCATTCCTGAAGATAACCTATCTATACGATGTAAGCATATCAGAATCACCCCCTATTCTTAATTATAAATACTGTTACATCTAAAAAATTATAAATACTGCGAATCCATATGCTGCATAGGGAGGTATTAAGATCATGTCATCTATTGAAGAATATATTCAAGATATAACACCAATTTTAAATAATGGTCCGTTAGCATTTAAGCTAACGATAATAATAGGAGTCCTCCTGATAATAATAGCAGTAGTACCTTCACTTAGTATTTCTTTCCTCAAAATTCCATCGCTGACTCTTAGCAAGAATCAATCAAAGGCCCTTGCTACAATAGGATGCATTTTGATTCTCGGAGGATTGGTGGGCTTCTCCCAAATGAGCAATGAGCCGCCTATAATTAAAGAAATTACAATAAGCCCCGATATAAGAAACGCTATTGCTTCACCAGAAGGGACTGAAGTAAAGATCAATGTAGTAGCCGAAGACCCCGATGCAAATAATCTAATTTTAAAGGCTTTTGCAGATGTTACTCCGCTTCAGTATGTATTCTTTGTTCAAAGTCCCAGCACAAATTATACAACCGAACGTATTCACGGGCCAGATATGCAAAACTACACAGATTGGCTTATTTTTCCCTCTTGTGCCGGCAAAAACATAATAGTGGTCAATGTCACAGATATGCCAACTGCAGAAAACGCTAAATATACGCGCGGTGAATATATATATCTCGTTAAGTGCCCCAACAAACAACCTATAATTGAAAATGTTTATTCGGATAAAGGAGATCCTCAGCCGGTCAATAGTAGAATAATGATTACAGCTGAAGCCAAGGATCAAGAAGGGGATACAATTTATTATCAGTTTCTAAGAATGCCGCCTAACGACACAGACTTTTCCATAACCCAAAGAGATTGGAATATTTCAAACGATATTTTCTGGAGGCCCACTGAAGATGATATTGGCGAGAATCGCATAAGGGTAAATGTGCGCGACGCTTTTCACCCGATTGGAGAAAATCAAAATCATTATGACATAGTATATAATATAATCGGAAGTTAATTAAACGCTTACCACATAACTTGAATATAAAATACCAAATCGAGTTAAGGATAGTTATCTCCTTTTTTCTTAACAGTGTTCTCATTTAAAGCGCTTCCCATGTGTCTTCGGTTAAGACCACAATCCCTCCCTAAATCGTTCTCTATTGACATGTGGATCAAGTGCCTCACTTGAGTATACATTTAAGACTGTAAAGAAATCTTGCTCGATACCAAGATACTCCATTATCGCTGATAAGAGGCGCGACGAATTTTGGACAAAGATATTGCACCATCTCAATTGAGCAAAACAAACCATTTTGGCGCCAGGATTCATTTTTCGCACTACAGAATATACTTTTCTACTAACCAGCAATGTCAGAATTGAGATCCAGATTAGGGCTTCAATAGCATATGGGCTTTTTGTCGTTATATGACCCAACTCGTATCTGCTCTTCAATTCCTTGAAGATAAGTTCAACTTCCCATCGTGCAGCATATACCGATGCAATCTCTGAAGGATTTAATGTTTCAGGCGGTATATTAGTTAAGTAAAAATGGTGTTCTTCTGATTCTGGATTATATATGGCAACCAATCTAAATACCTTGCTATCTTTTTTGCTCTCTCCACGATAGGATCTTCTATCGAATGACAGTTCAACATTTATATCAAAGATATCATCGCTCTTCTCTAATTTAATATCTTTTAAATATTTTCCTTTGAGATCGATGCCGCGGCAATTTCGGACCTGATTTATGCCTGCTATTAAGGGATTTGAGTTGCTCCTGAGACGAGAGACAAGATATCCTCCATTTTCAGCTATTCGACTAAAAAGTTGATACTTTTAAAATCCAAGATCTACTAATAATATTATATTTTTTATCCAAGGTCCTATTTTCAAAGTCTTCACTTCGCTTGTATTCTCTGGCAGTATCGAAATGCTTTTGGGACCATTGGCTACGGCGCTTGTCAAAAATGATACTTTAACGCCAGCAGCAACTCTCTTGGAACGAGTGGCCGGCCACTTGTCGGCAAGGCTTTCATGAAGTCGAATGATAGTGCTATCTTGTATCATTACATCCCGAAAGGTGGCTAGACGTTCACCTAAAACCCTACTTGGTTCTTGAGAAATGTGCTCAATGCCATGAATTACACATGATTTGAGAAATTTTACCAGTTCCGGAGTGAAACGATCGTGCTAACTGCTGTCGGAGATGGATACTTTTCCTCTGACTTCATATTCGCGCTTTAGTTCTGTAAGAGTTCGATATAGCTGTGAACCATAGCCAATTGCGAGTGTCCAAAACATTATAAGCGGGTCAATTTTTCTTTCTCGTTCAATCAATCCGCTTTCCTTGGCCGCAGCTCTAATCCATTTGGGCTCAAACATTCTGGTAAGCTCTTGCTCTACTGTACCTTTCCCAAACTGTAATACCCCATTTGGCATGCTAATCCCCTAAATTATATGTGGTATCACATATTCTATATAAATCTTATTAAATTGACTATTGCTATCAACAATTAATCGAGATCTATAACGATTATGACATAAATGATCTGCTAACCGAAGACACATGAAGCGCTTCCACAATTTTGATAGGCAAAAAAGCGATATGGTTAATAGAAGGCAATAAGACTTTATACGTTTTTCCGTTCCAGCTTCTGGGATTTGAGATTGCTAACTGGAGGTCTCGCTCCACAATTTTAAATACAAAGCCTAAAGAGACTATAGATCATCTAGAGGGGGCCTAACTTATGCATAATAGAATGCTATTTCTGGCGGCTCTGGCCCTAATCGCGGTTGGAGCAGCATCGGGAGATATGACCAGGATTCCTGCGTCGCAGGATGTTTATTTCAACTTAGCCAGCGAGCAGGTCTTCAATAAAACCGATATCTTGAGCTGCGAGGTAGCTGTAACCGAGATCAACGGCAGTAAAGAGGAGAGCTTTGCCGGCGTTCCGATGGTGCAGTTCGACATCTCGGGCCTCAATATGACCGACGACGATATTGGGATTCTAGTGCTAAAGGCAGCATCGGTTCAAAAGCCGGAGAATGATTCTGCGATGGTGGCGGTTATGCCCATCAGCTCAGAATGGAATGAGGATTCGGATTTCATCGAGTTCTTGATGAACTTCCTGCCGGTATGGGGCATCGTCAAGAATAACGATATCTCCCAGATGGGCATCAGCACCGATGCTGACAAAATACTCGCTTTTGATGTCTCTACAAAGCTCAAGGATGCCAAGAGCAATGGCGATCTGATATCCTTCCTGATGCTCCCCATCAGCAACAGCAGCTATAAGGTGGATTTCATGTCCAGGGAGACCGGCAGCGGCCCCTATTTGATCGTCATGCCTTATCTGCCGGAGACCATGGAGAACCTGACGGAAATCATGCCAACAGGCGCAGAAGGCTCTGGCGAAAATGGCGCTGAAATCGCGGATGAAATGGGCAATGAAACTGCCGAAATGGCAAGCGAAAAGGCTTCCATCTTTTCGAACGAGAGCATGGATCTAAATCAGACTGCTGTTGCAGCCATCAACGTAAGCAGCCAACCTGCCTAGCCAAAAGGGGCCCGCATGGCCCTTTTTTTAGCATTGGCGATTCCCCAAAGAGAATTATTTTGGCAATATAATTTTAATACACCATCTTTATATATCATTAGAGATCCATGTTATGACTGGAGGGATCGAAATTAACTCTCAAAAGTTGGTCCTGGCTTTCATGTCCCTGGGACTGTTGTGCATTTCCAGCTGCAGTGGCCAGGATTTCATTAGTCCTTGCCTGTGGCCGAATCAATGTCAGACGCCTTGCATAATTCCGTGCAGTTATCCTCAGACATATTGCAGTCCCTGCTATTATCCAGTGGAGTGCAACAGCTTTAATCCCTGTCCAAGTCCATGCCTCATCAGCTTCCCCTGCACGTATCCCTGTCAGAGCCCCTGTCAAAATCCATGCCAAAGCCCATGCCAAAGCCCATGCCAAAACCTTGCCTATCCATGCTGCGGCTGCAATTTACCCAGTCCCTGCCCATGTCCGGCGCCCTACCCTTGCTGAAATGCCACATTAAAGTTGAGGCAGTTGAGGCGTAAAGACTGTTAAATTATCCCCGCCAGACAGATCGGCGCCTCATTATTTCTTTTCTCCTCAAGATAGCCCTCCCGCCCCATGAGCACAATATCCACTGCAGTTATGCCATCGAGCCCCATTATCTGCTCGACCAGCTGGGCAAGCCCGCCTTTGCTCCCGGCCTCCAGGAGGAGGAAAAAGTCGTGATCCCCGAAGATATGATAGATGCGCCTCACACCATCCATGTTTTTAAGCGCATGGTACACCGCCTTTTCCTTGCCGGGAACGGCCCGGACCATCGCAACGGAAATAACCATTCAGTTCACCTCTATGTATCTAAGCAGGATTTATCAGTTTAATGCAGAAATCTAACACCCAACACCTAAACATCTAACAGCTCCTTGCCCCCAAAAAGACATTCTGCCGTGCAACCGTGCACCCCACAGATAGGAAACAAACATGGCAGTTCAGTGCCCAGGCCTCTGCCAATTCTTCAGATATCCCCGAGCTGCGAAGCCGCTCTACACATCGGTTATATTCTATGCAGTCGTCCTCGGTGGCGTTAAAAATTTTCCAATTCAAATTGGACATCGAACACACCTCACAAAGAAAGAAATAGGGAAATGCCCCCTACAGGCCGAGGGCATTTCTCATCAAGACGAAGATATCTGTGTTGTCCATCTTGCCGCGTCCGAAATTTTCTGCGCCGGGGCCGCTGGCCATGATCGGCACATCAACGGCGGTGTGGGTAGCCTCTTTCCCTGCTGTCAGGTTGTAGCTGCCCGGAGACGTTATCATTCCAGAGGCGAATATTGGATTTACACCGCCTGCCTCGTAAGTCTCGATATCTGATGGCTGCAGCACAAATCCGCCGCACTCGTGGTCGGCTGTGACTATGACCAGAGTATCGTTGTTCTCTGAAGCGAAGTCCAGGGCCACCTTGACAGCCTCATCGAAAGCGAGCGTATCGGCATTATTGTTGCTAAGGTTCCTGGCGTGAGAGGCGTGATCGATTCTTCCGCCCTCAACCATAAGGAAGAATCCGTTCTCGTTCTTTGAGAGGATTTCAATAGCCTTGGCGGTCATGTTAGCTACGCTTGGCTCGCCGGAGCCCACTCTCTCCAGGTCGTACTTCATGTGGTCGTTGTTGAAGAGCCCGAGTACCTTATCGGTGGAGTTGGCGTCGAGAGCCATAAGGGCGCTTTCATTGTATACGACTGCATAGCTCTTATTGCCGAATGCAATCAGAAGGTTGCGATCATCACTTCTCTTGCTCTTCCCTCCCAGTGGATCAGTCTCGTTCTTGCCCACGAAGAATTTCAGGCCTCCGCCGAGACCTACCTCGACATCGCTCTCCAGAAGCTGATCGGCGATCTCGCTTTCGTTATCCCGGTTATCGACATGGGCATAGAAGCCCGCGGGAGTGGCATGAGTAATTCTGGTGGTGGTCACAACTCCTGTGGATTTATTGGCAGTTTCAGCCATCTCCAGGATAGTTGTAAGGTTCTTGCCATCCTTTCCCCTTGTGGCTGTAGCATCCTGGCCTATTACCCCGTTATTGGTCTTCTGACCGGTGGCGATGGAAGTGGCCGCCGGCGCAGAGTCGGTAACAAAGGAGTTGGCGCTGAAAGTTGTGACATAGCCGGCCTGCTCCATCCCGTCCATATAGAGCGCTGTGTCGGCGTATTCTGTCAGGTTGTTGTCTGCCTTCTCCATTCTCGCGGCGGTAATATGCGGGAATCCCATTCCGTCCCCGATCATGAGAATTACATTCTCCGCTGATGATTCAGATGCCGCCCCCAAGGGCATCAAACAGGTTGCTATTGAGAGGGCTATTAATACTAATGCTTTATATTTTTGGTTCAATGTAGTTGCCTCCGATCATCCTTGGCCATCGCCGTATAAAGGACTGATCGAAATAGAATATAGATTTGGGCAATCGCTTTATATTGGTATATGAGATATATAGAAGATATACCCTAAGCTAAGGAAGAACTCTAATTCAGCAACAGATATTAAGCGTCTTATTTTCGTAAGACTATCGGCCAATCTATATATCATAATTACACTATATCCTTGATATTTTGTCATTTCCTAATATCCAATTTTATAGACAATTATATTGTAAATGTGCAATCGATAAATATCTCAAGCCGCAAGCCACCTGAGGTGATATGTTATGGATTGCAGGAAGGCTTTGACGCTTAACCTGATGATTCTGGTTATTGCTGCAAGCTATCTCATGACTTGCGCTTATGCAGCCGATAATTCGGCCAACCAGCCTCTAAGAATCGGACTGGTTCCGTCAGACGATATGGTTGAGATCCTGGAAAAGTTCCAGCCTGTTCAGGATTACCTGGAAAACGAGCTTGGAATGGAAATTGAGACATTCAGGGCCACCGATTACTCTGCAGTGGTCGAGGCCATGCGTTCAGGGAAACTCGACGTGGCCTATTTCGGGCCGTTCTCCTATATACTGGCTGCAGAGAGGGCCAACGCCTCTGCCATCATCGCCGGTGGCGACAACGCTACGGGCGAGGTAGGGTCCTACCATTCTCTGATAATAGCCAACAAAAAATCCGGCATCAACAGCATCGATGACCTGAAAGCCAAATCCAAGGAAACGACCTTTGCCTTCGTCGACCCGGCATCAACATCCGGAAACCTGATCCCCCGCGGGTATCTGTTCTCTGAAGGCATAGACCCGGACAAGGACTTTAAGGAGAGCATTTTCGCCGGCGGCCACGATGCCGTTGGACTGGCGGTCCAGTCAGGCAAGGTGCATGCAGGGGCCATTTACGATACAGGCTTCAACAGAATGGTGGATAGCGGCGCGCTTAATCCCGAAGAGGTCACAATTATCTGGACATCAGAGCCCATCCCCAAGTCACCGCTGGCAGTCAGGGGCGATATGGATCCAGAGCTTGCAAAGAGAATTCAGCAGGCCTTCCTGGACATGCCCACTAAAGATCCCGCTGCAATGGAGTCATTTGAGAGCAAATGGGAGAAGAACGCCTTCTATGTGCCCGTGAACGACAGCACCTACGAGTACCTGAGGGAGATGGCCAAGGCTCAGGGGTATATCTGAGCCTCTACCGCTAACATCTCCTTAAATTCTTTTTCCCGACCTGGAAACAAAAAGTATCAGACAAAAAGGAGTCTTTGGATGCTGGTTGTTAGAAATCTCTCTAAAAGGCTGCCGGATGGAAGGCCGCTCCTAAAGGACATAAGCTTTTGTGTGGATCGAGGCGAGTTCGTGGCAGTCCTCGGCATGAGCGGTGCCGGAAAGACCATCCTCCTGCGCTGCATAAACCGCTTAACGACGCCTGACGGCGGCAAAATACTGCTCAACGGCGACGGCGCTCCTGTGGACATAATGCAGCACAATAAAGGCGAGCTGAGGGCCACCCGCAGGCGCATAGGCATGGTATTCCAGAACTTCAGCCTGGTAAAGAGGCTAACGGTTCTGGAAAATGTCCTGACGGGAAGGCTTGGATACGTTCACACATTTGGCAATATGGTCTTCGGCTTTTCCAGGGAGGAGGTGGAAATGGCCTTCAAGTCCCTGGAGTGTGTGGGCATTTCAGACCTGGCAAAGAGAAAAGCAGGGACGCTGAGCGGTGGAGAGATGCAGCGCGTGGCCATCGCGAGAGCCCTTGTACAGGAGCCAATTTTGCTCCTGGCCGATGAGCCCATTGCCAACCTCGACCCCAATACTTCGGAACGAATAATGGAGCTTTTAAAGGAGATCACTCTAACAAAAAAAATCGGCACCCTGGCCGTGCTTCATCAGCCGGAGATGGCAGGGAAGTATGCCACCAGAGTGATAGGGATCAAAGACGGCCTGGTCTGCTATGATGGCGCCCCAGGCTTATCGGAGATCGGCTGGTCAAGGATATACGACCATTGATCTGCAACAAAAATGACGGAATCATCTATGCAAAGAGTTGCAACTGATCCGATAAGGATATGCCAATGAATCTAGCTCTGCATCGGGGCATTTCCTGGAACAAATACCTGATTTCCATAATATTCCTGGCATTCTTTGCCTGGAGCCTCATAGCCGTAGACTTCAACCTGAGGTCTTTGATCGAAGGCTTTCCTTTCATCGTTGACTTCGTGGGATGCATGATCCCTCCGGATGTGACCGCCTTCCCGGACCTGATCTTACCGGCTTTGGAAACCGTTCAGATGGCATTTCTGGGAACCCTCTTTGCAGCCGTATTATCGATTCCTCTAGCAGTGCTGGCTGCCAAGAACATTACCACTTCGGGGCCTGTACAGAATTTCTCAAAGGGCATAATCGCCTTCACCAGAACGGTTCCCGATATTGTCTTTGCCCTGATATTCGTCTCTGCAGTAGGCCTTGGTCCCTTTCCGGGAGTGCTGGCCATATCCATTCATTCCGTAGGGATGCTGGGGAAGCTCTATGCTGAGGCCATAGAGGAGATCGATCCACATCCAGTTGAGGCTTTAGAGGCTGTTGGAGCCGATAAGATGCAGACCATAAACCATGCAGTGTTGCCTCAAGTACTGCCCTCGTTTATTTCCGATACGATTTACAGGTTCGACATCAATGTTCGAGAGGCCGTTGTGCTGGGGATGGTGGGAGCCGGCGGAATCGGCTTTGAGCTGATCTACTCCATGAGGCTGTTTCGCTACAAAGAGGTGGCTGCAATTTTAATTCTAACGTTCATTCTCATTATCCTATCTGAGAGAATCTCGGATGCCTTGAGGAGGAAAATAATTGGGGAGGAGGTGCTGAAGTGAAAAGAGCCGAAATTTTTGAGGTTATTGCCGTATCTGATAAAAGAGTTATCTGCAAGCTGGCAAGGAAGGTTCTTGAGGATACAGAGATCGAGATTCTCCGCGAGCAAACGGGGATGATAATGGCACGTGCAAGAGACTCGGTGGAGGGGATAGTCTTCAACCTGGGAGAGGTCCTGGTGACCGAGACTGAGGTCAGGTTGAATGGGTCCTCCGGCTACTGCATGGTCCTGGGAATGGATCCGGGTAAGGCTCTTGCCGGGGCAATCCTCGATGCAGCTGTGCAAAGCCATCATCCTCTCAGGGATGAAATTGTCCAGGCGCTAAATGATGAACGCTCAAAGGCAGAGGCCAGAAGAGCCAGGCTGTGGGAGGCCGTCAAAACATCGAGGGTTAACTTTGAGGTGATGAGCTGATGGATGCCGGCCATTCACAGCTGATATTTCGCAGGATTTTGGATGGGATGGCAAGGCCTGGAAAGGTTGTGGAGCTTCCGGATGTGAAACATGATGTGCCTTTCGACAACAAATATGCTTACCTGCTGCTTTTCACCCTGTTGGACAGCTATGTGACCTTCAAGGTTCTGGATATTAAAAGGAGGGCAGATGAGGCAGAAGTTTCCAAATACATCTCTCTAAGAAGCGGCAGCCGCGAGTCCGGACTGGAGGACGCCGATTTCGTTCTTGTTTTTGGAGGATCATCCGGAGGCCTTATCACCAGCATGAAAAAGGGCACGCCGAAGTATCCGGATGAAAGTGCCACTGTGATCTACGATGTAGAGTCTATCGGCCGAGGGAGCACTGTGCTCTCGCTTTCGGGCCCAGGCATTCTATCCAGCCAAAACCTGATCCTGGAAGGTATCGAAAAAGGGGAGATCGAGGACCTAATCAGTGCCAACAGCGATTTTCCCCTGGGAATAGATGTCGTATTCTTAGATAAGAGCGGCAAAGTTGCCTGCCTTCCGCGCTCCACAACGATAAACCGCACTAACGATAGGAGGAGCAGCTGATATGGGATATGTGGCGGTGAAAGGTGGAGAGGAGGCCATCGAGAGCGCAATTAAGCTCGTTCAACTCTTTAGGAGGGAAAACAGGCTGGCAATAGATCAGGTAATGGGAGAGGGCAGCCTTTACGCCCCAGATCTGGCGGAGATGGCCATCGAGCAGGCAGAAGGAGACCTCACCGAAGCATCCTTTTTAATCAGGGCCTACAGGTCAACCCTCCCAAGAATCGGCTTTTCTGAGCCGATCGATACCCGAGAGATGTTTTTGGTAAGGAGGATCTCATCGGCCTTCAGGGACATTCCCGGAGGGCAAATCCTGGGGCCGACCAGGGATTATACCCAGCGGCTTCTCGATTTTGAGACGCCCAACAAACCGGACTCGGACTGCAGGGAGGAGGCCTTTGGCATTGATGAAAATAGGGGAGAAGCTTCTCCGAAAATCGATAAGGTTTCAGACCTTCTGAGAAACGAAGGGCTGCTGGCCGTTCCCACCGAGAGCTATGTTGAGCCATTGGATATCACCAGGGACGACCTACAATTCCCTCTTTCCAGAAGCGGACGGCTGCAGGCCCTGGCCAGGGGAGAGAGCGGCGCCATGCTTGCCCTTGCTTACTCATCTCTGCGAGGCTACGGCTCAGTACATCCCACTCTGGCAGAGCTTCGAGTCGGATTCGTCCAGCTGAAAATCAGGCATCCCCATACGGGCGAAGAGGTAAGCATCGGCGAGATATTCCTGACCGAATGCGAGGGCATACTGCACTCTAGCATAGGTGGAATTGAGTTTGAGGAGGCTGAGGGTGAAAGCGATGGTGGGTGTGAAGGCAAAGGCAATGTGGTGGCTGGAGAACTCGATGGGGGGAAAAAATTTTCTCTGGGCTACGGCCTGGTCTTCGGCCAGAACGAGAGAAAGGCCATTTCCATGGCCATCCTCGACGGCACGACCAGCGCTAAAGATCCCAAAGCTCCTGCCGAGGATCAGGAGTTCGTCTTCTACCATATCGACGGAGTGGACGCCCAGGGATTCATAGAGCACCTGAAGCTGCCTCATTATGTCACCTTCCAATCTTCCTTAGACAGGGCAAAAAGAGCAGGGGGGAGTTCGGATTAAGGGCTACAACTACGCGTTTTTGGACGAGTTTACAAAGCGAGAGATAAGGCGAAAGGTGCTGAAGGCCGTGGCCATTCCAGGATACCAGGTGCCGTTTGCCTCCAGGGAGATGCCAATCTCCAAGGGCTGGGGAACCGGCGGCCTGCAGATTACTCTGTCCATCATCGGCGACTCGGATGTCTTGAAGGTCATAGACCAGGGC
The DNA here is from genome assembly GCA_964534145.1 of uncultured Methanotrichaceae archaeon. Taxonomy (GTDB): domain Archaea; phylum Halobacteriota; class Methanosarcinia; order Methanotrichales; family Methanotrichaceae; genus CAWJYS01. The sequence continues at coordinate 12,487 of CAZHNU010000035.1, read as the reverse complement.
TCGGATAACAGCGTCAATGCAGTGAACATCAAGAGGCTGGTAGGGAAGGTGACGGGCGCAAGGATCACAGAGGATGCCAGCGATGCAACAATCATACAGACGCGGCACAGAATACCCGAGGAGGATCTAAGAGACGATCAGATACTCGTGTTCCAGGTGCCGATTCCTGAACCCCTCCGCATGGTTGAGCCCTCAGAGGAGAAAACCAGGGAAATGCATGCAGAGAGAGACTACAGCAAGATCTGGCTGTACCTCTATGAGAGCATTGTGCGATGCGGCCAGATACCCATAGGGGCCGCCTATCCCGTCATGGTCAGCGACCGATATCTCATGGACCCGAGCCCCATCCCCAGATGGGACACTCACAGGCTGAACATGGCCGGATTCCTTTCCCTGTTTTGCGCCGGGCGGGAAAAGAGGATCTATGCCCTTCCCCCTTACACCGCAGTAGAGCCACTGGAGTTCGAGGATTTCCCCTTCGAGGTGGAGAGCTTTAACGATTCGGCCTGCGCCCTGTGCGGCAGCAGGGACACATTTCTTACGAAGTCTTTGGATCCTTCTGGAAGAGAGATCTGGATCTGCTCGGATACGAGCCATTGCCGGAAGTCCGCGCAAGTGAGAAACCCGCCGTTGCTGCAGGATGGAATAGATTGATATGGAAACGCTTTTAAAAGTGAATAATTTGACCAAAATCTTTGGCCGCAGCTGCGGGAGGTGTTTGGATCTGACCGATGAGCGCAGCAATATCTGTCCCAGGTGCAATTCAATTATAGGCTGTGCGCAGATCAGCTTTGAGGTCGGGCAAAATGAGATCCTGGGGATAGTGGGGGAAAGCGGCTCGGGAAAGAGCACAGTGCTCAAAGGTCTCTACTTCGACATAGATATGACCGACGGGGAGGCGTATCTGAGATGCTACAAAAAGGGAAACATATTGAAGGCCGGCTCTCAGGATAAAAGGCATCTCCGCAACTTCAAGATGGGAATGGTCTATCAGACCCCGGAGCTGGGGCTGCTATTGGATGCCACCGCAGGAGGAAACATTGCCGAGAAGCTGCTGGCTGCTGGATGGAGAAACCTGGAGCTGATGAGGAATAGAGCCTCAAGCCTGCTGGAGCGAATGGAGATTCCTGTCTGCCGGATGGATGATGTGACAAGTGGATTTTCCGGCGGCATGCAGCAGAGGGTTCAAATCGCCAAGGCCCTGGCCAACAGACCTGAGATTCTGCTTTTGGACGAGCTTACAACAGGCCTCGACGTATCTGTCCAGGCCAGAATTCTCGACCTGATCAAGGAGATGCAAAGGGAGCTTAAAGTCGCAATTCTGCTGGTGACGCACGATTTGGGAGTCGTTCGGCTGATGGCGGAGAGGACCATGGTTATGAGAAACGGCAGGATAATAGAGCAGGGGCTAACCGATCAGATCCTCGAGGACCCTCAGGAGGAGTACACTCAGCTTCTGGTAAACTCGGAGATATAGAGAGAAAAACGCAATTGGAGAGAAACGCGAGAGATCGAAAATGATAGTCATGCAGGAGGGAATGCCACGCTGGAAGTAAATGGCCTTTGCAAGGAGTTCACAGTCCATCAATGGGGTAGGAGAATAGAGGGGTTCAGCGATATTTCATTCTCTGTAGATAAGGGCGAATTTTTCGGGCTTTCAGGCCAGAGCGGATCGGGAAAAAGCTCGCTTATAAAATGCATATACAGGACGTATATTCCCACCAGCGGATCGGCCATTTACCAATCGCCCTTTAACGGAAAGGTGGACCTGGCAACCTTGAAGGAGCATGATTTGCTGAATTTGAGGAAAAGAGAGATCGGCTATGTCCCTCAATTCCTGCGGGTGGTCCCGAGGGTGTCCTCAGTCGATATCGTGGCTGAACCGCTGGTCAGGAGAGGAATGGACTCTGACCGGGCTGCAGAAAGGGCTGAGGATCTTCTGAGCAGGCTGCTTTTGCCAAAGAGGCTCTTTGATGCCTATCCGTCCACGTTTAGCGGCGGCGAGCAGCAAAGGGTGAACCTCTCAAGGGCGATCATTGCAGGATTTGACCTTCTGCTTCTCGATGAGCCCACTGCCTCCCTGGACAAGAGGGTGAAAGACATAATAAGCGAGATTCTCTGGGAGGAGAAGCGCAGAGGGGCTACAATTGTTTGCATCTCCCACGATACTGCCTTTCTAAGTGAACTCGCAGACCGCATAGGCTTCATGAAGGGTGGAAGGATGACAGAGGTGCTTGAGTCATGATAATTGCCAATGCCAGAGTGGTCACTCCATCTGGGATCATCGAGGGAGGCGTAGTTTTTAGGCAAGGCCGGATTGCCGAGGTATTCGAGGGCGATGCTATCAGGACCGCCAAAAACGGCTGGGATGAGGTCATAAATGCCAAATCGCGCTACCTTCTGCCTGGCCTCGTGGACATACACGGCGATGATCTGGAAACTGAGATTAGCCCCCGTCCCTTCGTGCGCTTTCCGGTATCCTATGCTTTGATAAATCTTGACCGAAAGGTTGCAGCCTGCGGAATTACCACAAAGCTTCACGCCATCTGCAACTACGAGGACGAGCTCAAGGGCCGAGACCCAGAAAGGTCAAAGGAGATCCTGGAGACCTTGGGCAGGCTCAAGGACTGCCTTCTGGTGGGCCACAGCATCCATGCCAGGTGTGAGATTCGAAACGGCTTGGCATCCGTCTTCGATGCCCTTGATGAATCGTCTGTCAAATTGATATCGATTATGGACCATTTTCCCGGACAGGGACAGTTCAGGAAGTACGAGCACTTTAAGGCTTATTACGCCCAGGCCTATGGGCTGGATGACGAAGAAATTGAGGATCTGGTGAAAAGGAAGAGCGCCCTTGACACGAGGGATGACCCTGCAAAGCTCCTCGATAAAGCCAGGCGCAAGGGAATACCCATTGCATCTCATGACGATGATACCGCGGAGAAGGTGGAAGCAGTAAAGAAGGTTGGAGCCAGCATATCCGAGTTCCCGGTGACGCTGGAGGCTGCATGTCGGGCCAAGGAGCTTGATATGATGGTCTCCATGGGAGCGCCAAATGCCATTCGGGGAAGGTCGTCCACTGGAAACCTCAGCGCCATAGAGGCCATAGAGGCCGGACTTGTAGATATTTTGTGTTCAGATTACAACCCAGCCTCCATGATATATGCGCCCTTCATTATAGCTGAAAAGGGCATAATGAACCTGCCATCAGCGGTGAGGATGGTCTCACTTCATCCTGCAAAGGCAATTGGGATCGATAAAGAGGTAGGGTCGATTGAGCCCGGCAAGATGGCGGACCTGATAATAGTAGAGGAGATCGGCGGCATCCCTGTTGTGATGAAAACCATCGTGGGCGGCAATGTTGTTTTTAGCGCCGGGCATCCGCCGGCTGAAGGCTGCATTTTTGAAAGTGGACTTGCCGGGGCCTGAGCGGTTTGATCTTAATCCGAAATGGAAAAGAGGCTTTCGAGGCTTCCGGGACAAAGCCCTCAGCCGATTAAAGAGCGGCAATGCGGACATTTGCCTGCATTCTGAATTCAACTGCAGGACTTCAGGCTACCCCGACGTGTTTCCTCATGCCACCCCGAAGTGCCTCCAGGCCTCCTCTATGTGCATGGCCTTCATGCCAATTCCGCGGGAGGGGTTAATATCGTTGTCCCAGGAATCGCCGATATAAAGGATCTCGTGATTGGGCAGTCCCAGATTGCCGGCCCCTGCCATAAAGATCCTGGAATCAGGCTTTTTGTAGCCGAAGTCGGATGAAAATATAACGAAGTTGAAATAGCCGTAAAGCCCAAGCTGCCGCAGTTCCAGCTCAGAAAAGACCCTCTGGCCGTTCGAGACTATTCCTAAAGGATAGCCCTTCAGCCTCTCCAGAAGCCTCACGCTCTGAGGAAAAGGCCTCAGGCGTCTGACAGAGGCTGCCCTGAAAAGACGTGCCGCCTCGATGCCGACAGTAATGTCATTTATGGGCCATGAGGCGTGCTGCCGGCAAATCTTGCTGAACATGTCCTCCACCTTCAGCTCGCAGTGCCATTCCCCCCGCCGCTCCAGCTCCTCTTTGCATCTCCAGCGGTACTCGTTCATCAAATCCTGAGGGGATATGTTTACCCCGTGATACACAAGCCACTTGCTTACCGGTTCATAGGTCTTCAGGTCCTTTTCATCGGTCTTGATGTCGATTAGCGTTTTATAGCAATCGAACATCACGCCCTTTACACCATTAAGCCCATTTGCGTTGAACATCATATCCCTCCATTATTTATATAACTTATAGACAGATCGAACAGAGCATAAGTAACAATCGAGACAGGATCGACTTCCTTAAATTTCCTTGAATTAAATACCACAATATGGTTCTAGGCATTTTCAATATATAGGTTTTCCTTTTAAAAACAATACATCTACCAAATGTAATGAATCTATATAGAGGATGGTAAAATGAAAACTCTTGTTTAAGACTTAATACTTCGTTATGGCTCAGTACTTTGACCTCAGACATGCCAGTGCCTCTTTGAAGAGATAGGATGAATTGAATCCCAGCCTTGCCGTCCTTAATAAGCCCATGCTCATGAAGAACGGCAGTGCCTGGGTAATCCTCCTGAACTCATCGATGCTATGGCTGTAGTGCCATAGAAAGTGCCCGATATAGGGCTCTGCCCTTTGATCATTGCCCTTATGCCTGGCAAAGTAGTGCTTTAACTCTGCCGCTACAATCCCCAGATCGTGAACAAAATTTGCATGCTCCCAGGAGCTTTCGAAGTCCAGAAGGATGAGACGGTCGTGATCAAAGACGAGGTTTACCGGATTTGGGTCATTATGTATTCTGCAGCCATAGGGCTGATCGATCAGGGTGCTGTACCACCAGTCGCCCAGAAGCCTGTTAAATTCGAGGCGCCTCTTAGAATCCAGCCTTAATTGATCTAGGATTTTATGGAAGTGTGCAAACTCATCCTGCTTTATATAATGGGATCTTGTATGGTCGTGAAGCCTTCTCAATGTATGAGCCGTTGTTATGAGACGGTCATACAACCCGTTTTCGCTTTTCATGAATTTGAAAAGAGGTTTTGCTTTCACGTGCTCGGTTACCAGGACACAGTGAAAGTCCTTCCTGGCTGCAATCGGCCTGGGCACGTTGATTATTCTCTCCATCCCTTTGAGGACATCGAACTCCCTCTGCATGGACTGTACTGGATCGTATTGGTACAGCTGGCCCGTAGACTCAGAATAAAACTTGGCTACCACGGCGTAATTTTGCCCAACGAACTCGTATCTGCAAACAGTATGAGACGCCGGGCTTATTTTATAGACGGCCACTTTGCACCTTTTGTTGCTTACCCTCTCCCCCACAATATCGACCAGCCAGTCTCTGAATACATCTCCGGGCCTCAAAGTATTGACGTGTTTTTCCGCAAGCATGGCTCGCATCACAAACCGATGATGGATGGTTATATACTTTTTCTAAATTTAACCATTATCAGGCATATAGGAATGGGAACTATATAGAAAAGAAACGGGCGCGGTTCTCTTTAAAGTATTAGCAATAGCTGCTTTTCAATTTCGGGAAGAAGAGACCTTTCCCATCGCAGGTAAACAGAGGCCGGAAGGCCGGAGTTGGATATCCTATAAGCCAATCCCATTGCATATCCGTACAGACGGGGAAAGTCACGAAGAGTCTCGCTCGTCAGTGCATGGATGATCTTGTCCAGAAAACCTATTCCTATGGAACAACCGTGAGCCCCCGGCGTTGTCTCCAGGCTAAAAATAAGGCTTATCCAGACATTGATCTCCTCCACCAGATCCTCCTTGGTCAGATCTCTTACCACTATGTATGAGTTGCCTTTTTTTATATTCCTAAAGAACTCCCTGAAGGTCTCTCCTCTGGAGAGCGTATAGACCCTGCCAACCATTCCCGAATGAGTATCAGTTGACGCCACAAGCCCCCGGTTGTATTTCTCGGCCATCTTTATTACCAGCTCATTCTTGCGATCAATGCGGTGCATATTGTATTCCAGCACAGGAAACAGCTTGACCAATCCAGGTATCGCTGAGAGATTGGGGCTCTCTCCCGGCTCGAACCATAGAGGATGGTTGTAGACATGAGGAAGATCATTTCTCGCAAGATATGCCAGGAAGTCTTTGAGATTGCCGACTGCGGCGATCTCCTCCAGATCTTCGAACTGGTCTGGGCCAAGATCGAATACATTAACGTGAATTGTATGGCCAATCATTTCAGGATCATTGATCTTGATTTCCACCCCTGGAACTAAGCCTTCTCTTTCCCAGCCTATGAGATCGTAAGCTTTCATGGTATCGTGATCTGTGAAAGTGACGTAGTTCATGCCAGTTGTTTTTGCCCTGTAATATAGGGCTTCCGGATGGAGAGGCCTGGAGGGCAGGACGTCTGGGGAGCAGATTGTATGAACGTGAAGGTCAGCCGCCAACCACCCCTGTTGCTTCATCTCCTCTGCCTCCTCTGTGGAGAGAACTCCCAGGTGTTTCTTTTCGCCAGGCATGCTACCGGGTCAGTCTTCGAAATCAAATACTTTGTCTCAATTAACTATATAGCAATAATTTAATGAAAGGATATATGGTGCCCAATTGAGATTGGTTTCCATGAGGGACTTTGGATCTTCATTCAATAAATTCATAAGAGGAAAACATAAATAGCATAAGGACAACTTATTCTAATTACCTTCAAAGGTCGTTTTATCGTCTCTTCGAAAGGGTCGGAAAGACCATGTCGTCTCAAAAGCTTGTTGATACCTTAAAGCCGGGCAATGTATTCAGGGATTGGCTAGTGCATAAATTTGAGGATAGGATAGATAACGATAGGTGCAAAGTTTACGTCTACAAGATCCCCGCCTCGCATACCGTTTGCAGATATGAGTTCAAGGGAGAGGACTTCGGCGTGGTATCCAAGTTCTATGCTGAGCCAACAGGCGGCAATAGGAACTACAACGCCAAGAAGGCAATGCATAGGGAGTTCGAGAAGCTGAAGAAGGCTGAGAGGATAATAAACATTTCACGGCCGCTGGCCAGAAGCAAGAGGTTCAACTGCGCCTTGGTTACCGAATATGTCAATGGCAAACCCCTGAACAAATACATAAATAGCGAGGATGGCCTCTATGATAGGCTTACGGCAGTGGCGCACCTGCTCCGAAGGCTTCATGATAATACAGAGACGGAGTATTGCAAGGACAAGGAGTTCGCCCGCTTTCACAGGGTCCTGGATCAGGTGGGGCTTTACGGACATGCCCGCGAAAAATACAACCGACTGCTTGGAGAATGGTGGTATAGCTCGCGCCTCGATAGGGGCAGTGGCTGCATGATCCACAACGATGCCCATCCTGCAAATTACATATTTCGCCATGACAGAGTCTATGCGATCGACTTCGAGAGCGCCTGGGAGCAAGCCCATCCCGTCCATGATCTGGGAGTCGTGGCTGCGGAGCTGAAGAAGTTCTTCGGCTGGAATAGGAGGGGCGCAGAGAGGGCTGAGCCCTACATAGGCCATTTCCTCTGGCATTACAGCCTTGGAGAAAATGAGTTTCATGAGATTACTGAGGCGCTTCCGTTCTTCATGGCAGAGGGACTGTTCAGAATGGCCCGGTGGAAGGGCGATTCATATGAAAGGGATTACGTAACCAAAGAGGCGGAGGCCTGTTTAAGGGCTGTCAGGTAGTTGGTTTTGGTCCTGGCTAAGCTTGAACTTGCTGAAGTCGGACCTTTGATTGACCTCGGATAAGGGCTTGGGAGAAATCAATTCAAGAGTCGATTTGCTCCGCCCCTTGCCTTTGAGAATGATTGCTATATACTAATGCTATAAATTATGAACCTATATTTTCTATTTCGCAAAACTCTATATTTTCGTGCCATTTCCTTAGCCATGTTAACTCAAACCGGAGGATGGAAAACATGCGCATCACCCTTGCGTTGTTGCTGGCGGTAAGTCTGCTTTTATCCTGCAGCGCGCTGGCTCAAGATAACAAGAATATAGTCAACATGACTGAAGAAAACGAGGTCGTCTTTGCCATCATCAGCGACCCCCACATGGGCAGCAGTGAGCCCTCCAACACCAACAAGATGTTTCACTACAATCAAGACATCCTTAATTGGATGATAGAGGAGATCAACTCCGACAGCAATATCGACTTCGTCTTGGTCCCGGGAGACATAACCAAAGATTCCGAGCCCTTAAACCACATCAGGGCTAAGGATATGCTCGACAAACTGAATGTGCCCTACTATGTTTTGCCCGGCAACCACGATGTGAACAAGACATATATCGAGAACGAACTCGGCATAGAAGACTTTGTAAAGACATTCCAGGGCCACGGCTACACAGATGACAGGTCCTACTACAGCCTCGATCCGGCCCCCGGCGTTCATCTGGTCTCTCTCGACACCGCCTCCGACTCCAGGCTGGCGGACACATGGGCAGGCGGGCTGTCCGATGAGCAGATCGCCTGGCTGGATGCAGATCTGAATGAGACTGAGGATAAGACGGTCATCATTTTGGCCCACCATGCCCTGATCAATCATACCGGCAAGAACGACAGCAACTGGTACATCGACAATAGGGACGAGGTTAAAGAGGTCATGAAAAAGCACGGAGCCCAGATCATATTCACCGGCCACCTGCATACCACCGACATTGCTGAGGAGAACGGGATTTATGACATATCCTGCCCAGGAACCTGTACCTACCCCCTGGCCTATCGGACGGCTAAGCTGGAGGGCGATACACTTACAGTCAATACCTTCTGGTACCCCGATGAAAAGGTCCGGGGAATAGCCGAGGCAGAGTTTCTCCTAAACGGCTGGGAGGGTTCTATAGAGGATATGAAGGGCGAGTTCTCAGACAGATATGCAGTTTTGGAGCTGGAAAAATCCACACCTGAAATCGCCATCAGGGTCCCGGCCTGAACAGACCTGACTTAGCAGCCGAATTTTTAAATCGAAGAGGGAAAGCCCCCTCTTCATCCCTCTATTTCTATTTATCTATATATACTCTATCTGCGCAAACTTATTTAAACATAGCATGCCATGCGGTTGCATGCGCATTGGGATGTTCTCCTGGGAAAGCCTCTACTCAATCAAGGTTGGAGGGATATCGCCGCATGTATCAGAGATTTCTGAAGCCCTGGCAAGAGAGGGACATGAGATGCACGTGTTCACCAGGCGAGGGGACTTTGACCTCTACGATTGCATTAACGGAGTAAACTATCAGAGGGTGAACTCAGATGCGACCGGGGGTTTGATACACCAGATGGACATTATGTGCATTGCATTTTATGACCGCTTCCTTGCAGTGCAGAAGATATTCGGCGAATTTAATATCCTGCACGGCCATGACTGGCATCCGGTCCCAGTGCTAATGAAATTGAAAAAGGAGCTGGGGATTCCCTATATCCTGACGATGCACAGCACAGAGCAGGGAAGGGGTGGATTGTATAAAGAGATATCCCACCGGGAACAGCAGGGCATGAGCGAGGCTTCGCGAGTGATCGTCACCAGCAAACGCCTGATGGAGGAGGTTATCTCTCTATACAACATACCTTCGGATAAGATAGACATCGTGCCGAACGGCATAGCCAGGGGAGAAATAAAAAAAGGAGTTAACTCTGCCAGAGTCAAAGAGAGGTACGGCATAAGAAGAAACTCGTTTACTGTGCTCTTTTGCGGCAGGATGGTCCATCAAAAGGGGCCCGATATGCTGGTGGAGGCCATACCCGATATAGGGAAAAAATTTAGAGATGTCGTGTTCGTCTTTGCGGGCGAGGGAGACATGAGGGCAAAGTGCATAGAGAGGGCCAAAAAACTTGGCGTGGCTGAAAAATGTCGGTTTTTGGGCTATGTCTCTGAGCCCGAGAAGGAGGACCTATTAGATGCTTGCGATATGGTCTGTGTGCCCAGCAGGAATGAGCCTTTTGGCATAATAGTGCTTGAAGCCTGGGACGCCTGCAAGCCGGTGGTGGCCACAGAGGCTGTGAGCATTATAAAGAACTTCGAGGATGGCCTTTTAGCATACATACAGCCGAAATCTCTGGCCTGGTGCATCAATCGCCTTTTAGATAATCCTGAAGAGATGAAAAAGCTGGCCAGGGCCGGAAGCAAGAGGGTTGAGACGGAGTTTAATTGGAGCACCATAGCCAAGAGCACAGAGGCAATTTACAGCCAATTAAAGTAAAAAGATGGAACAGCGGCCGCGTTAGCTCCCCTGTTCTTTTAATTCTGCTTTAGGCCCAACGGCTACCGGGGATCTGGCCGGACCGTCTGGCACTGTTACCTCAAGAAGGCTGGAGTTGGTGCTCATCCATCTATCGGAGCCCTCGGGATAGGTCCATTCAGATGCTCCCCATTCGCCATAGGGCGGAAGGTCCAGGTATATGGCGTTGGTGATGGCCATGGAAGGCCACTGTCCAAAGGCTTCCACTACCGCCCAGGTGTCGTTTTCTGCCTTTACATCTACGGTTAGGTTCTCCCCCATCTCCAATGCTCCCTCAATTGTGGGCAGAGTCTTGACCACCTGGCCGCCAACAATAACCCTTATGCCTTCAGAATAGTTGGCGAGAGGCCTGGTGGAGAGGAGCCTGATATGCAAGGGCAGAGTGCCGTTCTCCACCTTCACCACATCGCCCGGCTCGGAACCATCGCTATTGACAAGCAGTAGTGGTCCCCAGTAGCCTGCAGTGACGAAGGCCCTTCCGGCCTTCAGGGCGCCCTTCACATCATCCCAGCTCAGGTTGTCGGAGTGCACATAGGTCCTGGCATTCCCAGCTGAGCTTCTCCAGTAATCCGGGGCGTTATCGGTATGCTCCAAACCGAGAATATCGTGGCTGTCTGTTGAACCCCATCCGGAAACGCGGTTGCCAGAGTTCATAAGCTCGAACCAGGCCTGGGTCGCCAAAGTGTTGGTATTAACGTTGACCCCGCCGTATGTCGGGTCCATATGAGGCCCTGCTCCTACGGTATCAGGCCAGCCGTTATAGATCTCGACTGCATCGTAATCGTGAATCTTGCCCCACGTGCTTATCGTTCCATCGGGCCATCCGTCAATCCAGAATGGATGGTTGAGCATGTACAGGCCTCCCCTGGCATGTGTCTCATTTATTGCCGCCTGCACATCGGTCCAGTTGGAGAAAACATACCTGTACCAGAGGCTCATGTTCTCGGGCTTTGTGGCTCCGACCAGCTCGGTGACGCCTATTGCATTCTGATGTCCAAATCCTATGCCCCTTTCCCCCATGCCGGGAGCTGCTTTGGTGGTGATCTCAACGCCGCCTAGCGGAAGGAACTCATCGCTCTCGTATGAAAGCCACTCCTCCAGGCCCGAGACCGAATTATGATCTGTGAGGGGAGCGAAATCCACGTCGTTGGCCAACATAGCCCTGGCAATCTCGGAGACGGGCTGTCTGCCGTCGCTATGGCTGCTGTGGACATGCATGTCGCCGGAGTACCAGCCGAGGGATTCGAGGTCGTAAAGATGATTTAGCGTCCAGTCCATCCTTACGCTGGCCGTATCTGTCTTATTCTCAGCGGTCTTGTTCACTGTGACCTTTGCCTCTTTGATCTCGTACTCGGGCCCTCTTGAAACCCTGACCAGCCACCTTCCAGCCGGAGCCTCCAACCTGTACCACCCCTTTTCTGTGGTGTGGGCGGCGTGAAAGAGATTTCTCATCCACTGCTCCGATTCAGAGATGTTCTCCCCCATCTCTTCGGTTATTGGAGTAAGATTTTCATACCAGAGTTCTACCCTGGCTGGCAGAGGATTTCCATCATCATCGACAACTTTTCCATATATCGTTTCCACATTCCGCTCCCCTTCCCAGTAATCTCTAGCAGATGCCGGGAAAAATAGGGCGGAGGATGCGATGGCAACTATTGCCATCACTAAAATAATTTGATGGTTTTTGCTCATAGTTAAACTCCGCGTGTGTCAGTTAGGCGATCAAGAGTATCCGGGCATTGTCGATAAATTTTATCAAAATAAAACACATAGCAGTAAAATTGGTATGAAGAATGTATTATGCATGAGGAATCAGATTATTAGCAAACACTGTACCCAGTTTTTTCGTTCTCACTAAGAGGATATACTCTATAGAGATTGATTTTCATTAGATCAGTTGTATATTCTATTGTGGAAACATATATATTGCGTCTTGCATAGGCATCGGCGTATAAGGATTTAGGTTTCATCCGATATAGAAATTGAAAAAAAGGTGATGGGATGATAGGGACAAAGGCTAAATCCAAAATAGCGCTATCAAAAAGGACAGCGGCTGTTAGAAGGCTGGCCATTTCAATGGGTTTATCGCGTGTAGAGGAGATTAACAAACAAAAGACACGTGGCTTATCATGGGCTCAAGACGCTGATCTCTCGCAGCAATACACATCCATAGATTCGATAGATCTTGAACTTTATAAAATGGATCTGGATCATGTAGAGGGAGATCTTTCAGATGCCGATTAATTCCACATCGAT
>CAZHNU010000034.1:0-36774 GCA_964534145.1 uncultured Methanotrichaceae archaeon | reverse complement strand
TATATCCTCGGCAACCCTGTGGCAAGCGGCATACGCTCAATAGTGGAAGATCTTTACCTAGCCAAATGGTTCCATCCCGACCTCTTCGAGGATATCGATCCCGAGGCAGTGCACAGAGAGCTTCTCCAGAAGTTCTTCAGCCAGGAGACGGACGGTGTGTACGTCTATCCGTGAGCGAGGGTGAAGCAATCGATAAATGGAATGGAATCTGGATAGAAGAGGCCCCGAGTCTTCCAGGGTGCATTCATGAGGCAGACTTGAGCAATCTATCGCTCTAATTTTTTAAAGCATCCCGCCCGACCGCTCGCCTGGGCCTGCTCGTGCGTGAGGACAGAGCAGCGGTTGAGGTCATTTGTCGCCATCCCTAGTGGGATCAAGGGCACTCATGTAATACATTGATATACTTGTAATACGATTATTATCCTGGTGATCTTAATCTCGACATCCGTTTCAGTCCGGCTTCCCGATGACATTGCCCGCGGCCTTGAAGACCTCGCCAGTGCGGTCGATCGTCCCAAGACTTACATCATCCGAAAGGCGATTGAGGCTTATCTGGAAGAGTATGCAGATTACTTCATTGCTCTGGAACGAAAGAACGACAAGGACGACAGGATCGTCTCTGCCGGAGAGATGAGGGAGCTTCTTGGTCTACAAGATTGAATATAAATCTTCATTCTCTCGCGACCTGAAGCATCTGGATAAAAATATAGCAAGGCGAATTCTCAAGGACCTGGAAGGGACGCTAATGGCAGACACTGATGCAGGAATCCCCCTTGCAGGACAGTTCAAGGGCTTATTCAAGCTGCGCATAGGTGACTATCGAGTCATATACTCGAAAACAGGAGATGGAGTGCTCATTTTGAGAATAGGGCCTCGAAGCAAAGTTTACGATAGATAATTCCTCATGGCTCTGACCGGTTATCAGCGACGCTCAACTCCCGAGAAGCGTCTGCCAGGGGGAATAGACGCGAAGACCGACATACAGCAGGATACGCTATCCCTGGCCACTCATGCGGAGAACGGTGGTCCGTCATGGACAATATTTTTCATGCTTTTGCCCGGCCATATGTGATGCCTTCGCATCGGCTCGCTGACATCCAGATAGCAAGAAAAAGCGACTAAAGGCACCATCTTGCCTTCTCTAGCCTATCGTCGCTGTCTCTTCGTCCCTATGCCCAGCCCCTTCGCATATCTCGCTCTGTGGATCGGTCCATTTCTCGCTGAAACCCAGGGCGAATGCCTGGTAAACGAAATCCAGGAACGCATGCTTATCAAGGGACTTCTGCAAAGAGGAGAGGATCTGCATATAGTCGTGAATGCGGTGACTTTTTCCTGAAACGGCTGCGGAGATCTGTGCGCCGTAGAGGGCCATGACCTCTGGCATGCAGCTCTTCGGGAGAGTGCCCCATAAGAGCTTATCCCGCAGATGGACGAGGGCCGCCACGGACGCTACCGTGAGTGGATCCCTGATTATATTTGAGAAGCTTTTCTCGAATAGATCGGCGTTGTCCCTGGACAGAAACTCTCCAATTCCCTGGCACATCTCCCTCTCGTCAATCCTGAACCGCTCCAAACGGGCCAGCGAGGAGCACTGGCCTGCGGGCGTCAGGCCGTTTTGAAGTGCCAGCGTCCCCAGGACGGCATCGTGCATCGTGCGTCCGATGAGCTCGCCCACCTTCGAATGCTTGCCGGCAAAGTAGATCGCCTTGCCCCCTAGCTTTGATGCCACTGCAATCTGATCGGTTCCTGTGCCCGTCGCCAGTCCCTCCGAATACCGGGAAGGAACCTCCAGCTCCTGAAGGGCTGCAGTCTTGGCCTCGGTCGCAGTGATGACTGCGGTGACCATGGCGCCCGGCGCCAGTTCCCGGTTGACGAAGATCATGGCGTTTATTGTGCCAGGTCGTGGATCGCATTCTCGGTCTTTTTGTCCTTTTGCGCCTTCATCCTGCGGCTCATAGTAGGTGGCGGGATCTCCTGCTCGACCTGCATTTCCCTCAACGCCCCCAGTACATACTGTCACAACCTCAAGGTCGCAAAACCTCTCATGGCAGATGGCGGCGTTGTTCATGTTTGCTGCAGTTCCAAGCGTTGCGCACTTTTGGAAAGGGAGATTGTGACGGTCGGCTACCTCTCTCTTGTAGTCATCCGGACTGTCTACCGCCAGCCGGTACATCCTGGCGTTCATGTGGCCACCCGCCGGCTCACAGGACTGGTGGTTGTAGAGATACATGAGGTCGTCATGCAGCCCGCCGGCGGAGCTGCGGCAGGTGGACAGGACCCTGTGAGGAGTCATGAGCCTGGCGTAAACTATTTTCTCCTCCCGATATAATTCAATTCCATCATAGAACTCTGCAAGCTTCATTTTTTTAGCCTCCTTTGTAAAACATTTCAGAAATTTTCAGGGTTTGATAAATCCAGAAGGATGCCGTAGTCTATGTTCTCCAGAAACCTCTTCTCTCTGGAGTCTTTCGTTTCGAGCCTCAAGGCATTGACGGCATCCCCCACCGCTGGAGACGACAGACGGGTGATCCTTTCCTGATACCGGGAGTAACTGCACAGCAGGCTCTCCCCAATGGCCTGGAGCCCGCCGCAGTTTCCCCATTGATTGGCAACGGCCAGATGCATCTGCTCACTTTGCCTTGCCTCCCAGATGAACCTGGACTTGGCATCATCCCAGAGGGCAGGCACACAAAGCATGTCGGCGCCAAGCTTTGCCAGCGAATCTGCTGCCTCCGGAAACATGAGGTCGTGGCCGAGAAGCATTCCGATCCTGGCGAAGGGAAGGTCAAAGGCTGCAAAACTGCCGTCGCCGGGAGAGGCCCATTTCCAGTCACGTGAGGAGAGATGGACCGCCCTGTACTTGCCCACGACCCCATCGGGACCGATCAGGACAGAGCTGTTGTAGAACACCTTTTCATCCCTCTCAGCCATTCCCAGAACTATGAAGAGATCCTTTTCCTGCGCTTTTTTGGCAAAAAGGTCTGTGGTCTTCCCCGGTATCTCCTCAGCGCACATCTCTGCCTCCTCTGAACTGAAAAGTGCTCCGGAGGTGGAGAGCTCCGGCAGAACGACGAGGTTAACCGCTTTTCCTCCCTCCCCAGCAGCCCTGGCTACGGCATCGTCGATTAGCTCAAGCGCTCTTTTCACATTGGCCTCCGCATTCAGAGGCACAGAGCAGAACTGCAATGTTGCAGCCGTAAAATCGGCAGCCTGCGGCAAACCGAGCAGGAACTCAAACCCGACGTGAGAGTACGGATCTAAAGTTATGTTTCCATAGCACTCTGGCCTTCTCCAGCTCAAGGTATTTTGTGTCTTAACGCCATTTAGCTGCAAAGCGCCGTAGATGATTTTATCCTCTGGAGAGCTAATCTGAACTACCGCATCTCCCTGAGGATTTACGATGAAAGATTGCGCAAGGCTGCAGTCCATGACCTTGTCATTTCCGGTCCTGTTGCAGGCCAGGACGTACATGCCGTTTTCCAGGGCTCTGGCCCGCCAAAATTTTTCAGGATTGTGGTGCATCGGAGGCCAGTTGGCCGGAACCAGCAGGACCCTCGCCCCCTGAAGGGCCGCAATCCTCGCCGGCCTGTAGAAGTACGAGTCAGCACAGATCACCATACCGAGCGCCCCAAACTCTGTCTGGACCACGGGAACCGGGAGGTTGCCCTTTGCAGCCCATAGATTTTCCCTGAAGGCCGGAGACAGCTTTCGGTGTCTAGCTATAACAGTTCCATTCGGCCCCATCAGGGCAGCGGAGTTATAAAAAATGCCCGTTCTTGAGTCTCGCTCAGCCATTCCGATGCATATGCAGCAGCCGTACTCCTTTGAGATCCTGCCAAATGCCTCAGTTGTCGGCCCGGGAATGCTCTCTGCAAGAGAAGAAATCTCCCTCCTGCTTAGAAAGGCGTAGCCGGTGGTGGCAAGCTCCGTATTCACGATGATACGGGAGCCTTTTTGGGCAGCCTCTTCGTTTAAAGCCAGCAGTTTGGCGATGTTTTTATCCTTGTCCTTCCAGGAAATCGACGCATGAATTAGTGCAACCTTCAGCTCTTCACAGGCCATTTTATTGGTGTCTTCGCTATAATTTGAAATCATTTGATCCAATCCTCGCAAAAATGCTCGGGGACCTCTCGAAAGCTTTATTTAATCAATTCAACTAGCTTTAACTTAAAAAATGTTTCGTTATGCTAAAGGCCTGTCAGATCAAAAAAATTAACGGGATGGATTATTACGAAAAAGGTCAAAATTGCCTATGTCACCACACAGGAAGCAAGCGATGTCTATCCTCTCATATCTGCGCTAAAGGAGCTGATCCGCCAGAAAGGCGAGATTGTAGAGGTAGCGGTCAGATCCGGTGAGGACCTCAAGGACCCCGCCCAGAGGGAGCTGTTCGAGCGGTTTGCCGGAAGCTCTCATCTGGTCATCTTCAATCTACACGGCGGGAAGAAAAGCCTCCCCTCATTTGATGAGCTGATCCAGGATCTGTTGGATAGCAGCGCCCTCATTTATGCACAGTCTGCCTCAAATGAGCACGAGATTGACCTCATGAAGCTGTCGACCGTTGATCGCAAGGTCTACAGAAAAGTATCTCAATATCTCGACTATGGAGGATGGGAGAACTACTACAACCTCCTCCTCTACCTGGCGAATCAGTTCGTCGGAGCGGATTATGAATTCTGCGATCCAGTGAGGCCCACTTGGGAGGGAATCTATCATCCGGAGTTCGACCACGTCCCGACACTGAAGGAGTACCTGAAAAGCAAATGCGTTGCCGGGAGGCCGACGGTTGGCCTGTGGTTCTACCAGAGCCTCTGGCGGGCTGGAAACACGGTCTTCATCGACAGGCTCATTGCCGAGATCGAAGGGCAGGGCGCAAACGTCATCCCAGTTTTCCTTCACTCCCTAAAAGACGTCGAGCGGGGAACGATGGGAGCTGAGTGGGTGGCAGACAACTTCTTCATGAAGGACGGAAGGCCCATCATTGACGTCCTGATCAGCACCCTCATGTTCTCGCTCTCCATCAAGCCCTGGGAGGGATCGGATAAAGACGAGGAGGAAAAGGTCGCCAGATCCGAGGAGTGGTTCTTAAAGAGGCTGAATGTACCTGTCCTGAAGGCCATAGTGACCTACAACTCTCCTGCAGAGTGGAAAGAGTCGCTGCAGGGCTGCAGCCCCCTGGACATATCAATGGGAATTGCCATGCCGGAATTCGACGGTATGCTGATTACGGTTCCAGTAGCTGCCAGGGAGAGAACGGACATAGATCCGCTGACAGGTGCGAGGGTCATCCGGTTTGAGCCGCTGCCAGAGCGCATCTCCAAGATAGTGCGTCTTGGCCTGAACTGGGCGAGGCTCCGGCATATTCCCAATTCCCGGAAGAAGGTGGCAATCATTTTCCACAACTACCCTCCCAGGGACGACCGCATAGGCACCGCCTTCGGCCTGGACTCGCCCGTATCCGTCCTGAACATCATGAAGGCCATGAAGGAGGCGGGATATACGATTGAGAGAATGCCAGAGAGCGGCCAGGCCCTGATAGAGGATGTGAAGAGCAGACTCACCCTCGACCGGCGCTGGAGGAGCCCTGACGAGCTTGCGAGAAGGGCGATTGACTCAGTTCCTGAGGAGGATTATAGAGCCTGGTTCGAGCAGCTCCCAATTGAAGTGCAGGAGAAGATGACCGCTGCCTGGGGAGAGGCTCCGGGAAGCCTTTTCGTTCATAAGAAGAACCTGATAATTCCGGGCGTCATCAACGGCAATATATTCATTGGGCTTCAGCCGCCGCGAGGTTTTCTGGAGGACCCTGCCGCTATCTACCACAGCCCCGATCATCCCATTCCCCACCACTATTACGCCTACTACCGCTGGATTAGGGATGTCTTCCGGGCTAATCTGGTCATGCACATCGGCAAGCACGGATCGCTTGAATGGCTTCCGGGAAAGTCCGTAGGTCTTTCGGAATCATGCTTCCCAGATATCGCAATATCTGATCTTCCCAACATCTATCCATACATCATAAACAATCCAGGCGAAGGGACTCAGGCCAAGAGGAGGAGCTACTGCTGCATCATCGATCATCTGGTTCCCGTGATGCACAATGCCGATGCCTACGACGAGATGGCAGAGCTTGAGGTGATGCTCGCCGATTACTACCAGGCCGTCTCCGAGGACCCGGCAAAGCTTCCAACGCAAAAGAAGATGATCTGGGAGAAGGTCTGTGAGGCAAAGCTGGACCATGACCTGGAGACTAACGAGGAAGAAGCGTTCTCGGATTTTGACAAATTCCTGGAGAGGCTGCACGAATACCTACACGAGATGGCGGATACCCAGATAAGGGACGGGCTTCACATCCTTGGCGAGCCGCCCGAGGGCTCTCGCCTGGACGAGTTCCTGGTCGCGCTCACGAGGCTTGCCAACGGCCGGGTGCCGTCTCTCCGGCAGTCGCTGGCAGAGGCCATGGGCTACGATTACGATTATCTTCTGGACAATAGGGGACGGATCATCTCCGGATCGAAGACCTGCGGCCAGTTGATTGAGGATTTAAACTCCCTCGCCTTTCGTCTGGTATCGGGGCTTCATGAGCAGGGCTTTGCCGTTGAGACGATTCCAGAACGGATGAAGGAGATCCTGGGAAAGAGAAATCCCAAGATTGAAAAGGTGCTGGATTACATAGTCACGACGCTCGCGCCCAACATCGATGCTACAGTGGACGAGCTTTCAGCCGTCCTTTGTGCCTCGAATGGGGGCTTTGTCTCGCCCGGACCCTCCGGGGCACCTACTCGAGGGATGGCAGACATACTTCCCACGGGAAGGAACTTCTACTCCGTCGATCCCCAGGCCATTCCCTCCCAGGCAGCCTGGAAGGTGGGCGTTGCCCAGGCTGATGCCCTGCTCAGGCGCTATCTGGAGGATGAGGAGCGCTATCCCGAGTCTCTGGGAATCGTTATTTGGGGAAGCCCCACCATGCGAACGAAGGGAGACGACATTGCCGAGGTCCTGTGCCTGATGGGCGTTCGGCCGGTCTGGGAGGAGAGGAGCGGCAGAGTTACCGGAATAGAGCTTATCCCCATGGATGAGCTGCAGCGTCCCCGCATAGATGTCATGCTGAGAATCAGCGGATTTTTCAGGGACGCCTTTCCCAATATCGTGCATCTAGTAGATAGTGCCGTGGAGCTGGTGGCGCAGCAAAAAGAGCCGCCGGAGAAGAACTTCCTGGCAAAGCACGTGTCAGCAGATGTCGATGAGAAGACAGCTGCCGGAATCGACAGGGAGCAGGCCAGGACCGAGGCCTGCTACCGCATCTTTGGCTGCCGCCCAGGAGCCTACGGTGCAGGCGTCTCGGACGCCATCGACTCCAAGAACTGGAAGGATGAGAAGGACCTGGCAGAGATCTACGTCAAGTGGGGCTGCTACGCCTACGGCCGCAAGAATTTCGGAGCGACCGTTCCCGACGAATTCAGGAGACGCCTCAGCCGCCTCGACCTGACCGTCAAGAACGAGGACACCCGGGAGTACGACATGCTGGACGGGGACGATTTCTACTCCTATCACGGCGGGATGATCGCAGCCGTCAAGGCCCTGAAAGGCGAGCTTCCCAGGTCATATTGCGGGGACAGCTCCGATCCGGACAGGGTAAGGACGAGGAGCACCGTCGAGGAGACCAAACACATCTTCCGTGCTCGCATCCTCAACCCGAAGTGGATTGAAAGTATGAAACGCCACGGCTACAAGGGCGCTGGTGACATGTCAAGGATGGTCGACATCGCCTTCGGCTGGGATGCGACCGCCGAGGTTCTTGAGGACTGGATGTACGAGGAGCTGGCGAACAGGTACGCTCTGGATAAGGAAATGCAGGATTGGCTGAGAAAAGTGAATCCGCACGCCCTGCAAAACATCGCCGAGAGGCTGCTTGAGGCAGTGGAACGGGGGATGTGGCAGGCAACTGATGAGATGAGGGAGGAGCTTCGGGACGTTTACCTGGATATCGAGGGGTGGATTGAGGATGATCAGCCGCAGACCGATGTTGATCCAAGCAATTGAGGACCTGACCTGCAATGATTGTTTGGGTTGTGAAAATTAAATGAGTATCGATAACAAATACATTCGTTTGAGCGAGCTTCCAGGCGATGGATCTCTGGAGGCGACAGCTCATGCAAAGTATCCCGGCCAGCACTGCTCCTTCAGGGCGGTGGCAGGAACTGTGCCTCTGATCAAGAATTCCTATGCGCTGCTGTTTGGCCCGGCAATATGCCTTTACAATGCCAAGCTCTCTATGAACATGAGGTCGCTCACTTCTGACCCACGCCCAAATAATCTTCTATTTGTAAATTATTCTCAAGATGATATCATATTTGGCTTTCAGGAGAAGGTGAGAGAGGCCATCCATCAGGCCGACCAGGAGTATCACCCAGAGGTTTTGTTCCTGATCACCTCCTGTCTGCAAGAGATCGTTGGCGAGGACTTTGACGCCTGCATCGATGAGACCCGGCCCTCTGTCAAGGCCAAGCTGCTGACAATTCATACTGAAAACTTCACCTGCGAGGATTCCACCTGCCTCCTCATGAACGGGAAAAGCGTCCCAACAATCCTTGATACATTGAGGACCAAGGCCACTGCGGTATCTCTGGAGGATATGGTCTATCCCGGTTTTGCCGGAGTGTTATGTGCAGAGTGTGGGGGGCCGACGCCGGGAGTGGGCTGTGCTGGACGAGGCATCATTGCCTCCTTTGAGAAGCTGGAGGCATTGAAGGCTTACGAGACCTACCGACCGGACATAGTCCTTTACGATGTTCTGGGCGATGTGGTCTGCGGGGGATTTGCCATGCCGCTTCGCAGGGGCTACGCCGACGAGGTTTACATCGTCACATCTGGCGAGAAGATGTCCCTTTTTGCCGCCAGAAACATTGCTCAGGCGGTTGGCGAGTTCAAAGGGCGCGGCTATGCTCAGCTAAAAGGAATAATCCTGAATGCGCGGGGAATTGCCGATGAGTTGGAGATCGTGCGGAGGGCGGCGGCCGAGATGGACACAAAGGTCGTAGCCGAAATTCCCCGAGACCCCACCATTCAGGCCTGCGAAGAGAGGAATGCTACAGTCATCGAAGGTGCTCCCGATTCGAGCCTGGCGGAGAGATACAGGATGCTGGCGCGTTCAATTATGGGTTGATTGCGTTAAATCCTTCGGCTATCAATCCCAACAGATATCCTCGATAGCTGAAAGAATGAGACCGCTCCAATGATCGATGAAAAACCCGCACTTCTGGCTTTATCCGTAACCGCAGACTGCAACCTCCGCTGCAGCTACTGCTATGCCCGCGGCGGCGAGTCGAGCGCCTCGATGAGCTGGATCACTGCCAAGCGGGCCATCGACGTGATGGTGGAATGCTTCGATGGCTTCAAGATCCAGTTCACAGGCGGCGAGCCCCTTCTTAATCTTGGCCTGATAGAAAGTGCAGTGGACTACCTTGATGAGATGGGCCTGCAGGTTCCCTGCCAGGTTCAGACCAACGCCACCCTCATCACCCCCGATGTTGCCGGAAGGCTCCAAAGCCTCAAGATTGGAATCGGGGTGAGCCTGGATGGCCCTCCTAAGGTGAACGATCATCTCCGGCCTTTTTCCAGCGGACGGGGCTCCACCAGGTCCACTCTAGCAGGAATTATTGCTCTCCGGGACGAGGGCATTCGGATCGGCACGATCTGCGTTCTCTCCAGGGCCAATGCAGGGGCGCTTGTGGGGCTCGTGGACCTATTAAGCTATTTTGGCAACGTGGAGGGAATCGCAATCGACTTCCTGAGGCAGGCAGGCCGGGGCGATAACTCGATGCAGCTGCAGCCCGATGCAGCCGTCGCCGCCAGTGGAGTTGAGGCTGCTATTAGGCGTGCAGATGGTCTGGCCGAAATGGGCGGTTGCAGGGTGCGGTTCAGGGAACTGGAGAGAATGCGCCGCACTATTGAAAATAGGGGGAAACGGCTTCATCACTGCTACTTCGATGCATGCCGCTCGATGGTGGTGATGCCCGACGGAGAGGCCTTTGTCTGTCCCTCCATGCTCCGCCCGGAGCTTCGGCTGGGTAATATTGAGGAGCAGGATTTCACAAAGGAGCTGATAGAGCGGATGGTTCGGGCACGAAGATATGTGCAGGACCCTCAGAAATGCCGTACGTGCCCGGATCGCTGGCTTTGCGGCGGGCCCTGCCTGGCACATTGTATTCCTGAGTCGAATTTGGCCATCGAATGCGCCGTCAAGAGGGCATTCATGAGGCACGCCAGATCATCCTCGCTGATCCATCCCTCCACCATCAGCCTGCCAATGACCCAGAGCAGTACTGAGTAGCGGTAGTCATACATCTCGTCCGTCTCATTTCGCTTCTCGGTCAGAAAGTCATGAATCCACCACAGGCCTGCCGGCTCTCTGATTCCAGAGTCCATCCTGGGCACTCTCTCTGCGATGACCGTGCACTCGCGCTCGTAGGCGGCCCGGTAGGCCCGGGCGCACAATCAAGAGACTCTTTTTGTGCGAGCAGGTCTTTGAACCGTCCATAAGCCCCACATCGCTGAGGCTCGCGCCCTTTCGGTTCCATTTACCGTATTCCGCCATTTCACCCTCTGCATTTTATTGTGATCAGTGACTCAGCCTCGTTCGCCTCGGCGATTCCGGCGACCAGGACATCGAAGGAGTTGATGGAGATCATCTTCGTGTATGCATGCACAGATATTCCTCGCGGCTGGACTTTGGACCTGCCGTCAGTGGCCGTTCTTCAGCAGCCGCATTCCGTTCAGCATAACCAGCAGCGATGCGCCCAAATCATTAATAATCCAGGCACTGCCCGGTGCGCAGCGCCTCCCAGCTCGCTTTGGCTGGAAAGTACAGGCCAAACAGCCCGGCGGGTGATGAAGAGAATTGAGGAGGCAAGAAGGCGAGGAAAGAAGGGGCAAGCTCAGAGCAATCTCATCGGTAGTAAACCATTGGCATAAAAAGAGCCTTGCATAATTCGCCGTAAACCCTGCTTTCAACGATTCCTAGATCAACCTGATTATCGTGTACAGAAGCAGTTGTGGTCTCGAGTCGGTTAGGTTTTTCGAAATTTCCCGAAACGCTTAAATACAATTTAATTTGTATTAAGTCCAATTTAATTTACTAAAGGAAGAATGGCATGATAGAGAATAAATTCTGGGTTTTGATATGCTTAAGCATCCTCTCACTGGAGGCCTATGTCTCTATCAAAAAATGAGGTGATGGGCGAATACCAGAGCTTTATGGGCAAGAGGGCGCTCTTTTTCCTCGTTCTGGTGCTGGGGACCGTACTTCTGGCAAGCATAGCCGTCACCCTTGGTTCAGCCGATCTCAGCATTAAGGACGTCTATGTTGCCATCCTGGCCAAGTTCTTTCCCAACTACTTCAATTCAACCTGGTATGCAAATACAATCGTCTGGGGCCTCCGGCTCGATAGGATCATAGTGGGCATACTGGCAGGCATGGGATTGGCGATAGCAGGCGCAGCCATGCAGGGCATCCTGAAGAACCCCCTAGCCAGCGAATTCACCCTTGGCGTATCTTCAGCAGCCGGCTTCGGGGCAGCACTGGCCATAGTGCTCGGTGCCGGATTTGTGGGAGGAGAGTACCTGATAATAGGCAATGCGTTCATCTTTACATTGATTGCATCCTTCACGGTCTATGGCCTTGCCAAGTACAAGGGAATTACTCCCGAAACACTGATCCTGGCAGGAATAGCCATCATGTACCTGTTCTCAGCCATGACATCGTTTCTGCAATATGTTGGACATGCAGAACAGGTGCAGGAGGTCGTTTTCTGGATGATGGGCTCCCTCGGCAAATCCTCCTGGGAAAAGGCCGGAATAATTTCAGCAATTCTGGCAGTCTGTCTTCCCTATCTGATCATCAAGTCATGGGACATCAACGCCCTCGGGGCTGGCGATGAGACGGCCAAGAGCCTGGGGGTTAACGTCGAGAGGACGCGCGTTATCAGCATGGTGCTGGTCTCACTCATCACTGCCAGCATAATCTGCTTTACGGGAACCATTGGCTTCATCGGATTGGTGGCCCCTCATATCACCAGGATGGTCATAGGGGGAGACCACAGATTTCTTTTGCCGGGCTCAGCCCTGGTGGGCGCGCTGCTGCTCCTCGGTGCAGACACCCTTGCCAGGACAATCCTTGCGCCTGTGATACTTCCTGTTGGCATAATGACGTCGTTCCTGGGAGTCCCATTCTTCGTTTATCTCTTCATGAAAAGGAGGAAGGAGTTTTGGTAAATATCACTATAAAGAGCCTAACATTCGGCTATAATGGCTCCAAAATCCTGGACAACCTCGATCTGGTGGTCGAGGATTCAGAGGTGTTGGGGCTGGTCGGCCCAAACGGCTCGGGCAAGACCACTCTGATCAAGTGCATAGACAAAATACTCAAGCCCAAAGGAAGCATACTGATAGACGGCAGAGATATCGATACTGTGAGCAGGACCGAGCTTGCCAAACGCCTCGGATATGTTCCTCAGTCCAGCTCGACCCCTCTGGCCACCACAGTTTTTGATACGGTTCTCATGGGCAGGAGGCCGCATATAAGCTGGCGCGTATCAGATGCCGACCTGGATAAGGTGGCAGATATCCTGGGGCTTTTGCATCTGGAAAATCTGGCCATGAGAGACTTTTCCCAGCTGTCCGGCGGCCAGAAGCAAAAAGTGCTCATTGCCAGGGCCCTGGCCCAGGAGCCGGAGGTGCTGCTGCTGGATGAGCCCACCTCAAGTCTTGACATGAAACACCAGCTGGAGGTCATGGAAACGATAGCATCCCTTGTCAAAGAGAAAAAAATCTCTGCGGTCATGGCGCTTCACGATCTTAATTTGGCCTCCAGGTTCGTGGACAAGTTGGCGATCCTGAAAGGCGGAAAGATCTACGCAGCAGGGGAACCTGTTGACCTTTTGAATGCCAAAAACATCCGGGATGTGTACGGAGTCGAGGCCGTCGTAATGAACAACCTCGACAGGCCATATATCGTTCCTTTACGATCGCTTAACGAAGGCTTAGCTTAGGTGAAAAAATGCATCATATCAAAAGAAGAACTATTCCTTTTACATCCATTGTGGGCCAGGACGACATGAAGTTTGCATTAATTCTCAACGCAATCAATCCACGCATAGGCGGCGTGCTGATCAGAGGCGATAAAGGAACCGCCAAATCTACAGCCGTGCGTGCCCTGGCCGACCTTCTTGAGGATATTTCCGTTGTGGAGAACTGCCCCTTCAACTGCAATCCCAGAAATCCGGAGGAGATGTGCGACCTGTGCTATGAGAAAAGCCGGAAAGGCCAGGTCAAAGAGGTTTCACGCAAGACGCCTGTGATCGACCTTCCCCTCGGGGCAACTGAGGACCGGGTTGTCGGCTCCTTGAATGTGGAGCGGGCTATAAAGGAGGGAATCAAGGCGCTGGAGCCCGGCATCCTGGCTGCTGCCAACAGGGGGATACTGTACATCGACGAGGTAAATCTCCTAGACGATCATGTGGCAGATGTTCTTCTGGACTCGGCAGCAATGGGGGTGAACGTCGTGGAGCGTGAAGGCGTTTCCGTTGCCCATCCTTCAAAGTTCATCCTTGTCGGCACCATGAACCCAGAAGAGGGAGAGATAAGGCCGCAGCTGCTGGACAGATTCGGGCTGCAGGTAAACGTCGTCGGCATCGAGGATGTGGATCAGAGAATGCTGATTGTAAAGACTGCCGAGAGATTTGATGCCGACCCGGAGAGCTTTGCCAGGGAGCAGCAGGCCCCTCAGGATGTGCTGAAGGTTAAGATCGCCGAGGCCAGGGAGACACTTGGCCGGGTAACCATGAGCGATGATCTCCTGAGAACCATAGCCTCTACCTGCATCGACCTGGGAGTCAAGACTCACAGAGCGGAGATAGTGATCTCCAGAACGGCCAAGACCATAGCTGCCTCTGAAGGGAGGACGCAGGTAAACCAGGAGGACGTGAAGAAGGCCATGGAGCTGGCTCTTGCTCACAGGATGAGAAGCAGGCCCTTTGAGCCGCCTACCCTTAACAAAGACAAGCTGGAAAAGTCCATGGAAAAGCAGCAGCAAGAGCAGCAGCAACAACATAAGCCTAAGCCACAAGAGCAGCAGCAGAAGAATCCGCCTCCACAGCAGCAAACACAACAGCAGCAGAAAAAACAGGAGCAACAGCCCGAGAACCCCGATCAACAGGAGAACTCAAATCAGGCCCAGGCTGCATCACCGCAAGAGCAGATCTTCGAAATCGGAGCGCCGATAGATGTGCGGCAGATCAATATGCCCCGAAAGAGGGATAAAATTCCCCGCAGAAAAACCAGCGGCAGGAGGATAAACACCCTAGCACTGCAAAACTCAGGGAGATACCTGCGCCAAAGGATGCCTAAAGATGGAAAGGACATAGCCATAGATGCCACCATTCGAGCTGCGGCACCTTATCAAAAGGCCAGATTAGGACCCAATGCCATTAAAGTGAAAAGCGAGGACATTCGGGAGAAGGAGAGGGTGCGAAAGACATCGGCCATGCTGCTCTTCGTGGTCGATGCCAGCGGCTCAATGGGCGCCATGCAGAGGATGGAGAGCGCCAAAGGAGCCGTACTCTCCATGCTCATGGATTCCTACCAGAAAAGGGACAAGATTGGAATGGTGGCCTTTCGGGGAAAGGACGCAGAGCTGATACTTCCTCCCTGCTCCAGCGTGGACTTGGCCTTAAGCAGGCTAAAAGAGCTTCCCGCAGGCGGCAAGACGCCACTTTCCGCAGGACTATCCCGCGGACTGCAGCTGCTGCAGGGCGAGATGAGGAAGGATGCGGAGACAAAGCTCATGATGGTTCTCGTATCAGACGGCAGAGCCAACGTGGGTATGGGCGGAAAGATCAGGGACGAACTGATGGAGATCTCAGAGAGGACGAAACAGCTCGGAGTTCACACAATTGTAATCGACACCGAGGTGGTGGATTCATCCTTCATGGACATGAGGCTCGGCTATTGCCGGGAGATCGCAGAAACGGCCGGCGGAAAATATTATCCAATGTCAGGCCTGAGTTCAGAGGCACTTTACAGCATTGTGGATGGCGAGCAGAAGCTGCTCTTCGAGGCCAACGTTTGATCTTTTTTAGGCGTCGTGATCAAGATGACAGAAAAGATGATAGAAATATCGAATCTGACCAAAGAGTATTTTGGAAAAAGGGTGGTTGATATCCAAAGCCTCCAGATTGGTCAGGGAGAGCTCTTCGGATTTCTGGGGCCGAACGGTGCCGGAAAGACAACCACTATTCGAATTCTCACAACTCTTACCAAGCCCACCTCCGGGAGGGTGCTCATCAACGGCTCTGATGTGGTCAGGGACCTGTCCAGGGTAAAGCTGGAGTTCGGCATAGTTCAGCAGCATCTCAGCCTGAACAAGGACTTGACCATAGGCGAGAACCTGGAGCTTCATGCAAGGCTTCACCATATGTCCAAATCAGAGCGAAAGAAGAGGATCTCCGACCTGCTTGACTATGTAGAACTATCAGACCATGCAGACTATCTAATAGACGATGTTTCTGGCGGCATGAAGAGAAGGGCCATGATTGCAAGGGCTCTGATCCACAGACCGAAGCTGCTGTTTCTTGATGAGCCGACCGTCGGCCTGGACGCCCAGACACGCAGGAGAGTTTGGGATCTCATCCGCAAAATGAACATAGATGGCACGACCGTCTTTCTGACAACACACTATATTGAGGAGGCCGAAGCCTTGTGCGAGCGAGTGGGCATACTTCATAAGGGCAAAATGATTGCCATCGGGACTCCCTTAAGCCTTCGCCAGAAGCTTGGAATGATAGCAGTCGAGATACAGACTAATGGAAACGGCACGCAGTACAGATATTTCCCCGACAGATTGGTCGCTGCCGAGTTTGTTCAGGGACTGCCGGGAGCCAATAAGGTATCGATGCGGGAGTCGAACCTGGAGGATGTCTTCGTTGAAATGACCGGTCAGAAAGTCATGGAGAGTTAATTCAGGTCATGGAGAATTAACATGGATGCTTATAACATACTTTGGGCGGACCTCGTGACCCTCAAGCGCCACTGGTCCAGATACCTCGTCACAACTCTGATCAGCCCTCTGCTCTATCTGATAGCATTCGGCTGGGGGCTTGGGCGGGGGATAAACCTCAATGGAACGAGCTATCTCGAGTTCGTGATACCGGGCATCATAGCCCTCACTGCAATGACCACCAGCTTCAATGGCGCAAGCACGAGGCTGAACGTCGACCGTCTCTACTACAAAAGCTTTGATGAATGCCTCATGGCGCCAATTGGGCTTTCCTCAATGCTCGTGGGAAAGGCGATGATCGGGGTGGTGAGGGGCCTATTGAGCTCCTTCGTATTTATCGCCGTGGCCATGCTGATCGCACCTTCCATTCACATCGATCCAACGTTTCTGCTTGCCCTTTTCCTGACCTGCCTCACATTCGCCTTTCTGGGAGTTCTGGCAGCGCTGCTGGCAAGATCTCATGAGGATATGGCCACCTTCGCAAGCCTGATCCTGATGCCCATGACCTTCCTTGGCGGAACCTTCTTCGCCCTGTCTCAGGTTCCGACAGGGCTGAAGTATGCTCTCTATGCTCTGCCTCTCACCCACGCCAGCCTATTCCTCCGAGCTTCAGCCTTGGATCAGCCCCTGCCGTGGGGATCCTTTTTTGTGCTTATGATCTTCTTTACAGCGTTCCTTGTTGGCGGGATGATTACCTTGAGAAAGATCAGCATATGAGAAATTAACCACCAGTGCGCCCGGATTTCTTTAATTTTTAGCAAGACTTTGCTTCAAAAGAGATATATCACCCCTGTACCTCAATTAGTTCATCACATTGCTGAAAATAGGAGCTGCCCGGTTTTGAAGATCCTCCTCATGGGAAACCCCAACGTGGGGAAGAGCGTGATATTTTCAAGGCTCACAGGAATTGAGGTAGTATCCATCAACTATCCCGGAACTACGGTCGAGTACACCGCAGGGAGGATGAAGCTCGGCGAGGAGATGGCCACAATCATTGATCCGCCGGGCGTGTACTCCCTGGAGCCCACATCCCACGTAGAGGAGATCACGCGCGAGATCTTCGACCAGGGAGCCGATGTGATAGTCAATGTAATCGACTCCACCAATTTGGAAAGAAACCTCAACCTTACTCTTCAAATCCTGGAGAAGCGGCTGCCGACAGTTGTTGCACTGAACCTTTGGGATGTGGCCGTTCGCAAGGGAATTGAGATAGATGTGGAGGCCCTTGAAAAGGAGCTGGGGGTGCCAGTGGTCCCAACGGTTGCCGTCAGCGGCCAGGGCATCCACGAGCTTGTGAACGCAATCGCAAATGCAAGAGTGCCGCCGCCGATGAGCTTTGAGTCCCCGGACCTTCGATGGGCGCGGATCGGAGAGATCGCAGAGAGGACACAGAAGGTCCTCCACAGACACCCCACCCTGCTCGATCGCCTTGAGGATATTTCCATCAGGCCTCTAACAGGCATTCCAATGGCCATTTTGGTGCTCTACATAGCGTTTAGCCTGGTCATCGACGTTGGTGAGTTCCTGATTGAAAACGTAACCGATCCATTTTTCACAGCCTATTCCGAACTCATAACTAAGGTGGTCGAGAGCCACGTTTCATCAGGGCTGCTCCAGGAAATTTTAGTCGGGACCTCTCCTGAGCTGCTCAAGTCGTTTGGGCTTCTGACAACGGGTCTCTATATTCCTTTGGGGATTGTGCTGCCCTTCCTTGTGCCATTTTACTTGGTCCTGGGATTCCTTGAGGACATCGGCTACCTTCCAAGGCTTAGCATTCTGCTGGATGCGCTGATGCATAAGATTGGCCTGCACGGAGCAGCCATACTGCCCTGCGTCCTCGGGATGGGATGCAGTGTTCCGGCAGTCCTTGCCGCGGGAGTGCTCGAATCGCCCAAGCAGAGGTACCTCGCCATAACGCTGATGACCATGGCCATCC
Source organism: uncultured Methanotrichaceae archaeon (assembly GCA_964534145.1). Lineage (GTDB taxonomy): Archaea > Halobacteriota > Methanosarcinia > Methanotrichales > Methanotrichaceae > CAWJYS01. The sequence continues at coordinate 18,787 of CAZHNU010000034.1, read as the reverse complement.
CCTGCGCCTCGCAGACCGCAATGGTCTTCGGGATGCTTGCGCCTTACGGCCTGAAGTATATAGCCATGGTGTATGCCACGCTTTTCCTGACATTTATTGTAACCGGCTTTCTGCTCCACAGGTTCATCGGAGGCGAATCCCCTGAAATATTCCTGGAGATCCCACCCTACCGCATGCCTGATGCCAGGCTTCTTTTAAAAAAGACCTACATCAGGACGAGGGAGTTCCTGAAGGAAGCTGTTCCCTATATTGCGCTAGGCATGGTGGTCATGAACATATTCTATCTGACAGGCCTGATGAGCCTGATTGGAGAGACCCTAAAGCCGCTGGTATCAGGCCTCCTGGGACTTCCAAGCGACGTCGCCACTGCACTTATCATCGGATTCCTGAGAAAGGACATCGGCATAGGGATGTTCGCCCCCTTTGACATGACCCCGGAGCAGCTGGTAATTGCCTCGGTGGTTTTGGCAATGTACTTTCCTTGTGTAGCCACATTCATGGTGATGCTCAAGGAGCTTGGATTCGTCGGGACCATGAAGTCTGTGGGCTTGAGGCTGATGGCAGCGCTGATAGTAGGAACAATGCTGAATTTGCTGCTGAATGTTCGCGCATGAGCCAAAGGCACAGGCTCTTTTTATGAAATGGTGAAAGAAAGTAAAATACAAGCTAGCATTCGTTTTATTTGTTTTTAATTCTGAAATATTAAAAGAATAACTTATGTACATGCCTAATGCAGCCGTCATGTACAAAATGTTTATACATAAGAGGGAGGGATTATTGACTATTTAAAGTTGGAACAGGGCCTGGATCCTTAAAAGCAGATTGACTTATCGCCTTGGACTAAATCGCATTCCGAGAATGAAGACCTTTTCATTCAGATAAACGGACCGGTTGCCTTGCTCTAACTTCGCCGAATGGATGGAAAACGCCGAACGGCTGGATAAATTCGAAAAAAATGATAAAGAGGTATAATCGTGACCAATAGGACATTTATATGTATAGCTCTGTTGTTCCCCCTCTTGGGGCTCTGCCAGGGGGGCTACGACATATCCGGCGACATGAAAGCGACGAATCTGAGCTTATCGGAACTCGGCTCTGCAGGACTTGGAGCAGGACTAGGAGCCGAGCCCTTGCAGGCTGCTGAGGAGACCGGTGCGCCGCAGGCCACAGCTGATGCAGCAGGGACCGAGCTGGCTGCCTATACCGATCAGTCGCCGCCTTCCTCCGATCTGGGAACGCTGCAGTCGGCAGATCTCACGGCCAACTACCCCATGTACATTTACAATGACGGAAGCTATGTCGGGTGGAACGACTTCTCCGCAACCTATCCAACGAGCCAGGCAGGTCTATGGGTCGAGAGGGCTGCAGGATGGTCATGGTATGCGACGCTGCCGCTTGGCGCCTGGACTCAGGAGCTGCTCTTTGTGCCCAGTCCAACGCCTGTGACATTGTATGAGATCTACCCGGGCGGCTATGCAATGAGCTACAGCATGGGATTCGTTCAGCCAGGATACTACACGATATGGTACTACGCAGACAGCCCTGGCAGACACATCAATGCCTTTTCCACAAATAGCGGCTTTAGCAACATGGTTATTATTGATGTTTATTCGCCGCAGCCTCCAAAGCCCGCTCCGCCAAGCCCGAAGGAGCAGTGCGAGCAAAATCCTCTATGCAGCTGGGCCAACGGCCAATGCCTCTGCCGTGGCTGGAATCCTGATAACCCTGAGAAGGAATCATGTGAGCAGAATCCGACATGCGACTGGTATAACGGCCATTGCTACTGTCGGGGCCTGATTCCAGAGGACCCAGAGAAGGAGAAGTGCGAGCAAAATCCCACCTGCTCCTGGGCCAATGGGCAGTGCCTTTGCACAGGCTTTAACCCTGACGACAACCCCGAAAAGGAGCAATGCGAGCAGAATCCCGAGTGCAGCTGGGCTAACGGCCAGTGCCTTTGCAGAGGATTGAATCCGCCTGAGCCGGCTCCGGAGCCGACACCAAGTCCAGACCCGGCAAAAGAGTCCTGTGAGCAGAATCCGACCTGCTCCTGGGCGAACGGCAGGTGTCTTTGCACTGGCTTTAATCCTGGTCTAGGCAGCAGCTCCGGGAGTTCAGATGATCTATCAGGCAGCGAGCCTGGAAACACGGGTAAGCTGGGAGAAAGCGCCTAGATATAGGGCCTGGCTGAATATTTGACAGCAGCCTGAGAAGAAACAAAAACAGCCAGATTAGAGGCCTGACTCCTCAGGCCCGCTAATGATGCGGCCTTCCATTGCAGCTGCATAGTGGTCCATTACCCTGCAGAGCATGCCTCTAACTTTAGGAACATCCTCAGGCCTCAGGTCAGAGGCTGCAAGCGGGAGAGAGAACATCACTGCCACATCCAGCTGCTGGCCGATCATGGGACCCGGATGCTCCTCTGCCCACAGGGCTGCGCTCTTAACGGCCCTGATGCCTTGAAGGAGCATCTCAAGCTCTTTTTTCCTTTGATCAAATGTTTTCTCCGGGGCCTCCAGCCTCCATGCATTGATGATCTCGGAGATCAGCTCCACCTTGAGATCCTCAGGAATTCTCATGATCCTTAAGAGTTCCAGTGTAAGGCCAAGCTTGCCGCTTTGAAGCTCGCCTTCCCTGGCAACCAGTCCATTCCTCTCGAACACAGCCTCATAGTATTCCAGATGGCCAATGAGATTGCCATTGCTGCCAAGATTCCCAGAGCCTAAGATCATAGACATAAATATTTTACTCCTATTTCGGCCTCATGCTGAGATCTGTTGACGAAGAACCTGCCGGAATCCAAGCTTAAAAAATCGATGTTGGCGTTGCCCTCTTCCAGGACACCTTCCGGATTGGAGGATCCAGCCTTCGTTGCCGTGAGCTGCCCATGAGCTTTCTTTGGCTCCTCGGGCTTACATTCTTCAAAGGAGGAATGGGCAAGCACAATCCTGTATTTGAGCTAGGTCAATATATCATTTATCTTATTAAAGTATATAGCCGTATATTCCCTATTGTATCTATATATTTCCAGTTATGCCTCAGCTCTAACGCCTTCTTATCACGCCGAACTCGAAACTATCCTACTCGCCATCACATTCCCGGTTAACTGCCCGGCTCCGGCCCTGAATGCCGTGTATGATCCTGGGAGGTGCAGCCGGCTGATGTCAATGGAGACAGCATAAAGCTCTTTGCCGCCTGCAGGCACTATGTCCAGGCTTAAAACTGTGCCCACCACCTCTCCGCTGGCAACCGCCCACGCCGAGGAGGACGCGGATTTCATGCTGCCGGGTCCGAAAACTCTTGCTCCGGACTGGGAAAGATCGAGATCAACAAGCGTGCCGTCGGATAGCTCCAAACGCCAGCCGCCTGCTGCATTGACGGCTTGATTGCCGGCTATGCCTGCATAGGCAGATCTGTCGGAAGCAGATTTTCCAATTGTCGATTTAGTGTTAGAGGATCCAAGAGATGCATAGCGGCTGCTGTATCTGTCCATGGACGCCTCCATCTGTCTGATGGCCGGATCGGATGAGGTAACGTGACTGCCTGACGAGTAGAATATGGGATCTGTAAAATACTGCCTGACATCGCCGTAGCTTCCCTTACCGACATATCCTCCCTCCAGCCAATCGCCTGCACTGGAAACCGCCATCAATGCTGCCAGAAGGGCTAGAGTGCTGAATGCCTTAATCACAATAACACCTGAAAAGGCGTTATTCGTCAATTGACTTAAAGTTATCCGTCGTTGTCATGGGCTAAATTTTTACGGCAAACGAATATACAATATTTTCCCGGAAAAGCTTAAATTTTATAGAGAAGATATAATATACTTAGTTACGTATAAAGTATGGACCATAGAAGGTAACGAGAGCTTGAGTCGAGAGATTATTCGCCTTTCGACCTTTGGCTGAATTTGACGATCGATGTGGAGTTTGTTAATATGATTGACATCAAAATGTTGATAGTGGCGGCATTTGCCGCCCTTTTGGCCTTCCCGGCATTGGGCCAGCAAATAGCCGAGAATCAGACCGCAGGAACGCAGATAACTCCGAGCCTGATCAATATTACAAACATAAGCTACCTGGGAGACGAATGGGTGACCATAGCCAACCAGGGCAGCGTCCCTGTTAACCTGAACGGATGGATGCTAACCGCCGGCGCGAACAGGTATACGTTCCCGTCACAGACCATCACTCCCGGCGGCCTGCTAAGGATTCACTTCGGCCATGGATTTGATGTCGGCTCAGATATTTATCTGGGGCTGCCCGCAGAATTTCTAAGCGATGCGGGCGATGTGATAACGCTTTCTGATAACTCCGGCGCCGTAGTATCAAGGTATGCCTATCCGGGCCTATCCCCGGCAGAGCAGGCGGTGCAGGTGGACGGAGCACCTTTCCCAGCCCCTCCAGGCCAGCCTCTCGGTCAAGTCCAAAGAGGAGTTTTGGTCGAGCCAATTGAATTATCCCCTGCCTCGCGCGGAGCGCAGATTTTGCCAAATGCCACGTCCACCGATGTGACACAGCTGGCAAACGTATCCGCGATATTCGAGACCAATCAGGCCGTCAATATGAATATAACCAATGTCGGAATCACAGGCGATGAGTTCATTCAGGTGACAAACGAGGGCATTGTGCCCGTGAACCTGACCGGATGGGCTCTGACCGCCGGAACGGACTTCAGCTATGTCTTCCCGCTGGCGATAATTCCAGTAGGCGGTTCCCTTAGGGTTCACCCCGGCGCTGGTGCAAGCACCCAAACGGATTTGTACCTGAATATGGGACAGGATTTGCTTGACGACTCAGCAGATGTTGTCAGCCTCTATAACTCTGAAGGCACAGTGATCGCCAGGTACACCTATCCGGCCGGCGCCGGCGGCCTGGTTTCCTCCCCAGGCATGGTCAGAAGCCCTGCTACCCAGCCCATCCTATTCGGAAACGCAACGCGGGCGACGCCAGACACAACTACGGGGGCATCTCCCTCTGGAGAAGCTTTCCTTCAAGCCCCTGTGCCGCCTCTTCCCGGTACCACAGTCGGCCAGGTTCAGCAGGTGGTCTCCGGGTCGGGATAACCGCATAATATAAAGCATTAAGAAGATATCCAAGAAAGATCTTGAAACCATGAAATTGAAACCGACATCGAGAAGGCCTGAAACCTAATCCGGCCGCTTTGGCCCGATTAGCCTGTAGGGCCCGCAGGCCTTCATGTCTTTTTTCCCGGATATGATTTCTCCAGTGCTTTCTTTGGCAATGCTGTTAATTGAATCCTTTTTCACACGCCAAGTCAGCTAACCGGAAAGCGTCTTCGAAGGATTTTATAAACCTCCATGACGGCAAATACTGCAATGGCCACGGCCAGAAGCAAAATCCATTGGTTCAGGGGAACCGGATGTATCTCCAGCACATCGCTTAGCCACGGCATATACATGGCGGCTGCCTGAATCAAAACGGCTGCCAGAGTGCCCAATATCAGCAGGGGATTTTTAAGGGGGCTGGTGGAGAAGGCCGATTTCAGCTCTGAGCGGCTTGTAAATATCATTGCGTTTTCGAAAAGCACCATGAGCAGCATAGTGGTGTTCCTGGCATCGTAAAGGCTCCAGCCCATGGACAGGAGCCCGTAGTAAACCACAAAGGCCAGTCCTCCCACGACCACCGCAACCATTGCCACTCTTTCAACCATCAAGCGGTTGAAAATCGGCTCATTGGCCGGTCTTGGCGGGCGCTCCATCTCCCCGCCCTCACCCGGCTCAAAGGCAAGGGCCACGTCCTGAATGCCGTTTGTAACAAGATTTAGCCATAGTAGCTGAACCGCAAGCAGAGGCAGGGGCATATTGAAAATTAGAGCCAGAATGAATAGGAAGATTTCTGCCACACCCGTGGATATTGAGAAGAAAATGACCTTTCGCAGGTTCCCGTAAACGATCCTTCCCTCCTCTATCCCCGAGACTATCGAGGCGAAGTTGTCGTCGGTGATGATGAGATCGGCGCTCTCTCTCGCCACATCGGTTCCGCCCTTCCCCATGGCGACGCCCACATGAGCGGCATGCAGGGCCGGGGCATCGTTGGCTCCATCGCCGGTCACTGCCACGAGCCTTCCCTGGCGCACAAGAGACTTGGTAATGAGCACCTTTTGCTGGGGCTCCACGCGGGCGAAGACCCTGCCCTTTGAGGTCAAAGCATCGACTGCCTCTACCCCATCCGCCTCTGCGCCCTTCAGGTCGGGCCCTGTCACAACCTGATCGGGACCCTCTGCCAGTCCCAGCTCCTCGGCTATGGCCAGAGCAGTTGCTGGATGATCGCCAGTGACCATGGCTACCTGGACGCCGGCGCTCTTACAGGCATCAACTGCGCCTTTAGCCTCAGGCCTTAAGGGGTCTATCATCCCCACCAGGCCGAGAAAAGTCAGGCCCTTGAGGCGGTCCTCCGTGAACTCTGTATCCTCCGGGAACCTGCCTGATGCAAGCGCCAAGAGCCTGTAGCCTGTAGCGGCCAGCCCCTGGGCCTGCTCCTCAACAGCCTCGGAGTTCAGGGGTACATCTCCATCAGGCGATGCCATGCTGCCGCTCATTTTGGTGATCTTTTCAGGAGAGCCCTTTGCAAAGGCGATACGTCCGTCTGGACCCTGATGAAGCGTGGCTGAAAACTGGCGCTCGGACTCGAAAGGTATCTGGGCCAGCCTGGGATACACCCTCTGTTCCTCCTGCTGGTCGATTCCTGCCTTTCTGGCCATAACCAGCAGGGCCACATCGACGGTATCTCCATGATACTCCCACCGGTCGTTTCGGAAGCCTGCGAATCCCTCATTGGCCAGAACCGAGGCCCTGGCCAGCCTCTCAAGGAGGCCTTTTTCGCCGTCAATTCCGTTTACAGCCGCGATTTTGCCTTCGGAAGATGCGCCCTCTCCGGCCACCTCCAGCCAATTTCGCCCGGGAATGGCAATTCGCTTAACGGTCAGCTGGTTGATGGTGAGAGTTCCTGTCTTATCAGAGGCAATGTAGTTGCACGACCCGAGGGCTTCAACCGCTACAAGCCTTCGCACAATGACATTTCTCTTCGCCATGCGGGACATGCCTATCGACAGAGCCACAGTCATGGCGACCGGCAGGCCCTCAGGGACCGCAGCCACGGCCAGGGCAACCGATTGGAAGAAGATATCATATAGCGGCTCACCCCGGTAGAGCTCCACGACAAAGATCAATATTACTGCAGCGGCGATTAATATGGCAATTTTTGAATTGAACTTCTCCATTTGAAGGATTAATGGGGGTTTGGTCTCGGCCTTGCCTGCAAGGGATGCTGCCAGCGAGCCCACCTCTGTCCGGGAGGCTGTCGCAACGACCGCCCCTTTTCCCCTGCCCGAGGTTATAAGAGTCCCGGCAAAGGCCATGTTCTCCCTGTCGCCCAGGGGGGTTCCTGAATCGAAAATGAGAGAAGTATCTTTGGCATCGGGCAGCGATTCTCCTGTAAGCAAAGACTCATCCACCTCCAGGCCCTGGGCAGATATCAGCCTTATATCTGCAGGAACCTTGCCGCCTGATTCAAGCAGGACTATATCTCCAAGGACAAGCCCCTCTGAGTCAATTTCAAACTCCTGTCCCGACCTTATCACCCTGGTCCTTGTCCTCACCAGGTTTCTCAATGCCTCAGCGCTTCTTTGTGCCGAGTATTCCTGAACCGTGCCTATCACGGCATTGATGAGAAGAACGATAAAGATGAAAATGCTGTCCTGCCATTCGCCCAGGAATAGAGACACAGCGGCCGCCAGCAGCAGGATATAAATCAACGGGCTTAAAAACTGCCGCAGGAAGTAAACCGCTATGCTTGTCGGTCTGGGCTTTGGAAGGCTGTTTGGCCCATAGATTTTCAGCCTCTTTGCTGCCTCATCCTCGCCAAGTCCGTCAGGACCGGCCTCCAAAGCTCTTAGAACCTCATCCGAGGAAATAGAATGTGGGTCTTGAACTGCCTTCAATCAACACCAGCCGTCCCGAAGGTCCATAGCGATAGAAAAGCTCCAAGTGCATTGATCCACGACATGTTATTGGATGCTATAGAAGATTACTGTTGCGGTGGGCGACAGATAGATGACAGATTGATGATCGATAGCTGGATATCTCTCTTTGGCAACAGCTTTCGATAGCAGACTTTAATCCTTGCTTATGCGGAAGTTTATATAGAGTATAATTGTATTATTATAACATGGACTTCCGTCGGAGATTTTACACTGTATTCATTATCGTTTTTGTGCTGTCTGTGCTCCTGGCTCTCTACCTATCAAAGGAGTTTTTAATGAGCCTTTTATTGAGCATCTTTATTGCCTATATCCTTCATCCGGTTTATGTTCATCTTATCCAGCTAACGGGACAAAGGAGGATTTCCTCAGCTCTATCTCTGGCAGTCGTATTTATTTTTCTATCAATCGTCATCCTGATCGTGTTCGTTACCGTCCTGAATGAGACGTCCAGACTTTTAGAGTCGGGAAATGCAATTATTATGCATGTGGGGAAAATTTCAAACGAGCTTACGGTCTTTGGCTACAGGTACCTGCCCGACCAAGCCGCAGAGTATTTGGGCCATATTCCATCCACAGCCCTGGATTGGTTGCTGCTGGTTTTGGGCGCCTGGGTCTCGGCCTTTATCGGCAGCCTGCACATAACATTTACCCATTTTGTTCTGATTACGTTCTTCACTTATTATATCCTGGTGGACGGAAGGCGCCTGCTGAAGCGCATTATGGATTACCTGCCCGATAAAGCAATAGTTGGAAAGTTCCTCTACCATCTCGATGACATCTATAACAACCTCTTTCACGTATTCCTGATCACTGCCGCAATAACGGGAACCATAGCAACTCTCGGATTCTTCGTTCTTGGAGTTCCCTACCCCCTCCTGTGGGGCATGCTTGTCGGGCTGCTGGAACTCGTCCCTTTTTTGGGGTCGGCAGCAGTTGTCTGGCCGATGGCCATTTATTATGCCCTGCTCGGAAACTATCAAATGGCGGCTGCTCTGGCAGTCCTTGCTACGCTATTCCTATCGGTCATACCCGAAAACATAATACGACCGCGTCTTGCATTGAGAGGAGCCAGAGTGCATCCAGTGATAACGATTCTTGCCTTTACAGCACCTCTTTTCGTCATTGGCGCATACGGCATAATCCTGGGACCTGCAGTCTTCGGATTCGTCCTCGCAGGATACAGGACTCTTTTATACATGAGAGAGGTTTGAGGCTGAAAATGAACCTTCTTCAGCCTCATGCCTCCAGTCCTTTCAAAGACCGCCTTTTGGCATTCTGAAGCTGTCTGTCCGAGATTTGATGTGAAACCACGGGATCAGCCTTTTCCCTCAAGGCCCAGTTTATCCTGCTAACCTCCGCCCAGATGATATCTACCTCCTCCTCCGAAAGATTGTCAATCAGGACTGGACAGGCGGTCCTGGAGCCGACCTTCCAGCCGCACGTTCGCGATCTTGCCATGTTCATCGAGCTTGAGCCGATGGCGTTTAAGCATCCACCATGCGGGGCGAAACTATTGGAAATGCGAGACTATTGGCAATGCAAGCGAGGAACAATTAACAAAAAATTTTTATCTGGTTCAAAATCTCAGGATGATCAAAATGAGATGGCTTAAGCCATGCTACAGGTCCATCTTCATTTATCTGAGATACAAAATTTAAGACCGATAAGCTTTATAGACTATTATATACAAATAGCTGCATAAGTAGAGGTATTGAATAGATGGTATCCAAATCGCAAATAGAGCACGCATTAAACGAGTACTGCAAGTCCCTCGAAGGCCACAGCTGGATGTTATCTGCCGATGGTAAGAGGTTCGTAATCAAAAGGCCTGAGGGCGCAGAGATTTTGGTCTGGCAGGAAAACGGCAAGTTCCGATGCTCCGATAGGGATATAGGCATGGTCCTGGCGGAGATGGCCCCTTATGCCCCCTCTGCTGCAGATAAGGATGAGAGGACAACTGCAGAGGAGAAAGCCGAAAATCAGCTTGTGCGGCATATTAGCCGCAAGGCTGCAAAGCAGCCTGCACTTGTCGATATCCCTGAGGATAAAGCCCTTGCGGAGTTCCACCGCAAGAAGGCACGAACCTACAGGACCGAGGACGGCGAGGTGCCGACCGCTGCCATGGTCAACCGAAATGCAAATAGACACAGGCTCTGCACAGAGGTGCTTGAGTATATCGTAACCGATGATCTGATAAGGGCAAAGGTGAGAGTCACCGATCCCGTAACCGGACAGTTTAAAGAGGACGGGGTGGCCTTCACGCGCAATGCCTTCGTCGCCAAGAAAACCATCGACATCATATCAAAGCATATAAGGAAGAATCCCGGCATTGTTGCATCCATAGACCCTGTTACCCTTCGTCCGGAGCTGTCTGACACAGCCATGATCTACGACATGCCTGCCAAGCTCTTTGTGGCAAAAGAGGTTCTAAAATCCTGGAACTTTCTGGGAAGATTTGCAGTTACGACTGCAGAGCGCCGCTGCCAGGATAAGCTGCTCAACGCCGAGTGGCGCGAAAAGGAGGAGATCGAGCTGGAGAGGGCTGAGATCGAGGATGTGGCGGAGGCCATCTCATGAGGAATTTCGAAATCACCTTGCTTGATCTACCCTATTGCTTAAAGACGAATTCGCTCATGGGCCGCCGCGGCAAGTGCTTTGCCTTGCAATCGGCATATCCCAATCCAAAGGCTATCTGAGGGCAGGCATCAGGGATGGGCAATAACCCTGACATTTCTTCCTTTAGCTCCGGCACTTCCAAAATCTGGCTTACAGGGTGAAGGCCGATTCCAAGCGCGGCGGCCTGAAGCCATACCCTTTCCAACACCTGTCCTGCTGCGATCTGGGCAAAGCGGTCATCTTCTTTTGAGCAAATGATGCCAAAAGCCGGCGCCGATCTCGTTAGCTCTGAGATTTTTTCGGCCTGGCTCTTGCTGATGCTGATGTTCATCGCCGCCATCTGGGCGATCTTCGATTTCGTCCAGGAATCTGCAAAGAGGCCCTGACCCAGCCAGTACCCCAGTTCTTTCCTATAATCCATATTGGATAATTGAATGCGGTATGCACGCTTAATTAACTCGCATGCTTTTATTTTAGTATCCGCCCGAGCAGTTAAATGAAGCATGAGGCTATCCTCAATACAAACATCCTGCAGGCATTTAAGTTCTTCAGGAGACAAGGGCTTATTCTCATAGATCTTGCGATTGGTGCACCTTTTGGGAATTGAATCGAAAAGATCGGGACCTCTAAAGGATGAAGGTTTGCCTCCAGGATACAGCTTAACAGCCGCCGCCAGCTCATCTCCGCAGTAGGATGTCTGGTAATCGTATCCGAAATACTCTGCAGCAATCAAAAGGTTTTCCAGCGCACATCCTGCGCTGATATAGAGTTCTCGCTGATCTCGGTCCGCAATTTTGCGCCATCGGCCTTTGTCCACAGCTATTCTGATGCAGCTGTCATCTAATTCGAAACGCCATGGCTGAATGTTTAGACAAGACGGCGCCAAAATGGCATATTTGAGCAGGAAACTTCCTAATGAAGGGGATTGATCGTCGTTCATAAGATTTACCAACAGTATTGTCTTAATTCTTATGTTTACACTAGTTTGCTGCCGGACTATAATCCGAATATATTATCGCGCTGCCATCTTAAATAATTTTCTAAAATAGTGGACCTTTCGAGCATCTGCAAAATATATTCTCATCCAGAAATATATTTAAAATAATTCCGGGATTATCGAGCGCAGCTCATGCCGGAGGCCCTGCAATTTGCGGCAGCTTTTATGCTATGAGCTGGCTGAGAACGTTGCCAGCCCATATTTCCCAGGAATAATTTTCCTGTTTTTATCGATAGCTATCCGCACCTTCCCATCTCAGCCGAATATGGCCTGTTCTCTCTCAGACACCACTCCATATCGCTTAGCATCGGCTTGATCTCGCCCGTTTCCCTGAACCTTTGCGCCATCAGCTCTGCCAGGCTTCCCTGCTCAATTCTCCTGGCAATTATTGGCAGGTAACCGCGCTCCTCATTGGAGGCGCTGCTTTGGGCCGCTCTTAAAAGCCTCTCCAGCTCGGGCCGGAAGGCAGCCGTGCCTTTCTCTATGGCCTCCTCAAGCATCGACCGAAGAGTCCCTTCATCCTCCTCCAGCGCAATATCGCTATGAAGCAGGGATAGAAGAAATGCCGTCACAGCCATATCCGATCGCAGGCACTCCTGCTCGTCGATGGCCTTGACCTCAACGCAGCTCCTGCTAAAGCGAACGATCAAACCACGGGAGTTAACCCATTCATGGCACAGTATATCAGCGCCGTATGCCCTAAGCTCTTTGTAGATCCCGCGGTTGATCCTTATGTACTCATCGGCGCTCGAGAGCCGTTCAGGCAGTATATCGTTGCAGATGGAGGGTATTTGCCGCTGGTTCTCCCGGTAGTAGATCAGCCTGTTATCCATCTTGCCCGTCAGACCTCCCTCCACAAACGGCGACGAGGCTGAGACCGCAACCAGATACGGAATCAATGAGCGGATTTTATTGAATATCTGCACCATCTCATCCTTGCTCCTGAAAGGCATGTTCACCTGCAGCGCCTGGATATTCAGCCAGCCGTGCTGGTGGATGTTGAAGAGCCGGTCGTATGTATGGTAATACTCCTGCTCGTCGTGGTCCCAGTAGGTCGTTTTGTCCAGCGTTAGAAGCGGGTGCATCCCCAGTCCCAGGAACTTGTATTTGTATCCCGTAGCCCTGTAAAGCTCCGTCAACCCCCGGTAGAGGTTTTCTTCAAGGAAGCGAAGTCCTCCCGGCCTTGCCGGAATCAGCTCCAGGGCATGCTTTTGCAGCTCCTTTGAGACCTTGATCCCACCGAAGTCGACCTCGTGCTCTACAGATCCGTGAAGCCCCTCTAGGATCTTATCGGAAATGGGCAGAGGGCAAAAGTCGACATCGTTTATGGAATACTCGTGCTCGGTTCCTACCATTGCCATATGGGTTTTCTCCGCTACCGGCATTGTATCCAGCCTTTAAGCTTGATCTCTGCCACAAGATCCGTCTCGGGCTCATCGATTTTGAGGACCTCCGCCAGCTCTGCAGGGGGCAATGCATAAACCAGATCGATAATTTTCTCAACTGCAGTCTCGAAGAGGCCCTCGTAAGCTTCGCTGTTTTCCTTCAGCACCCTGACCATGGGGCATATGGTCTCCCTTTTCAGGAAAACCTGAAGAATTGCGCCCCTCATGTCAAAGGTAAAGGGACCGGCAATGCATGTCTCCGGCTTTACGGAGTGCACGCTGCACCTGCCGTCCTGGAACAGCACGCAAAAGCCGTCCTCCTTCACCCGCAGCCTCCTGTATCCTGCGAACTCAACACACTCAGGATCTACACCGTTTTTTGTGAGGATGTCTATCCTCTTCTGGCTGAGAGGCGGCCTGGCATCAAAGCAGCAGCCTCCACCGAGGTGGCAGCTGCTGCAGGCCTTGCTCAAAGCTTCGTAAAGTGAATCATCCATGAACATCATCTCTTGAATATCATCCTTTGGATATTGACTCTTGACTTTCAAAGACTAATCAAGTCGATTAATCGATTAAAAAGAAAAAGATCTGGGGTTTATCGCTCAGAAAAGTCTATCTTGTATGAGTAGACGTCGTTTTCGACCAGGTCTTCGCCCATGGCAAAGCCGTCGGCAACGCCCATGCCGTACTTATCCCCAAATCCATGTGGGCCGTAGACCTCGCTGAACAGCTCATCGGAACAGCATGACGTCTCGCCGGTCATGAGGTAGGAGATAATCTTTCTGAACATGTCCGGGTAGTGGGTATCCTCGCCGCCCTCAAGAGAGGGATTATCATTAACCTCGATTACATAGAGGCGCCCGTTGCTCTCCTTTATATCCACGCCGTAAAGCCCGTTGCCAATAGCCTTTCCTGCCTCAATTCCCAGATCTATGACCTCTGGAGGGACCTGATCGGCAGGCACGCTCTCCACGTCGCAGTAGACGATATGGCCGTTTACAGAAGCCTGGATTTTAAAGGTCTCTGAGGGTATGATATATCTGCAGACATATAGCAGCTCGCCGTTGATCACGCCCACCCTCCAATCAAACCTGCTCTCGATATACTCCTGCACAACGACCCAATCTGAAAGCTTGAAGAATCTCTTTGCTACCTTCAGCAGCTCGGCTGGATCTGAGACCTTCTCTACCCTTGCAGAGAAGGACGTTGATGGCTCTTTCAGCACCAGAGGCGAGCCCAGCTCCTCAAAGAGCTGCATTGCCTCGGCCTCATCCAGCTCCTTCTTGCGAAGGAACTTCGTCCTCGGCATGGAGATGTCCCTCTTCATGAGGTGCATGTACATGTTTATTTTGTCGGCGCACACTCGAATGGAGTCCGGGTCGTCTATCACGGGAATGCCGTACAGGCTGGCAATCTTCGCTGCCACGTAGGTCGTGTTCATCGGGTCTGTGTTGGCCCTTATGAACAGCGCGTCAAGCTTTGGGATCTTCTTTATGTCTACGGGAAAGATGAACTCAACCGTATGGCCCATGCTCTCAGCCACGTCCCGGCACTTTACCAGGGCTGTCAGCTGTTCAGAGCTTGCTAGCGTTTGCCTATTGACAAAGATGCCTAATTTACTCACTATGGTTCACCCTCGTATCCAGAAGGCTATGCAATATTTCATTCTCTTCTTTGGATAACTGCGAATACTTTACAGGAGCTAAGGAGGAGAGATGATACCCCTCCGCATCCTTTACAAGAACTATTTCCACCAGAGGAAGCCTGAAGACCTCGTATATCTTTTCCGCCAGAGTCGAAACGCTTTCGCAGCAGTTTATCGTCTTGCCGAAGATGGAGACGCACTTCGTAACCGATGATGCATCGCTGATCTTCTGGTAGCAAAACGGGTACTTGCCGTGGTTGGTGACGTGCTTGATGACCTGGGTGGCCTCTGCTATATCGCTAACAACGAAGTGCTCCTCCGGAGTGGAGAAGTAGTTCAGGCCGTATACCAGAGCCGGCAGGGAGACGTACTGGTTGGATATTATCCAATCGCATACGGGAATTCCCGCAAGCTTGGCCTTCTCCAGGCATATGGGAACGATGTATGCGTCCAGCACATCGCTGCTGCTCGGAACGGTTTTGATGCCCTCGTGCTCGTTTTTGACTATTGTGTAGTAAGGCTCCGTCTTGTAGAAATAACTCTCATTTATTATATATTGAGAGTCATTTTCTTCCAGAACGTACATGAGGTTTTTCTTTAAAGTATGATCTTTACGTTTATTCATTTAGATCATCACCGCTGGACCAGCGAGTGAGAAAATAGACTTGACCATTATCGCTTTTCCGCCCATATCAGGTCCATTATAGGGCGATATTGAGGATGTCTCTTCCGTCGATACCCTACGGTGCTTGCTTAAGCTACGGTGCCTATCAGTGTCCGCAGTTACTTCATTCTCAGAAATTTCGATCTCCTCGAAGTACACTACTCTGCTGGTACTATTTATCGTTGTCGACCTAAGGACGCCTTGATTTAACACGATTTCAGTACCGGCAGGACTGTTCCTCATTTATTTCCACAAAAATTGGGCGCTACCGGAAAAGGGCATTTACGCGAAAGGAGAAAAGATGATTGGATATAAAGGAGAAAAAAGGATTGGAGATAAATGCGGCCAATCGGTGCATCTCCCGCTACAAAGCTCCATCTGCCTCCTCCAGTATTTCTATCATCCTTTGCGGATCGTTGGTCGGGATATCGCAGCTGTAATTGGCGCAAACATAGGCCGTCGCTTTGCCGTTTTGCATAACGAGATTCCTCGTAAATTGTGCAAGATTGCGGATTTCCTCTCCTGACACCAGTATCACTGACTTGTTTGGCAGGAACCTGGACCTGACAGCCTCAAGCATTCTCCTGATAACGTCATCCTCAGGGCCCCCCACAAGGGCGACCTCATAAGATGGGCCAATAGCATAGTCCAGAGAAGTCAGGAACATCGTATGCCCCAAAGGCTGACTGCTGACGGCATCGCCGAACGCAGAGGCTAAGGCGCTTGCCTTCTCCTCCAGCGAGGCGTCTCCGGTGATGTGAGAGAGCCTGAGAAGGTTCATCATGGCCACCGAATTGCCTGAGGGCAGCGCCCCGTCATAGATCTCTTTACTTCGGACAAGCAGGGCCTCTCCATCATCAGGGGTAAAGAAGAGCCCGCCTGCAAAGTCGTCCCAGAAATGCTCTATCATTGATGCGGTAATTTCCAGAGCCTCCCGAAGATACGCCGCATCGAAGGATGCCTCGTACAGCTCGATCAGTCCCCAGGCCAAAAAGGCATAGTCGTCGAGGTTGGCCTCAATGCCGGCTCCTTCCTTATAGCGGTGGAGGAGCCTTCCCTCCGGGCCTTTCATTTCTCTCAGGATAAAATCCGCGGCTCTTCTGGCGGCCCTTACATAATCGGAATCGCCAAGGACCTGAGCCCCCCTGGAAAAAGCGGCAATCATGAGGCCGTTCCAGTCGGCGAGAATCTTATCGTCCCTCCCCGGCCAGATCCTCTTTTCCCGCGCCAGAAACAGCTTCTCCCTTATTTGGTCAAGCCGGCCCTGAAGCTCTTTTTCAGAGATTCGAAGTACCTGTGATGCATCCTCAACTGAGGTTCTTTGGCGCAGGATATTTCGCCCTTTCTCGAAGTTACCGCTCTCGCTGATATCGAGCAGCCTGATGAGAAGCCCCATCTCGTCCTTCTCCAGCAGGCCTTTCAGCTCTTGTGCAGTCCAGGTGTAGAACCTGCCCTCCTCTCCCTCGCTGTCGGCATCCTCCGCCGAGTAAAAGCCCCCTTCAGGAGAGGTCATGTCTCTTCGAACATACTCCAGGATCTCCTTTAAAGTTTTGGCAAACTCCGCCTTCCTGGTGGCCTGGAAGGCCTCTGCGTAAGCAACGGCTAAAAGCGCCTGATCGTAGAGCATCTTCTCAAAATGAGGCACGAACCACTGCGCGTCCGTCGAGTAGCGGTGAAATCCAAATCCGATATGATCGTAAATCCCGCCCATGCGCATGGCCTGAAGCGTTGTGTTCACCATATCCAGAGCGCTTTCGTCCCTGCTCCGCCGCCAGTAGCGCAGGAGAAACATGAGGTTGTGGGGGGTTGGAAACTTGGGGGCATAGCCAAATCCACCGTTCTCGATATCATAGACGCTCTCAAGGCTCTCATAGCCTTTTTTCAGGACTGAAATATCCGGCCCCCGGTCTTTTGGCCGTTGGTTAGCCGCAGTTTTTTGGGATTGCCTCAGGTAATCGGTTATCCTATCTGCATCGCTTAGGAGCTGGTCCCTTTTATTTGTCCACATTTCCTTGATGCGCGGGATGAGCTCCAACATACCCATCTGGCCGAAGCGCCCTGTTTTGGGGATGTAAGTGGCGGCAAAGAACGGCTTTTTGTCCGCAGTCATGATGACTGTAAGAGGCCAGCCGCCCCTACCTGTAATCATCTGCGCTGCAGCCATGTAAATCCGGTCTATGTCGGGGCGCTCCTCGCGATCCACCTTTATGGAGACGAATGCCTCGTTCATCAGCCGGGCGACCTCTGTGTCCTCGAACGACTCGTGCGCCATGACATGACACCAGTGGCACGTGGAGTAGCCGACTGATAGGAACACGGGCCTGTCCTCCTTTTTCGCCAGCAGAAAGGCATCCTCGCCCCACGGGAACCAGTTAACAGGATTGCAGGCATGCTGCCGCAAATATGGGCTCTTTTCAGATATCAGGCGATTTGGCTTAAGTTCCATTTTCGGTTCAGCCTTGTTTGTATCGAGATCCTCATCGGCCATGGTAACCTCAATAAGCTTAAAATAATTATCAGCATACGGATTATTAGCAGGGTGCTCACCAATGCCCCAATCGGTTCAAGGTCATAACACTGGCAATTATTAATTTGGCACTATGACCTATA
The DNA here is from genome assembly GCA_964534145.1 of uncultured Methanotrichaceae archaeon. Lineage (GTDB taxonomy): Archaea > Halobacteriota > Methanosarcinia > Methanotrichales > Methanotrichaceae > CAWJYS01. The sequence continues at coordinate 869 of CAZHNU010000034.1, read as the reverse complement.
AGTTTTTTGATGCATCATCTCGCCTCCCAAGACATATAGAAAAAGTTTATTGAATTGCTTAATAGAATCTCATTCAACATAAAGCTCCTATCAATCGCGCAAATTTTTTTGTTCCTCTGCGAATACCCGCACTTTAAGTGCAAAAAGGCATATCATGATAATGTGAATATACACACATAATCTTAATAAAGATATTATAACTGTGATGGTCGCTGCTTCCCTCTTTTTTCCATAAAATCAATTATTTTTAACAGTTAAAACAAGACCATTGATGAGGAAACTACATCCGATATATTTAATAAGGTTAGAGGTAATAGCCTTATACAATCGAAAAAATAGGGGATTAGTAGCATGAAGGGAGTATTAGTAGTAGCAGTAATGCTAGCTGCATTCCTTATCGGATGCTGCAGCACAGGGTTGGCCAATTCACCCCTTGTACCGCCTGTTCAGTATGAGCAATTCTGCGAGAATCAGAAGATATCAGGGACAGGAGTTATCGATGTCAGCACATCGATAGTTGATAAGAAGATCGCCCTTGAGTATTACAACGTCATGGCAGGAGACGGCGACTTTGAGCTTGATCAGGAGCATGCCTATTCTCAAAACGCTGACAAGCTCAAGAGAGAGGTAGCCTCTGTAAACAACGGCGAAAAATCCAACTTGAACCTCTTCGAGAACACGAAGCTAACGTACTCCGGCATAACGCCCTTGACCGGAGCCAAGTATCTCAACTCCAAGGCATTCTACGGCGGCATTGGCGCTGAAGTACAGGAGATGTTCTCAGTCACAGAGATGGAGAAGGATCAGGTATCGTACTTTGTCTCTACCACGCCGTACAATCCGCCATGCTCAACGCCTGAGAAGCTCAT